>NZ_JBAMDE010000009.1:0-119937 GCF_036961585.1 Bacillus sp. JHAA | reverse complement strand
TCCAACAGGTGTAACGGGATTAACAGGCGCAACCGGCTCAACCGGCCCAACGGGAGGAACTGGGTTAACTGGTGCAACAGGAGTGACTGGCCCAACAGGTGTAACGGGATTAACAGGCTCAACCGGCCCAACGGGAGGAACTGGGTTAACTGGTGCAACAGGAGTGACTGGCCCAACAGGTGTAACGGGATTAACAGGCGCAACCGGCGCAACAGGCTCAACAGGAGTAACGGGCCCAACTGGAGCAACAGGACCAACCGGCGCCACAGGCAGTACACCAACCTTGCTCTTCACAAGAACCAACGGGCCGCTCACTGTTTATCCGCCGTTAAATACAGAAGTTCCCATTGCTACGCTGGCAATCCCGGTTAACGCTTTGCAGAATGTAAAGCTTGATTATGCACTCAGTGTCGCGCTAACAACTGCAGCCAATTCAAACTTTGTTTTTGAGGTGAGATTATATAGGGGAACAGTACAAATTCATACAAGAACTCTGTCGCGAACTAGTACTACCGCAGCTACGGATAGTTTTTCGATTGCTGATACAACAGTGGATACAGCACCGACCGCAGGAACAAATACGTACCAGCTGAGAGTTATTTTCACAACTGCGAATAATATAACAACAGCGACAGCTCTCAATATCGATTTTAACAGCATTCGTTTCCCGACAACCTAATACAACAGCAGACTGATATTTTAAAGATGAAAGACCTGACTTATGCACAGTTAGGTCTTTTTTCTGTAAATGCTGCATGATGCAGCCTTAAAGAACATTTAAAAATTTGCCCAATAGAAGTGGGGTTTTGCCACACCTTTTTTTATCATGGAAATATTATGAAAATAGAGGTGGTGTAATGAGAAAAGGAGATACTTGGTATAACAGATACGACTCTTGGGATTACGACTGCCGGAATAGTAATGAGTGTTGCTGTCATTTTCAACATAAAAGAAGAAATCAAAGGCGCAGTTATCAAAATCGGGCACATTGCTGTGAAGGATTCTGTTGCGAAAACTCTTGCTGTCATGAAAGATGGTGTCCATGCTGTCATCCAAATCATTTTCATGTAAGAGGATTCACCGGAGCAACGGGGTGCACCGGAGCAACGGGGCTGACCGGAGCAACAGGGCTGACTGGAGCAACGGGATTCACTGGAGCAACGGGGTTTACCGGAGCAACGGGCTCGACTGGGAATACCGGAGCGACTGGGGTAACCGGCGTCACTGGAGATCCCGGCGCGACTGGAGCCACCGGCGCCACGGGAGCAACGGGAGTAACGGGCTCGACCGGCGCCACCGGCGCGACTGGAATAACCGGTGCCACCGGGGTAACGGGAGCAATGGGATTCACCGGAGCAACGGGAGTAACAGGCTCGACTGGAATAACCGGCGCCACCGGGGTAACGGGAGTAACGGGAGTAACCGGAGCAACCGGTGTAACGGGAGCTACCGGAGCAACCGGAGCAACCGGCGCAACTGGGGTAACGGGAACAACCGGAGTAACCGGAGCGACCGGGGTAACGGGAGCCACGGGAGTAACCGGTGCAACTGGGATAACGGGAGCCACTGGGGTAACGGGAGCAACGGGAGTAACAGGCTCGACTGGAATAACCGGAGCAACCGGGGTAACCGGAGTAACGGGAGCAACCGGAGCAACCGGCGCAACTGGGGTAACGGGAACAACCGGAGTGACCGGGGTAACGGGTGCCACCGGAGTAACCGGAGCAACTGGGATAACGGGTGCCACCGGGGTAACGGGAGCAATGGGATTCACCGGCGCAACGGGAGTAACAGGCTCGACTGGAATAACCGGCGCCACCGGGGTAACGGGAGCTACCGGAGCAACCGGCGCAACTGGGGTAACGGGAACAACCGGAGTAACCGGAGCGACCGGGGTAACCGGAGCCACCGGAGTAACCGGGGCAACAGGAGCAACCGGGGTAACGGGAGTAACCGGAGCGACCGGAATAACTGGAGCAACCGGAGTAACGGGGGTAACAGGGGATACTGGAGCAACCGGAGCAACCGGAGTAACCGGCGCAACTGGGATAACGGGAGCCACGGGAGTAACCGGAGCAACCGGGATAACCGGAGATACTGGAGCAACCGGAGTAACCGGAGCGACCGGAATAACTGGAGCAACCGGAGTAACAGGAGTAACCGGAGTAACAGGAGTAACCGGAGATACTGGAGCCACCGGAGTAACGGGAGCCACGGGAATAACCGGTGCAACAGGAGTAACCGGAGCAACTGGGGTAACCGGAGCAACTGGGGTAACCGGCGCCACCGGAGCAACAGGAGTAACCGGGGTAACCGGAGCAGGCGCGATCATTCCTTATGCTTCAGGTCTTCCCACTGCCGTGACGACCATTGCCGGCGGATTAATCGGAACGGTGAGCCTTGTCGGGTTCGGCAATTCTGTAACGGGCGTCAATGTCGGAGGGGGAGGTGCAATTGATCTCACCGGGGCCGGAGGAACTCTGCTGAACTTTGCTTTTTCTGCTCCGAGAAGCGGAACCATTACATCAATTGCCGCTTATTTCAGTACAACCGCAGCATTGTCGCTTGTCGGCTCGACTGTTACGATAACCGCACAATTATACAGTTCCACAGTGCCGAACAATACGTTCACGCCGATCCCCGGAGCATCCGTCACTTTAGCTCCTCCCCTCACCGGCATATTGTCAATCGGCAGCATCAGCAACGGAATCACGACAGGGCTGAACATTGCGGTAACTCCTCAAACCCGGCTGTTAATGGTATTCTCCGCCACTGCGACAGGCCTTTCGCTTATTAATACAGTGGCGGGATATGCAAGCGCGGGAGTTACGATTTCTTAAGTGAAAACGGCCAGACTGGTGCGGATCATCTAAGCTTGGAGAAGATATCACTTTTTCTTCAAGCTTTTTTGTTTTTACGTCTTTTTGGGTAAATAAAGGCTGACGGGAATTCCCCGACAGCCGGCAGAAGTATTTACAAGCCTTCTGAAGTTAATCAGTATCTTAATGAAGACGTCTTTAGTGAGTTCGAATCATCCGTTGTGCCGGGAGTGTGAATCATCATCGAAACAGCGGTGCCCTCATCCGGGGTGCTGGTGATCGTCAATTCACTTCCGCAAAAATGCTTCAGCCGCCGATTGATATTTTTCAGGCCGACACTGCGATTAACGTCAGAAGATAAAATATCTTTCTGTATGTCCGGCATGATGCCGGTTCCATTATCCTCCACTTTGATAAAATACGTGTTTTCGCCTTGTTTTTTCGCTGTCAGCTTTATCCGTCCGCCGCCTCTTTTCTTACTGATCCCGTGATGAACGGCGTTTTCCACCAATGGCTGTATCATTAAAGGCGGAAGGGGGAAGTCAATGTCCTGTTCAATATCAAAAAGGATATCAATCCGTTTGCCGAAGCGTGTTTTTTCTATAGAAAGATATGACGTAATGATAGAAAGTTCGTTTCTGAATGAGCTGATGTCCGAAGTGTTTTGAAAATCAAAACTCATCCTTAAATAGTTTGTAAATGCAGCAGTCGTTTCCCGTGCTTTTTCAATATCCAAATGGCTGAGCGCGATGATCGTATTTAATACATTGTAAAGAAAATGAGGCTTAATCTGCGACTGAAGAAATGCCATTTCTAAATTTGTGGCTTGGTGAGCCGTATGCTTCATCAAAATTAAATTTTTAATACGCGCGGTGAATTCAGAGTAATGATAAGGCTTTTGTAAGATGTCGTTTGCTCCGGCATGAAACGCCTTGTATTTGTCATGGCTGATAATGGCTGCCGTAACGATAAGAACCGGCAGATCGACCATGCTGAATCTTTCGCGGATGTTTGTGCAGACTTCAAAACCCGTCATGTCGGGCATCATCAGGTCTAATATGACCAGGTCAAGCTTCGAGGAAGAGACAGCTTGAAGCGCCTCTTTTCCGCTTTTTACTGCGATTACGTTATAAGGAACACCTTCCAGCATATCAGTTAAAATTTTCAAACTCTCGATGTTATCGTCGACGATCAGAATCGTCGGAGCATCGATTTTTTCTGAGTGATAAGGCGTGACCAGCGAAATATCCGACATTCTCTGTCCGGGCTGTGATTCAGGAGGTTCGGTCTTTGCTTCCGGTAAAGAATCAATTTGAGCGGCGGGTAACGTAAAATGAAAGGCTGATCCGTGCGCCGCCGCTGACTCCGCCCAGATGTCCCCGTTTTGGAGCTTGACGAGCTGTTTCACAATACTTAAACCTAAACCCGTTCCATCTTCTTCTGTCCCTCCCGCTTGCTGAAAAGAATCAAAAATGGTTTCAAGATCAGCCTCAGGAATGCCGCTGCCGGTATCGGCCACCGTGATTTGAATCATTTTGTCATTCAGGTTTTCAGCAGAAAGAATAATGTTCCCTTCGGATGTGTACTTGATTGCGTTTTCAACAAGATTGGTTAAGATTTGCCGGAATCGGTTTTCATCTGCAAGCACCAAAGGGAGGCCGTCCGGCACATGATTAAGAATGGCAAGTTTTTTATGTTTGGATAAAAGCCGGTAGAAGTTCATCTCACTGCATATGACGGCATGCACATCGACGGGAACCGGACGAATCTGCAGCATACCCTGCTTCATTTTTTCCAAATCAAGAATATCATTTACGAGATCGGAAAGTCTGTAGCCCATACGGATGATCAGCTGCATATTTTCTTTCTCTTCCTCTATCGTCTTCTTTTTTCTGCCGGCTACAAGAGTTTGGCATATATTAATAATGCTGTTCAGCGGCGTCTTGAATTCGTGTGAAGTTTTGGCGATAAATTCATCTTTCAGTTGGTCGATTTTGACTAATTTCCGTGAGAGGACTTCATTGTCCCGGAAAGCTCCGGCGAATTGCTGCGCCATCAGAAGAACCACCGCCAATAAAGCGATGACTGTCGGCAATGAATAGAGCGAATTAAAAGAAAAAGCCGTTTTGCCGCTGTAAGCTGAAATGGTCGTAAGAATCACAAAAGCGCTCATCGAGACGGATGCGAGTGTAAGGTACGTGCTTCCTTTTATTTTTCTTATGGCGGCAATCGTAAAAATATATGTAATATAAAACAGAGTCGTAACGGCAAGCACAGAATGTAAAATGTATGAGAGATGGTCAATGAAACTTCCGGACATAAAATCAGTGATCAAGATGGTCCCGGATAAAGCGGTTAAAATGGTGATCGTCGTTTTTGAAACAATTTCTCTGTATGCATAAAAGAGATAAAGAAAAACCGCCATGCTGACAAGCACGGTTGAGATGATACGCAAGGAATTCAGCAATGAAAATGAAATAGACGGAAAGAGGAGAAAGATAATTCTTTCTTTCCCGATCATAAGAATAATGGCAGAAAAAAGCAGACACATCACGGAAAAGAACAATAAATGTTTATCCTTTGTCCGTTGCAGAAAAAAGCCGAGAAAATATAAACCGGTAATGAAAAAAGCCGTAATCATAATGGAATCATTGAAAAAGGAAATTTGATTCTCACGTATAATTTGTTCTTGAGTCCCAAACGTTATTGGTTTTGCGATCCCCCAGCCGGGAACTTTTCCGAAATTCGAAAAATGCAGGACAAGTTCATTGTCACCCTTGTGAAGCCTGAAAAAACTGCTGTACGGTTTGTTCTGCGCCTTAAAATCAGCTTTTTCTGAAGGATTGCCGCTCTGTCCGATTACTTTTCCATTAAGGTAAAGGCGGTTTGAACTGTAGATAAAAGATGTGCTGATCCCCAAAACCTGATTGTCTTCATTTGATCGGATTGTCAGTTTGTACGTCCCGTAATCCACATCGGCCGTTTTGCCGAACAGCTTCACATTGACAGGGACATCAACGAGTACGGGATTTTTTCCTTTTGCTGAATGAAGCGCCTGCGGTGACAGCATCTGATTTGGATATAGAATCCATTTCCCGTTCAGCTGGACATTTCCATCCTTTTGAAAATCCCACTTTTCCAGATTGATCACGCCCTGTTCCGCTTGGGGGAGGGATGATCCTGAAAAATGATTCAGGACCATAAAAATCATAAAGAAAGCAGCGTAGCCGCAAATAATCGAAATGGAAATAAATTTTTCTTTCACATCATTACTCCTTTATCCCATTCAGGGGCATTCTATTATCCTATGTAATGTATAAATATTGTAATCACAAACGTTGTAATACAACAAGAGAAAGAAAAAGAATCCAACTATATAGGGCATTGGACATGGTATAATTGAAATTATTTTCAGATATATCTATATTGACGGGTGGGATGCGGTTTGAAAGCGTTAATTGTGGATGATGAGGAACTGGCATTGCTTCATTTTAATCGTATGCTTGAGCGGACAAACGCCTTTCAATCTATTATAACGTTTCAAGATCCGGCGGAAGTTCTGGAGCATTCGGAGCTTTCATCAGCTGATGCGGTGTTTCTTGACATTGAAATGCCCGGGATAAACGGTATTGAGCTTGCTGAATCGATTCAGGAGGTCAATGAAAATATCCAAGTTATTTTTATCACCGCTTATAATGAATTCGCGATCAAAGCGTTTGAATTAAATGCTGTCGATTATCTTTTGAAACCGGTTGACAATGCCCGGCTGCTGACAACTGTTGAGCGAATCCGAATGAATAAAAAACTCAGGACGGCAGAAGAGAATACCGGGACGGATTATGTTATACAATGTTTTGGGAACCTGGACTTTTATCAATCGGTAAATGGTGTCAAAACATACATAACAGTCAAGTGGAGAACATCCAAAGCCCGTGAACTGTATGCATTTTTACTTCTTAATCAAGGGCGCACGGTCAGTAAAGACATGCTGATGGAAATGTTTTGGCCTGCTTATGATATATCAAAAGCAAGCACCCAGCTCTACTCGACAATATATCAGATACGGAAATTAATCGGTCAGCTGCCCTTCAGCCAATCAATAGAAAATACCGATATAGGATACATTCTCCGGCTTTCCGGGGTAAAGGTTGATACAGTTGAATGGGAAAAAACATTAAAAGAGGCTCCTCCGCTCAGCGCAGCTGCACTAACCCGGCATATGGACATTGTCATGTCATATGAAAACCATTATCTCATGGAGAATGGCTATCTGTGGGCGGAGCCGGAAAAAGCGCGTCTGGCCCATTTGTGGCTCAGCAAAGCGTACGAACTGATTGGTTTTCTCATCCAAGAGAAGAATGATCATCAAGCGATGGACATTTGCCTGCAGGTTGAGAAAATAGAGCCCGGTGACGATAAAATTATACAATACAAACTGCAGTTATTTAATAAACTGGGAAAGGTAGAAGAGGCGATAAAGGAATACGAACGCTATAAACAATTAAAAGATAAAATCAATTGACGATTGAATGACCGGACCGGCTGATGCCGGTCTTTTTTTGTGCGCTATTTCTGAAATGATCCCATGTACAGAATTTGTATAGGCCGATTTCATACAATGTAGTTTGGTTCGGATAAGGAGAATCCCATGCTTACCGGCTTGTTCGAACGTAAGTCTATATAAAAGGGGAGGAATAAGACTTGGGAGTGAGGAACTTTTCGTTCAGCCCGAAAAAAAGCAAAAGGCTGAGGCCGGCATTGATTTCATGCTTCACGCTGTTTTTCATCTTCAGCCAGGTTGTCAGCTTTACTCCGATCGCAGCCGCTTCCGGATCACAACAAAGCGAGAGCGGGTTCTTTGATTCAGTTGCAGTCAAAGACGGCAGACAGCAGACTGTTGACGGGTCAAAAGCCAGTGAACCGGCTTTAGCACCGGGAGATAAAGTGACACTGACATACGAATGGTCACTAAAAAACAAGGAAGATGCAAGCGACCGGAATATCACCATAAAGATTCCGGAAAGTTTTACATTAGATAACGATGCCGAAGGTGAGCTGACATCAGCTGATCGGGTGATCGGTATATATAAAGCTGAAGCAAACAGCAGCACGCTGGAAGTGAAAGTGAACGATGCTGGAGCGGATGCCGGGGATGCCAAAGGCTCCATTACACTGTCGGCGAAGTTTACTCCCGACATAACAGATGAGACGAAAATGGCAAAAGCTCTTTTTCAACTGGATGCCGGCAAGACCCAGCAGGTGTTAATACCTGTGAAGAAAGACGGAACAACGGATTCCGAAACAGAAAAAAACACCTCTTCAACACCTGCTGAACCTCAGGAAAAGACAGAGAAAAAATCAGCATCTGCAGACGGCGGGGAGAAAGCAGAACAGACAACGAAACCAAAACCTTCTGCTAAACGCAGTCAATCAAAAATGGCGGTTTCAAGCAAATCTGCCGCTAAAAGCCTTCAATCAGGCGGAAGCCGGATTACGCAAAATATTTTAACTGATGTGAAATTGACTGATGAAAAAGGAAAACCATATGACAAAAACAACCCTGCGAATACGAACTCTCCGGCAAATATCACCATTCAATGGGCGATTCCGAATGAGCTGGGGAAAACAATAAACGACGGTGATCGATATGAATTTGATCTGCCTAAAGAATTTATCATGCATAATGACATTACGAACCAGCCATTGACCGACGGCGATAGTACGTACGGAACTTTTTCCATTAATACGAGCGGCCATGTCATCATGACGTTTAACGGCGAGGTAAAAGAAGATTCTAACGTCAAGGGGTCATTGTATGTAAACACCCAATTCAATCAGAAAGAAATAAAAGGATCAACCACACAAAAGATTAAGTTTCCGGTTAACTCTGATACGCCGGACGTAACGGTTTATTTTAAACCGAATGTCAATAAAACCATTGAGAAATCAGGGTCATTCGATAAAGGTATTAATCCCGGAAAGGTAACGTGGACGGTTGATCTTAATAAAAAGGAAGAAGAAGTTAAAAATGCGAAATTGACTGAAAGCCTTCCGGACGAATTGATTTTCCGCTCTGTGAAAGTGTATGAACTTGATGTGAATATTGACGGCTCGGTGAGTCAGGGAAATGAGATAACTTCAGGTTATACCGTTGGCGAAAACGGTAGTGTCACCTTCGCCGGGACGATCGATTCAGCCTACCGGCTCATATATGACACGGAAATTAAAGATGAGGCAAAGCCGGGTAAAGGCGGAAACATCACGCTGACAAACAAGGCGGCATTCAGCGGAGACAATGCGGAGCCGATTTCTGCGGAAGCTTCCGTAACAGCGGGTTACGGAAAAATGATAGAAAAATCTTCGACAGGTTATAAAGGAGAATCCCAAACGTTCAGCTGGGCTGTTATGTACAACTACGGTGAGAAAAAGATTGATCAATCCAAAGCCGGCATCAAGGATACGTTCGGATCAGACGATCTGCATCTTGTTCCCGGTTCATTGAAAATCCTTCCGATTACATTCAGCCAGAACGGCAGCGAACAAGAGGGCGCCCCATTAAAAGAGGGTGAGGATTATACGCTGACTGATAACGGGAACGGGTTTGAAATAAAATTCAAGCAAACTGTCACAGGAGCATATAAGATCATTTATCAATCTCAAGTCAACGATGGGGTCATTATTGACAGTCCTGTCAAATACACCAATACAGCAATGACAGATACAGGGGAATCAAAGGAAACTCCGGGAACCGCCATTCAGCAGAATCTGATCAAAAATTATTCAAATGCAGACTATGAGAAGAAGACGGTTGATTGGACAATCACAGTTAATAAAAACGGTTACACAATGAAAGACTGGACGCTGGATGATCAATTCACCAGCGGAGGCCTGGCGCTCATTGACGATTCATTTCACATGCAAGACACGACTGATAACAAAACGCTGAAAGAAGGAACAGACTATACATTAACAAAAAAACCCGGAAATCAAGGCTTTACAATAGCATTGATCGGGGATTATGCAGAAACAAACAGTCAGTTTAAGATCACGTATAAGACAAAATTCAACGCTGACTTTTCAAACGAACCCATTAAGAATACGGCTGAGTCGACATGGACGGATAAAAACGGCGGCAAACGCACAAATAAGGAATCGAGCGGCTTCACACCGAACAATCAGACGTCCCATAATGGATTCAAAAACGGCTCATACAACGCCGTTTCAAAAGAAATCACATGGAAAGTCGGCATTAATTACAATGGCGAACCTTCAAAGAATCCTTATATAAAAGATACGATCACAGATGGTCAGCAATTTTTGCATGGGTCGGTTGCTGTTAAAACGTATACCATCAGCAAAAACGGCTCCATCACTGAAGGAGAGGCGCTGGATTCTTCAAAATATGAAATAGAGGAGCCGTCAGACGGCAACAAAAATACGTTAACCGTACGTCTCAAAACAGATGACGCTGTACCATACCTGATTGAATTTAAAACGTCATTAAAAGGCCAGGTCATTAAACAGAGTCAATACACAAACAAAGCAGAGTACTTTAATAATGACCACGCAGACCGAACGCTGACGGGTTCAGTTTCCATCGCAAACGGAGGAAACCTGATTTCTAAAGGCGGCAAACAGAACGGAAACGATATCGATTGGAGCATCAATGTCAATGCCAGCCAATCGACACTGGATGACGTAAAAGTCAAAGACACCCCGGATGAGAATCAAATAATAGATGAAGATTCTTTTAAAGTATATCAAGCAAAATATAATGAGAACGGCGTTATGAAAGACAGCAGCGGAAACCTTATTCCGGGTGATGTGAAGCTTGAAAAAGATAAGGACTATAAACTAGATATAAAAACTGACAATGCCACCGGCGAACAATCATTTGTCCTTACCTTTACAGGCAGCTATAAACAAATCGACCGCGCGTATGTCATACAATATCGTTCTCTCATTAATATTTCCGGCAGCAGCGGTCAGGTCAGCAACAAAGTGTCGATATCAGGGACAAATGTTGAGGAGCAGACCCAAGAGAACAACAGCTCAGTGTTTGTCGCCATTTCAAGCGGCGGCGGCTCAGGATCAGGAGAGAAGGGAAGCCTGACGATATCTAAAACAGGATCAGACGGAACATCTCTTTCAGGAGCCGGCTTTCAATTATGGTCTAAAGACGGCAAGCAGCTGCTGCGTACGGGCACAACAGACGATGCCGGTAAACTTACGTTTGGGAATATCCGTTACGGAACCTATGTACTGAAAGAAATAAAAGCTCCGGACGGCTACACCATCAGCGATGCTTATGTAAACGGGGTCTCCGTTACGATTGACGGCAAATCCTCCGCTGCAGGAGCACTCTATAAAGTCATAAATCAAAAAAATAAGGTGACGCTTATCAAAAAAGACGAAAACAACAAGCCTTTGGCCGGTGCTGTATTTAAGCTTGAGAAAAAATCAAGCGACGGCACCTATACTCTGATAAAAAATAATATTGAAAGCGATAAAAATGGGAAAGTTGAGATCAACGGTTTGCCCGCCGGATACTATCGGCTGATGGAGACGAAAGCCCCATCAGGGTTTATCGTAAACACAAAAGCCATTCACTTCTCAATCGCAAAGAACGAAAAGAATCAAGTACCTGATGTTGAATTGGGATCAATGGTGAATTATCAAGGAAAAGCCGCATTAACGAAGAAAGATGCAGACGGCGGGAATCTTGAAGGCGCAGTTTTCAAAATCATCGACAGTGATGGAAAAACGGTTCAGAAAGATCTGGTTTCAGATAAGGATGGAAAAATAGAAACATCCGGCCTTGCACCCGGTCATTACGCCTTCATCGAAACGAAAGCGCCCAACGGATATGTGTTAAATACGGAGAAAGTGGAGTTTACCATCTCAGAAACAGCGGAAGGAAAGCCGGAGTCAACTGACGCAGGAACGGCCGTCAACTATAAAGGCTCTGTCCGGCTGACGAAGGAAGATGCGGAAGGCCGAAACCTTGAAGGCGCAGTCTTCAAAATCGTCGACAGTGATGGAAAAACGGTTAAAGAAGATCTGGTTTCAGATAAGGACGGAAAAGTAGAAACATCCGGCCTTGCACCCGGTCATTACGCCTTCATCGAAACGAAAGCGCCCAACGGTTATGTGTTAAATACGGAGAAAGTGGAGTTTACCATCTCAGAATCGGCGGAAGGAAAGCCGGAGTCAACTGACGCAGGAACGGCCGTCAACTATAAAGGCTCTGTCCGGCTGACGAAGGTAGATGCGGAAGGCAAGAAGCTTGAAGGTGCAGTCTTCAAAATCGTCGACAGTGATGGAAAAACGGTTAAAGAAGATCTGGTTTCAGATAAGGACGGAAAAGTAGAAACATCCGGTCTTGCACCGGGTCATTACGCCTTCATCGAAACGAAAGCACCCGACGGTTATGTGTTAAATACGGAGAAAAAAGAGTTTACCATCTCAGAAACAGCGGAAGGAAAGCCGGAGTCAACTGACGCAGGAACGGCCGTCAACTATAAAGGCTCTGTCCAGCTGATCAAGAAGGATCAAGACGGAAACGTTTTAGACGGTGCAGTATTTAAAATCATTGACAGTGATGGAAAAACCGTAAGAGACGATCTGATGACAAAAGAAGGCGGCAAAATTGACGCCGGCGGTTTGGCGCCCGGAAACTATCAATTTGTTGAAACAAAAGCGCCGGATGGTTATCTGCTGTCAACAACCCCTGTGCCGTTTACGATTAAGGCTGAGAACAGCGGAAAACCGAATCAGGCTGCCCTGACTGCAGTTAACATCAAGAACAGCGTTGTTCTCACAAAATTGGATCAAGGTGACAAACGGAAAGTCCTGCAAGGTGCGAAGTTTAATCTGACAGATGCAAACGGCAAAGTACTGACAGAGGGTCTGACGACAGATGAGCACGGACAAATTATTGTACGGGGACTGAAAGCGGGCGAATATCAATTTATCGAAACAAAAGCGCCTGAACTTTACAGTTTGGATCAAACGCCAATATCATTCAAGATCACAAATACCGACATAAAACCAGTCGAAATCAGTGCGGAGAATACACTGACGCCTGGTGATGTCACACTGACAAAAGTGGATCATGACGATAAAAATAAGGTGCTGGAAGGTGCTGAATTCAAGATCACGGATTCTGCCGGACATCCGGTAAACACCGGCGGCAGCAAAGAACGGCCGGCGGTATGGAAGACGGATCAAAAGGGCCGGTTTACGGTGAAAGGATTAGCGCCCGGGCAGTATCGATTTATCGAAACAAAAGCGCCTGACGGCTATCAGCTGAACGAAAAACCAATTGAATTCACAATTGAAAAAGGACAGTTAAAAGCCGTTGAGGTCGTCGTTTCTAATAAGAAATTAAAAAATCCCGCACCTGGGAAAGACACACCGAATCATCAAACGAATCAAGGCGGGCATCATCCTGATACCAATGGTAAAACCAATCACTCGGATACAGGCAAAAACCTGCCGAAAACCGGTGATACGGACGGTATGATGCCGGTCACGGCCGGTATTCTGCTGCTATTAGCCGGCGGAGCCGCGGCTGTTGTATCAAGAAAGAAGAAAGCAAGGAATAGATAGACGTTATCGCACCTGATCATGTAAGAATCGATCAGGTGCTTTTTTAAAAAGAGAATCATTTCTCACCAAATATTCACCGCATGACGTACAAGAAAGGAATTTTCTTCATGGTTAAAAAAATGATCATTGCCGTTCTTATTTTGTCCGGGCTGCTTCTCATTTCCTCTCCTCTCATGAAAGGCTGTTTGATCGCGTACCTCAGTAAAAGCCAAATTGAATCGGAATTGACCGCAGAACAAGCGCGGAAAAATAACATGAAAAAAGCGGACTATGATTTTGAATCCATTCATCCGCCCGGTTTCAGGGAAACAGTTCAGTCAAGTTTTAATCGCAAACCAAAACCGATAATCGGACGGATAACCATCAGCAGCATCGATTTAGACCTTCCGATTTTAAAAGGCACAACCAATGAAAACCTGCTGATCGGCGCGGCAACTATGCGTCCGGATCAGAAAATGGGCGAGGGAAACTACCCGTTGGCAGGCCACCATCTGAAGCAGGAGAACCTATTGTTCGGCCCTCTTTTACACATAAAAAAAGGCGCGCAAATCGTGATGACCGACTTTAGAAAAGACTATATTTATTCTGTAACATCAAAAACCATGATTTCAGAAATAGAAGCAAACGCAATTCAGGAGACAAAAGATAAAGAGATTACATTAATCACATGCGACAAAGCGGTAAGAACCGAAGGACGCCTGGCCGTCAAAGGGAAATTGATTGATATTTCCGGTCATTCAAATGTATCTCGGCCATCATAGAGAAACACTTTTTCAACTGAATATACGTCCGCTGTTAAACATCCCGAGACTGGCTTCTGTCAGTCTTTTTTTGCGCAGCGATTATAAAAAGTTCATCCTTCTTATCTCTCTTGAGGGAAATTATACCAGACTGCACTTTTTGAAAGAAATGACAAGAGAAAAAGATCACGAAAATTCTAAAAAGTGAGAAACAAAGATTTAAAAAGTGGTATGATTTTAGGAGGAAAGGACGGCTGGTGCTGTGTTGGAAGCGAAGCGGTTTTATGTCTCTCTGCAAATGAAAATCGCCGGATTAATTGCGGCTTTATTAATACTTGTCATCGGAACGCTCACAGTTATATTTGCCTTTCAGCAATTAAAGGAAGGCCAGAAGCAGGCTGAACAGCTGGCGGTGCAAACGGCAAAAACCATTTCATACATGCCTCCTGTAAAAGAGGCGTTCCGGCTTGCGGATCAAGAGGCTTTTACAAAGTTAGATGTCATTGAACAAATGAAAGAACAGGCAGGCGCGCACGCCGTCTACATCACTGATCAAAAAGGGCATGTTGCATTTCATTCGGCCCGAAGCAGTATTCCGAAAGAAAATCAAAATCTGCAAAATAAAACCGTCATGTTCGGCGGGTCACCGGTTTCCGACGGAATGAAGGCTGTCCGGGGGAGCGCCCCGGTTATTTTGGAGGAAAAAAATCATAACGAAGTCGTCGGAACGGTGACAGTCGAGTTTTTACAAGATGAGATAGAAAAAGATATGAAAGCGCATCTGCGGCATTTAGGCTATTTTGCATGTTTGGTGTTTCTTATCGGCATCGGGGGAGCGGCGGCGCTCGCAAAAAGCATCCGTAAAGATACACTCGGCCTTGAACCGCATGAAATTGCAGCGCTGTACAGGGAGCGCAATGCGATGCTCCTTGCGATTAAAGAAGGGATTATCGCCGTAAACAAAGAAGGCGCGGTAACCATGATGAATTTATCTGCGGCTGATATGCTGAATCTTCCGGAACCGATGATCGGAAGGCATATAAAAGAAATCATGCCGGGCGCAAATCTCATGCCGGTGTTGGCAGGGGGAGAATTACCGCCGAACGTGGAGGTGCGTGCCGGAGATAAAGTATTTATCTTAAACGTGAAAGAAATGAAGCAGACCGGACAAGTATACGGAGCGGTGATCAGCTTCCGCGAAAAAACGGAGCTCAAGAAACTCATTAACAAGCTGACTGAAATGAAAAAATACTCAGAGGATCTTCGGGCGCAAACGCATGAATTCTCGAATAAGCTTTACGCGATCCTCGGTCTGTTAGAGCTGGGAGAATATAATGAAGCCATTGAACTGATAAAAGAAGAGTACGCCATCCAGAATGAACAGCACGAAATCCTCTTTCAAAACATTCATTCACAGCGGGTTCAGGCCATACTATTAGGAAAAATGGGAAAGGCGTCTGAGAAGAAAGTGAAGCTTTCAATAGATGAAAACAGCTTTTTAGAATCGCTGCCGGAGCATGTGGGTTCATCTCAGCTCATTACGATCATCGGAAATCTTATTGATAACGCTTTCGAAGCCGTCGCCGAAAAAGAGAAAAAAGAGGTCGCCTTTTTTATGACCGATATCGGCAGGGATATCGTCATCGAAGTGGCGGACTCAGGAGACGGCGTGCCTCAGGAAAAAACAGAAACGATATTTGAAAAGGGCTACTCTTCAAAGGGGACGAGGAGAGGATACGGCTTAGCCAATCTGAAAGAAGCCGTCAGTGAATTGCAGGGATCGATAGAGATTTCGCAGCAAAAGAGCGGCGGTGCCGTATTTACGGTGTTTATACCGAAAGAAACGCCAAAGGGGGAATCTTTGTGATTAACATCGCGATTGCAGAGGACGACTTTCGAATAGCGCAAATTCACGAAAAATTTATCGAACATCTTGATGGATTCAATGTCATCGGTAAAGCAATCAATGCCAAAGACACCATATCGCTGCTTGAGAAACGGCAGCCTGATCTGCTGCTTTTGGATATTTATATGCCTGATGAGCTGGGGACAGATCTGCTTCCCCTTATCCGCGGCCGTTTTCCTTCCGTTGATATCATCATTATTACGGCTTCTGCCGAAACAAGACTGCTGCAGGAAGCGCTCAGGTCAGGCGTTTCCCACTATGTCATAAAGCCGGTGTCGGCACATAAATTTACAGAAGTGCTTTTGCAGTACCGGGAAAAAAGAGAATGGCTGCACTCACAGCCGGAGCTGAGCCAGTCCGTTATCGACATGTTTTTCGGAAGCGGTCAGAAAGAACAAAAACAGCTCAATGATCTGCCGACCGGGATTAATTCGATTACACTTCAAAAAATCAAAAACGCGCTCAGGGAAGCCCAAAAAGGGATGACGGCCGAAGAACTGGGCGAAAAAATGGGCGCCTCCAGAACAACGGCGCGGCGCTACGCCGAGTTTCTCGTTTCTCAGGAAGAAGCGCTCGCTGAATTAGAGTACGGCATTATCGGCAGGCCGGAACGGAAATATTATTTAGCACATGAATAAGGGATGGGAGAAATGAAGCGGTTGGGAGTGCTTCTTGTCATGCTGGCGGCGCTGGTTTCTTTTGACGGACGGCAGATGGCGGGCATCCGTTCAGCCGAAGGGCCGGTTGAAATTGTCGTCCCGGCGGCGCCTCAAGGGGGCTGGGACGTAACGGCAAAAGCTTTGCAATCGGTTATAGAGCGGAAGCAAATATTAGGCCGTCCCGTAAAGATCGTCTATAAACCCGGCGGAGGCGGAGACAGCGGCTGGAAATATGTAAACGAACGAAAAACGGATGTCATCAGTATGAATTCAAGCCTGCTGTTAAGCAATGAAATTTTGGGACAAAGCCGGCTGAAGGCAGCTGATTTTACGCCTTTGGCCATTATCGCAAAAGAGTGGCAGACCGTCGCTCTTCCGAAGGATTCAAAGATAAAAAGCGGAAAGCGGCTGCTCGGCGATATTAAAGCACATCCGGGCGGCATAAAAATCGGATTTGCGCCCGGCCTCGGAAATGATGACCAGCTCTCCTTTGCGAGAGCGGCGGAAATGGCCGGAATTTCTCCGTTTGATATCCGCTTTTTTCAATACGGGAGCAGCAATGAAGTCATTGAAGCTCTTATCAGCCACGAGATAGACGCCGCCTCAATGACCATTTCAGAAGCGAGAGACGCCTATCGGAAAGGGAAAATCACATTGGCGGCCGTTACGTCGGACAAAAGGCTCTCCGGCTTCAGCGATGTGCCGACATGGAAAGAGCAGGGGGTGCCGTTTGTCTTTGCGCACTGGAGAGGCATCATGGGGCCGAAAGACATGACCGAAGGCGAGATCGCCTATTGGGATCAGGCTTTGAAACAGATTACCTCATCCGCGGAGTGGAAGCAAATGTTGAAAAAACGGGATTGGGAGAGCTTTTATAAAAACAGCAGCGGCGCAAAACGCTTTTTAGAAGAGCAGACCGAGTTTTATAAAGAGATGATGAGCAGCGAAAAATAAGCCTTCCGCATATTTGCGGGAGGCTTTTTATTTATAAATGAACAAAATGAACGAAAAGGTTATAAAAAATTAAAAATCTTTAAAATCCAAAATATTTACTTCAATATCCAATTCTCATAAGATAGCAAAAAGGCGGATAAAGGGGATCGGGCCTTTAAAATGTAAGCGTATTCATGATAAGGGGGACATACTGTGTTAGCAATCTTAGGCTTTCTTATGATGCTTGTTTTTATGGTGCTGATTATGACAAAACGGCTTTCAGTGTTAACGGCGCTCGTATTAACGCCGATCGTGTTTGCGCTGTTTGCCGGGTTTTCTTTTAACCGGGTCGGCGAGATGATGATTTCCGGGATTGAACAGGTGGCGCCGATTGCAGTCATGATTATGTTTGCGATTCTTTATTTCGGCATTATGATTGATACCGGTTTATTTGATCCGATGGTGTCGCGTATTTTAAAGCTGGTTAAAGGCGACCCGCTCAAAATTGTAGTCGGAACAGCCGTTTTAACCATGCTTGTCGCACTGGACGGAGACGGCTCGACGACGTATATGATTACGACAAGCGCAATGCTGCCTTTGTATATCATGCTCGGAATCCGTCCGATTATTTTAGCGGGAATCGCCGGTGTCGGCATGGGTATCATGAACACGATACCATGGGGCGGCGCGACGCCGCGTGCGGCGAGTGCGCTCGGCGTTGACCCGGCAGAGCTGACGGGGCCGATGCTGCCTGTCATTGCCAGCGGAATGGTGTGTATGATTGTGGTCGCTTATGTACTCGGAAGGATGGAAAGGAAACGGCTCGGGGTGATCGAATTAAAGCAGCCGTCCCATACAAATGAAACGGCTGCGG
Organism: Bacillus sp. JHAA; assembly: GCF_036961585.1. Classification (NCBI taxonomy): domain Bacteria; kingdom Bacillati; phylum Bacillota; class Bacilli; order Caryophanales; family Bacillaceae; genus Bacillus; species Bacillus sp. JHAA. Next base: position 101,395 of record NZ_JBAMDE010000009.1, on the reverse strand, counting down.
CTGAGGAAGATGAATGGAGGCGGCCGAAACTGTGGTGGTTCAATTTACTGTTAACGCTTTCTTTAGTGGGATTTTTAGTGTCAGGAAAAGTGAATTTAACCGTGCTGTTCATCATTGCGTTTTGTATCGCGCTGATTGTCAACTATCCGAAGCTTAACGATCAAAGGGAGCGTATTTCAGCCCATTCGAGCAATGTGCTTGCGATCGGTTCGATGATTTTTGCCGCAGGCGTGTTTACCGGAATTTTAACGGGGACGAAGATGGTTGATGAGATGGCCATTTCCCTCGTATCGCTTATTCCGGAACAGATGGGGGGATTTATTCCGGCAATTGTTGCCTTAACGAGCGGTATTTTTACATTTCTGATGCCTAATGACGCCTATTTTTACGGCGTGCTGCCCATTTTATCCGAGACCGCCGTGGCGTACGGTGTAGATAAGGTGGAAATCGCCCGCGCTTCGATCATCGGCCAGCCGATTCATATGTTAAGCCCGCTCGTGCCGTCGACGCATTTATTAGTCGGGCTTGCCGGGGTCACCATTGATGAACACCAGAAATTTGCCATGAAATGGGCGGTTCTTGCCGTTATCGTCATGACGGCCTTTGCGCTCATCATCGGCGCAATCACGATTTTTTAACATAAAACACCCGGTTCGTCGCACACTAAAGGCATCAGAGGAGGTGCCATGATGAGTGATCCGTTTATGCCGCTTTTTTCAGTGAGAAGCGGGGCCGGTTTTAAAGCGGCGGACGGCGTTTACGGACTGACCGTGCAGATTGCGAATGTTTACTTTATCGAAAATCCCTCAGCTCCGCGGGAAATCATTCTGGTTGACGCTGGAATGCCTCAATCGGCGGAGATGATAACAGAAGAAATGAAACGCCGGTTCAAAGAGGGGTATCAGCTGAAGGCGGTCATTTTGACACACGGTCATTTTGATCATGTCGGTGCGATTGAAGAGCTGCTTGAGCTTTGGGATGTGCCGGTTTACATTCATGAAAAGGAGCTCCCGTACGTCACGGGGAAAGCGGATTATCCGCCTGCCAGGCCCGATGTGAAAAAGGGGCTTGTCGCAAAGCTGTCACCGCTGTTTCCGCGCCATACGATCCGCATTCCGTCCGTTCAGGCACTGCCTTCAGACGGTACCGTTCCGTTTCTTGAAGAATGGAAATGGGTGCATACGCCCGGCCACACACCCGGCCATATTTCATTATTCCGGGATAAAGACCGCGTTCTGCTTGCCGGTGATGCCGTGATCACTGTTGAACAGGAATCGCTTGCGGACGTTGTCATTCAAAAGCAAGAGCTTCACGGGCCGCCCGCTTATTTTACAGCGGATACGCAGACGGCGGCCGCATCCGTTCAGAAACTGGCCGAACTGGAGCCGGAAGCGCTTTTGACGGGTCACGGAATTCCGATGACGGGAAAAAACTACCGTGAGGATTTGCTTACACTGGCTGAAAAACTGCATTCCGTTTTGTAAAACACCTGCGAACATCACAGGTGTTTTTTCTTTGCAGTTTCCAGTATGATACAAAAAAACCATTGTGTTCACTCCTAAAAACGATACAATGGGAAACAGATGTAAATTGAAGGAGAGAGTTTTTTGAAACATACGGAAATACTTTGGGATGAGGCGAAGGATTTTATTGATGTCTGCTATCAGGAACTCGGAATGGAATCGCAAATCAACGCGCGTCTGCACGCGATAAAAGATGAGATAGATCGGACGGGAAGTTACGTCCATACGGCGGAAGAGCTTGAACACGGGGCGAAAATGGCGTGGCGCAACAGCAACCGCTGTATCGGGCGTCTGTTCTGGCAATCGCTGAACGTCATTGACCGGCGCGGTGTGAACACGAAAGAAGAGGTTCGCGACGCATTATTTGAACATATCAAAATCGCCACGAACGGCGGAAAAATTAAACCGACGATTACGATTTTCCCTCCTGAGAAGAATGGGGAAAAACAAGTGGAGATCTGGAATCACCAGCTCATCCGCTATGCGGGATATGAGACTGAAAAAGGAAGAGTCGGTGATCCGGCATCATATGAGCTGACGGCTGTCTGCGAAAAACTCGGCTGGCGCGGGAAGCGGACCGATTTTGATATTCTGCCGCTGCTTTTCCGGATGAAAGGGGACGGGCAGCCGGTCTGGTATGACCTGCCTCAGACGCTCGTGAAAGAAGTGCCGATCACCCATCCGGATATTGAAGAGTTTGCCGATTTAAATCTCAGATGGTACGGGGTTCCGATTATCGCCGATATGAGGCTTGAAATCGGCGGGCTGTCGTACAACGCGGCGCCTTTTAACGGATGGTATATGGGAACCGAAATCGGCGCAAGGAACCTTGCTGACGAAAAACGGTATGATATGCTCAAAAAAGCCGCTGCGGTCATGGGGATTTCCGCCAGCCTGAATACCGACCTGTGGAAGGATCAGGTGCTGGTGGAACTGAATAAGGCAGTGCTCTATTCATACAAAAAACACGGTGTCAGCATTGTCGATCACCATACGGCGGCGAATCAATTTAAACGCTTTGAAGAACAGGAACAAGACGCGGGAAGAAAGCTGACGGGCGACTGGACCTGGCTGATTCCGCCGATCTCGCCGGCTTCCACCCACATTTTCCATAAATCATATGACAATACGATTGTGAAGCCGAATTATTATTATCAGGACAAGCCTTATCAGTAACTGATGGTAAAAGTGCGGTACCCTTTCAGACGGTGTGATTCTTCGATGGTTATGCCGGTGACATTTGAGAAGGGGCTGCCTTTTCTGACTGCTTCGGCAAATTGTTTTAACGACTCTTCAGGACCTTCGGCAAGGATTTCCACCCGGCCGTCATCACGGTTTTTTACCCAGCCGGCTACCTTATGTCTGTCGGCTTCCATCTGGACGAAGTAGCGAAAACCTACGCCCTGAACCCGGCCGTCTGCAATCATATGATATTGAAGCATGGAAAAACCACCTTTTTCTTACTATGATAAAGGAAAGATATGAGATTTCGCAAAGGATGTGAACGAGGTGACGCAAGACTATTCTGTCTTATCTATCAATCTCGGAAAGCCCGCAATTCATGAATTTGCCGGCAGACAAATCAATTCCGGCATCATAAAGCGGCCCGCAGATTCTCCCGTCATGCTGTATAAAACCCATTTTGACGGGGACGGGCAAGCCGACTTGAAGCATCACGGAGGCCCCGATAAAGCGGTGTGCGTGTATCCCGCCGAGCATTATTCATATTGGGAAACAACGCTCGCGAGAAAACTTCCCGCCGCCGCGTTCGGGGAGAATGTAACGGTCAAAGGACTGGCCGAACAAGACGTGTGGATCGGAGACGTCTTTCAGCTGGGGGAAGCCGTCGTTCAAGTAAGCCAGCCGCGCCAGCCCTGCGTCAAACTCGCGCTCAAATATGGCATCAAAGATATGGTGCTCCGTGTACAGCAGACGGGATTTACCGGCTTTTATTTCAGGGTGCTTGAAGAAGGATATGTCGATCCGCGTCCCGTCCTCAAGCGTCTGTCGAGAGGAAAAGAAAGCATTTCCGTCTGGTATGCGAATGAAGTGAAATATCGTGATTCCGGCAATCTGTCAGCGATTGAAGAAATACTGCGGGAAGAAGCGCTGTCAGAAAGCTGGAGGGAGTCCTTCCTTAAAAAAAGAGACAGGCTCACTAATGTATAGAAAAAAGCCGTGCTGCACTGACAGCACGGCTGATTTACGTTATGCTTGTTTTTTTGTTTCCAGCAGATTGGCAAGGAAGTACTTTTTGAAGCTTTGAAGCTTTCTTCCTTCATAGTGGGTAATTCCTTTTTTCTTTAACTCTTCTACATACCAGCCTTTACTGCCATAATGCATGTCAGAAAACTCCTTTCTCCGTTCTCCCGTTGAGGAGAGTTTCTTCAGTTTTTGCCAAACTTTTGGCATTGTAACATCTATAAAAAGACGCTGAAAAGGGATAACGCAAAAACTGAGACTTCAGATTCAGAGATGTAAAGCTTTCTTACATATATATGTAAAGGGCGGTCTTTTCATGCTTAATGGCCGGTTAATTTTAACAGCACCGTTCCGAGTGTCATGATTCCGAAAACGACGCCGAAATAAACCAGCATCCCCTTCTTTTTCTTCACTCCGTAAACGGTAAGAATGATGCTTTCAATAAAGAAAATAAACCCGAAGATAATAAACCACATGTTGAAAAATGGCTCCTTTCACAGACATATGTCCAGTGTAGCACAACTCTTATAACGGAGCATAAAAAAGCCGGGCACTGTATCAGTGTCCGGCAAGTTTGACGAGAAGCTGGGCCAAATGCTGTTTTTCATTGTCATCCGCAATGTCCCACAGTTCTTGTAAGAGTTTTTCTTCCGCATTGCGGGGCTCCTCGTGTTTGGCGAGATAGTCCCCGAGGATGGCGGCGCTTTTGATGATTTTGCTGTCATCCAGACCCAGTTTTTTTCCGGCGGAAATTTTCTGATGAAGGTACGCCTTAAATTCCTCGAAATCCTCTAAAATCTGCTGTTTCGTTACGCCGTGCATGGCGTGTATTTCGTTTTCGATTTTGATTTTTTCTTTATCTTTTTTCATGCGTCTCCCTCCTTCGGGTTAGTTGTTGTATACCTGTTTGGAAGGGAGATGAAACATTACAATGCAGTTAAAATAATCGGTTTGTCTTTTGTGATCACGATGGTGTGTTCCACTTGGGCGACAAGGCTTTTATCCGGCGTTTTAAACGTCCAGCCGTCTCCCGCTTCAACAATCGTTTCCGCTTTCGTGGAAATAAACGGCTCAAGCGCGATCACGGTTCCGTTTTTAAACAGCGCGTTATCAAACGGATCATAGTAATTCATGATGTGGTTCGGCGCTTCATGGAGGTTTCTGCCGATTCCGTGGCCCGTCAGCGTTTTAATAACGGTAAATCCATTGGAGCGGGCTTCATGATAGACGGCTCTGCCGATCTGGTTTTGGCGTTTGCCGGCTTTTGCCTGATCCAATCCTTTCTGAAATGCGGATGCTGCGCAATTACAAAGCTTTTGCAGACGTTCATCGCCTTCTCCGAGCACAAATGAAATTCCCGTATCGGAATAAAAACCGCCGAACTCCGCCGAAATATCGATATTTACAAGATCTCCGGCTTTTAAGATTTTAGAGGCGCTCGGGATGCCGTGAGCGACTTCGTCATTTACGCTGATGCATGTCACGCCCGGGAAATCGTATTCCTTCTCCGGAGCGGAAGCGGCTCCGTGCTCGTCAAGCACCGCCTTTCCGATCAGGTCAAGATCTTTCGTGCTCATGCCGGGCTCGGCTTTTTTCTTCATTTCTTCACGCGCCAGCGCGACGATTCTGCCGATTTTTTTAAGGCCTTCTAATTCTTGATCGTTCGTTACAATCATTGTCATTCCCGCTTTCTATTTTTAATCATCTGATTCAAGCTTACCACAACTGGTTTATAAATAGAAAACCAACAAGCCTTATGTGAATAAATGAAGGAAAATTGGTATAGATCACTAGATAACTTATGTGGTATATTTAAGAAAAAAGAAGGGGGATGGGTAAAATGCTTCAATTTTTGCAAAAACTCGGAAAATCATTTATGCTTCCGATTGCCGTTCTGCCCGCCGTTGGTATTATTTTGGCCATTGGCAGAGAGGACTTATTAAATATTCCGTTCATTTACGCGGCGGGGACCGCGGTATTTGATCATCTGCCGCTGATTTTCGCGATCGGAATCGCGATCGGGATTTCGAAAGACAGCAACGGGGCCGCCGCTCTGTCGGGAGCAATTTCTTATATCATGCTGGACGCGGCTGTAAAATCAATCAATTCGACAAATAATATGGCCGTTTTCGGAGGGATAATCGCGGGGTTAATTGCGGGATACACGTATAATCGCTTTAAGGATACGAAGCTGCCCGAATATCTCGGGTTTTTCAGCGGGCGCAGGCTCGTTCCGATTGTAACGGCGCTGATTACCATTATTTTGGCGGGGATCTTCGGATTTGTGTGGCCGCCGATTCAGTCGGTGATTACGTCTTTCGGGGAATGGATGATCGGGCTTGGCGGAATCGGCGCCGGGATTTACGGGATTTTTAACCGGCTTTTGATTCCATTCGGTCTTCATCATGTGCTGAATAATATTTTTTGGTTCCAGTTTGGCGATTTTCACGGAAAAACGGGAGATCTGGCCCGCTTCTTTGCGAAAGATCCGACGGCGGGAACTTATATGACGGGATTCTTCCCGATTATGATGTTCGGGCTTCCGGCCGCATGTCTGGCAATGATTGCCGCGGCTAAGCCAAGTAAGCGCAAAGCGACGGCCGGAATGATGATCGGTCTCGCGCTGACGGCATTTATTACCGGAATTACAGAGCCGATTGAATTTGCATTTATGTTTTTATCACCGCTTTTATACGGGGTTCATGCTATATTAACCGGGTTCTCTTTATTTATCGTGAATGTTCTCGGAATCAGGTCAGGTTTTTCATTCTCGGCGGGGGCGATCGATTATCTCCTCAGCTACGGCATTGCCGAAAAACCGCTTTTGCTGCTCGTTGTCGGGCTTTGTTATGCAGTGATCTATTTTGTCGTCTTCTATATGCTCATCAAAACGTTAAACTTGAAAACGCCGGGACGGGAAGATGATGAGGAAGAGGAAGAAGTGCTTAGTGAAGATACGGCCGGTTCCGTCGAAGAACATGCCATGCTCAAGGGGCTCGGCGGCAGGCAAAACCTCGAAACGATTGATCACTGTGCGACCCGCCTCAGGCTGACTGTGCAGGATACGTCTCTCATTAATGAAGCGGCGCTTAAAAAAGCGGGAGCAAAAGGGGTTATCAAAACGGGGAATAAAACGGCACAGGTCATTATCGGGCCGAACGTCGAATTTGTCGCGGAAGAGCTGAGAGAAGCCGTCCGCCTTGACGATCAGAAGCAGACTTGATAAATCCGGATCACCTATGTGATCCGGATTTTTTTTGAACATATATCAAGTTTCACATAATGTACAAAAAACAACGTTTTCTTCTATGTTAAGATTCATGTAGAACAAGTATGGAGATGATGTAAGGTGACATGGATTGCAGTTGTTTCAATTGTTGTCATAAGCCTGATTAAGATTGTGCTGACATGCCTTCCTACCGGAGCGGTGGAATGGATCCTCCGCAAGTTTGAAACCCATTCAAAGCTCAGTGACGCGTCCGCTGCCGTTTCCCTCGGCGGAAAACGTCTGGAAGGCGAAGACAAACGCCGGGTGATTGATGATTTTAACGAAGCCGTGTTTATCGAACGGCATTATATATACCCAGGGGATGAAGAGCGTTATCTTCATCCGCAAAACGGAGCTGATCCGCTTGTCATTAAGACGAGAAAAGGGAAAAAAGATGTGACGGTGTTTGTATACAGCTACGAAGATCATGTAGATGTCGTCAAACAGCAGAAAAAGAAAGTCGTCGCTTATTCAGTTCTTTCCGACAGCCTGCAAAAGCGCTCTATGGCCGCCGCCGGGAGCTGAACATAAAAAAGCCAGATCATTGATATGATCTGGCTTTTGTTTATTCTTTTTGATCATCTGCTGAGGAATCTTCACGCTTCGTATAATCGAATTGTGAAGGATCCACTTTCTTAAAGCCTTTCGGCTGATAGAAACGAAGCAGATCGCCGTTGATGATCTTATCAGACATTTCAAGCTCAGTCTTGACGAGAGAGTCTTCTTTTTTGTCGACTTCTGAATCATCTAAAAGTCTTCCGGTTTTCGTATCGTAATACTTGCCGGACACTTTCGTATAGTTCGGCGAGATGAAGTCTCCGTTACGGAACGGAATGACTTCTCTGTGCTCTTTCGATAAGATATCTGAACCTGACATGAGATAATCTTTCGTATCGACGCCGAGCAGATGAAGAACGGTCGGCGCGACATCGACTTCACCGGCAAATTTATGATTGCGGCCGCCTTTCACGCCGGGAGCGTGGATAAAGAGCGGCACCCGCTGAAGCTGGGCATTGTCGTATTCAGTGATCTCATCTTTGCCGAGCACTTTCGCCATCGCTTTATTATGGTTTTCGGAGATGCCGTAGTGGTCTCCGTACATCACGATAATCGACTTATCGTACAGGCCGTCTTTTTTCAGGTCATGAAAGAACTGTTCAATTGATTCATCCAGATAGTTCGCGGACTGGAAGTAATTATTAACGACTGAATCGCCAAAGTCTCCCGCAGGGAAGTCCGTGTCTTCTTTATCCATTCCGAACGGGAAGTGGTTGGACAGCGTAATGAACTTCGTATAGAACGGCTGCGGCAGGCTCTTTAAGAGCGGCATGGATTCTTTGAAATACGGTTTATCTTTCATGCCGTAGTTTTTCGTGTTTTCTTCGCTCATGTCATAATAAGCGGAATCGAAAAACTTATCGATGCCTTCCGCTTTGTACATTTCGTTACGGTTCCAGAAAGTCTGCGTATTTCCGTGGAAAGCGGCAGACGTGTACTTTTTGCCTTTTAAGATCGCAGGAACGGACTGCAGCGTGTTTTGCGCTTTATTGACGAAAACCGAACCTTGCGAAAGCGGGTACAGAGAGTTCTCCATCATAAATTCCGCATCAGATGTTTTACCTTGTCCCGTTTGGTGGAAAAAGTTATCAAAGTAGAATGTTTGATTATCGTGCGCCAGCTTATTTAAAAACGGCGTCACTTCCTTGCCGTTAATTTTATAGTCAATGATAAAGGATTGCAGAGACTCTAATGAGACGTAGATGACGTTTTTTCCTTCGGCTTTTCCGAAGTAGACGTTATTCGGCACGTCATAGTTGGCCTTCATATAGTTTTCCACATCCGTTACATCGCTTGAATCGGCAAGCGCGCGCTGGCTGTTTGATTTCACATTCTGCACGGCATCGTAAATCGTAAAGTTGTACGTGCCCAAGTATTTCACCAGATAGTTTCGGTCAAATGAGCGTGTCAAAAGCTCAGGACGGTCGGATTCCGCGACGGCGAGGTTGATCAGGAACATAAGCACGGCGGAAGCCAAAACGATTCTGAATGATTTCTTCGCCGGTTTTTCAGCCGGTTTTCTCATCTTAAGGGCCAAAATAATCAAAATGACGGTATCCAGGAAGTAGAAGGCGTCTGTCCATCTCATTAACGAGAACGCGCTGTCTCCGAGCTGGCCGCCGTTTGTCTTTGCCTGCATCATGACCGGGATGGTAATGAAATCATTAAAGAATCTATAATAGACGATGTTTGCAAAAAGCAAAAAAGACAATAAAAAATGAATCACAATAATGGCTGTCTGCTGTAATTTTTTCTTGAAAAGAAGCCCAAATCCAAGAAAGAACAAGCTGGAGCTCAGCGGATTCACAAAAAGCAATATTTTCTGGATCGTGTTGTCTATGCCGAGGTTAAAGTTTAAAATATAAGCGACATATGTTTTCACCCACAATAACACGACCGCTATCAAGAAGAAGGCAAGTCCTCTTTCTTTTATAAATGTTTTCATTGTTACACTCCTTTTTTCCGATCACGGTTTAAACGGAACGATAGAAAAAACGAACGTAATCAATATACCATGAAACCAGCAAATAGAAAAGGTGGAAAAGGCTCATCGGAAAAAGGGCGAAAAACGCTGTCGCAACGGCGGTTAATCTGTTGAATGACAGCTTTAAAACATATAAATGGCACAAACTGGGATTTGTGTTTCCGTATGATCATACCCGGTTCTATTGAAAAAAGAGGTGAACAGTGATGGATATTGCCCATATCGTGGCTGAAGATAAAATCAAGCGCGCCATTAAGGACGGAGAGTTCGCCGGCATCAAAGGAATGGGAAAGCCCCTGCCGAAAGACGATGCCGCACATCTTCCGGAGTCGCTCAGAATGGGCTACCGCATATTAAAAAACGCCGGGATCGCCGAGGATGAGGGCGCGCTGAAGAAAGAGCTGATGACGCTCGATTATTTGATCGCCAAGTGCCGCAATGAACAGGAGCGGGATCACTTGCGGAACAAACGGACGGAAAAACAAGTCAGACTCGACAAACTGACGGAGGAGAAAGCCATGTTCTCAAAACCCGCATCTTCTCATTATAAGGAGAAAGTGTACAGACGGCTGGGCCGCCCGTAAGCCGGCTCTTTAGATTTTTTTCTGAAAAGGAATGTGCTCCATAAGGCGCGGGTAGGAAATGTGGAGCAGGCCGTTTACGCACTGCGCCTGTAACAGGTGGGGCTCAGCCGGTTCAGGAAGCTCAATCGTCTCATCGATTTCCCCGTAATACCGGTTTTGGCAGACGCCCATGTTCTTTGGAAAAAGGGGTGTGATGTTTCCTCTGATATGCAGCCGTGTTCTTGACAGCAGCCTCAATGTCAATTCTTCTTCGTAAACGCCGGGCATTTCCACAATGACGAATGTGTGCTGTTCATCCTGATAAATATCATAAGTCAGGGTGTTTTTTTGTAAGGAGAAAAAATCTTCGGGAGATTTCCGTTTCAGGACATTGGTCCAAAAGTCGCTGGGCTTGTGCTCGTTCGTAATCTCAAGCCACTTTCTCATTTTTTCGATATCCACTTCGGCAGAACCTCCCTATATTTGATTTGCGATCGGCATTGACGGGTTGGCGATCTGATCCTGATCGCTCACGTCAGGGTCAAGATGGCCCGAATTCAAACATCCGGCGGCCGGCGAAAAATCCCCTAAAGAAAAGTTCGCGCCGACAAATTTGCTGTTGGCGGTGTGGCTGTTTTGTACGGTCTGACCGATATCGACGTTTCCGTTTTGCGTTGCTCCGTTTACTTTTATATTGACGACGTTAATTTGGTAAGGCATTCATAAAAACCCCTTTAATCTATAATGGGCGGCACCGGCGTAATATTTGCGGTATCTGCGGTTCCGATGGCTGTCTGGTCGTTGACATCAGGATCATTTAACAAGTTCTCCATCATCGATTCTATAGGTGACGTATCGCCGAATGAAGAGTTCAGTCCTTGTGATTTGTTATTTGTGGTGGGACTGTTGTATGCCGCTTCCCCAATCGTAATAGATCCGTTGCCAGAAATACTGTTAATCTTCAAATAGTACAGGTTGATAACAGTGGATGGCATCTCTTCACACCTCTTTAACTTAGTTGTACAGTACTGTATGCTTTTTGTGCTCCTGTTGTGAATTCCGCCCGGACATGTTCCCGATAAAACAAGAAGTCAAGGCCCGGTTCCGGCGGGGCTTTTTTTGTTTCAGGGTCTTTCGCAGTATATTTGTGATGAAAGCGCTATAAAAATAGATTGACGACATGTATATACATCATTACAATAGAGTCATAAACATGTATATACAAGTTTGTAAGACAAAATGAAAACGGTTACGGAGGGGTTGGCATGGGTGAGTTTAACCGGGCTGCGCGGCAGATCGCTGAAGCTGTCGGCGGAATCGAAAATATTGAGGCGGCGACTCATTGTGTGACGCGTTTGCGGTTTGCATTAATAGATGAAACCAAAGTAAACCAAAAAATGCTTGATGCAATAGACATTGTCAAAGGATCTTTTGCGGTAAACGGGCAGTTTCAAGTCGTGATCGGGCAGGGGACGGTCAACAAAGTATATGCGGAATTAGTGAAGGAAACGGGGATGGGTGAAGCGTCCAAGGATGACGTGAAGAAGGCGGCAGCGCAAAAAATGAATCCTTTACAGCGTGCTGTGAAAACGCTTGCGGACATCTTTATTCCGATCTTGCCGGCGATCGTCACGGCCGGGCTTTTAATGGGTCTGAACAACATCTTAACGGCGGAAGGCATTTTCTACAGCGCCAAATCGATTGTCCAAGTGTATCCGCAATGGGCGGATCTCGCCAATATGATTAATCTGATCGCGGGGACGGCCTTCGCTTTTCTGCCGGCTTTAATCGGCTGGTCGGCAGTGAAGCGGTTCGGAGGAAGCCCGCTCTTGGGTATCGTGCTAGGGCTGATGCTGGTGCATCCTGATCTGTTAAACGCATGGGGCTACGGGGCTGCCGAGCAGAGCGGCGATATTCCGGTGTGGAACCTGTTCGGCCTTGAGGTGCAGAAAGTCGGGTATCAAGGTCAGGTGCTCCCAATTCTGCTGGCGTCTTATTTACTTGCCAGGCTTGAGCTCTTTTTGACGAAACGGACGCCGGAGGGCATTCAGCTGTTAGTCGTCGCGCCGGTGACGCTTTTGGTCATCGGTTTTCTATCCTTTGTCATCATCGGTCCGATCACCTTTGCGATCGGTAACGCGCTGACGGCGGGATTGATTGCCGTTTTCGGCCAATTCTCCGCCATCGGAGGCCTGCTGTACGGAGGGCTGTATTCGGCGCTTGTGATCACGGGGATGCACCATACGTTTCTCGCGGTCGATCTTCAATTAATCGGATCAAAGCTCGGCGGCACATTTTTATGGCCGATGCTCGCATTGTCAAATATCGCTCAAGGGTCGGCAGCTTTGGCCATGATGTTGATTACAAAAGATAAAAAACAGCGGGGGCTTTCACTGACGGCCGGCATTTCCGCATATTTGGGCATTACCGAACCGGCGATTTTCGGCGTGAATCTGCGTTACAAATTTCCGTTTGTGATCGCCATGATCAGCTCGGGAATCGCGGGGATGTTCATCTCCGTCAAAGGCGTTCTCGCAAGCTCGGTCGGAGTCGGCGGCGTGCCGGGGATCTTCTCCATTATGAGTCAGTACTGGGGTCCGTTTGCGATCGGAATGCTGATCGTACTGATTCTCCCGTTTGCGGGAACATACGGGTATGCGAGGCTGAAACGGCAAAAATAGAAAACCTGCTGGGCGCCTTCTATCAGGCTGTCCCTTTTCCCTTTCAATTCAAAACATTACAGGCGGTGAAGAAAAATGAAAACAGACAGCACACCATGGTGGAAAAAGGCAGCGGTATATCAAATTTATCCGAAGAGCTTTAATGATACGACGGGAAACGGGATCGGTGATCTGAACGGTATTATCGAGAAGCTTGATTATTTGCAGAAGCTTTTAATTGATGTCATTTGGCTTACGCCGATTTACGATTCGCCGCAGAATGACAACGGTTATGACATTCGCGATTATTGCACCATTTATGAAGAATACGGAACGATGGAGGATTTTGAACGCCTTATCGATGAAGCGCACAAAAGAGGAATCAAGGTCGTCATGGATCTTGTCGTAAACCATACATCAGTCGAGCATCGGTGGTTCAAAGAAGCGGTCTCGTCACCCGACAGTCCGTATCGGGATTTTTACATTTGGAAAGACGGAAAGGAAGACGGCCGGGCGCCGAACAACTGGGAATCAAAATTCGGCGGTTCCGCTTGGGAGCTCGACCCGGCGTCAGGCCAGCACTACCTGCATTTATTTGATGTGTCGCAGGCCGATTTGAACTGGGAAAATGAAGAGATGAGAAAACAGGTTTACGACATGATGCATTTTTGGTTCCGGAAAGGGATCGACGGCTTCCGGCTGGATGTGATCAACCTCATTTCTAAAGACCAATCGTTTCCTGATGCCAAAGATGGGCGTGACGGGCGCCCTTATTATACGGACGGGCCGCGCGTGCACGAATTTCTCCATGAGATGAACCGGGAAGTGTTTTCGAAATATGACAGTATGACGGTCGGTGAAATGTCCTCGACAACGGCTGACCACTGCATCCGGTACACAAACCCTGAGAATAAAGAACTCGATATGACTTTTAACTTTCATCATTTAAAAGTGGATTATCCGAATGGTGAAAAATGGGCGCTCGCTCCGTTTGATTTTCTGAAGCTGAAACGGATTTTAGCGTTTTGGCAGACGGAGATGCAAAAAGGCGGAGGCTGGAACGCATTATTCTGGTGCAACCATGACCAGCCGCGGGCCGTATCCAGATACGGAGACGACGGCGTATACCGGACGAAATCAGCCAAAATGCTGGCGGCGGCCATTCATATGATGCAGGGCACGCCTTACATTTATCAAGGTGAAGAGATCGGCATGGGCAATTCGAAATTCGATGACATCGGCTCATACCGCGATGTCGAATCATTGAACATTTACAAAAAGATGAAGGAAGAAGGCGTGCCCGAAAAAGACATTATCGCCATTTTAAAAGAGAAATCAAGAGACAATGCAAGAACCCCCATTCAGTGGAACAGCGGGCCGCACGGCGGTTTCACGACGGGAACGCCTTGGATTCCGGCGGCGGATGATTATCGGGACGTTAACGCGGAAGCGGCTTTGCGGGACCCGGATTCAATTTTCTATCATTATCAGAAGCTCATCAAGCTCAGAAAAGAATATGACATCGTGACGGAAGGAACGTTTGAGCTGCTTGCTGAAGACGATCCGGCGGTTCTGGCGTACGTCAGACACGGCAAGGATGAAAAACTGCTGTGCATCAACAACTTCTACGGGAAAGAAGCGGACTTTACGGTTCCGCTTAAAGACACGGACGGCTGGCGGTTTACGGTGCTGCTGACGAATGATGAACCGAGGGATGGGCGGCCGGAACGATTGACGCTCCGTCCGTATGAATCGATCGTTTATCATCTGACAAAAGCGTGATACACTAATCTGGGTGGTCAAATGAAAGTGAATAAATACATCACAATCTATAAAGATATGGTGCGGCAGATCGAAAGCGGCCAGCGGAAGGCTGAAGACGTTCTTCCGTCTGAAAATGATTTGTGCGATCAATACGGCACATCACGAGAAACCGTCCGCAAAGCGCTCAATATGCTGGCGCAAAACGGCTACATCCAGAAAATCAAAGGCAAAGGCTCCGTCATATTAGACAGAGAAAAAATGCGTTTTCCCGTCTCAGGCCTGATCAGCTTCAAAGAGCTTTCGGAAACGCTCGGAAAAGAGACGAGAACGACGGTTCACCGTCTCGGGCTGATCCTGCCTCCCTCAGAAGCCGCAAAAGAGCTTGGTACAGAAGCGGATGAAAAGGTGTGGGAAGTCGTCAGATCAAGACGGATTGACGGAGAACATATTATTTTGGACAAGGATTACTTTGTGAAAAAACATGTGCCTCTATTGACGAAGGCGATTTGTGAAGATTCGATCTATGAGTATCTCGAAGGAGAGCTCGGCTTGTCCATCAGCTACGCGCAAAAGGAAATTGTCGTGGAGCCGGCGGGGGAAGAGGACCGGAAGTATTTGGATCTCGGCGGATTCAGCCATATGGCGGTCGTGAAAAACCGCGTCTTTTTGGAGGATACCAGCCTCTTTCAGTACACGGAAAGCCGGCACAGGCTCGATAAATTCCGTTTCGTCGACTTTGCGAGAAGAGAAAAATAAAAACGGACTGCCGCGGCAGCCCGTTTTTTTGTCAGTATCAAAATGAATACTATCCAACAAAAATGTGCGTACTGGTACTTTCAAAAATAATGGCTACAATAGTACATAACGATTGAAAAGGAGAGATCATGAATGTCAGATAAAAAACAGCAGATCATCGAAGCGTATCAATTCAGACACGCCACAAAGGAATTTGATCCTGAGAAAAAAATTTCAGAAAGCGATTTTGAATTCATTTTAGAAACGGGAAGATTATCCCCAAGCTCACTCGGTTTGGAGCCTTGGAAATTTGTCGTCGTTCAAAATCCGGAGCTTCGTGAAAAACTCCGCGAGTTCACCTGGGGCGCGCAAAAGCAGCTGCCGACCGCAAGCCATTTCGTACTTCTGCTTGCCCGGACGGCAAAGGATATCCGTTTTGACGCCGACTATGTCAAAAACCACTTGCGGGAAGTCAAAAAAATGCCGGAAGATATGTATGAAGGCTATATCAGCAAAACGGAAGACTTCCAGAAAAATGATTTCAATCTGCTAGAATCAGATCGCGCGCTGTTTGACTGGGCATCCAAACAGACTTACATCGCCCTCGGCAATATGATGACAGCCGCTGCGCAGATCGGAATCGACTCCTGCCCTGTAGAAGGCTTCAACTACAAAGAAATTCACCGGATTCTTGAAGAAGAAGGGCTTCTGGAAAACGGAAGTTTCGACATCTCTGTTATGGCCGCATTCGGCTACCGTGTCAGAGAACCGCGCCCGAAAACAAGATCTGCCTCAAAAGACGTTGTAAAGTGGGTATAAGATAAAAAAGGCTGCCGGGCGTGTCCCGGCAGCTTTTAACGTTTATTTGGTTTTGCTAAAAAACAGGCGGTGATCCAGGACGTAACGGGAATGATGATGCCGATCCCGATTCCGGCACAAAGAATGGTAACGGCTTCCGCACTGAATACTTTTGAGTTCACTATTTTTTCAGCTGAGTATGATAAGTCTTTAAACCAGATAATTAAAGCCAAATAGCTGCCGAAAAAAGCAAAGAATAACGTATTCGTATTCGTTCCTAAAATATCTCTCCCGATGCTTAATCCGAATGTGTACAGATCTTTTCTGCTCATGGACGGATTATGACTGTAAATTTCCCGCATGGGTGAAGTAATGGAAATCGCGACATCGGTAATCGCCCCTATCGTGCCCATGATGATCATGGCTGCGGTAACCTTCACAAAATCCACCCCGACAAACAGTGTGAATATGCCGATATCACCCAATTCTTCTTCACCGAATCCCTGAATCGAAGTATGTTTTGTTACAGACATAATAAAAAACAGCAGCAGTACAATCGTCAGCATTGCAGAAATAAAGGCGGTTACGGTTTTGACGTTTCCTCCATTAATATAAAAAAGAGTAATGCTGCAAATCACGGCGGAAGAGAGCAATGTTAAAACAATCGGATTGATATGCGGGTCTGTCATGAAAATGATGGTGAGAAAGAGAACACCGAAATTTAAGAATAACGCAATAAAAGACCTCGCTCCTTTTTTTCCGCCGATGATGACCATCAATAGAAATAAAATCGCCGCGAGAATTACGATGACATTCATGAGCTTGCCTTCTTTCGTTTAATAAAAAAGATAGAAGCATACAGACTGGCGGGTATGGCTAATACAATTCCGATCCCTCCGGCCAATGCTCTGGCTATTTCCAAGGAAATGTTCATAGAAAGAGTGAATCCTATCGGGGAATCATTTTTCAAATACAACAGCATCATCGGAATAGAGCCGCTTATATAAGCAAAAAACAGAATGTTGGTCATCGCCCCCATGATGTCTTTTCCGATCTCCATCCCTGAACGTCTGAGAGCTTGTAATGAGATACCCTTGTTTTCTTCATATAATCCGAAGACAGATGATGTCATGGTAATGGCTACATCCATGACCGCTCCCAGTGATCCGATAAATACCCCGGCCATAAACACCGTGTGATAAGGGCGGGTTAAATACTGCATTTCCTCATATCTGAGACCTTTCTCTCCGGTTGCCAGCATCACCAGATACGTAATCAGCAGGGAAACGAAAGTGCCTGCGAGCGTCGCGGCAATGGCGGCGTATGTTTTCGCGTGAAAACCGCTGACAAGCAGCAATGAGATGACAGTAAAGATGAGAATACAGATACCGCAGATGAAAATTAACCCTATATTAGGATGCTTCCTGTACAAATCTAATGCAAACGACAGTAAAACGGCGTTAAACATCAGGCTGACGATCGAAAAGAAGCCTTGTTTTTTTCCGACGATAAGCAAGGTGAAAATGAAAACCCACGCGATCAGCAAAAGCTGTTTATCCCGTTTTTTATCTATAATGCTTCCCGATATATCCTTGTTTGATGGTTTCCCTTTATCAATAGAAACGAATACTTCATCGCCAATCGAATATTTCTGATCGTTCGCTCCGGATGATGAATACTGATTGGGCAAATGAATGAGCTGTCCTTTCTGACTGCCGTTTTCAAGTCTGGCAGTGATCGTCTGATTGAAAATCTTATCTTTGTTTTTATGCATGTCCTGTACGTCAGACTGATGTTCCAATGTTGTTTTCGTCACTTTGGCAATCGGCCGCTCATAAAAAGAAGCGTTGTGAGTGACGAAAATGAGCGAGCTGATAAAACAGAGCGCTGTTATCACGTAAAACAGCTTTTTCTTGTAAGACATGCGGTTTCGTTTGTGTCCTGTTATCTTCAAAAAAAGTCCTCCAAACAGGCGGCGCCGTATGAAAGAGAGGCCCTGCCGTGAAGTGTTAAACGATGCGGATGTATGTCTCTCGCGAATAACGTTCATATTTTATCACTCGGCCTTACGGCTGTCGACTAAGAGGGGGACCGAGAGAAAAAGCTCCCCTGAAATCAGATCAGGAGAGCTTTTGGATGAACCGCCCGATAAAAGCGGTCTTTTTATGCTTCGTTCACTTTTTTTGCTTTTCTTCTTTGATGCAGATACAGTGCCGTTCCGAGCGCGCTGATGAGTAACCCGGCAAGAAGGATGGAATACATCGTTGTGGCCGTATCAGGAAGCAGGCCGCCCGGCGATACTCCGTCCTGCGCAGGGCCGGATGACGGTTTTTGTCCGCTTGGCTGCTTTCCGGAGCCTTGGTCTCCGCTTGGCGGCGGCGCGCTCTTCGTGTTTGCGTTTAATATGGTGTATTCACTGAAATGATTTGTATAGCCCGTGACGAGATCGTGTGAAACCGAACCGTTGTCTGTTTTTGTATAGACGTTCTTTTTCCGGTCTACATGGTAAATGCCCGGCTGTTTCGCCTTTTTCGTATTCTCAATGCGCAGGGTGAGCTTTACCGGCGCTTTGAATGTTTTGATGTCTTTGTTTTTCTGCTTCATTGTAAAGTCGTATACATTTGAAAGCGCCCCGCTTACTTTTCCTTTCGGCGTCACGCCGAATCGTGTATCAGCTGAAGCAGCGTTTGCCATCGGCATTTTCATGCTGAACTTGTCATGCAGGATCGTAAGGGAAGAATCCGATGTTCTGTCCTTTAACAGGCCGATTTGTTTTTTGGTCACGCTGAGATCAATCGGCTTTTTGGCGCCGTCATTCTTATCGTAATACACGATCGGCGTGTTTGCGTTTTTGGCATAGGCGGCAAATGCGCTGTCACCTTCAAGCGTCCACGAACCGTTTTTTTGTTTCGTCGGCAGGTACACTTCCTGCGCGCGGCCGTCAACTTTCGGTTCCACCGCTTTTCCCGCTTTTTCAAGCTGCTCGGTGAAGACCTCATAGTCGACAAAGCCAAGGTCTTCTTTATGGGACGCTTCGTTAAAGACGGAATATCCGTCTCCGCCTTCACCGACAAAGTTACTGGTGGCGACTCTGTATGTCTTCTTATCAGAAATCGGCTTTACGCTGCCGTCATCCTGTACGGCCGCAGCTTGAAGAACGCGGTGTCCCGGCTTTTTATTCAGTGTAAACGTGTATGTTAAACCGGCAACTTGAGGGAAGGCGCCGCCTTGAGCCTCAATTCCGCTTAACCCTTGTTCCAAGGCTTGTTTGATCTGTTTTCCGGTTAAATCCGCGACGTAAAGCGTGTTGCCGAACGGCATCACATTCAGCACATCGCCGAGTGTGATGTCTCCTTTATCAATGCCCGCGCGGATGCCGCCCCCGTTTGTGATCGCGATTTGGGCGCCGGCCGCTTCCTTCGCTTTTTGCAGCATGCCGTCCGCGATGAAGTTTCCGAGATTGGTTTCTTTGGAGCGGACATGCTCGCGCTGGCCGTCAAGTGCGACCTTCGTTGAGCCGACTTTTTCATTTTTGACTGAGACGAGCTCTTTTTTAAACGGATCAAGCTCTTTTTTCAGATCCGGGTCTTCTTTCGTCTGCTCGTTCACTGGAATCGCCTGAAGAGAGGATTGTTCCGGCAGGACGATGCCGTTTTTGTCAAATGCGACATCTGCCCGGCCTAAATATTCGCCGTATTCTTTTGCTTGGGCGACGATGGTCGGCTCTTCGTTTTTGACAACTTCCATTTTATTTACAAGCGTATGCGTATGTCCGCCGACGATCAAGTCGATGCCTTTTACCTTTTTGGCAAGATCGAGATCACGCTGATGCCCGATATGTGTCAGGGCGATAATTTTATTGACATGTTCCTTATTCTGTATTTCTTTTACTGTATCTTGTGCGGATTGGAAGGCATCATGAAAGACAATGCTTTTTCCCGGGCTTGATGTGACGGACGTATCTTCTGTCGTTAAGCCGAATACGGCGACTTTTTCTCCGTTTACATCAAGCAGAATGTATGGATAGATGCCTGCTTTTTTCTTTTTCCCTGCCGTAAATGTGTCTGCTTTTTTCATGAATGGTCTGAGTTTTGACTCTTTGGACACATCGACATTTGAGCTGACGAGCGGAAAGTCAGGCGCTTGAAAATTGTATTTTCCGGACGGGTCAGCCGCGCTCCCGTTACCGCTCAGGAAGCTGGCGAGAGCACCCGGACCTTTATCAAACTCATGATTTCCGAAGGTCATTGCGTCGTAGCCCATGCGGTTCATCAATTTTAAATCAGCCAGCCCCTGCCACTTTGTGAAATAGAGATCGCCTGAGAAAACGTCTCCCGCATCCAGCAAAATGCTGCGGTCGGTTTCGCTTCTGATTTCTTTGATTTTCGTCATCCGCCTCGCCGCGTTATCAAGGTGGGCGTGCGTGTCGTTTGTATGCATAACGGTGAGTTTCCATGCATCATCTTTCGGCGGATCTGTGCCCGGTTCATCATCTTTGAATTGGAGCTTGTACTGTCCGTAGCCCGCGTTTTGTGATTCACCGATATAGGCGACGTCATCTGCGCGGTCGGCAAACGGCTTTGCGGCCAAGGAAGATTCAAATGTCAGGTTTGTCCCTTTGACCGGAAGGATGGACCAGTTATGATCAGCCTGCGGATTAATCGTTTTCTGCTGGATGATGTAATCCATTAAGACCTGCCTGTTCTCATCGGCAGAAGAGTATACGATTTTATCATTGCTTAAGTGAGGGAATCCTCCGCCGCCTGAAGCGCGGTAATTATTTGTGACGATCAGAAATTCCTGCTTGGCGCTGACGGGCTTTCCTTGATAAGAAAGGTTGACGATCCGGCTTGCATCGGGATGAATGACTGTTCCGTTTTCGTTGTATTTCGCCGGTTTTGTGACATCGACCTGATAGGTGACACCGTCAATGACATCAAAATTGTATGAGCGGTAGGCGTCATTTAAAAGCGCTTGGCTGCCGCCTTTTGCCTGATCGATCTGATTAAATTGCCCCGCGGACATTTCGAGCCAGTCTTTCACTTCGCTTCCGTTCAGCTTGACGATCTGAACCGTGTTGTCATACAGGTACAAATCGCCGATGTTTTTGATGGCGAGGTCGCCAGCGGAAATGTTTGTATAGTAGTTTGAGCCGTTCCGCCCGCCGGCTTTAAACGGGGCGCCCGCCGAGAGGATAGGCAGATCTTTGTATTCCGTATCCTTCATCTTATTTTCGGCGTACCATTTTTGCGCATCCGTTACGATTTGAATGGACGGATCATCTTTGACTTGGGCGAAGAAACTGTTGATATCGGCTTTTGTCTGGCCGACGGGTTCTCTGATGTATTTCAATGTGCCTTCGTGCGCTTTTTTGACGGTATTGACGACGGTTTCGTTTTCCGACGTCACATTGCCGGCAATCGGCTCGATGCTGCCTTTTGCATCTTCCACATGCCACGCGCTGTCTGTTTTTTCAAGCCGGAGGTCGATGACGCCCGCATATTTGCCCCAGCTGCTTGACATGACAACGGGGATGCCGTTAATCGTGCCTTTATCGATGTCAAATTGATCAGCGCCTTTGTATTCGGCATCAGGGAAAAGCCCGTGCTGATGGCCGGATACGATCGCATCAATTCCGCTGACTTTCGTTGCCAGGTCAAAAACGGCGTTTTCCGCTCCGGAAGACTGCGCTTTTTTTTCGATGCCGCTGTGGGCGAGGGCGATGACGATATCGGCTCCTTCAGCTTTCATTTTCGGAACGGTTTTCTTTGCGGATTCCACAATGTCTTCGACCTGAACGCGGCCTTCGAGATTTTTCTTATCCCACGTCATGATCTGGGGAGGAACAAAGCCGATGTAGCCGACTTTTATCTGATGCTTGCCGCCGTTTTCATCCGTGACGGTTATGTCTTTTATGACATAAGGCGTATAACGGTTTTCGCCGCTTAATGTTTTCACATTGGCGTTAACGATCGGATAATCAGCGCCTTTGATTGTCCCGTCCAGAAATTCAAGCCCGTAATTAAATTCATGATTGCCGAGTGTTCCTGCGTCATAATGCAGACTGTTCATCACTTCAATGATCGGATGGGTCTTTGCGCCTGAAATAATATCATTTTTCTCATATTTTACGGCGTATTCTCCGAGGGGATTCCCCTGAATCAGGTCTCCGTTATCGACAAGCAGCGTATTCGGGTTTTCGCGCCTGTGCTTCTCAATAAGCTGAGCCGTTCGGGCCAGCCCGAATTCCGTTGTCGGTTTGTCGCTGTAGTAATCGTAGTCCATCATGTTAGCGTGAACGTCAGTTGTGGCTAAAATGCTGAGATTCACACTGGAGGATTTGTTTTCTTCTGCTTTAATGGGTGATGTTGGGAGGATTAGACTAAGTATCATAACTAGTGGCAGCAGAATACGGAGTGTCATATTGACGCTGCATCGTCTTTTCTGTATTCTCACCTGTTCTCCACCTTTCAACAAATTTTGTCATGCAGTACCATTGTAAGAATATTTTGTGAAAGTTCATATAGATTTCATGATGATTCTTGTAAAAAGATGAAAAATGAGGATAATGACCTATGTGAAACGGATGAGCGGCAAACGCGTTACCTATGTTTGATGTTAGTGTGGCTGGGGTACATGGATTTATGTAGACTTCATCAAGCAGGAGGTAGTAACTATGGGTAAAAAAATTGCAGTTGTATTAACCGATTATTTTGAGGATGTCGAGTATACTGAACCTGCGAAAGCTTTTAAAGATGCGGGTCATGAATTAACCGTAATTGAACAGGAAAAAGGAAAAACAGTCAAAGGCAAACAAGGGGAAGCGGAAGTGAAAGTGGATGCGTCCATCGATGATGTAAATCCGAAAGACTTTGACGCATTGCTGATCCCGGGCGGATTCTCTCCTGACATGCTGCGTGCGGATGACCGTTTCGTCCAATTTGCCAAAGCGTTTATGGATGATAAAAAACCGGTGTTCGCCATCTGCCACGGACCTCAGCTTCTCATCAACGCGAAAGCATTGGACGGGCGCAAAGCGACAGGGTTTACATCAATCCGAATCGACATGGAAAACGCGGGCGCAAATGTGGTGGATGAAGAAGTCGTCGTCTGCCAGAACCAGCTGGTCACAAGCCGCACACCGGATGACATACCGGCATTCAACCGCGAATCATTAAAACTGCTTGCGTAATATAAAAGCGGAGCGCCGTATCAGGCGTTCCGCTTTTTTTGTGAAGATTCCCGGATAACCAGCTCAGGCGCCAGAATAATGCGTTGTTTTTTGTGCTGGGAACTGGTGATTTTATGATGCAGCAATTGAGCCGCTTCTTTTCCCGACTGCCGCGGAAAGGAAGAAACAGTTGTAAGCGGGGGATAAGAAATTTCAGCTTCCGGCACGTTATCAAAGCCGACAATGTCAATATCTTCGCCCGGAATGAGCCCGGCTTTTCTGATCCCTTGCATGACGCCGAACGCGACCAAATCACTGAAGCAGAAAATCGCGGTCGGGCGCTCAGACCGGCGGAGGAGCTCCGTCACGGCTTCACAGCCTGCTTCGCGGGTCGGCGCGCTGTCAATGACATAGTCATTTTTCACTTCCAGATCCGCTTCACGGAGCGCTTTTTTAAACCCTTTCATGCGCTTCGTCCATGTTGATGAGTGCTTCACGCCGCCCAGAAACGCAATCTCCTGATGGCCTTTCTCAATGAAATGACGCACTGCCTTATAGGTGCCTTCCTCATAATCGGCTCCGACAAAATCACAGTCGGCATCGGCAATCTCCCTGACGGCGAGCACGACCGGAATGTCAAGCTGCTCAAGGCGGGAAAGGGTTTCCTCAGCCGTACCTGAAACCGGACACAAAATCAATCCGCCGACCCTGTGCTCCAGCATGGTCGAGATCAGCTGCTCCTGCTTGGCGACGGAATCAAATGTCGTGCCTAACAGCACTGTTAATCCGACTTCCTCAAGCGTATTCTGAACGCCGATCAGAAACTCTGAGAAAAACGTATTGGAAATGTCAGTAATAATCAATCCTACCGTTGTGGACGTCTGTGATCGTAAATTCGCGGCGACCCGATCATATACGTACCCCAGCTCCCGCATGGATTGCAGCACTTTCTCACGGGTCGCTTCGGAAATTCGCGGATTATTGCGGACGATTAATGAAGCGGTGGATGTTGAGACGCCGGCATGTTCAGCGACCTGCTGCAATGTCACCCGGCGTTTTTTTTGCTGTTTCATACGTCGTATTCCTCACTTGGTTTTTATTCGTTACATCCATTATAAGCGTTTTGGCGCATGAGAAGAAAGAGAGAGGGGGAGAAAATGATAAAGCGCCGGAAGACGGATTGTCCTTCGGCGCTTCTGTCACAATAGGTTATTCAAACATTTGCTCTTTAATATACTGAACAGGCATTTCACGGCCTGTCCAATATTCAAACGCCATGGCGCCCTGCCAAAGCATCATGCCGAGGCCGTTAATCGTGTTGCAGCCGGCCGCTTGAGCTTGTTCAAGCAATTTCGACGTAACGGGGTTGTAAACGACGTCTGTCACAATCAAATCAGGACGGAGCATGGATGTATCTTCAATGACGCTCAAGCCTTCAAGCGGTTTCATGCCGACACCTGTTCCGTTTGTGAAAATATCGCTTGAAGCGATTTCAGCACGCAGCGCATCTTGATCTTCGAGCGGGAAGACTTTCGCTTTGCAAGAAGATCCCTTCATTTCTTCATTGATGATGCGGACGTTTTCTTCCGCTTTTTCGAAAAACGCGTCATTGCGGGCGAAAATAGAGATTTCTCCGAGACCTTCCAATGCGGATTGAATCGCTATCGGAGTGGCGGCCCCGCCGGAACCGACCAGCGTCATTTTTTTGCCTGTGATATCGATGCCGTGTTCTTTTAAGTTGCGGACGTATCCCATACCGTCAGTGGAGTGTCCGATCAGTCTGCCGTTTTCATTAACGACTGTATTCACCGCGCCGGTGAATTTCGCTGAATCCGCGAGTTCATCGAGGTAAGGGAGAATGTTCATCTTGTTCGGCATCGAGACATTGAAGCCTCTGACGTTTAAGGCGCGCATTCCCGTTACCACATCTTCCAGCTGTTCATTGCCGACTTCAAACGCGAGGTAAGCGTAGTTCAATCCTAATTTTTTAAACGCCAGGTTGTGCATCGTTGGAGATAAAGAGTGTCCGATCGGTGTTGCGAATAATCCGATAAGCTGAGTTTTTCCGTTAATCCGTCCTAAATCTTTCTTCATGATGTATTCCTCCGTTAGTCCATTCATTTGTTTTTCATCCCGCTTTGAGGGCAGAAAAACGCTGATTACATATGTTTATTTAAAATGCTGAGTACGCTGCGCAATTCTTCAACGGGAATCTGTCCGGGCGCTGATGCTTCTTTCCCCGCGCCGAACGTGCACGCTGAGCCGAAGACTTCGCCGGCCAGGCGGCTGATCAGGCCTGTTCCCGCCATTGACATCGTGATGATCGGCCGGTCTGCGTATTGTGTTTTCATCGTATGAGTGGCATCCAATAAGACGAAAACATCTTCAGTGCTTTGCGGCATCACCGCGATTTTCGGAATGTGCGCGCCGTACGCCTGCATGTTCCGCAGCCGGGAAATGATTTCTTCTTTTTTCGGTGTCTGATGAAAATCATGATTGGACATGACGACATATACGCCGTTGTCTTCAGCGGTTTTCACAATTGATTTGACTTCCGCTTCTCCCGTAAACAACTCAACGTCTGCAAGGTCAGTGTGTTTTGTTTCGATGGCGGTTTTAAGCAATTCAATGTAAAAGCGGTCATCAATAACTTTATTTCCGCCTTCTTTATGAGTTCTGAATGTGAAAAGCAGCGGTGTTGCGCCTGCGGCTTTCCGCAGCATTTCAAGCATGTCTTTTACGGCGTCCAGGCTGTCAACATGCTCGTACACATCCGCCCGCCACTCAATGATATCCGGGCGAAGCCTGTTGACGGCTTCAATTTCTTCGAGCAGTTCTTTCTCTCCGGCCGCCATCAGCGGCACAATGATCTTCGGAAGCCCTTCGCCGATGACCGTGTTTCTGATCGTGATAGATTGCATGATAAATCCTCTCCCTTAAAAAATAGTCAGGCTTTCATCACTTGCTTAAAGCGGATTCCGATAAACAATGCGAGAAGGGCGCTGACGGCCGCAATTCCGATATCAAGCAGAAAAACAGGCGTCAGGCCGGCCGCTTTGGATATCGCTCCCGTTACAAGCGGAATGACAATAAAAGATAAGCTTGATGCTATATTAACAAAAGATGTGATTGTACCTTTATTTTTAGGGAATAAAACAGCCATAACCGTCATCGCCAATTGCAGAATGCCCGCAGTTGAAAGTCCGATGACAAAGGAGCTGATGACTGATACGGCCGGCTGATGAATGAAAATCAGAGCAAGCAGCGCGATTGCCGCGATCACAGGGTACAGCACCATTACCGTAATCGGCTGAATCACTCTGTTTAACAGCACAGCCAGCAATAATACGGACACAAGCGCACCGATGCTGTAATAGCTCAGCAATTTGACAGCCTGCACCTCAGGCATGCCCAAAACGGTTTGCCCGAACTTAGGAAGCCATACTTGAACGAGCATAAACAGCGCCGTAGATGAAAAGCCTAACAGAATGATCGCAAGACCTTCGCGCCATATCGACGGCTGTGATGTGAACGCGTCATCAGACGGAGAGGCTTCCGTCCGGCCGCCGTCTTCTTTTTGCTTATGATTCGGAAACGGAACTTTTAACAGGAAAAAGCCGTTCAGGAAGAAAATAATGCCCGGTACGAAAAACGTCCAGCCGTAAAACAAATGCCTGTCCGCAATAAACGCGATGAAAAACGGAAGCACCGTCGCGCCGATGGATACAAACGCTTTGATTAACACGGTTGCAGAGCTTGCGTTTTTCGGAAATCCTTCAATAAGCGCCGGATATGTCCCGGAATCCAAGAAGGAATTGGCGATCCCTGCGAAAATGGCGAAGATAAACGCGGCCGTATAGTTTGTCGAAAGCGGAATTCCGATTAGGAAAATCAGATACAGAAAGGCGCCCGACACGATAAACGGCCGTCTCCCGAATGTATCCGAAAGCTTCCCGGCAAACAGAAGCGAAATCAGCTTCCCGATCCCGATGGCGGAGACCAAATAGCTGACCCCGGCTGCGGATGTATGAAGCTGTTTTGATAATGCCTCCATATTGGATGCGATAATAATATTGATCATGCCCAGCAGGAAATAATTAATATAAAGACCCGCTGCCATTTTGGTGTATATGTTTTTCATGGTGACATCCCCTAATGCGGTTAATAAAGAATTAAATTAATTTTTAAATTAACAAAAGCACAGAACCATTCCCCTTTATTGAACCACTGCCTTTCTTTGAAAACTGGTTTGATAAAACGGTTGCAGATACAAACTTGAATAACGCTGATATCACAACGAGTATATCGTTCTACTAAATAAAAAAAGATAAGCGGCCCGCTCATTTAGTATATCGTTCTACCAAGTTCACAGTTACTATACTCCTTCTTTTTATATGTGTCAAACCGATGAACTTTTATTTTTCACTTTTTTAAATCAAAAAAAGACCCGCCGTTTTTCGGCAGGTCTGACATGGGTTTATTTTCTGAGAGAGGCGAGCTCCTCGGCAATGGCCTGCATTTCACTCGGGCTGAATGATGCTTTTTTCATGACCATTTGATGAAGGTATGTAAGATCTTCTATTTTTTCATCACTGAAATCTTCCGCTCTGATGACGCCGACATTGAGCATGTTGAGCTTTTGCGAAATGTCTTCAATCATTTTGTTTAACGTTTCTGTTTGTTGGCTCGGCAAATTCATGCATCCTTTCATGACCGTTTTCGTACCCTTTATTCTAACAGAATTCATTTAGAATAAAAGCTTATTTCCACAGCAGCAGAAAAGTTGCTAAGATGATGATAAGGTTTTTGATCCTCAAAATGCGGGGAAAGAATAGGGAGGTTATCGATATGATACATGTGCTGTTTGTCTGTCTGGGAAATATTTGCCGGTCGCCTATGGCAGAGGCGGTATTTTCTGATATGGTGAAGAAAAACGGGCTGAACGGGCAGATTAACATTGATTCAGCGGGAATCGGCGCCTGGCATGCGGGAAATCCGCCGCATGAAGGGACAAAGGAGATCCTAAAGAAGAAAGGGATCAGCGCAAGCGGCATCACGGCGAGGCAGGTGCGTGAGTCTGATCTGACCGATTTTGATTACGTCATTGCGATGGATGCAGAAAATATCGGACATCTGCGCAGCATGGCCGGTTATAAAAAAGCGGCGCCGCGTATTGCAAGGCTGCTTGATTATGTACCGGAGTCGGACCTTGCGGACGTGCCCGATCCGTATTATACCGGGAATTTCAGCGAGGTGTACGCTTTGGTCGAGTCCGGGTGCCGTCATTTGCTGGAGACAATAAAGAAAGACCATCATTTATAAGGGGGATTGACCGATGAAGCAGACACGCATCATGGCAAAAGCGATTCTGATCGGCGCTGCCGCCGGCGGAGCACTGTCCTTATTACATAAGCCGACAAGAGAGGCATGTTTCCGGAACATGGACGCGTGCAGGCAGCGTGCGGCATTCTACCGAAAACATCCTGAAGTGCTGAAACAGCAGGCATCTGCAAAACTTGATCAAGTGAAGACCATCGCCAATACCGTATCGGATGATCTGAGTTTTTTAAACGGCCAGATCACTAAGCTGAAGCAGACGACACCGCAGGTCATTGACCTGTTAAAAGAAACGAAGGAGCATTTTTCGAAAAACGATCATTGAGGTGGGATGTCATGAGTTTTATAAAGGAGCTGTTTGCAAGGTTTTCTCTCCATGAAGGACAA
The DNA here is from genome assembly GCF_036961585.1 of Bacillus sp. JHAA. NCBI lineage: Bacteria > Bacillati > Bacillota > Bacilli > Caryophanales > Bacillaceae > Bacillus > Bacillus sp. JHAA. Next base: position 72,445 of record NZ_JBAMDE010000009.1, on the reverse strand, counting down.
AGTAAATCGGCGGAGCTGGCGTATTTTTTCCTGCTGTCATTGTTTCCGTTAATGATTTTCATGCTGACGCTCACCGCCTATCTTCCCATATCGGCAGAAGACGTGCTCGGGGCGGTCGATCAATACGCGCCCGACAGCGCCATGTCTATGGTGAAATCCATAACGGAGCAAACGCTGAACAAGCGCAGCGGCGGGCTTTTGTCATTCGGGATTATCGCCGTCATCTGGTCGGCTTCGAATGGTATGAACGCGATTGTCAGAGCATTTAACCATGCCTACGAAGTCGAGGAAAACCGCTCATTTATCATCATTCGCCTGACCTCAATTTTTTTAACCATCGCGATGGTGGTTACGATTTTAATCGCATTGCTTCTGCCGGTGTTCGGCAGAGAAATCGGAATGCTGGCCGCAGATTTCATCGGCGCCTCCGGCCTGTTTTTGCAGGTGTGGTCGGTTGTCCGCTGGGGTATCAGTCCGCTTATCCTTTTAATCGTGTTTACCGCGCTTTACATTTTCGCGCCGAATAAAAGGCTTTCCCTCCGTTTTGTGCTGCCGGGAGCCGTATTTGCGGCAGCCGGCTGGATTATCGTCAGTATGCTGTTCTCATTTTACGTTGGCACCTTTGCCAACTACAGCGCCACATACGGGAGCATCGGGGGAATTATCGTCCTTATGATCTGGTTTTATCTTACGGGAACACTGCTGATTTTAGGAGGAGAAATCAACGCGCTTTTACATAAACGTAAAAAGCTTCCTGATGAAAATCCGTACCGCGGGAGCAAGCTATAGAGGAACGGATGACGTTCAAGCTGAAAAACGGAGGGAATCGGCTATGACCAAGCATACGAAAAAAGGCGGAAGCCATAATAAACAAAACTCAAAAAACGGCCCGAAGAAGAAAACAAGCGGAAGCGCTAACGGGCAGAACGGATACCATTAGAAAGAAGCCGCCTGACTTAGATCAGGCGGCTTTTTTATGAGGCCGGAAAAGAATGGGATTCGGATGCGGGGCTGTGCTTTGTTTTCCCGAAGACGAGCGCAAGCCAAATACAGACCAGAATCACCGTAATAAAGTAAAACAAATTGGCGCTTTCAAACCGCTGCATATACCAGCCGCCCGCCACCGGGCCGATCATGCTGCCGAGGCTGAAGGAAATGCCGCAGAGCAGATTGCCCGCCGGCAGCAGATGGGACGGCAGCAGGTCGCTCATATAGCTGATGCCGAGGGAAAACATACTGCCGACCGCCATTCCCGCCGTGAAAAAGCAGCAGCCGATGACAGAAGGCGACGGAAACAGTCCGGCCGTCAAAAAGCAAAGGGCACCCGTTAATAAGATGACGAGCAGGACACGTTTTCTCCCGAATCGATCGCTTAATAAACCGAGAGGGAACTGGAATACAATACTTCCGATGGCAAAAGCGGGCAATATCAGCGCGACGGCATCGACGGATATGCCTAAGCGCAGGGCGTACACAGGAAAGCTTCCGTTCAGCGCCGTTTCTAAAAAACCGTACCCGAAAGCCGGGAGAAAAGCGACCCAGCCGAAAAGAAGGGCGCGGTAAAAACGTTTTGCGCTGTTGTCCCCGGATGTTTCATCCGGACCTTGCGCCGGGTACTCGTTACGTAAGACAAATACAAACAGCCAGGCGGCAAGACTGATACAGCCGGATACGATAAACGGAAGGGACGGACTTGTTTTCACAAGAGGGACCATGAACGGGCCGACAGCGAATCCAAGCCCGAAGGACAGTCCGTACAGCGAAATGTTTCTTCCTCTGTTTCGGGGCGTTGACTTTGACGTCACCCACGTTTGGGTTGAAAAATGCAGCATATGATCCCCGATTCCGATAAGCAGCCGAAGAAAAAACCATAACCATATGGATTGAAGCCAAATAAAACTGAATAAGCTGATGATAACAAGAAATCCGCCCATGACCATCAGAGGTTTGAATCCGAGCTTGCGCAACGGGGCCTCCATAAACGGCGACGCCAGAAGCACGCCGATATAAAGGCCGGTTGCGTGAAGTCCGTTTATAGCGGCTGATTCCCCGTTCGTTTCAAAAATGACGGAGATCACCGGCAGAAGCATGCCTTGGGAAAATCCGGAGATGGAAACAAGCAGAACCAAAATAAAGAAGTACAGTCGTGACATCGCGTATTTCTCCTTCTTCAGTATCTTTCTTGATCGTACACGGATTTGCTGCGTCCGGCAACCTGAAAATGCCAATTCGGGCTGCCGCGGAAGTGTAATTGAGGGAGTTTTTGAGAAGGATATAAGAAGACTCATTCGAAAAAAGGAGCCAGGCAGATATGAATCGGATTTTTTTCTTTACGGCTGCGGCGGGAGTGCCGCTTTCAGTCATCGGCGGCCTGATGCACTGGCCGTCAGCGGTTTTGTTTATTATTTATTGCTTGACGATTATTGCGCTTGCAAGTTATATGGGGAGAGCGACTGAATCTCTTGCCATTATCGCGGGACCGCGGATCGGCGGTCTGCTGAATGCCACGTTCGGCAATGCGGTAGAGCTGATTATATCGCTTTTCGCCTTAAAAGAAGGGCTGACGGGCATCGTGCTTGCTTCACTGACCGGTTCGGTGCTCGGCAATCTTCTGCTCGTCGCGGGACTGTCGTTTTTTATCGGCGGTTTGAAATACAAGCGGCAGGAATTCAATATTCATGATGCCCGGCATAATTCTGGCCTGCTGATTTTTGCCATTATCGTTGCTTTTGTCATTCCCGAAGTGTTTTCCATGGATATGGGGGAAAAAAACAAGCTTGATTTGAGTGTCGGCATCAGCATCATCATGATCCTTTTGTACGTGGCAGCTCTTTATTTCAAGCTCGTCACCCACCGCGGTGTTTATCAGCCGAATCAGCCGGAGGCAAAGGAAGAAGAGGAGCAGCCTGAGTGGTCGGGGAAAAGAGCGACAGCCGTCTTATTTATTTCAACCATTATCGTCGCCTACATATCTGAAAACCTTGTCCATACGTTTCATGCGGTGGCTGAACAGTTCGGCTGGAGCGAGCTGTTTATCGGAGTGATTATCGTCGCAATCGTCGGAAATGCCGCAGAGCATGCGTCGGCGATTATTATGGCGTACAAAGACAAGATGGATGTCGCCGTTGAAATCGCGGTAGGCTCGACTTTGCAGATCGCCATGTTTGTGGCTCCGGTTCTTGTGATCTGTTCCATCTTTTTTCCGGTCAATATGCCGCTTGTATTCACATTGCCCGAGCTTGTCGCGATGATCTCATCCGTCCTTTTGATGACGATGATTTCAAATGACGGTGATTCGAACTGGTTTGAAGGGGCTACGCTCCTTGCCGCTTATGTCATTATGGCGATCGGTTTTTTCCTGCTTTAACCTGTAAAAAATGCGGATAACAACGATTGCGGAGGAAAAGACTAAAGGAAAATGCTATAGAAAGAGTGATATGATGAGAAAGCTGTTTCATGCCACACTGATTCTGCTGTTATCCTTTAGTTTTTTCGCAACGCCGTCTGCCGCTGCAAAAAAACCGTTTAAAGTTCCCAACTCTGTCGTAAGCATTTCAAAGGAAAATACGTATCCGAATGCTTCACAGGACCAGCCGATGCTTCAGCCGAGCAAACTGGCGAAGGAATTGTTAGATACATCAGAGATCAACATCGAAAATCCGCATCTGATAAAGATGCTGAATGAATCCTCGGTTTCCGGTTCACCGCTTGCCATCGGATACCGGGCGACAATATTTCTCGGGAAATGGGCGCTCGGCTATCAGTCGAACGAAACGGTCGCCAACTGGGAATATAAAAAAATCAACACAAACAGAGCGGATAACCGGGGCGGACAGCAAACCGCGGTTATCTCATACGCCCAAGAACAGCAATACAAAATCAAAGGCGGGCTCACAGCGAAGGTGCCGAACACAGAAGACGTAAAAAGCATGATGATGCAAAAAGCGATGAAGAAAACAAAACTGCCGCTCGCGTTTGAAACGGTTATCGGCGCAGGCACAAAACGCGATCAAACCTACAAAATTTCTCCGCAGCGGCTCGGCTACCTGCACGCCTACGCTCCGGCCGTTAATGAAAAAGGAAAAGTAACATACGGTGAAGTGTATTTGGTGCTGAAAGGCAGCAAGCGGAAACTTGTCGTCAAAAATGTGACTTCGCAAGGAATCGGAGCTTGGATTCCGGTGCAGGATCACGTCACATTCGGTTTTCAAATGACAGCGCAGCCGAGATAAATAAAAAAAGCTGATTCCGGTTCGGGAATCAGCTTTTTTGTGTGTGATACATTTCCTCGAGCAATTGCACATTGTTGTTGTACAGCTCCCGGGCAAGAACGCGTCTCACCGCAAGGCTCGCCGAGAAGTATTCTGTGTCTTGAACCATGCCTTTTACTGTAAATTCAATGCCTCTGGTTAATTTGTTCAGACTCATAATTCCATGCACTTGAAACGGCTCCGTCGCATTGAGAAATTCATCCCGCTTCAGTGAATCGCGAAGCTCATCATTGAGCATATCGCAGGCTTTTTCTAAGACGGCATATACCCGCTCGGGATCTTCCTTGTAACTGATCACGACGGACTCGGTAATCCGCATAAAATCAATGTTATAGTTTTGAAGCTGTCTGACCTCACCGTTAGATATGGTAAGCAGCTTGCCGGTCCACTCACGGATCTGGAGGGAACGGAGTCCGATTTCTTCGACTGTGCCGTTGAACAGATTGTTAATCGTCACATAATCACCTTTATGAAGCTGGCGTTCGTATATTAAAAAGACACCGGCCAATATGTCCTTGATTAACGACTGGGCGCCAAAACCGATGACGATACCGGCAACACCCGCCCCGGCTAAAATTCGGCCGAAATCATGAACGAATAAAGAAATGACGTAAAAGATAAAACCGATCGTCGCCGTATACTGGGTGATGGATCGGACGAGGCTTTCAATCGTCTTCCCTTTCCGTTCCTCCAAGAAATCCGTGCGTTTAAATAACACCTGGACAAAGCGGTTGATCAGAAAAACACCGACGTAAAGCACGAGAGCGACGATGATGATCTCAACCACTTTGCTTTTCAAAATGTCCGTAATTGTCGTTTCCATCTTTTGTTAACCTCTGGCTTTTCGTAATGAAAAATCTGTGTCCTGATAATAACTGTTTTTGACAAGGACGTTCGGGCCGAGGCACCGGACGTTTGTGCAGCGGCAGTTCAGCTCTTTGCTCAGCTTCGTCTGTCTCCACTTGTCATATGCTTCAGGAAGGCTGTCTGTTTTAATATTGCCGAGCGGCGGTGTATCGCCGAAATCCGTGACAATGATATTTCCGTCAAAAATGTTGACATTCAGGCGGGAGCGGCCGTCAGGGTCGTTTCGCACCGTAACGTTTTTCGCTTCCCGCAGGCGGAGGAGGAGCTTCTGATCTTCTTCATCAGGGCTGCATGCGTAAAACGGGAGCGTACCGAACAGCATCCATGTCTCTTCATCGCGAATGTCGAGCAGATGATGAATGGCCTGTCTCATGTCCGTCAGGCTGAGTGATTCAAGCGCGCTGGCGAAATCACTCGGATACATCGGATGGACTTCGTGCCGCTGGCATTTCATTTCTTCCGTAATTTGCCGGTGAATATGTTCAATATGCGGCAGCGTCCGTTTGTTCAGCATCGTTTCCGCTGAAACCATTACGCCTGCTTCGACCAGCGTGCGGCTGTTTTCAATCATTTTGTCGAAATAGCGCGCCCGCTGTTCAAATGTCGGTTTCTTCTCCATCATCGCAAATCCGATGTCGGCAAAGTCCTCGACCGTTCCCCAATTGTGAGAAATGTGAAGAACGTCCAGATAGGGAATAATCCGTTCGTAGCGCCCGATATCAAGCGTCAGGTTTGAATTGATCTGTGTGCGCACGCCGCGTTCATGGGCATATTTCAAAAGCGGGACGACGTATTCCTTTACCGATTTCAGCGAAAGCATCGGTTCGCCGCCCGTAATGCTGATAGAGCGTAACAGAGGAATTTCATCAAGCCGCTTTAATAAAAGGTCGATCGGCAGCGCATTCGGGTCTTTCGGCTGGAGCGTGTACCCGACGGCGCAGTGCTCGCATCTCATATTGCACAAAGTCGTCGTTGTGAATTCAACGTTCGTCAGTTTCATATCTCCATACTGGTCGACATCCATGTACGCTTCCCAAGGATCGTACTCCGGTGTGATCGGACGCAGTGTTGTGTTTTGTGTCATGACTATCTAACTCCTTTATAAATGGGGCATACTAACGTCTGCCAACTGTTAATTTTAGACCTGATCTGCCAAGATCGCAAGTAGCGGAACCATTGAAAAACGGCAAAAAATACGCTACCATTATAAAAAATGAATGGAGTGGAAGTATGGGGAATGCAGTAAACAGCAAAGATCAGCAGCTCGATTACCTGAAGAACAGACTCGATATGTTTATGAATGTCATTGATTCATTAGACCCTGAATCAACGGACGTTGAAGATATAGACCGGCTCATCGGCATGCTTGATGATCTGGAAGCAAAATACGAACGCTTTAAAAAGGATTGGGAATAAACCCCGGCGGATGCCGGGGTTTTTCTTTTTCCATAATGCGGCTGTATAAAAGGGCAGAGCCTACTGCAAAATAAGGAAAAATGCAGAAGGAGTGCTGGTCATGAAATGGTTTTGTTCAATTTGCTGCATGGCCGTTTTACTTGCGGGGGGCATCAACAGCGCAGAAGCCGTGCCGAATGAACGGATAAACTGGGGATTTAAACGCAGCGTCAATCATCAGCCGCCGGATGCCGGCAGACAGCTGGACAATCTGGTCAAAAAATATGATGCCTTTTATTTGGGCAATACGAAAGAAAAGACCATCTATTTAACGTTTGATAATGGATATGAAAACGGGTACACCCCGAAAGTGCTTGATGTGTTAAAAAAACATCACGTCACGGGCACTTTTTTTGTCACGGGTCATTTTGTGAAAGAGCAGCCTGATTTGATTAAACGGATGTCAAAGGAAGGCCATATCATTGGCAATCATTCTTTTCATCATCCTGATCTGACGACAAAAACGGGCGATCAGATTCAAGACGAACTCGATTCCGTCACGGAAGCTGTGTACAACATTACCGGAAAGCGGGACAACCTGTATCTCCGTCCGCCGCGCGGCGTATTCAGCGAATATGTCCTGAAAGAAACGAAGCGCCTCGGCTACCAAACCGTTTTCTGGTCCGTCGCATTTGTCGACTGGAAGGTTAACGAGCAAAAAGGGAAACAATACGCCTATGATCACATGATAAAGCAGGCTCATCCCGGCGCGATCTACCTTCTCCACACCGTTTCAAAGGACAATTCAGAAGCTCTGGACGATGCCATTACCGATTTGAAAAAAGAAGGCTACACGTTTAAAAGCATTGATGACCTGATGTTTGAGAAAGAAATGAAGCTGCCGCGCCTGTAGAAAACACCTCTCCTGGTAATGGAGAGGTGTTATTTTGTTATTTTAAGCTTTTAATCAGTGCAGCCCAATCCAGATCCCCGAAGCCTTGTGCGATCCCGCTTTCAAAATGGCTCTTGGCCAGTTCGGCAAGAGGGAGTTTTGCAGAAACCTGTTCTGCGGCGGCGAGCGCCAGATTGGTATCCTTCAGCCCTAAAGACATTTTGAAACCGGCCGGCTCAAATTTCTGCTCAGCCATGATCGTGCCGTAATTTTGATAGACGGGAGAGCCAAAGAGCGCGCCAGCGATTTCTAAAAATTGTTTTTGCTCTAACCCGTACTTCTCCATCATTAAGAATGATTCAGATAACGCCTCCAGCATAGAAACGAGCAAGAAATTGATGCTGATTTTCGCGGCATTGGCCGTTTTTGTTTCTTCACCAGTGTCAAATACTTGCTGACTCAGGATGTTAAGCAGCGGTTCGGCCTTTTTCTTCGCTTCTGCCGGTCCGGCTGTGATGATGCGAAGCTCGGCCTTCTCGGCGGCATCGGGGCGGCCGAGGACGGGAGCGGCAATAAAGGACTGCCCTCTGCCCGAATGTGCGGCGGAAAGCTGTTCTGACAGCGCCGTACTGATCGTGCTCATTGAAATATGAATGCCGTTTTCAGATAACCCGGCAATAATGCCGCAAGCTCCGAAAGTCACGTCTGTTACGGCGTCATCGTCTGACAGCATGGACAGCACGATGTCGGCATGTTCAGCTGCCTGGCGGGGCGTTTCGGCATATCCGGCCCCTTTTTCCAGCAGGTCAGCCGCTTTTTCTTTCGTCCGGTTATATACAGTCAGGCTGTATCCGGCTTTCATGATATTTTCGGCGATGGGGCGGCCCATATTGCCGAGTCCGACGATGGCGATCTTCATTTCACAGTCCCTCCAATGAAAAGTTTTCCACCATTATACATGCAAAATGGTTAATCTGCTGTGTACAGGATTGCCACTTTCAGTTCAGGTTCTGAAGACCATCCGGAGTCTGAGGCGGCTTTCCCCTTATAAAATCCGGTAAATCGGGTTTTGATGATTGTTTTTGAACGGGGTTTTACAGTGAACGTTTTTGATTTGAATGTGACGTCCTTTATGTTTTCTGATAAATCCGGGGTGACAGAAATGGTTTGTTCCCCTTTTCCGTAATGATTGATATAAAGCGTGCAGCTCATGCCCGCTCTTTTTCGCTCAACCAGATGACTGCATTCGCTGCGGTGCTTCAAATACTCGACAGCCTCTTTTTCGGGCGCGAACTGTTTTAAGGAAAAAACGGCATATTCGGTGGCAGGACTGATACCGGAAGCGGCCCCCATACTGAGAAAGATCAGAAACAGCCCCGCCGCGGGAAGCGTCCGCCTGAACGCGGCGGCACACCAGATTAACGCCGCAAAGTAAAGCACGACCCCGGGAATGACGGAGATATGGGCTCCATCTTCCGGCCAAGAGGAAAAGCCGAGTAACTCAAAGATGTAATCAGACACCGTACGGCCGTTATACAGCGGGGCAATGGACATGACACTGAAAGCCAGGAGGACAGAAGAAATGATTTTGTGAGAAAGGATGGTAACGGCGCACACCTCTTTACGTTTTTTTCCAGACTATCATGTTTTCTCAAAAAAAAGAACAGCCGGCAGCCGTTCTTACTTGAAAATATTAAACCAGCCTTTGCGGGCGAACCAAAACAGCATGGCGGCCACAAGAACGGCCATTACGCCCAAAACGATAAAATACCCGTATTTCCAATGAAGCTCAGGCATGTTATCGAAATTCATGCCGTAAACCCCTGCGATGAACGTCAGCGGGATAAAAATGGTCGAGACGATGGTTAATGTCATCATAATGGCGTTCATCCGGTTTGAATTCAGCGTCACATAGCTGTCCCGCAAATCTGACGTCATATCACGGTTTGACTCGATCAGCTCAGCCAGTTTTAACAGGTGGTCATAAATATCGCTGAAATACGCTTTCGTTTCACGGCTTTCTTTTACATGGTCAAGGCTCAAAATCCGGTACATTAAATCGCGCATCGGAATGATCGTCCGCCTCAGGTTCAAAAGATCAGTCCGCAATTCAAACACTTCATTCATTAAAGTGCCGTAAGATTTATGTGTTCTGCTGTCTTCAATTTCATTCAGCCGGTCTTCAATTTTGTACAGCACGGGGAAATATTCATCGACAAGCTGATCCATAATCATATAAGTGATGTGCCCAGGCCCTTTTTTGGCTAATCCCGGAGAAGCGAAAAACCGTTCTCTCACCTTTGAGACGCCGGGCGATTCGTGCAAATGGAAGCTGACGATGAAACGGTCGGACTGAAAAATGTCCACCTCTTCCATTTCCAGTGTGTCCGGGTTCAGAGCGTGGAGCACATAAAAACGGTAGCCGTCATAATGGTCGATTTTCGGCCGCTGCATATGCTGAAAGCAATCCTCGATCGCAAGCGGATGAAAGTGAAAATAATCACGCAGCAGCTCGGTTTCATGCATCTCAGCGCCGAAAAAATCAATCCAGTACCATGCGATGTCCGGTTGTTCTGTACGTGATAGGGGGATATTATCTAATATCTCATTATGTGTTGTGATTGCGGTTATATGTATCATAAACAACCCTCCGCCTGCCATTATATCATGCGGCGTTATGAAGAAAAGTATACGAATTGCCGCCCGGCCGCTTCATGATATACTTGGACAAAAAGGGGTGGAGCATATGTGGAAGGAAACGGTTTCGGTCACACCGCCGTATCATTTTGATAAAGTCCTTGAAAGGCTGTCGCTCGATCCGCTGAATGCGGTCGATCTTCATGCAAGATCAATCAAAGTGCCGCTCAGAACACGGGACGGCAAACTGTCCGTCATCACGGTTCAAGCGGAAGGCACCGCCGCAGACCCGGTCTTCCTCGTCAGCGGAGAAACGGACCGCGAGGAGATGATTGAACGGATCAAACACATTTTTCAGTGGGAGCAGCCGCTTCAGCCTGTGCTTGATCATTTCTCAAAAACAAATCTGTCGGCGCTTTTTGAGGAGCATGCGGGAACCCCGCTCGTCTTGGAATATGACGTCTACAACTGTCTCATGAAATGCATCATCCACCAGCAGCTCAACCTGTCCTTCGCTTTTACTTTAACGGAACGGTTCGTCCATGCCTTCGGTGAACAAAAAGACGGCGTCTGGTGCTATCCCGAGCCGAAAACGATCGCGGGGCTTGAGTATCAGGACTTGCGGGAGCTCCAGTTCAGCATGAGAAAAGCGGAATATGCGATTGACATTTCACGGATGATTGCAGAAGGAGCGCTCAATCTGGCGGAACTTACCCATTTGTCGGATGAAGACATTATGAAAAAGCTGATCACCATCAGAGGCATCGGCCCGTGGACCGTCCAAAACGTCCTCATGTTCGGCCTCGGCCGCCCGAATCTGTTTCCTTTGGCGGATATCGGCCTGCAAAACGCCGTCAAACGCCGCTTCGCCCTAGAGGATAAACCGTCAAAAGACGTGATGCTCCAGGTAAGCAGCGAATGGGCGCCGTATTTAAGCTATGCGTCCTTGTACTTGTGGAGAAGTATTGAATGATGAGGATTTTTGGAAACTTCCAGTGAAAAACATGAAGGAACCGCCGGCTGCATGTTATACTGAAAAGATGTGATATTTCAAAGCAGCCGTTTTCCCAGGAGAAAGGCTTTATATAGAAACGGAGAGAAAAAAACGTGAATCAACATCAAAAAAAGGCGCCTGCCGAATTGAAAATCGGACAGACATTTCCGCTGACCATCAAACGTCTCGGCATTAACGGAGAGGGCGTCGGCTATTTTAAGAAAAAAGTTGTCTTCGTTCCCGGCGCTCTGCCCGGTGAAGAAGTCGTTGCCGAAGCGACAAATGTGCAGCCGAAATTTTCAGAAGCACGCGTCAAAAAAATCCGCAAGCCGTCTGAACACCGCGTCACGCCGCCATGCCCGGTCTACGACCAGTGCGGCGGCTGTCAGCTTCAGCATCTGGCATACACCCAGCAGCTTCGCGAAAAACGCGACATCGTCATTCAGTCTCTGGAACGTCATACGAAATTCAATGTCGAAGAAATGAACATTAAAGATACGATCGGAATGGACAACCCTTGGAATTACCGGAACAAAAGCCAGTTTCAAGTCGGACGCTCGCAAAGCGGCAGCATCATTGCCGGCTTATACGGACTTGATTCCCATAAAATCGTTCCGATTAAGGAATGCATTGTCCAGCATCCGGCGACAAACAAAACAACGGGTATCGTCCGCCGTATTTTGGAAAAACACAACGTATCCGTTTATAACGAACGGACCAAAAAAGGCGATGTCCGCACCATCGTGACGAGAGTCGGTTTTGAAACAGGCGAAGTGCAGGTCGTGCTTGTCACCGCGAAAGAGACACTGCCGAATAAAGACGAAATCGTCAAAGCCATTCAGAACCGTCTGCCGGAAGTGAAATCGATTATTCAAAACGTCAACGGCGCGCGCACATCCGTCATTTTCGGTGACAAAACAAAAGCGCTGGCCGGAAGCCATGCCATTCAAGAAGTGCTCGGCGACGTGTCATTTGAACTGAGCGCCCGCGCCTTCTTCCAGCTCAACCCTGAGCAGACGGTCAAGCTGTATGACGAAGTGAAACAAGCGGCTCAGCTGACAGGAAAAGAAAAAGTCGTAGACGCGTATTGCGGCGTCGGTACGATCGGCATGTGGGTCTCAAGCGGCGCAAAAGAGATCCGCGGCATGGACGTCATTAAAGAATCAATTGACGATGCGAAGAAAAACGCCAAAAAACACGGCATCAAAAACGCGGCATATGTCACAGGAACAGCCGAACACTGGCTCCCGAAATGGACGAAAGAAGGCTTCCGTCCTGACGTGGTCATCGTCGACCCGCCGAGAACCGGCTGTGACAGAACATTTTTAGATACCATCAAAAAAGTAAAACCGAAACGCTTCGTCTACGTATCCTGCAATCCTTCCACACTGGCGAAAGACTTGCAGACGCTGTCGAAGGACTATCGCGTCGAATATATTCAGCCTGTTGATATGTTTCCGCAGACGGCTCATGTGGAAGCCGTGGCGAAGCTTGTATTAAAATCGTCTAACTAAAATAAACAATTCGTAATCAGACCTGGATTTCGGTAAATTAAACAATTCCGATTTCCGGGTTTTTTCATGTTTTGCCCTTGTCCTATCTGTCTTTTGTCTTTATTTAACTGATAAAAAGAGTTGAAAAAAACGTATGGAAAAGCAAGTGGAAAACAGCCAAGTAGGCTGCTTTCTATTAACACTTTCTTTTTTTCGTTTGGAAACGGCATTACAGACAAAATATGAAGATATTGTTGTGAACCAGAAGCAATAACAAGTCGTCCAAGTTCCGTGAATACTTGTAATTTCAGTTAATATTTTGTAAACTTCTTTCTTAAAGAATAAAGTCCCCGACACTCATCGGCACATCTACTATTGGCGATAGTTGTAATAAATGATAAAAAGGAGGTGAAACCGAATGAGAGATATTGGAACCTCAACCACTGAACGAAGGTTCTGAAGCAGAAGCTGTAAAAGGCAAGGTTGCTTACTTACACTAATCACAACGGCAGTTGGCACATCTACTATTAGCAACAACTGTGGATAAAAGATCAAACACACTAAAAAAGCATGTTTGGTCGTTATACATGATATGAAAGCCTAAACAGGAAAAAAGGACCCCGATTATTTTCCTTATTCCCAAAGAAGAAATAAATCCGAGGCGGAAACGCAAGTGATAACAACTATTACAGTAATACCTGCGATGGTTATATCCTTAATAAGTAATTATCGCGACAATCATGCTTCATCATATAATGATGTTAGATTGACACTTGGCTAAAAAGTATTGCAGAAAAGGAAATGGATAATGAAATGGATAAAGTAAACAAAAAACGACCGTTGTATAAAAAAAGTTGGTTTCTCACGGTTTTGGCATTTTTAGTTTCACAGCTTTATTTTAATTTTGCAGAATTAACGGGATGGGGTCCTAATTATAGAGAAATGAATGGATTCCCAGCAAACATAGCTGAACTGGATTTCTTTCAAACATATCTTTCATTCTATGATAATCCATGGTTTAATATTGTCACTGTTTTCTTGGGGGTTTTTACTGTTATACACATAATCATAGGTATAACAAAGGATATTCGAAATGAAAGCAATAACTTCTGATGCCTTATTTAATGATGAAAGAAAATGAACACTTTCTTATTAATCTTATGAATGAGACTGCGACACTTAGTCAGCAGTCTATTTTATTGGTTTTGGATCAGGATTACCGAATCGTAACCTTATACAAACTTTTATAGGTAATTGTATAAAGATATTAACATATGGCCCTCTTTACTCCATGTGATTCACAAGCGGTAAGTTAAGGCTTTTTCTTTTTACATTCTCTTCAGTACTCAGATATACCACCCCCAGCCCCATTTGCTTAATCAAATGATTTTTTCGCAAAATGATATTGAGATACGGATATGGTGCACGTTAAATATTTTATCTTCGATAACAGGACAATTATTTTGCATTGGTAATAGGGAGAACTCATATGATATTCTATTTAGGTTGGAATCCTTTTGTCCAAAAAGAGCAAAAGTAAGGCCGCCTAAGAAAAATGAAGGTCAGCGCTACTATTAATAAACCACAATATAAATAAAAAATAGGTGTAGATAATCATCACACTTTTCTCTCTCAAACCCTTTTAAAGGTTAAGGAGTTGGCTGAGTTGATCAGAAATGAGCGATATGGGGTTAACTATAGCGATAGTCTATTACGTTAACTCAATTAAGGCGTTCTGCTTCAGTTTGCTTTTCACTTTTTCACGTGTAAAAAGTGAAATGTTCAAAATTTACTATCGTTTGATAAGAAGTGCTGACACATGCTATAAGTGTAAAAGAAGCATGGTCAGTTTTTAATTTTGGGATAAAGGTTTGGCTGTATCCCATCATGAAAGGATTTGGATTTGTTATGACAGATAATTTCTGGCGTGAATTACCGCGGCCATTTTTTGTACTGGCACCAATGGAAGATGTGACGGATGTCGTTTTTCGCCATGTTGTGAGTGAAGCAGGCAGACCTGATGTGTTTTTCACAGAGTTTACAAACTCAGAAAGCTATTGTCACCCGGATGGGAAGGATAGTGTGCGCGGCCGTTTGACTTTCACGGAGGATGAACAGCCGATGGTTGCCCACATATGGGGAGATAAGCCTGAAAACTTTCGCCAAATGAGTATTGGGATGGCGGAATTAGGGTTTAAGGGCCTGGATATCAATATGGGCTGTCCTGTACCTAATGTGGCGGGGAATGGAAAGGGAAGCGGCCTGATTTGCCGTCCTGAAGTTGCAGCCGAATTAATACAGGCGGCGAAAGCAGGAGGTCTGCCGGTAAGTGTGAAGACCAGACTTGGCTACACGGATATAGACGAATGGCGCGGCTGGCTGACACACATACTGAAACAAGACATTGCGAATCTTTCCATTCATCTGCGTACAAGAGCGGAAATGAGTAAAGTAGATGCGCATTGGGAGCTCATCCCGGAAATCAAGAAACTTCGTGATGAGATAGCGCCGGATACCCTATTGACGATCAATGGGGATATTCCTGACCGTGAAACCGGCTTGAAACTCGCTGAACAATACGGTGTTGACGGGATTATGATTGGACGAGGCATTTTTACTAATCCATTCGCCTTTGAAAAGGAGCCGAGAGAGCATAGCAGTAAGGAATTGCTTGATCTTTTGAGATTGCACCTGGATCTTCATGATGAATATTCAAAAGCAGATGCTCGAGCATATAAACCGCTCCCTCGCTTTTTCAAGATATATCTCCGCGGATTCCGTGGAGCAAGTGAATTAAGAAATCAATGCATGAATACAAAGTCAACAGATGAAGTGCGTGCATTGCTCGATGACTTTGAGAGAAAGTATCTTGATAAGATGGAGCAAGAGTGACCTAAACAACTCTTCATCCGGCCCGGATTTCGGTTTGAATTCCGGGTCTTTTTGTGTGCAGTTTTTATCCAGACAGATCCATGGCCAGTTTCGTCATGCAGAAATAAACGAATCATGGTACATTGATAGGACATACATCATAAAGGGGAGAGAAAAATGAAACGACTGTGCATCATCCCCTGCGGCAAGAAAAAAATTTGGGATGTCCATTCAGATACAGGTCCGGTAAGGGCGGAAGACGCTTATCTCAGCCCGTTTCATCAGGCGTGCGAGCGATATGCGAAAGCATTTTTCGATGAGTGGGTGATTTTGTCGGCGAAGCACGGATTCCTTCGTCCGGATGATATGGTTCCCGGAAATTACGATGTCACTTTTGGAACCGGTCATCCGGAGATCATGGCAGCGGACGAGCTGCGCCGTCAATTTCATGAACAAGGCTTTTCCGACATCGAAGAGCTTGTCATGCTTGGCGGGAAAAAATACCGAAGCGTCCTAAACGCCGTCATCGGAGAGCATCAGCATATCACCTGGCCTTTGTCATCGTATAAAGGCATTGGCTACATGCTTCAAGCGCTGAATCGGGCTGTTGAAGAAAAGCATGAACTGCAGCACGTGGATATGAAAAAAAGAGTGTAACCACTCAATCGCCACGATAGACTGTATGCAGAAGAATGAAGCAATAAAAGATTTCCGAGGAAATAAATACGTCGATCATTGTCAAAGACAGGGTGATGCCCGGTCTTTTTTGTATGCCATAAAACGAGACAAAGGGAACAGATCGAGACAAAATGAGACACCTGTCTCAAACTGTCTCCATTGTAAAAATAAAAACATTCATTTTACGGGCTTCAAAGGCTGGCATGCTTCTTGCATTTATAAGTGTGAACCCTAAATAGAAGGAGGCGCACAAAATGGAATTGTTAAAACGAGAAGGCTTGTCATTAACTGAGGAGAAAGCGCTGTGGATGTACCAAAAGATGCTGGAAATCAGGGGCTTTGAAGACAAAGTGCATGAACTGTTCGCGCAAGGAGTGCTTCCCGGATTCGTCCATTTGTATGCCGGTGAAGAAGCGGTAGCTGCGGGGGTGTGCGCTCATTTAGATGATGGCGACAGCATTACAAGCACACACAGGGGACATGGCCATTGTATCGCCAAAGGCTGTGATCTGGACGGCATGATGGCGGAAATATTCGGAAAAGCGACCGGACTGTGTAAAGGCAAAGGCGGTTCTATGCACATTGCGGATCTTGATAAAGGCATGTTAGGCGCAAATGGAATCGTGGGGGGCGGATTCACGCTCGCATGCGGATCAGCGCTCACGGCTAAATATAAACAAACTAAAAATGTAAGCGTTTGCTTTTTTGGGGACGGAGCCAATAACCAAGGGACCTTCCATGAAGGGCTGAACTTAGCGGCAGTATGGAATCTTCCTGTCGTGTTCATCGCCGAAAACAACGGTTACGGCGAAGCCACGACATTTGAGTACGCATCAGCCTGTGATTCAATCGCCGATCGGGCGGCTGCCTACAACATGCCGGGGGTCACGGTGGACGGAAAAGATATTTTAGCAGTTTATCAGGCAGCCGGGGAAGCGATAGAAAGAGCAAGAAACGGCGGAGGCCCGTCTTTGATTGAATGTATGACTTACAGAAACTACGGCCATTTCGAAGGGGATGCCCAAACTTATAAAACAAAGGATGAAAAGACTGAGCATCTTGAAGAAAAGGATGCCATCCAAGGCTTTAAAAACTATCTTCTAAAAGAAACAGATGCAAATAAACTGTCAGACATCGAACAGCGTGTCAGCGAATCGATTGAAAAAGCCGTCTCGTTCAGCGAAAAGAGTCCATATCCGAAAGAGTCTGAGCTGTTGACAGACGTCTACGTGTCATATGAAAAAGGGGGAATGTGAGATGGCGAGAGTCATAAGCATGTCGGACGCGATCAATGAAGCAATGAAGCTTGCGATGAGAAAAGACGAAAATGTGCTTTTGATCGGTGAAGATGTCGCCGGGGGAGCGGCGGTCGATCACTTGCAAGATGATGAAGCATGGGGCGGTGTATTGGGGGTCACAAAGGGGCTCGTACAGGAATTCGGCAGAAGCAGGGTGCTGGACACACCAATTTCTGAGGCTGGCTACATGGGTGCGGCCATGGCTGCGGCATCCACGGGGCTGAGACCGATTGCGGAACTGATGTTTAACGATTTTATCGGAACGTGCTTTGACCAAGTGATCAACCAAGGGGCGAAATTCCGCTATATGTTCGGCGGTAAAGCGCAAGTGCCGATCACCGTCCGCACCACATACGGAGCCGGGTTCCGGGCAGCCGCTCAGCATTCGCAGGCGCTGTATGGCCTGTTCACCAGCATCCCGGGTCTGAAGACGATTGTGCCGTCCAATCCATATGACGCCAAAGGTTTGCTGCTTTCGGCAATAGAAGACAATGATCCGGTATTCTTTTTTGAAGATAAAACGTCCTACAACATGAAGGGCGAGGTGCCGGAAGATTATTATACAATTCCGCTCGGAAAAGCGGATATCAAACGCGAAGGCAACGACATAACACTGTTTGCGGTCGGCAAGCAGGTCAATACTGCGCTTGAAGCGGCTGCGCAGCTTTCTGAGAAAGGCATCGACGCCGAGGTGCTTGATCCCCGGAGTCTGTCTCCTTTAGATGAGGAAGCGATTTTCACATCGTTAGAAAAAACAAACCGGCTGATCATCATTGACGAAGCCAATCCGCGCTGCAGCATCGCCACGGATATTGCTGCGATTGTCGCCGATAAGGGCTTTGATTTGCTTGATGCGCCGATTAAACGGATTACAGCGCCGCATACACCAGTGCCGTTTTCGCCGGTGCTTGAAGATCAATATTTGCCGACACCAGACCAAATTGTCAGCGTCACGCTTGAATTGCTTGGCGAGCCGGCAATGAATTAAAGGAGGGATATAGAATGGCTGTAAAAGTAGTAATGCCGAAGCTGGGAATGGCGATGAAGAAAGGTGAAGTATCCGTCTGGAATAAAAAAGTCGGCGACCCGGTTGAAAAGGGAGAAAGCATCGCCAGCATCAACTCGGAAAAAATAGAAATGGAAATAGAAGCGCCTGAAAGCGGCACGCTTCTCCATATTAAAGTCAAAGAGGGAGAAGGAGTCCCGCCGGGAACGCCCATCTGTTATATCGGGGAAAACGGCGAAGAAGTGCGGGAGAAGGAGGCGCCGGCTCCTGAAAATGCAGGGAAACCGCAATCTGAACCTGAACATATTCCCGCTCCCAAAGCCGTGCAAAAGCGTAAACACCGCGTGAAAATATCTCCCGTTGCCCGAAAAATGGCGGAGAAAGCCGGGTTGAAAGTTGATACGCTGAACGGGACGGGGCCCGGAGGCAGAATCGTAAAAGCTGACGTCATCAAGGCCATGAAGACGGAATCTGAACCGCAGTCTTCGGTTCAGACGGCACAGCCGGAGGAAAAACCGGCTTCAGCGATGAGAAAAGTAATTGCAGACCGAATGCACAAAAGCCTGCAAAACAGCGCCCAGCTGACGCTGACGATGAAAGCGAACATTACGGAGCTTGTAAAATGGCAGCAGCAGCTCGCCGACAGCGCGAAAAAGCGGAGCGGTGTTAAACTGACGGTCACACATTTCGTATCCCGGGCCGCGGTGCTTGCGCTGAAACAGCATCCTGAGCTGAACAGCTCTTATCAAGAGGAGCGGATCATCACCTATCCATATGTCCACCTCGGGATGGCGGTTTCTCTTGAAAACGGTCTCGTCGTGCCGGTGATTCGGGATGCGGAAAAGCTTTCATTCCTTGAGCTTGCGGATCACATCAGCACATCGGCACGCCGGGCGCGGGAAGGCAATGCTTCCGGAGATGATCTGCACGGATCGACATTTTCTATTACAAATCTCGGGGGTTACGGAATTGAGCATTTCACCCCGATTCTTAATCCGCCTGAAGCCGGTATTCTCGGAGTGGGCGCAAGCTATGAAACGCCTGCGTTTAAAGGAGATGAGCTTGTCAAAAGCATCATGCTGCCGCTGAGCCTTACCTTTGACCACAGAGTATGTGACGGCGCACCGGCTGCGGACTTCCTGAAAACGGTCAAAGCGCTGCTTGAAGAGCCGGCCGGATTGATTTTATAGAGAGGGTGAAGAGATTGACACTAGCCATTATCGGCGGCGGGCCTGCCGGATATGCAGCTGCCGTGACTGCCGCGCGGAGGGGAGAAGAAGTCGTTCTGATCGACAAAGGGCCGCTCGGAGGCACTTGTCTCAATGAGGGATGCATCCCGACAAAGTCGCTTTTGGAAAGCGCGAATGTACTCGATAAAATCAGGCACGCAGATACATTCGGCATCGAACTGCCGCAAAACATTACACTCAATTGGGCCCGCATGCAGGGGCGCAAACGGCAAATCGTCAGCCAGCTCGTGCAGGGAATTCAATACTTAATGAAAGCAAATCAGATTAAAGTCATCAGCGGGACAGCCTCATTTCTCACAGAGCAGACATTGCTTGTTGAAGGAGAAGGAGGCGCAAAAGACATTCTGGAAGCGGATCGGATATTGATTGCATCCGGATCTGAACCGGCGGAGCTGCCGTTTGCCCCATTTGACGGCGATTGGGTGATCGACAGCAAAGACGCGCTTTCTTTACAGCAAATTCCTTCTTCTCTGCTTATTGTCGGGGGAGGTGTGATCGGCTGTGAATTTGCCTCTTTATTCAGCCGGTTTAAAACGAAAGTGACGGTGATTGAATCGGCTGACCGGCTGCTCCCGGCAGAAGACGGAGAAATCGCCGCCGTTTTCGAAGACTCTTTAAGAGACAGCGGGGCTGATATTCAGACGAAAGCCGCCCTTCAGCGGATTGACAAAGAAAGGAAAACCGCGGTGTGGACAAAAGACGGCAAAGAAATTGAGGCTCAGGCTGATCACGTTTTGGTTGCAATTGGGAGAAAGCCGCGTTTGCATGGCTTGAATCTGGAGCAGGCCGGCATCCGGTATTCTCCGCGCGGCATTGAAGTCAATGACCATATGCAGACCAATGTGCCTCATATATATGCGTGCGGCGATGCGGCCGGAGGAATGCAGCTCGCGCATGCCGCCATTCATGAAGGAATCACAGCCGCCGCGCATGCCTCGGGAAAGGACAGCAAAGTCAATATGCGGGCGGTGCCCCGCTGTATTTATACATCGCCGGAAATGGCCGCTGTCGGGCTGACGGAAACACAGGCGAGAGAGGCATACGGAGATGTGAAAATCGGAGAATGCTCATTTTCTGCTAACGGAAAAGCGTTAATTAAACATCAGCATGGCGGCAAAATGAAAATCATTGCCGAACCGGAATTCGGAGAAATCGTCGGCGTGTCAATGATCGGGCCGGACGTGACGGAATTGATCGGTCAGGCGGTCATGATGATGAACGGTGAAATGACGGCTGATATGTCGGAGCACTTTATCGCGGCGCATCCGACTCTGTCAGAAACGCTTCAGGAAGCCCTGCTGAATGTCACCGGACTTGCGGTGCATTCCGTATAACCGGAATACCCTTTCTCAGATGAGAAGGGGTATTTTTCGTTGAAAGCGCTTTATTTTTCCCCTACAATATATGAAAAGATGGTCTGAACAGGGGGGAGCGAATACAATGAATGTCATTCGGAATGATTTTAAAACCTGGAAGCGCTTTGTGAAAGAAGGCGTGCTTGATGAATCCCGTATTCAGAAGCGGGTGGCCGCCTCATGGCACCGCTGCAAAAAAGCCGACGTTAACCCTTATCTCGAAAAGGGGCCGAATGTAATGCCGGCAGATCATTTAGAAAGACAGGCCGAAAAGCATGCGTTATTTTTAGCGGCCTCAACGCCGTATGCAGAAAGAATGAAAACGGCGATGCGGGAAATGGAAATGATGGTTCTCCTGATTGATTCAGACGGCGTTGTCCATTCAGTTGACGGCCACCCGCGCACCATTCATGAAGCGAACCGCATCAATTTCTTAAAAGGCGCCCGCTGGACGGAAACAGCCGTCGGCACGAATGCGATCGGGACGGCTCTTTATACAAATGAGCCGGTCATGATACACGGTTCTGAACATTATTCGCTCGCTTCTCATCAATGGAGCTGTTCCGCCGCGCCGATCCGTTATGAAGACGGGCGGCTGGCGGGTGTCATTGATATTTCTTGCCCCGCCGCCCGCGCTCAGCCGTTTATGCTCGGAATTGCCTCCTCCATCGCTTATACGGCGGAACGGGAGCTTGCCCTAAAGATCAAAATGACAGAACTTGACATGATCAGCAAGTTCGCCGGGCTTACCCGGTCTCACGATCCGA
This sequence comes from Bacillus sp. JHAA, assembly GCF_036961585.1. Classification (NCBI taxonomy): domain Bacteria; kingdom Bacillati; phylum Bacillota; class Bacilli; order Caryophanales; family Bacillaceae; genus Bacillus; species Bacillus sp. JHAA. The sequence goes on along the minus strand of NZ_JBAMDE010000009.1, from coordinate 50,671 downwards.
TCGTGCTTTGCAATGAAATGAGCCGGGTTATCGCCGCAAGCCGTCCCGTTCAGCATTTTACCGGACATATGCTGCGCGAGCTTGAGGAACATGGCTATCACATCAAGCAGGCGAAGCGGGAGGAGAACGGCTTCTCGTGCATTTACTTATCCAAACGAGAAGAAAAGCCGTCTTTTATATTCCATGGTGCGGCAGGCAAAAGCCCGTCATCCCGACATATGCTTCAGCAGCTGGAGCTTGTCGCCCGCACGGACGCAACCGTTTGTCTTACGGGAGAAACCGGGACGGGAAAGGAGGTTGCCGCCCGGGCGATTCATAACAACAGCTCCAGGAAAAACGGCCCGTTTATCGCCGTCAATTGCGGAGCGGTCCCCGAAAAGCTGATTGAAAGCGAACTGTTCGGCTACTCGGAAGGCGCCTTCACCGGGGCCAAACGGAAAGGACATAACGGCGCTTTGCAAAAAGCCGATAAAGGCACGCTTTTCCTCGATGAAATCGGAGAAATAGCACACTCCATGCAGGTCGCTCTGTTACGGGTGCTGCAGGAACGGAAAGTCACCCCGGTCGGCGGGACAAAAGAGATTCCCGTTGACATCAGAATCATCACTGCCACCCACACTGATCTGAGACAGCTTGTCGAGTGCAAAAAGCTGAGAGAAGATTTATTTTACCGGCTTCACGTCTGTCCGATCCACCTCCCTCCATTAAGAGAACGCACCGAAGACATTCCCGGCCTCTTCCTTGAATTTCAGCGAAATCGCGGCTGGCGCGGGGAGCTTCCTGATGACTTTTTAGACCTATTAAAGAGCCGGAAATGGCCGGGGAATATCAGGGAATTGTTTAATGTATTTGAACGTCTTTCCGTCATGTTCCCGGACGGACGGCTGTCAGAACGCCCCATCGCAGCCCTGCTTGAAGCGTCAGGTCTTAAAGAGGCGGCCGAGTCTTATGAACAGGAAGAAGCGCCCCCTGTCTCCATCCGGGAGCACATTCAGAAAAACATCATCGTAAACGCGCTTGAATCGGCGAAGGGGAATGTCACGCTGGCCGCCAAAATGGCCGGAATCCCGCGGAGCACGTTTTACAAACGTCTCAAAAAATTCAAACTCACCGCCGGACAATTGTAAGAAACAAGCATACTTCTCTTGGCTGCCGGACACGTTATGTGTGAGGCCTAAAGGAGGTTTGAGACGTGAATACACAGCGTGCGAAAGACATTTCAGAATCCGCCGCCATGGCGTATGTGACGTACGAAGGAGTTCCGATTTATATTCAGCATGTCAACGAAGACAAGGAAACAGCCAGAATTTTTCCGATCGGAAATCCGCAATTTGAGCAGGAAGTGCTGCTTTCTGATTTACAAGAGCATTTTTGAGAATGGGTCTGCTGATGACAGCAGGCCTTTTTCGTACCTGTGGGAACTTTCCCGCTTTTTGAGAAAAATAACTAAAATTGATTAAATGATCTAACTCCTCCAAACCCGGTACAGATCGGACCTTCTCATGATATAAATAAAATGAAAACGTTATCAGAGGAGGGCTTCACATGACAGACAAATCATTCTCAATCGTTATTGCAGGCGGCGGCAGCACATTTACCCCCGGAATTGTATTAATGCTTTTGAATCACCTGGAAGAGTTTCCGATCAGAAAGCTGAAACTTTATGACAATGATAAAGAAAGGCAGGAGCGGATTGCGGGTGCGTGTGAGGTATTTATAAAAGAAAAAGCGCCGGACATTGAATTTCTGGCGACTGATGACCCAGAGACGGCTTTTACGGATGTTGACTTTGTCATGGCGCATATCCGCGTCGGAAAATATGCGATGCGCGCGCTCGATGAACAAATCCCGCTGAAGTACGGCGTGGTCGGCCAGGAAACATGCGGGCCGGGCGGAATTGCATACGGCATGCGCTCTATCGGCGGTGTTCTGGAGATTCTTGATTATATGGAAACGTACTCGCCCGACGCATGGATGCTGAATTACTCCAATCCGGCGGCGATTGTGGCCGAAGCTACACGGCGCCTCAGACCGAATTCAAAAATATTGAACATCTGCGACATGCCGGTCGGAATTGAGGATCGCATGGCGAACATCCTCGGATTATCTTCACGAAAAGAAATGAACGTCCGTTACTACGGTCTAAATCACTTTGGCTGGTGGACGTCCATCACAGACCGGCATGGCAATGATTTAATGCCGAAGCTGAAAGAGCATGTCCGTGAATATGGCTACGTTCCGAAGACGGAGGCCGAACAGACTGAAGCAAGCTGGAATGACACATTCAAAAAAGCGCGCGACGTACAGGCGGCTGATCCGGATACGCTTCCGAACACATATCTGCAATATTACTTATTCCCGGATGATATGGTGAAAAAATCAAACCCGAACCATACGAGAGCCAACGAAGTCATGGAAGGGCGGGAAGCTTTCATTTTCAGCCAATGCGATATGATTACGCGCGAACAATCGTCGGAGAACAGTGAAATTAAAATTGATGATCATGCTTCCTATATCGTCGACCTTGCCCGGGCCATCGCTTACAACACAGGGGAGAGAATGCTGTTAATCGTTGAAAATAACGGCGCGATCGCAAACTTTGATCCGTCAGCCATGGTTGAGATTCCTTGTCTCGTAGGCTCAAACGGACCGGAACCGCTCTCAGTCGGGAACATACCGCAATTTCAAAAAGGCCTGATGGAACAGCAGGTGTCTGTTGAAAAACTGACGGCTGAAGCGTGGGAAGAGCGGTCATTTCAAAAGCTGTGGCAGGCGCTGATCCTGTCAAAAACAGTGCCGAACGCCCGTGTGGCAAGACTGATTCTTGAAGATCTGATGGAGGCTAACAAGGACTACTGGCCTGAGCTTGATGTAAGTCCGTCTCCTATTTCCTGATGACAATCTTCCCCGTTTTCTTTATCTGTTATTCTATATAATAGAAAGAAAACGGGGGGATTTTTGGGATGAGTCTTGAAGAACTGGTTAATCAGCATTACGCGAAATTAAATGACAACGATTTTTATATTTTAAAATATATATTGAATCATAAGCATACGTGCTATCATCTCGGTATCAATGACATGGCGAAAGCCTGCAATGTCTCTCGGTCTTCCATTCTGCGGCTCGCCCAAAAACTGGGCTTCAGCGGCTACAGTGAATTCCGGGTTTTTCTGAAATGGGAGGATCAGCCTGAAGAGGGCGAGAATATGACATTTGAAAAGCTACTGGATGATATTGAAGCCAATGTAAAATATGTGAAGTCAAAAGATATGACGGAGATGTGCCGGCTGATAGATGAAGCAAAACGGATTTTCGTTTACGGATCGGGGACGGCTCAGAGGGTGTGCGCCCGTGAGCTGCAGCGAATGTTTGTATCCCGGCGGAAGTATCTGATTTTAATTCAGGACATCACAGAGTTTGATATCATGTGTGATGATTTTAAGGTTGATGACGTATTCATCATTATTTCTTTATCAGGCGAAACACCCGAATTAATTCCGCAGGTAAGGACCCTGTCCGCAAAGGGAGTTCCGTTTATTTCAATCACCAATCTGAAAAACAACGTACTGGCGCAAACGACGCCGTATAATCTTTATGCGACCAGCAAGCCGGTGACGTTAAGCGATAAAACGGAAATCGTCGCATTCGCCCCGTTTTTTCTGGTGGGCGAAGCGTTATTCCGTGCATATGTTGATTATAAAGAGCTCGAAAATTTTGATAAATAGCGGGAGGTCACGTGAAATGATGCAAAAAGTCCAGCGCTTCGGCAGCGCGATGTTTGTGCCTGTTTTATTATTTGCATTTTCCGGTATTATTGTCGGTCTGAGTACGCTGTTTAAAAATAAAACGCTGATGGGGCCGCTGGCTGATCCTGACGGGCTTTGGTATCAATGCTGGTATGTCATTGAACAGGGCGGCTGGACCGTCTTTAATCAAATGCCGCTCCTGTTTGCGATCGGCATACCTGTCGCCTTAGCGAAAAAAGCGCAGGCGCGGGCCTGTTTGGAAGCGCTTACAGTTTATCTAACATTCAATTACTTTATCAATGCGATTCTGACGGTTTGGGGCGGGGCTTTTCATGTCGATATGACTCAGGAAGCGGGCGGAACGAGCGGGCTGACGATGATCGCCGGGATCAAAACGCTTGATACGAATATTATCGGCGCCATCTTTATTTCATCTATTGTCGTGTATTTGCACAATCGTTATTTTGATAAAAAACTGCCGGATTTTCTGGGGATTTTTCAAGGATCTTCCTACATCGTTATCATTTCTTTCTTCATTATGATACCGATTTCACTTGCGGTGGCATACGTATGGCCGATGGTTCAGTCCGGAATAGGCTCGCTGCAAAGTTTTCTCGTTTCTTCCGGGGCGATCGGCGTGTGGATTTACACGTTCCTGGAGCGGATTTTAATTCCGACCGGCCTGCATCATTTTATTTACTCTCCGTTTATTTACGGTCCGGCTGTGGCTGAAGGCGGTATCGTCACCTATTGGGCCCAGCATCTCGGGGAATACTCTCAAAGCGTCAAACCGCTGAAAGAATTGTTCCCGCAGGGGGGCTTCGCGCTTCACGGCAACTCGAAAATCTTCGGCATTCCGGGAATCGCGCTCGCTTTTTACGCCACGGCTTCAAAGGAAAAGAAAAAAATCGTCGCCGGCCTTTTGATCCCGGTCACCTTGACGTCCATTGTCGCGGGAATTACAGAGCCGATTGAATTTACATTCCTTTTTATCTCTCCGTTTTTATTTGCGGTTCATGCTTTGCTTGCCGCTTCCATGGCAACCGTCATGTATATGGCCGGCGTCGTCGGAAATATGGGAGGCGGTTTGATCGAAGCTGCGACCTTGAACTGGATCCCGCTGGCGTCAAGCCACGGCTTGACGTATGTATACCAGATCATTATCGGATTGTGTTTTACCGCTGTTTACTTTTTCGTCTTCCGTTTCCTCATTCTCAAATTCAACATCGCCACACCGGGCAGAGAAAAAGAGGAAGGGCAGGAAACAAAGCTCTATTCGAAAAAGGAGTACAGAGAACGGAAGCAGGCTTCAAAAGAAACAGCGGCGGCAGACGAAACACAGCGGGATACAGCCGCTTTGTATATTGAAGCGCTGGGCGGAAAGGACAATATTACGGAGATCACCAACTGCGCCACCCGTCTCCGCGTCACTGTCGCTGATGAATCAAAGGTCAAAAGTGACGCCGATTTCAGAGAGCTGGGAGCCCACGGCGTCGTCAGAAAAGGCAGGGCGCTTCAGGTCATTGTCGGATTAGGCGTTCCGCAAATGCGGGAGCGTGTCGAGAAAATATTGAACGGTTAAAATACTGCAGCAGCAGATTATGTGCAGAGCGCTTGTTAATCCGGCGCTCTTTTTATGTTTTGAAGAAATGTATGAATTTGTCATACCTTTGCCACCTGTACATGCAGGAGTGAAAATGAGAGGGTGCAAAAAACGAAATGACTTCTGCGGTATTTTAAATAGCAATTAACAAATAGGAGGCAAGACAATGACAAACTATACGACTTTCTTAGGACTTTACAAACCCGATAAAGCCGAAGGGATTGAAGTTGAAAGCATTGCTCAAAACTTTGAAGCGATTGACAGCAAAATCGGTGCTGCGCTTAGCAATGGCACGTCAACTTATGAAAATTTAAACGAAAGACTTAAAATGTATGAAAACAGATTTGAACATGTGACAGAGCGGAACGTTATGGATTTTGGAGCTAAAGGTGACGGCGTAACGGATGATACGCAGGCATTTCATGATGCCATGGCCGACGGAGGTTATGTCGTAACAGTTCCCGCGGGTGTATTCAGAACATCGGGATTGTTTGTTCCTTCAAATACAATGCTTGTCGGAGCAGGCAAGAAAAGAACGGTCATTAAATTATTAGACGAAGCACCGGTCGGCCATTCTGTTCTGACCAACAGTGATTATACGAACGGTAATGAAAATATTTATGTCGGCCATCTCACTTTGGATTGGAACAAGGATACGCGTCCTTCCGGCTGGAAGATTCCGAAAGGTCCCACTTCAAGCTGTTTGCTTTTTGCGAATGTTGACTATTCTTTTGTCGAGCATGTGTTTGCGAAGAACGCCGGCCTGCACGGCTTTGATTCTACAAGCCCGAACTATAACAGACATGGAGAAAAAGATGATCCAACTTATTATCAGCCCAACGGCTGTAACTTTGTAACGTTTTCACATTGTGAAGCAACAGGGTCCGGGGATGATAACTTTACTTGTCACTTTGGGAAACACACGACTTTCAGTCATTGCCTCTCTTATCATCCTATGGGGCTAAACGATGGAACTTCTAACACGAACTGTTTTGAAATTGATGACGGCTCTCAAGACGTAATGATTGATAGTTGTATCTCAATTGGAGGAGTCCGAGGCTTTGAGATTAAGGCACACGGTTATGCACCGGCTGCGAAGAGAGTACAGCTTGTTAACTGTCGCGCATACGAAAATGCCATTGGATATAGCATTCGCCATATCGGTCACCACACAGCAAGCGATCCTCAGTCAGCGACAGCCCATGATGTGCAGCTTGCGAATTGTATCGCATATAACCCTAAGCCGAATGATCTTTACAAAGGGGCGGGTCCAAACGCGTTGCAAATCTCCGGATATGATGGTGTGAGTGTTGTGAATTTCCATGCTGTTTGTGATGATAGTTCAATTGATTATAAGGGTAATTCGGTAGTCAGCGTATTTTATAAAGGACGCTTAATTAGCTTAAAGAATATAACCATTCGCGGATTTAAGACTGCAGACAATGATTTATATATTGTCGGCGGGGATAACTCAGTAGGGAAAGTAATGGTGGATGGTGTCACCTTGATTGACTCCGGAAAAAAAGGAGTTGCATTTGGCAGCGGAATGTACGAGTCTGTTGTTAGTAATGTTTGGGGACAGAGATCTCCAAAAAATAATAGCGGGACAGTTGGAATTTATTCCTCAGATCCAGATCTTAATGTATCCAATTGTGATTTTTCAGGTTATGAAACTGACTTTAACATTGGAGGAGCAGTCACTCCTTATTTCTTATTCAAACATAAAGGAAGCGGGGTCATTGGCTCCCGTGAATCTCACGCTACAGGCAATAATAATTTTGTGGCTGGTTCTGTTCGGGGAAGAGCAACCGGAGCGGCTCAATCTTCAGTGCTTTCTTCGTACAATACAATTAATCCGAATTCAGATTCTGTAGCACTTGGCTGGGGTGCCGGCAGCACTCCGTCATCAGCCAACAGAAAAATTGAGCTTCACGCAAAAGAAGGAACAATTAAGGCTACGGGAGGTGTAACAGGTTCCTCGACATTCTCTGACTACGCCGAGTATTTTGAAAGCCTGAGAGGGGAAAAGATTCCGACGGGAACACTTGTCACACTTGAAGGTGATAAGATCAGACCGGCTGAAAAAGGTGACCTCATGCTTGGGGTCATTTCCGAGACCGCCGGAGTGATTCTTGGTGAGTCGAGTTTTCACTGGTCGGGACGATACGTAAAGAATGAATTTGGCGGCTATGTTTATGAAGAACAGAAAGATGCGAATGGCCATACGGTCATGGCGCCAAAGGAAAATCCGGACTTTCGGCCTGAAGAAGACTACGCTTCAAGAGAAGAGAGAGACGAGTGGAACATTGTCGGACTCATCGGCCAGGTATATGTCAGATGCGATGAGACTGTGAAAGCGGGAGATTTTATTCACGCTCATAATGGGATTGCAACAAAATCTGATGCTCCAAACCAGCGCTGGCAGGTCATGAAAGTGATCAATGAGTTTGATGCTGATAAAGGATTCGGGGTCGCTCTCGTTTTTATTCGTTAAATGAAATGACACGGTATGAATGATCATCTGACTAGCGGACGTCTTTTAAAGGCTCCGCTAGTCATTTTAAAATAAAAGGCTCCGGTTCAGGAGCTGGTAAAAAGAAAAGATAAGACAGTCTCCATATATCTGCACGCCTCATTCCCACAATTTTTATCCTCAATGATATTTCCGTTTTTTTTACACAAAGTACATAATAAAAGTGCAGGTTCAAGGGTTAATCCTTTATTCATTTAAGACAAACAAATAAAATAAATATACATACATATTGAACAAAGGATTTGGAGGCTTACACATGTCAAAGGCTTTATCATATGTAAAACCGTATTCTCTTTTGGCGGGAATCGCTCTGTTTTTCATGCTCATCGAGCTTGCGGTAGAGCTGATACAGCCCCTGCTGATCGGGAAAATCATTGACGAAGGAATTTTAAAGCAGGATCTCGGAACGGTTTGGCTGTGGGGCGGCGTGATGATCGGACTGACCGCTGTTTCATTCGCATCGGGCATTTTAAATTCATTCTACTCCGCCCACATCAGCCAGAGCTATGCGTATGATACGCGAAAAGGGCTTTTTCAAAAAATTCAATCCTTCTCCTATTCGACGTTTGCGCAATTCTCATCCACATCGTTTATCACCCGGCTGACAAACGATGTGACACAGGTTCAGAATATGCTTTTCATGAGTCTCCGGTTTATGCTCCGGGCGCCGTTAATGATCGCGGGGGGCATTATTCTCTCGCTGACCGTCAATGCGAAACTCGGTTTTTTTCTGCTGATCACGGTGCCGATTTTGCTTTTGTTTTTGCTGTGGGTGCTGAAAAGAGGCGGCGCGCTGTTTCGGTCTGTGCAAAAGCGGCTTGATCAGGTCAACACGATCATGCAGGAAAACCTGACGGCGATCAAACTGATTAAAGCGCTCCTCCGTGCAAACCACGAAGTGAAACGTTTTTTGAAATCGAATACGAAGCTGATGGAAAAAACGGTCTCCGCTTTTCGTCTCGTGGAAGCGGCGATGCCGATTTTAATGCTGCTGATGAACATTTGTATTTTGTTTATCTTATGGTTCGGCGCCAAAAGCATTGCTCAGGGCGGAGCGCAGGTCGGCGATGTCGTTTCCGTCATTAACTATGCGACGCGGATTACAGGCGCGCTGTCCGTCCTTCCTTTTCTCATCATGGTATTTTCCCGGGCGAAGGCTTCCGGAGAAAGAATCGGCGAGGTGCTGGAAACAGAAGGCGGCGAGGGAACGGGGCAGGACCCGGCACGGGCGCTTGCAGGCGGGATTGAGTTTCGCGAAGTGTCCTTCCGCTATCCGGGCATGGAAAAAGACGCGCTGCATCACGTGTCCTTTTCTGCCAGCCCAAAAGAGACGGTTGCCATTATGGGCGCGACAGGCTCAGGAAAATCAACGCTTTTTCAGCTGATTCCGCGCCTGTACACGGCTGATTCGGGCAGTATTTTCATAGACGGCAAACCGATCGGTGAATTCTCCGCTTGCGGGCTGCGCAGGGAAATCGGCTATGTTCCGCAGGAAGTGCTTCTGTTTTCGGGCACCATCCGTGAAAATATCGCCTGGGGGCGGGAGGATGCTTCACTAGATGAAGTAATGGAAGCGGCCAAAGACGCGCAAATCCATGACACGATTATGAAGCTGTCAAACGGATACGACACGGTGCTGGGACAGCGGGGCGTCAATTTGTCAGGCGGGCAGAAGCAGCGGATTTCCATCGCGCGCGCTTTTATCAGAAAGCCGTCCCTCCTGCTGTTAGATGACAGTACGAGCGCGCTTGATCTTCAAACGGAAGCGAAGCTTTTACAAGCGATCAGATCCTATGAATGCACGACACTGATTATTACGCAGAAAATAACGACTGCGATGAAGGCTGACACCATCTTATTGCTTGAAGACGGAGAACTGCTGGCCAAAGGCACGCACAAAGAGCTGATGGCACAGTCTCATCTGTACCGGCAGATTTATGAATCACAATTCGGAAAGGAGGGAGCTGACAATGCAAAAAGACATTCGTAAACCTTTCCGATATCCAAAAATACCGCTCAAATCGAATGAAGGCGGCAGAAAACGCGCGAAAGCAAAAGATACAAAAGGCACGCTGCGCAGAATCTGGTCTTATGTAGCCGAGAAAAAAGGGCTTTTAACCCTTGTGATCATCATGGTAGTCATAAGCGCCATATTCGGCCTGCTCGGACCGTTCGTCATCGGGAAAGCGATTGATCATTTTATCGTCGGACAGACGACAGACGGATTGGCGGGGGTGCTGTTCATCCTGTTTGGGATTTACCTCGTGCAATCATTGTCCTTATGGTTTCAAAACTATTGGATGATCAATATCTCGCAAAGCACCGTGTTTAAAATGCGGAGCGAGCTGTTTACCCATCTGCATGAGCTGCCGATTCCGTTTTTTGATAAACAGCGGCTCGGGGACTTAATGAGCCGGGTCACCAATGATATCGAAAATGTCAGCTCCACTTTAAATACATCCGTCATTCAAGTGCTGTCGAGCGTCATTACATTCGTCGGCACAATCTCCGTCATGCTGTACATGAGTCCGCTTTTAACATTGATCACGCTTTTGATTATTCCGATCATGCTTTTGAGCATTAAATGGATCACCAACCGGACGGGATTGCTGTTTAAGCAGCAGCAGAAAAACCTCGGCGAGCTGAACGGTTTTATTGAAGAGTCGATATCAGGGGCGAAGGTCATTAAAGCCTATTCGAGGGAAGACCGCGTCATGGAACAATTTTTAGAAAAAAACGCGGCGTTACAATCATCGGGGTTTTGGGCGCAGACGATTTCGGGATTCATTCCGAAAGTAATGAACTCTTTAAACAATTTAAGCTTTACGATTATAGCGGCGGTCGGCGGGCTGTTTGCGCTGAAGGGGTGGATCTCGATCGGTTCCATCGTCGTATTCGCCGAATATTCGCGGCAGTTCACGCGTCCTTTAAATGATTTAGCCAATCAGTTCAATACGATGTTATCGGCCATCGCCGGGGCTGAACGGGTGTTTGACGTGCTTGATGAAAAGGAGGAGCGGGAAGATGAAGAGCATGCGCTGTACCAGCCGATCAAAACGGGAGAGATTGAATTCCGAGATGTCTCCTTCGGCTATCAGGAAGACAGCCTGATCTTAAAACACCTGTCCTTCAGCGTTCCGAAAGGACAGTCCATCGCCTTCGTCGGACCGACCGGAGCGGGTAAAACAACCGTTACGAGCCTGATCGCCCGTTTTTACGAGCCGAATAACGGAAAAATCCTCATTGACGGAACGGACATCAAAAAACTGACGAGATCCAGTCTGAGAAAAAACATGGGGTTTGTCCTGCAGGATTCCTTTCTCTTTCAGGGCACCATCAGGGAAAATATTCGTTACGGCCGTCTGGATGCATCTGATCAAGAGGTGGAGGCAGCCGCAAAAGCCGCCAATGCCCACGGATTCATCGAACGGCTCCCGAAAGGCTACGATACCGTCCTTACCCAAAACGGCGCGGGCATCAGCCAAGGACAAAAACAGCTCATTTCCATCGCGAGAGCTGTGCTGGCGGACCCGGTGCTGCTCATTTTGGATGAAGCGACGAGCAACATTGATACAGTGACCGAAGTGAAAATACAAGAAGCGCTCGGCCGTTTAATGACGGGCAGAACAAGCGTCATCATCGCTCATAGGCTGAACACGATTCAAAAAGCCGATCAGATTCTTGTGCTGAAAGACGGCGAAATGGCTGAAAAAGGAACCCACGCCGAACTTCTCAGCCAGAACGGGTTTTACCGGGAATTATATGAAAGCCAGTTCCGGGAATCGTAGATAGGGAAAAAGACCTCCGACAGAGTGCGGAGGTCTTTTTTTCGCGAAGGCAAATAGTACTTTTAAGTTATTTTCGTTAAATGTAACAAAATTACTTGACGTAAATAAGTTATGTATATATACTAGCTTACATAAAGTAAGTGATAATAATTTTCAAGGAGGATTTTATGAATAAATCATTCGAAACAGGAACACTGCTTTTAAGGGTTGTAACAGGTATTATCTTTTTTGTTCACGGTTTATCCAAGTTTCAAGGGTTGGAAGGAACTGCGCAATTTTTCCAGAGCATCGGGATTCCGGCCTTTATGGTCTATGTCATCGCGACGATTGAGCTTGTCGGCGGGGTTCTGATCTTTTTCGGTTTGGCAACGCGCATTATCGGCGTTCTGTTTGCCGTCACATTAGTCGGCGCCATCTTCACGGCGAAGCTTTCCTCACCATTTATGGGCGGATCGGAATTTGATTTCATCTTACTGGTTGCGTCAATTCACTTAGCGCTTTCAGGAAGCCGTCTGCTTTCATTGGATCAGCTCCTTTTCAAATCAAAAAAGGGAGAAACTTTTTCAGCATAAGAAAGAAGGCGTTCAAATGACCGGCATTCATCAAGATACGGCAATCGGTTATGTCAAATTGACCATTAAAAATATGGAACGCTCGCTCGGCTTTTACCGGAATGTAATCGGCCTTCAAGTCATCTCGCAGACAGATCGTTCAGCAAGACTGTCAGCAGACGGAAAACGCGTCCTGCTGGTGCTTGAAGAAAATCCAGGCGCCGTCGTTCTGCCGGAGCGGTCTGTCACCGGCCTTTACCATTTCGCGATACTTTTGCCTGACCGGAAAGAACTCGGCATCGCATTGGCCAGGCTGATTGAAAACGGCATCGCGCTCGGTCAGGGGGATCACGCGGTCAGTGAAGCTCTTTACCTGTCTGATCCGGACGGCAACGGTATTGAAATATACGCCGATCGTCCCCGCAGCACGTGGCGCCGGGATGCAGAGGGCAATTATGTCATGCAAACGGCGCCCGTCGATGTGGACGGGCTTTTGGAAGAAGCCGGAGCTGAACGGAAAAGCCGTCTCCCAGAAGGAACCGTAATCGGTCACATCCATCTTCATGTGACGGATTTACAGGAAGCCAAAGCGTTTTACACCGATATCCTCGGTTTTGACATTGTCGGCAATTACGCGGGCATGTCCGCTCTGTTTGTTTCGGCGGGAGGGTATCACCATCACATCGGTCTGAATATATGGGCCGGAAAACATGCGCCGCCGAAACCGGGAAACGCAAGCGGGCTGGATTATTACACCATCGCGCTGCCGCATCAAGAAGAGCTGTCACGTGTGACAAAAGCGCTGACCGATGCCGGCTTTGAGATCGAAGAAAAAGAAGAGGGCGTATTCGTCAAAGACCCTGTATCAGGGGCGGATATCGCATTTACACTGTAAGAAACAAACCTTGCCGTCTAACCGGCAAGGTTTTTTATTTTTCTGAAGTTTTCTTGGGAAGGTTCGGGAAAGAAGAACGTCGATTTGCAATATACACACGGCTTTTGTGTGACTAAAGAGAGCGAACATCTCAGTGAGGCGCAAAAATGACGCGTGGAGCCGCCATCGCCGGCCCGAGCTCAGAGCATCCGCCGGATTGAAAAAGCTGTATGGGCAGGATTTGAATAGAAAAAGGCAAAAGCCGCATCCGGTCACAAGATGCGGCTTTTTATACACAATTTACAATTGTGTGAAAAATGCTCAAAATAAATTGTGCTTCCTGATTCTTCCTGATATGATAAGCCGAAAAAGGAGAACCTGAACAAATGAACTCAAATGCAGCACAGACGGAACAGCCGATGAAACATAACGGAAACCGGATGACGGTCAAGGACTTTATCATTCTTGCCAAACCGGGGATTATCATCTCAAATTCACTCGCCGCATTGGGCGGATTTTGGATCGCATGGATTCAGTCAGAAAGGACGGGCGGAGGGCCCGGGATATTTGCCGCCATGGCGGTTGCCATGATCGGAACGGCGTTGGTCATGGCATCAAGCACTGTTTTTAATAACTTTTTTGACCGCGGCATGGACGCAAAAATGGCGCGAACCCGCACCCGCGCCAGCGTCACGGGAAAAATACCGCCGCCGGTCATGATCCTGTACGGCACATGTCTCGGCGCATGCGGATTCATCATGCTTGCTTCGCTTAATGTACTGACCGCCGTTCTTGGCTTGCTTGCATTTTTGCTGTATGCCGTCGTTTATACGCTTTGGTTTAAAAGACAATCCGTCTGGAGCACATTTGTCGGCAGTTTTCCCGGGGCGGCTCCGCCTTTAATCGGTTATTGCGCGCTGACCGGGTACATTGATATGCCCGCGATTTTGTTATACGCGATTATGTTTTTGTGGCAGCCGCCGCATTTCTGGGCGATTGGAATCAGGCGAAAGGAAGAGTATCGTGCCGCAGGCATTCCGCTTTTGCCGATCATAAAAGGCAACCGCGCCACAAAAATAAAAATGCTGCGCTATATCGCCGTTCTGACTGCGGTTTCGCTGCTCGTTCCTCTTTATATAGACGTCAGCCCGTTTTATACCGCGTCCGCTCTCCTGCTCGGAGCCATCTGGCTGTACCGGAGCGTCAAAGGCTTTCAGGCGGCGGATGACACGCAATGGTCGAAGGGGATGTTTTTTTATTCGATTGTGTATTTCAGTCTGCTTTTTCTTATTTTAATGGCTGATTCGTTTATCAATGCGGTTCTCAGAACGTAAACAGGCGGCTTGCAGATACAGAGCCGCCCCGTTTTGTTTATGCTTTTTTGATGAGAGCCAAAATATCTTCAAGCCAGGAAATATAATTCCGTTCCCGCTCAAGCGCTTTTGTCAGCACGAGATAATGGCCGAAATCAGGAGAAGAAAAAGAATCCGCCTCCGCGGACGATGTCATCAGTTCTTGATAACTGTTTTCCAGATCGGACAATTTCTCCTTCCGCTTTACGAGCTGATCGGTGAATAGCTCATCCGCTTCTTCCTGCGTCAAAGCTGAGATGAAATAAGCCTTCAGCATAAATTCATCCTTGACCGTTTCCGGAATCGGGTCTTTTTTCGTCAGCCAGGCAGCAAGCTCCAGATCTCCCTTGTCAGTCAGCGTGTACATTTTTTTCTCAAGCTTCGTTCCTTGAATCGCAGTGCGAAACGTAATAAATCCCTCAGCCGTCAGTTTTTTTAATTCCGGATAAATCTGGCTGTGCTTTGCGCTCCAAAACTGGCCGAGCTCTTCTTTAAAATAGCTCGATATATCATATCCGCTCAATTCGCCTTTTCGCAAAAGCCCTAAAATCGCGTACTTTAAAATTCTCATGTTGCCCTCCAAGCCATTCATTTGACAGCTAGTATACCATACGGCCGCTCAAAAACGCAGAAGTGCCGGATGCTTGTAATTGAATCTGCGGCGGCAAAATCAGCGAAAATATGCAGAAAGGGGTTATCGAAACGGCAGCAGAACTGGAAAAAGCCTTTCTCATGTCTTTGCCTCATTCATATGACAACATGATATAATCATTGTAAAAATTAAGAAATAATGGGAGGGACATATGAAGACGGTGATTGTGTATGCAAACCCGGATGAGAACAGTTTCAATGCGGCTCTCGTAAAATACGTCGTCATGGCTTTAAAGGACAGCGGCCAAAGCTATACGGTCATTGACTTATACGCCGACCAATTTGATCCCGTGCTGAAGTACGGCGGCGAAAAAAAGCGCTCTGACATGAACCGGGACGCTGAAACGAAGAAATACCGGAAACTGATGAAAGAAGCGGATCATCTCATTTTCATCTACCCGCTGTGGTGGGGAGGCGTTCCGGCGATTATGAAAGGCTTTTTTGACAGAGTGCTTGTCGCCGGAGAAGCCTACACATATGAAAACGGCCGCGTAAAAGGACTGCTCCGGGCAGAGACGGCACAGGTCTTTTATACGGCGGATTCCCCGGGCTGGTACTTAAAGTGGTTCCGGAAAAACTCGGACTGGATTACGCTGAAAAAAGGCATTCTGCAATTTTGCGGCATTCAAAAAGCCGAGCGGAACCTTTTTTCTGTCGTCAAAACGAGCACACCCGAGCTGCGGGAAAAATGGCTGCGCCAAGCATACGCTAAAGTCCGGCGCGCTTGTGAAAAAGGAGCGGCCGCATGCAGATAAAAGAAATTTTCGTGATTCGCTGCCTGTCCTGTTTAAGTGTGGTTCTGCTTCACGTAGTTTCAATGGTGCTGATGATTCAGGAAGAGTCCTTAGCCAGTGCCGCCCATACGGTTGATGCTTTTCGGACCCTGTTGATGTTCAGCACGCCGGCGTTTATCTTTATTTCGGAATTTCTGCTTGCCAGGTCATACCCGGGAGGCGTTCCCGCGGGTTTTTTAAAGAAAAGGGGCAAAGTCATTTTCGTGCCGTTTCTGTTTATTGCCGCGGTGGATGCCATTTTAATGAAAAGCGTGGCGGAAGAAGGAGCCGGCTTCGTTTCAGTGATCGGTAAATTTTTAGAAAATGTGTTTTTAGGAAACTTCATCGGCTACTTCATTCTTGTGATCTTTCAATTTTACATTCTCCATATGCTGCTGCACCGCTGGCTGAACAACAAATCTCCCATGTGGGTGCTGTCTGTGTCGTTTATCATCAACGCCGTCTATCTGGCTTACTTTTCCATCTTTCATCCGCCGGCATCATCGGGGCTTGATTCTATTTTTCCGTTCTTTTGGGTTCCGTTTCCGGGCTGGGTGTTTTATTTCTGTCTGGCATTTTATTGCGGAAAGGAATATCCGCGTTTTTTATCGCTAATCAATCAGTACCGTTATGCGGTTTACTTCAGTGCGGCCGTATCGGCACTATTGATTGTGGCCGTTTCATATATCAGCGGCGGCTCCATTTCCTCTAAGCGTCCGGATATTATGATTTACGCGGTCAGTATGATCTTTCTGTGTTTTCATCTGTTTTCAAAGCTCAAAAAAGTGCCCGCGATTGTGATGATGATCAGCAACTATTCGTTTTCAATCTATCTGCTGCACTCCTACTTTTTAATCAGCGGATATCTTCTGGAAGGCTATTTGCGATCAATGCCTTTGCCGGCTGCCATCCTTCTTTTATTTTTGATCTGCACGCTCGGTCCCATTTTCGTATCTTGGGTGTGCAACCATTTCAGATACGGATACCTGTTTGTCGGGAAAGTGTATCAGCCGAAGCAGACCAAAAGAAATACGGCGGCGCATCAAGGCCGCACAGTCTGAAAAAAAGGCGGCGTTTCAGCCGCCTTTTTTGATACGGAAGTTGTACATAACCTGCAAACGAAACCCCCCGCGGCAAGCCGGAAGCGAATGCCAGGCAAGCAGTATCGGGCAGCCTATCTCTAATTTTAATAGCGCTTTCACTGTAAGGCTGAAGACCACGCTGCGGCCGTTTTGACGGATGCATTTATGACAACATAACGCCATCGATTTTCTCCCTTGTGAAGACCGATATATTGTATACTTATAGGAAATACTTTCAAAAAAAGTGAAAAAGAGAAAAACTGTGAGCTTGGATGAACGACTAAAAAGGAGCGGGGACATTATGAATGACTGTGTCAAAACATTCGGAGAACTTCCGGACGAACTTTATTCCTTTGCGGGAGGAAAAGGAAGCATTCTCTCTAAAATGTATCAAAGCGGGTATCCTGTGCCTGAAGGGTTTGTGATTTTGCCGTCTGCCTTTCAGGACGGACAGCTGCGCCATCAGGCGAGAGAGGCTGTTGATCAATATGTGAAATCCATCCGCAGCCGCCATGCATCTGCGTTGTTTGCCGTACGATCATCCGCGCTGAGCGAGGATTCCGCTCAGGCTTCCTTTGCCGGAGAATTCGATACGGTGTTGAATGTCAAAACAGATCAAGATATGTCCAGGGCGATTGATGAAGTCCGCCGATCGGCACAGTCAGAAAGGGTAAAAGCGTACAGCGCCGTTCAGGGAATGGAAGATGAGCATGAAATCGCAATCGTCATCCAGCTGATGATACCGTCTGAGATATCCGGAGTGCTGTTTACCGCAGATCCGATTACGGGGAGCAGGCGGGAGATGACAGGCAATTACGTCTACGGTCTCGGGGAGCAGCTCGTTTCCGGGGAAGCCGATGCCTATTCTTTTAAACTGGCACGGCCTAAGAAAAAATATGACGGCCCCGGGGAATTTCGCAAATATGCGTCAAAGCTCTATAAACTGGCGAAAAAGCTGGAAAAAGATCTCGGAGGGCCGCAGGATATTGAATGGGCCGCCGCGGGCGGGACATTGTATATTCTTCAATCCCGCCCGATTACGACCTTACAAGCCGGAAATCTGGAAACCTATGAATGGAATGATTCTTTCAGCGGTGATTTTTTATGGACAAACACAAATATAGGAGAAGCGATTCCCGATGTGATGACGCCGCTGACATGGTCGCTCCTCCGGAATCTGGATGAAGAGTCGGGCATCATTCCGGGCTATTATGTCTGGTCCGGCAATATTTGCGGCAGAGCCTATAACAATATGAGCCAGCCTCTTTCCGTTCTCGCCGCTTTCGGTCTGAATCCGAAAGGCGGAAAAATAGGAAAAATGATGAGCGATACATTGGGAGAAATCCCGGCGGAAATGAAAATTCCCTTATATCCGTTCTCAAAGTATGAACTTTTGAAGATCATCTCGAAAAAACTGAAACCGTATCTGTCGAAAATGAAGCACGCGAAAAAAAACATGTCCTCCTACTTGGACGAATCGCCGGAGTGGTGCCGGAATATTGAGGAAAAGCTGAAACGGGCCGAAACGGAGCGGACATTATTAGCGATATGGAACAATGAGATCTATCCGTATTTATGCAACGCGTGGTTTGCGTTAATATCCGGCGGGCGTGATTCTGCGCAATCCTCTTCGTCGTTAACCTCTCAATTAACAAAACTCGCAGGGATAGAAGATGCGAATCTCCTGCTCTCCAATCTGAGGGGAAAAGGCGGCCTGGCCAGCCTGGAGCCGATTATCGGCATTGATCAAGTCATGAAAGGCCGTATGAGCGAGGAAGAATATCTCAGGAACCAAGGCCACCGTGGCCCGCATGAATACGAACTTTCCATACCGCATCCGGGAGAAAACCGGGATTGGCTGACGAAGCAGATCAAAGAACACAAGGAGTCGGGTATTGATGCCGAACAACTGCTTTTGAAACAGCAGCGGGCGCATGAACAGGCCTTCCGAAGATTTGAAGAAAAGTTTCCTCATAAGGTCAAATGGCTCAAAGCCAAAATGGAAAAAGCGTCAGAATACGCGAATATTAGAGAAACAACCAGATCCGAATTTGTCAGGGTGTACCGGACAGCCAGAGCATTCGCGCTCAGAGCGGCGGAAATGACCGGCATGAAGGACGATATTTTCTTCTTGTATCTGCATGAAATAACCGATCTGCTCGCGGGGAAAGAGCCGGCGGTTGCGTCGATTCAAGCGAGAAAGCAAAACTATGAAACCTATAAAAAACTGCCGCCGTTCCCATCCGTTATTAACGGAAGGTTCAATCCGTTTAAATGGGCTGAGGATCCTGACAGAAGAGCGGATTATTACGATGCTTTTATGCCTGCGGAAACTGATGATGCGCATACTTTAAAAGGTTTCGCGGGAGCGGCCGGGAGAGTGGAGGGCATTGTCCGTGTCCTTGATGCTCCGGAAGACGGGGATTCTTTTGCGGCGGGGGAAATTTTAGTGACGTCGACAACCAATGTAGGCTGGACCCCGCTTTTTCCAAGAGCGGCTGCTATCATAACGGACGTCGGCGCCCCTTTGTCCCACGCGGCGATCGTTGCCCGGGAACTGGGAATTCCTGCCGTTGTCGGGTGCGGAAATGCAACGTCAAAACTGAAAACGGGGGACAGGGTGGCCGTTGACGGCGGGCAAGGCATTGTCCAGCTGGAACCGCGGCAGACTCCGGTCACTTCTGAAGAGGAAAATGGTAAACTGATAGAATAAAAACATGGGAAAGGAGCCGCGCATGAATAAAGCAGTTATTAATGGGGAGCAAATCAGAAGTATGAGCGACCTGCACCAGACATTGAAAAAGGAACTTGCCCTTCCTGAATACTACGGTGAAAACCTTGACGCTTTATGGGATTGTCTGACCGGCTGGGTGGAATACCCCCTCGTTTTAGAATGGAGACAGTTTGAACAAAGCAAGCAGCTTACAGAAAATGGCGCCGAGAGTGTGCTTCAGGTCTTTCGTGAAGCGAAAGCGGAAGGCTGCGACATCACCATCATACTTTCATAATACGATCAACGGGAGAGGGACAAAAATGGAAAAACAAATCCTCAGCTATCCGATTGGAGAGTATCAGCCGGCTGAATCGATTTCGGCCGGACAGAAACAAGAATGGATCAATACGCTCGAACACGCTCCGGCCAAACTGAAACAAGCTGTCAGAGCGATGTCGGACAGTCAGCTTGATACGCCGTACCGCGAAGGGGGATGGACTGTCCGCCAAGTGGTTCACCATCTGGCGGACAGCCACATGAACGGCTATACCCGGTTTAAATTGAGCTTAACGGAGAATGAACCGGAAATCCGTCCTTATGATGAAAAAGGCTGGGCCGATCTTCATGATTCCAAAACTGCCGCTTGCGGGGATGCGCTTGAGCTGTTAACGATCCTGCACAGAAGATGGGCCGCTCTTTTGCGCTCCATGACGGAAGCCCAATTCAAACGGACATACTTCCATCCTGTATCTAAAGAGACGGTTACGCTGGAACAAGCGCTCGGGCTATATGTTTGGCACTCTGAACATCACATCGCCCATATTACTGAGCTTTCCCGGCGGATGGGCTGGCATCTGTCTTAGAGGATGCCGGCTTCCGGAAATACGCCAAAACCGCCGCAGACACAATCGTGCATAATGAAATGACGGCGGCTGCCGTATAAAGATGGTGGTAGCCGCTGGAAATGCCCGCTTCAATTGCATCAGAAACCGCTTTTTTGACGGCGGGAACGGGGATTCGGCTTACCTGCTCCTGCAACGAAGAAAGTCCGCCGCCGATATCGGGCATTTGCGCCTGATCAGCGGGAATGCCGCTTTTCGCTAAACGGTTTTTGATGTCATCTCCGATCCGGTCAAAGCCCGCTGTAATGAAGCCGGCATATAAAGCCGGAGCGAGCGTCAGCCCGACCTGCCTTACGAGTGACAGCGTGCCGAGCGCTGTTCCTTTGTTTTGGCCCGCCGTTTCTGATACAAGCACATTCAGCGGAGCCCCGAGCAGAAATCCGAAACCGATCCCCGCAATGACACTCGCTGTGACAAATTCCCATTTATCCGTCACCCATAACGGAAACAGGCTGAAGCCGGCAAATGCGATGGCGCCTGATACAACCGCGGAAAAGACCGGCCCTTTTTTATCCGTGATCGCCCCGCCGAGCCACGCTCCGATGCCTGACGCCAACGCGAGCGGCGTCATCCAATAACCCGCTTTCTCCGCCGATACGTGCAAATATTGCTCCGCATAAGAAGGAATAAAAATGACCGCAGCGAGCAGCCCTCCCGATAAAAATCCGATGACGAGCGTCCATTGAAACACTTTATTTTGCAGCAGCGAGTAGGCGAGAATCGGATCGCCCCCTCGGTTTTCAACCCGCTTTTCGACCTTAAGCAGCACCAGAAAGAGAAGTGCAGCTCCCAAAAGATACCCGTATACCTTTACGTCCATTATGCTTTCTGACAGCTTCGCCCCATCGAGATTCGTGATACCGATCATACAAGATAAGATCGCAAGAGACAGCAGCATTGTGCCGGCGAGGTCAAGCCGTTTCGCCTCAGGCTCTTTCGTTTCAGCGATAAACAAACCGCCGCACACAACCAAAGCGGCGGCAATCGGCAGGTTAATCAAGAACAGCCAATGCCACGATCCGGTTACATCAAGCAAAAAGCTCCCGATATTCGGTCCGAGGACGGCCGCCATACCGTTCATCGCCCCTAAAAGCCCGAGAGCTTTCCCTTGTTTCTCCTTCGGAAGCACGGCCAGCACATGCGAACTCCCGATAATAAAAATTCCGCCGCCGCCAAGCGCCTGAATGAGCCGTGCCGCCAAAAACATCGGGAAGCTCTGACTGAGTGCGACAAGCAAAGAGCCGAGTCCGAACAGCCCGACTTCAATCATAAACAGCTTTTTCCGCCCGTATCGGTCCGACAGCTTGCCGACAATCGGCACACTGACACTGAGTCCCAATGTGTAAAGGGTCACTCCCCACGATCCCCATGAAGGAGAAACATCAAAAGAGCTGTTAATCGTCGTCAGAGCAGCGGAAATAATTCCGTTGTCCAGCGCCGCCATGAACACACCGATCGTAAAGAGAGTGATGGCCCGGCTCTGGTTTTTTACTGTTTGCAATGGCTCCGGCATACTGATCAATCCTCCTGTTTTTAATTCACTTCGAATATATTATTCACTTCAAGTGAATTAAATGTCAAACAAAAAAAGGCCGCCGATACCGGCAGGCCTTTTTCATCTCTATCCCTGTTTGGAAGAATCAAGCGCTCTTGCCAAAATGGCAAGCCCTTGATTGACCGTTTGTTTTTCTTCAGCGGTCAGTGTTTCCAATGAACGCTTCAATTTTACATGTCCTTTTTGATAAAGGCTGCGGAAAATATCTTTCGCGTTTTCCGTTAATTGAACGACGACTGAACGGCGGTCTTCTTCTGACGGAGCGCGTGTAATGAAACATGATTTTTCTAAACGGTCAAGCAGCCCCGTCGTATTTGAAAGGGAAGCGCCCATTTTCTCCGCTATGTCACTCACCTTAAGCGTCCCGTGGTTGTTCAGAAGCATCAGCACCTTCATTTGCGGCATGCTCATATCAAGCTTCATCCACTCCGACACATCGCCGAGCCCCGCCGATGTCATCACTTTCATGTACAGCACCCAAATATCCCGTTCCTCAGGAGAAAAAATATCGCCGCTTAATACTGTTGTATCATGCAGATTATAATCCATCGTCTCACTTCCTCATTTATACTCCTGCATACCATATTACTGATTTTAATCAGAGAAAGAAAGTTGCAGACGAGTTTTGTTTGAATGTGAGGTGGTAGTGTATAATATGTTGGAGATTATTGGGGGAATTATAATAAATAAGCTATTTTATGATGATTGGAGAGAACATTGCTGACTAAAAAGAATGCCTTATCGATATTAAAAGTATTATTTCCTATTGCAGTTTTGCTTTTAGTCATTTATCAGTCCAAAAAGGAATTGACAGACCTTTCTTTTAAACGAACGCTGTACATTATTAACGGGATTGAGCGTTACGATTTATTTATTCTCGTTCTGCTCGGCCTTCTTGCCGTCAGCGCAATGTCCTTTTATGACTTTGTGCTGAAACGGACGCTTCGCCTCAACATTCCGAATTGGAAAGTATTCAGGGTCTCCTTTATCGCCAATTCCTTTAACAATGTCCTTGGATTCGGCGGTCTGGCGGGTGTCGGGCTGCGGACGATGCTATACAAAGAACATACGAATGACGTAAAACGCCTCGTCGCAGGCATCGCCTGGCTTACGTCCTCAGCGCTGCTCGGGCTGTCCGTCTTCAGTATCCTGACCATCGCCCGGGTTCTGCCGGTTGGAGAGATTACGGGTGAGAAACCGTGGCTGTGGGCTGTTATCGCCGGAGTGGCGCTTATAGTGCCGGCAGCCTTAATCGCCGCTGGGATCAACAATAAAAAAGCTGGCGCAGAAGACGGTGAAGCAAAACCGAGGCATCCGGTTTTTTCTTACATCGGGGCATCGTTTGCTGAATGGTTTGCGGCGGCCGTCGTCATGTATTATTCCCTGTATGTCATGGGGATTCACGCGGATGTCCGCCATGTATTCGGTGTATTTGCCATTGCCGCTATCGGGGGAATCATCAGTCTTGTGCCGGGAGGATTCGGTTCGTTTGACCTTCTGTTTCTGCTCGGCATGCAGAATATGGGCTTTCCGCAGGAGGCGGTTGTGACATCCATCGTCATCTACCGGATTGTGTATTCATTTATTCCGTTTGTGTTCGGGCTGTTCTTTGCGGCTGGCGATTTAACGGAAAATACGCTTAAACGGCTGGAATCAAATCCGAAGATGGCGCCTGCCGTGGAAACGACGAACGTGCTTCTCGTATTCCAGCGCGCTATCTTAATCAGGGTGCTTTACGGTTCGCTGTCGCTTTTGGTTTTCATGGCGGGAGTCGTCGTGCTGGCGTCCGTCGCCCTGCCGATTGACAGGGAGACGGTCATCCCGCATATTCCGCGCCCGGCGCTCCTTGCGTTTAACGCGTTATCGTTAAGCGCGGCTTTGATTCTTTTAATCTTGCCGATTGAATTATACAAACGGACGAAACGTTCTTATTCAATGGCGGTTGCCGCGCTGGTCGGCGGTTTTGTGTTCAGTTTCTTAAAAGGATTGAACATCAGCGCGATCTTTATTCTGCCTGTCGTCATCGTATTGCTTGTGCTGTTAAAGCGGCAGTTTATCAGAGAGCAGGCTTCGTATACGCTCGGCCAGATGATTTTTGCGGCCGCTCTGTTTATTATCGCCTTGTTTAACTACAATCTCATTGCCGGCTTTATTTGGGATAAAATGAATCGGCTGCTGCGCCACGATTATTTCGTCCATAACAATTCGCACATTACATATGCCACGATGACGGCCATTATTGTTGTGCCGCTGTTTTTCCTTTTGTTTACGTTCTTTTATCATAAAAGATCGAAGCCGATCGGAGAAGAGGCCGATCCTGAACGGCTGAAGTCCTTTTTGGCGGAAGAAGGCGGAAATGCGCTCAGCCATCTCGGCTTTCTCGGGGATAAGCGGTTTTATTTCTCAAGCGACGGCAAAGCGCTTTTATTGTTCAGCCAGATTTCCAGAAGGCTTGTCGTGCTCGGTGATCCGTCAGGACAGAGAGACTCTTTTCCGCTTGTGATTGAGGAATTTCTGAATGAAGCGCATAAGCAGGGGCTGAGTGTCATGTTTTATCAGATCGAACGTGAAGATCTGGCGCTGTACCATGACTTCGGCTATAACTTCTTCAAGCTTGGAGAAGAAGCGTTCGTGGATATGGAGGCCTTTACGCTCTCAGGTAAGAAAAAAGCGGGGCTGCGGGCGATTAACAACAAATTTGACCGCGAAGGCTACACATTTCATGTCGGGGAACCGCCGTTTTCCTCCGAGTTTATCGCCAAGCTGAAAGACATTTCGGACGAATGGCTCGGACCGAAAAAAGAGAAAGGTTTTTCTCTCGGTTTCTTCGACCGGGATTATTTGGAACAGGCGCCGATTGCTTACGTGAAAGACGCGGAAGGGGAGATCATCGCTTTTGCCAACCTGATGCCGATGTATCAGGAAGGCGAGATATCCGTCGACTTGATGCGTTATCGGAAAAGCGCGCCGAACGGTATTATGGACGCGCTTTTCATCCGTCTGTTTCTCTGGGCGCAGGAAAAAGGCTATACTACCTTCAATATGGGCATGGCGCCTTTGTCAAACGTAGGAACGGCTTTTACTTCTTTCTGGTCGGAAAGAATCGCGGCCGTCATCTTCAACAACGTCCGGTATATGTACAGCTTCAGCGGGCTGCGGGCCTTTAAAGAAAAATACAAACCGGAGTGGCGCGGGAAATACTTGGCGTACCGCAAAAACAGATCGCTGTCCGTCACGATGATCCTCGTCACCCGCCTGATCGGAAAAACCAAAAAAAGACGCCGTTAAAAGGCGTCTTTTTTTTGAATAATTGACTAAAAATTCTAATTTCACTCTGTTATACTGAATAACATGATCATAAGGTGAAAGGATGGCTGATGAATGAAACAGGCAACCGTGTTTAAATATGAAGCGTTTTCCGATATTCCGGATTTGGGAAATCCCGCGGGAATCGTCTTTAACGGAGATGATTATTCAGATGAAGAGATGCAGATGATCGCCGAAATGGCAGGGTACAATGAAACCTCATTTCTCTGTAAAAGCGGAGAAGCCGATCTGCGCATCCGCTATTTTACACCCGGCCACGAAATGAATTTATGCGGACATGCTACCGTCGCCTCTCTTTACGCATTAATTGAAAAGGGAAGGCTTCAGGCTGATCAGACATATCAAATTGAAACAAAAGCCGGCATTCTTCCCGCAAAAGCCGCTGAACGAAACGGCCGGGTATACATCACACTCGAACAGGCTCCCCCGCAATTTCTGCCGTTTACGGGTGACAAAGAAAAGCTTGCCGCCTCGCTCGGGATTACGGCTGAGGATTTTCACAGCGGGCTGCCGATTGTTTACGGATCAACGGGGATCTGGACACTGATTGTTCCGCTGAGATCACTTAAAGCATCACGGAATATGGTGCCGGACAACGCACAATTTCCCGCTATTTTGCGCGATCTTCCGAAAGCGAGCGTTCATCCGTTTTCTCTGGAAACCGTCCATCCGGAAAGTGATCTGCACGGACGCCATTTTTCTTCCCCTTTCTCCGGAACGACCGAAGATCCCGTCACGGGAACCGCTTCAGGCGTCATGGCAGCCTATATGCGGCAATACGGAGGCTCCGAAGCCGAATGCCTCACGATTGAACAAGGCCAGGAAATCGGGAAAGACGGAAAAGTGGAAATCAGGATCACGGAGGAAAACGGAGAGATGAACATCAAGATGACGGGAACGGCCGTGTATGCCGAAACAATCAATTTTCAGCTTCCGTAACGGTTTACAAAAGCCGGTCGTATCCGTTATATTATAAATGATAATCATTTTCATTTGGATAGGAAGGTGAATCGGCATGCCGAAAACCGAACAATTACAGCAAAACGAAAGTCTTGCACATACAATCAGAAACAGAAGATCCATCCGGTCGTTTAAACCGGAAACCGTACCTTCTGAAGTCATATTAGATATGCTTGAAACGGCCGTTTACGCACCGAACCACAGACTGACGGAGCCATGGCGTTTTATCTACGCAGCAAGCGAAGCGGGAAAAGCAAAGCTTGCGGACAGCTACGTCTCATTTTTCAAAAAGATAAAAGATGATTTCAACGAGGAAAAAGAGCGGAACATGAGAAAAAACCTCAGCGCCGTTCCGGGATTTTTGCTGGTCGTCTTAAAAGAAGATGAAAATGAATTTACGAGAAACGATGATTTTGCGGCGCTGAGCGGCATGATTCAAAACCTTCAGCTCCTCGCACATGAAAACGGCATCGGCATGGTCTGGAAAAGCGGCCGCATTATGTATGACAAACAGGTGCATCAAGACTTCGGCCTTGCTGACAATGAGCGCTTTGCCGCCATCATTCAAACGGGCTATCCGGATGAACAGCCTAAGGCGAAAGAACGGACGCCGGCAAAAAACCTGTTTACCGAACTGTAAAAAAAATCCCCGTCTCTATACAGAGGCGGGGATTTCGTATTAGCGGGTTTTGCTTTTAGCTCTGTTGTCAGCGGCTTTCATCCGCGCCTGCGCTTCACGGTCAGCGGAGTCAGCAAGCTCGCTTGAATATTCCTCATATGTGCCGTCTGTTTCGCGTTTCAAAGCATCCGGAACTTGAGGAAGTTTTTGTTTGTTTTTATCACGGTTTTTGTGAGTATGATTTCTGCCCATATCAATCGCCCCCTGAAAAAAGTGATATCAAACAAACATAGTATCTGCCCAATCCCGATCTTTATTCAGTTTATTTCCGTTTGGCTGCTCTTTCCGCTTTTTTGAATTCACCGGAATAAAGGACTTCCTGCATTTTTTTCAGATTGGCTCCCTGCTGATGTTTTTCGCGCTTCTTTTCCATAAAAGAAGACCCTCCTTCAAAACAGAATACCAATAGGATTGGCTTTTATTTCCGTTTTTATGCAGATAAGAGATCCTTTAAAGCGGAATCAAGTTCTTCATACGTAAATTGAAAACCGGATGTCAGCGCCTGCTTAGGCAGGGCGCGCTGGCCTTTTACGATCAACAGGCTCATTTCTCCCAAGGCCTTCTCCAGAAAAAGTTCCGGTACGGGAATCCAATGGGGGCGGTGCAGGACGCCTGCGATCGTCTTTCCGAATTGCTTCATTTCCACGGGGTTCGGCGATGTCACATTCATGGGACCGGACAAGTCATCATGCTCCGCCGCAAAAGCGATGAGTTCCGCGGCGTCATCCACATGAACCCATGACAGCCACTGCCGTCCAGAGCCGATGGTGCCGCCGGCTAACAGCTTATAAGGGAGAACCATGAGCGGCAGGGCGCCTTTTTCACCGAGCATCACCCCGAATCTGGCATATACCGTCCGGATGCCGAGCGCTTCAATTTTCTGGCCTTCACGTTCCCACATATGAGCCGTATGACTGAGAAAATCTTCATTTGACGTATCTGACTGTTCGGTGAACGTTTTTTCTGTGCTTGTGCCGTAAATGCCGACGGCGCTGGCCTGAATCAAAGCCCGGGGTTTTTTCGGCTGCTGCTTCATAATCCGTCTGACTTCTCTCGTCGCTTCTATTCTGCTTGAGATGATTTGTTCCTTCGTTGTGTCCGTCCAGCGGTCAAAGATGGATTTGCCGGCGAGGTTCACCCATACATCAATAGGGGGAAGCTCGCGCTCAGGCGCCGCGTTTTCGGCCAGCCATTGAACATATGTCACATTTTTTTGTTCGGTTTCTCTCTGTTTTCTTGATAAAATATAGACATGATGTCCCCGGCGGGTAAACACACCTGTCAGATGCCGGCCCAGAAAACCAGTGCCGCCTGTCATCGCGATATTCATATCCATCTCTCCTTACACGTTGATACATATACTGTACCTCATTTGCCAAAAAGAAAAACGCCTGAACATCGGGGCGGGAAAGGAGACCGGGATGCCCTTTATTACAAAAATATCGACCCAAAAGAAAAATACCGAGCGCTTCAACATCTTTCTTGATGAGAAATATGCATTCAGCGTCGACGCCGACGTGCTTGTGCGTTTTGACCTGAAAAAAGGGAAAGAACTGGACGAGCTTGACATTCTTGAAATCCAGTACGGCGATGACGTGAAAAAAGCCTTTAACCGCGCCGTAGAATTTTTATCATACCGGATGCGCTCTGAAAAAGAAGTCCGGGATCATCTGAAGAAAAAAGAAACACCGGACATGGTCATTTCTGAAGTCATCCATAAACTGTACGATTACAGCTACTTAAATGACAAAGAATTTGCCGAAGCCTATGCGAGCACCCACAAAAAAACAAACGGCAAAGGCCCTGACGTCCTGTTCCGCGAGCTGAAAGCGAAAGGAATAGACGACGATACCATCAAGGAGACGCTCAGTGCGTTTACATTTGATGAGCAGATACAAGAAGCGCTGAAACATATCGGCAAAATCCTGAAAAAAGACAAAAAGCTGTCCACAAAAGAGATCAGACAGCGGGCGCAGATGCAGCTTCAGCGAAAAGGTTTCCCTTTCGACGTCATCAATGCCGCTCTGGAGCAGACGGAGTATGAAAATGATGATGAAGCCGAGATGGAAGCTCTGAAGGCTCATGCGGAAAAAGCGATCAGGAAATACCGTTATGACGGCAGTTATGAAAGCGGAATGAAGGTTAAACAGTACTTATTCAGAAAAGGATTCTCGATTGACGATATTGATCAATTCTTGCAGGAAGAGGAGTAAACTGAAATGGACAAACGATACAGTCAAATGACGTCTCATGAACTACAGACAGAAATTGCGGGACTGACGGAAAAAGCGCGAAAAGCGGAACAGATGGGCATTGTAAATGAACTGGCCGTGCTTGAACGGAAAATTACGATGGCCAAAGCTTACATGCTGAACCCGGAAGACTTTCGGCCCGGCGGGGTGTATCAGATAGAAGGTTCTGATGACACTTTCCGCATTGATTACATCAACGGCGTATTCGCCTGGGGACACAGATCTTCCCCGTCTGACGGGGAAGAAGCACTGCCGATTTCCGTTTTAAAAGAAAAAAAATAACAAAAGAGGCCGGTTCCGGCCTCTTTTTCTTTTCGGGCACATTCGTTTCATACTTTCAGTAAAAAATGATTGAATTCATTTTTGATATCTTTTAAGATGGAATTCGTTGTTTTTTAATAAAAAGGAGGCGATTTGCGTTGAATATCAAAATGAAACAGCCATCAGTGAAATTAATGATTTTTGTTTTAATGATTTGCACATTTTCCATCGGGTATACGGAATATGCTGTCATGGGTATTCTGACGTCGATTGCCGATGACTTTCATATACATGTATCTTCAGCGGGCATGCTTGTTACGGCGTACGCGGCGAGCGTCTGCCTGACGGGCCCGATCGTAACCATTATCGCGGTTAAGCTGCCAAGAAAGCCGGTGCTGCTAGGGTTAATGGGCATCTTCGTCCTTGCCAACCTGATGAGCGTCTTTGCGCCGAACTTCGCCGTGCTGGCGATTTCCAGAATTTTATCCGCATCCATCCACGGAGCTTTTTTTGCGATCGCCATGGTGTTTGCGAGTGAAATGGTGCCGCCTGAAAAACGTTCCGCCGCCGCGGCTTCCATGAACGGCGGATTAACCGTGGCGCTGATGCTCGGTGTCCCGTTCGGCTCTTATTTAGGGGATGCCCTTAACTGGCGGGCCGTCTTTTTCATTATTTCCGTTTTAGGCATGATCGGGCTGATCGGACTGATGCTGGTCGTACCGAACCGGAAACCGAAAGTGATTCCGATGCTGATGAATGAATGGAGTGTCTTTAAGCATAAACAAGTGATTTTTTCCTTTGCGATCACCATTCTCGGCTACTCAGGCGTATTTATCGCTTACACGTTTATTGAGCCGATTTTAAGAGATTCAGCGGGGTTCGGCACAGTCGGCATCACAGGTGCGTTATTTGCCTACGGTCTCGGCGGAGTGGCGGGGAATTTCTTCGCGGGGAAAGTGCCGCTCAAACTGCTGACACGCACGATGATCGGTGTGATGATCGGCTTGATCGGCGTCTTGGCGATTTTCCCTTATATCGCTGTTTTTCCCGCCGCCGCCGTTTCAGCGACATTTTTATTCGGCGCATGTGCGTTCGGCACGCCGCCGCTTTTGCAGACCAAGGTTATTTCTTCCTCAGAAAACGGCACGACAATCGCCGCTGCGGTGAGCGTTTCCGCCTTTAACCTGGCAAACGCGCTCGGCGCCTGGATCGGCGGATTGATTCTCGGGGGAACGGGATCTTACTCATGGCTGTTTGCCGGCGGTGCGCTGATGACGGCTCTCGGCCTTGTGCTTTCCACGTTCGCTCATCTGTCTGAGAAGAAAGATGTCTATGAATACCAAGTGCATAAAGGATAACAAAAAGCTTGCAGGGGATATTCCGCCTGCAAGCTTTTTTCAGTGCTTCAATGTAATGCTGATCACCGTATGTTTATCACTCTCAGCTAAGGACATATTCCGGGTTTCCGGTACTCCGTCTTTTTCAAAAACGACGGCATAGGTTCCTTTCGCGCCGCTTTTCCATGCAATCTCGCCGTGGTGATCAGTCTTGCCTATTATCTCTCCGCGGTCTATATTCGGCTGATGATCTGACTCCGCCGCTTTCATCACGGTGACCGTCACACCGGCCGCCGGTGAACCGTCTGCATCCTCAACATGGAGCGTAACGGGCAATGCTTTTTTGGCGGCGGAATCGTCCGCTTTGCCGCATCCGCATAAAACGGCCGCCGCGAGAAAGAAAACAAAAGCTTTATTGATTTGACCAATATTGAATGTTGTCGAATACACTGTTTGTCACCCTTGTTCCCAGATTGTAAGACGACCCGCCGTTTGTATGAATGGCAATGGCGGTCTGGCCGGTGTCGCTGTAATTGCGGTAAACGGGCGATCCGCTCTGGCAGCCGAACGTATCTGTCGTGTAAGTGAGTTTATATGTCTCGGCAGAACGAATCGGCTTGCTGTCCGACCACATGGAACCGGACACTTTGTCGCACGGATATCCTGTCACGGTTGAGGAAAGCCCGGCCGGACTGGAACTGTTGGTCGTCCGGTAGCCGTACCAGCCGACGGTATTCCCGGGCGACCCGTTTACTTTGATTGCGCCGTAGTCGTAGTTTGTGTCACCGTTTTCTGTCCACCCTTTGACACTGTAGAATGTCTTGCCTGAATAAGAGCCGTACGGGTACGATGATCCGTTGCGGCCGGGAGCTGCCGTAATTTTCGATGCCCAGCCGTTTTTCTGGTCATACACGCAATGTCCCGCCGTAACGATCGTGTCGGCATTGACAAAAAAACCGGTGCATCCGTAGGTGCTTGTGCTGCCGCTGTATGTAACGGTCAGCTGTGCTGTCGCTCGATATGGAAATGATGTTGTAGGAGAAATTCTGATTCGTTCGTCTGTCCCAATAATACTGGAAGGCTTTAATGACTTGATGTCAGCTTTGCTGTTTTGTGCAAGCTGTCTTTTGGTGAGGCCCGTTCCTTCATAAGCGGGGGATGTCTGTGTTGTTTGTACAGGCTGATTCTGATGTGCGTCAAACTCCTCACCGCTGTTTGATACAGATGTCTGCGGGCTGCCCGCTGCTTCAGCTGAAACAGCAAATAATGAAACTGACAGTAAGAATGCGGTAAGGCTCAGCAATCGTTTTGAAACTGTCTTCATTTTATAAAACCCCTCCTTTTTTGTCTACCGGCTTTCGTTTTAACATTTAACATATTATGGAATTTATTTAGCGTTATGACCGCAAAAGGATGTTTTTTTCCGCAAAAAAAAAAGACCGGGTCATTCCCGGTCTCTTACGGTGTGTGTGTTATCGTCTGCCTGAAGCTCTCATGCGTTCTTGCGGGTGCGAATTAATTGAACCGTCCGCCCGTTTAGAAGCGTAGTCATCCTTTGCCCGCGGTTCGCCTTCAAACTTATTATTGTTCTGATTAGGAAATCCTTTTGCCTTGTTCCGGACCATTTGTTTTCCCCCTCGGCCAATATCAAAAGGTTGCGCCTTCTGGACTGAAGACGTAAAGTTAGTATATGCCTGTGACAAGCTGCGTAAAAGCAGCAGGTTTTCCCAAGGAAAGGAGACAGAGACATGAATACATATATCGACAAACTGACGAATTTGCTGCTTGAGAAAAATGACATGCTCAGCTATTTGCAAGCGCGAACTTGGGTTGAGCTTTTATGGGGAGATTTCGAAGCGACTTACGCAAAAGCCGGCCGCCCGTATCAAGGAGAGCAAATGACAGAACGCGTCGTCAAGGAATGGATCGAATCATACGGCAGCAAGCTCCATATGTTCCAGAGCGTTCGGGAAGACGTTTCTCATTATTTGGATCAAAGCAGGGGTCTCCTGCATTAACATAGCAGTTCGCCCGCCGGATACAAGTCCGGCGGTTTTTACTTTTTATAAAAGAAATAGAAAAATCATGTTTGGCGACCGGCGGAATGTGGAAATGTGTAATAACTTATAAAATAGCGGGGAGGAACCACAATGAACATGAAAAAGGGGTTAACCGCATTTATTCCGGCCGCAGGACTTTGTTTATTTTTAGCCGCAGGCACCGTTTTTTTCGATCCGGCAGCGAATGCCGCAGCAGTTCACCAGACAAAAATAGACACCGCAGCAGATACATATATCGTGAAAGCAGGAGAACTTAACGTCCGCAAAGAACCAAATAAACAAGGGTCGATTATCGGCACGCTTCGTTCAGAGGATTCCGTAAAGGTTAAACGGCTTCAAGGAGCAGATTGGGCTGAGATTGACTACAAAGGGCACAAAGCCTATATCTCCACACATTTTCTGATGAAGCAGCCGGTGAAGGCGGTGACGGCGAAACAAACCGCTTTTTATACGCCGACTTTGGAAACCGGCAAAAAAGGGTCCGTTAAAGCGGGTGAAACCGTCAATGTGCTCGGCTGGGGGTTCAGCCATGACGGAGGATTTGACCGTAAATGGGCGTACGTCACATACGGCGGGAAAGCAGGTTATGTGAAAACGGCCGACTTAACTCAAAAATAAAGATTCAGGCAGGCGAATGAGCCTGCTTTTTTTCTGAAACCTTCCGTCTTTCCTTTCGTAAAAGATGAAAAGGAGAGTGACGGATATGATAATGGTAATCGGCGGCCTTCTGATGGCTGCGGCCGGCATTTCAGTCACATTTTTTCCGCCGAAGTCGATCAACAGTCTGTACGGATATCGGACGAAGCGCTCTATGGCGGATGAGTCGCAGTGGAAAGAAGGCAATCGATTCAGTGCGCTCCTCATGATTTTGTTCGGCCTTATATCGGCGGCAGCTGGATTTGCGGGCAGCCTGCTTATCCGGCTGACTCAGCCGTTCGCCCTGATCGTTCAGGCCGTATTATTGATTGCGATCAGCGTACTGATCATCGTCTTAACAGAAAGAAGATTGAAACAAAAGGGGAGGAGAATCGATGAATGACATTACGTTTCACATGATCGAAACAAACGGAGTGACGCTGCACACGGCTTCAGCCGGTCCGAAAGACGGTCCTTTGGCGGTGCTGCTGCACGGGTTTCCGGAATTCTGGTACGGCTGGAAAAGCCAGATCAAACCGCTGGCGGATGCCGGATACCATGTTGTCGTGCCTGATCAGCGCGGCTATAATCTCAGTGACAAACCGGAGGGCATTGAAAACTATACCATTGATACGCTCAGAGACGACATTATCGGGCTGATCACTCATTTTACAGATGACAAAGCCGTCGTCATCGGACACGATTGGGGAGGAGCCGTGGCCTGGCATTTGGCATCCACGCGGCCGCAATACGTTGAAAAATTGATCACGGTCAATATCCCGCACCCGGCGGTTATGCGGAAGGTCACACCGTTCTACCCGCCGCAGTGGAAGAAAAGCTCTTATATCGCGTTCTTTCAGCTTCCGGAAAAGCCGGAACGGAGATTGTCTGAAGACAATTACCGCGTATTGGATCACGCGATCGGCTTATCCGAACGCCCGGCGCTTTTTTCACGGGAAGATGTCGACAGCTACAAAGAAGCTTGGGGCAGAAAAGGAGCGCTCACGGCGATGCTGAACTGGTACCGGGCGATCAGAGCCGGCGGTTTAGGCCCTGCCGTTCCGCTTAAAATGCCCGTTCCGTACCGATTAATATGGGGCGTCAATGACCGAGCGCTGAGCAAAAAGCTCGCCAAAGAAACAAAACGGATGATTCCAAACGGCGACTTAATCTTCATAGATGATGCCTCACATTGGGTCATTCACGAAAAACCGCGCATCGTCAGCCATTTGATTCATGAATACCTTCAGCAATAAAGTCTGTCCCGCGTACAGACTTTTTCTTTTTTTTCTCATATCTGCCGAAAAACATGACAAAATATAAACCATATGCAGAAAAAATTTTCTTTCCCTGTAACAAAAAAAGGGTTTAAACGTCATTAAAAAAAGGAAAAGCCTTACTGAAGTTTTGCGGACAATTCCTTAAGGCAGTCCTAAAAAAAGAATAATACAAAGAAGGTGCCTTCATGAAACAAAGGTTAATCTCAATTATTATTCCGTCTTACAATGAAGGGAACAACGTCAAGCTCATCCATGAATCTTTAAAAAAAGAGTTTCAGACGATTCATTATGACTATGAAATTTTCTACATCAATGACGGAAGCGCGGATGACACCCTTCAGCAGATTAAAGAACTGGCCGCCAGAAACCATCGCGTCAAATACATATCTTTTTCCCGCAACTTCGGGAAAGAAGCGGCCATTTTGGCAGGATTTGAACACGTGCAGGGCGAAGCGGTAATCGTGATGGACGCCGATCTGCAGCATCCGACCCATCTGCTGAAAGACTTCATTCAAGGCTATGAAGAAGGGTATGACCAAGTCATCGCGCAGCGCAACCGAAAAGGGGACAGCCCCGTGCGTTCCGTGCTTTCTTCCCTGTATTATAAATTTATCAACAAAGCCGTCGAAGTGGACCTGCGTGACGGGGTCGGAGATTTCCGCCTGCTGAGCCGGCAGGCCGTTGATGCCCTTTTGAAGCTGAGTGAAGGGAACCGTTTCTCGAAAGGGCTGTTCTGCTGGATCGGGTTTGACCAGAAAATCGTATTTTATGAAAATGTCGAAAGGAAGAACGGCACGTCCAAATGGTCATTCAGCAATTTGTTCAACTACGGAATGGACGGTGTCGTCTCCTTCAACAACAAGCCCCTTAGGGTATGCTTTTTCACCGGTATTCTGATATTGCTTTTGTCGATGGTGTATATTGTAACGACCTTTGTTCATATTCTGACACACGGCGTGTCCGTACCCGGATACTTCACCATTATTTCCGCCGTGCTGTTTTTAGGGGGCATCCAGCTTTTGAGTCTCGGCATCATCGGAGAATACATCGGCCGGATTTACTATGAAACAAAAAAACGCCCGCACTATTTAATTAAAGAAGCGAATATAACGTACGGAGAACAAAATGAAACGAATTATACAAAAAAGCGCAAGTGGAACCATTAAACAGCCGCCGCTGTGCGCAGGGTCTGGGGACGTTGTATGAAAAAAAATAAATGGATCTTGCCGGCAGCCTGTGTGCTGGCTGCGGCAGCCGCTCATATTTTTTTCTTAAAAGAGTGGTCGGCAGGCCGCTATATGACGGGGTCTGGAGACGGGATCGCCCAAATGGCGGTCTTCAAAAAGCTGCTGTTTGATCAATATATGAACGGCAGGCTGTTTTACAGCTATTCGTTCGGACTGGGCGGGGGCGTGTACAGTCAGCTCGGCTATTATTTCTCTACTTCTTTTCTATTCCTGTTTATCTCCGCCGCTGTCCGCTTTTTGCAGCTTATTCAGCTGACGGGTGAGGCTGATGCGCTGTTTTGGGCGCAGGCCTCCGTTTTTATCAGCATTGCCAAGCAGAGTTTTATCATATTCACGGCAGCGTGTGTGTTCCGTTATTTCGTCAAACGGACGGTGCCTGCTTTTGCGGGCGCCGTGTTGTACGGGGTCTCGATTATTTACTTCCGGCATGAGGTATATTGGGACTTTTTCACTGACAGTATGGTGTGGCTGCCGTTGCTTGTGTTGGGCGCGGAAAAAATCATCCGGGAAAAAAAGCCGGCGTGGTTTATCTTCGCCTGTGCGCTGACATTGATCAACAACTTTTATTTTGCGTATATTAATCTGATTTTCATCGGCATTTATATCTTATTCAGGTGGGTGATCCCCCTTGAAGGCAATGAGGCGAAAAAGCTCACTCAATGCAGGATATTTATTCTGTCGGGCCTTCTCGGGTTCGGCATAAGCGCAGTTTCCTTTATTCCTGTCGTATACGGATACCTTCATAATCTGCGGCCTCCGTATTCAGAGCATATTGCATGGCTTGATTTTTCCGACAACATTTTATTTTCTAGCAGGATAATCATCCTGCCGGCGGCTTTTTTGCTTTTTCTATTTACATTTACTTTATACAAAAACCGCTTGTTCCGGCTGTTTGCGGGAATCAGTCTGCTGTATATTCTGTTTCACTTCAGTCCGTTCGCGGCAAGTGCCTTTAACGGTTTTTCAGCTCCGCAGAACAGGTTTGAATACGTCCTGTGCTTCACGATTGCCGGAACGGTTTCAGCCGGGCTTTCTAAGCTTTCAGACATCAGCATGAAGAGTATGCTGATGTCCGCCGTACTCGTCGTTCTGCTCTATTGGAGCCAGGTGAGGCGGTACAGTCTGGATATGTCTGATCACGCCAACCTGCCCGTCATCCTTCTTCTGGTGCTGAGCATAGCCGCTTTCTTTGCAGCAAAGACAAGACTGAAAGGCGCGGTGCCCGCCGTCTATGCCGTCATTTTGCTTACAGCTGTGCTTACGGCTAATACATATGAAAAATATGCTTTATCAGAAGGCGGGAAGATTTATACGGTATCGCATACATTTATGACGGGTGCTCACTATAAAGGCAAAGAACAATCAGAGCTCATTCAGCGTCTGAAAGAAAAAGACCCTGATCCGTTTGCCCGTTTAGATTGGATGAACGGTGTTTTCAATAACACCCCGATCATATACGGGTTCAACGGATTCAGCGTATACTCAAGCATACTGAACCGCAATCTGCTGTCCTTTTACTGGAACGACCTCCAGATTGACATGGGCAGAGAAAGCGTCAGCCGCTATGCCACATTAGGAAACAGGGCTAATTTATACAGCCTGCTTTACGGAAAATATTATATGACGGAAAAAACAAACGAGGCCGGCGTGCCGTACGGGTTCAAAAAAATCATGGAATCAACCCATTATGCGGTTTATCAAAATCAATATATGCTTCCGTTCGTACGGACAGCCGATCGCGTATATAACGAGGGCGGCCTGAAAAAAGCGCCCGCCCTTGCCAGGGAACGGGCAATGCTTGACGGGATCGTCATGGAATCAAGCACAACCAACACGAAAAAAGCGCCTGAGGCGAAAAATATGATCCGCCATGCAGAGGTAGCGGCCGAACATGGCGATTATCATAACGGCATCCTGACGGTAAACGAAGACGGCGGCGGCCTGGTCATTACGCCGCAAGCCGCTAAGATGGACGGCGGCGATTATTACGTCAGCTTTTATTTGAAGAATAAAGCGAAGGACCAGGGCTTTACATTAAAAGTGAACGATTACACGACAACGAGAAAATCGAATCAATCCATTTACAAAACAGGTGTCAACGATCTTACTGTCAGAGTGCCGAAAACAAAAAACATCCAAATCCGTCTGCCGAAAGGGTCGTATCAGCTTGACAGACTGGCGCTTTATGAAGAACGGTACGATACGCTGAAAAGCGCATACCGAAAAGCGGAAAAAGAACCGCGGGCCGATCTCAGCTGGCGCGGAAATACGCTTCATATCTCGTATGATAACAAAACCCGCGCGCCGTATATCATGCTTCCGATTCCATATGAAAAAGGCTGGGAGCTGAAGATAAACGGCAGAAAAGAGCAGATTGAAAAAGCGGATTATTCCTTTATCGGATTTAAAGCGCAAAAAGGAAAAAACGATATTCAATTAACGTATTTCCCGCCGTTTTTTAAACCCGCGGCCGCTCTATCGGTGATCAGCCTCGTGTTTGCGGTTATATATGTGAGAAGACAAAAAAAGCCCGGCTCTTAAACAGAGCCGAGCTTTAATTTTTTCTGCAATTTTTCCTCGCTGAAAATCCAGCCCGTGTAAGAAGAGAGAAGCTCTAAATCATGACTGAGGTGGACGATGGCGACAAAAGGATAGTGGCCTTTGCTCCGGTAGCGTAAATCAATAAAACGCACCTCATAATGATCTTTAAAGGTATCGACCTCCCACCTGTAAACGGGGGAAAATGAAAGAAAGGCTGCAATATTTTCGTCCTGTTTTGCGGCCTTCATCACATCGGTTTCCGGAACGGGCACGCGGTTGAATGTATCCAATATCACGACATGGCCGTCAAGGCTTCTGCCGACATAAAAGGCATGCGCCGTCGTCACGGCGATACGCCACTGCCTGAATTTCATCGTCGGCGAAATAATGATGGTTTCAATCTCCTCTTCAATCATTTCGCGCAGCCTTCGCTTTATCCGCAGCTGCATCAAAAACCGGACGGCGTAATATCCTGTGAGGATGATATAAAGCATCAGAAATGTCACGCCCGGATGACCTCCGATATACCACACGGCAATCGCGGCCAAATGGCTGACGAAAATAAACGGATCAAAGGTATTGATTAAACCGAGAGCGATCCATTTTCTCGAAAACGGGCGGATGGCCTGCGTGCCGTACGCGTTAAAAATGTCAACAAACACATGCAAAACGACAGCGAGAAGCGTCCACAGCCACAGGTGCAAAAAGTTCGCTTCCGGATAAAACATAAACAAAATACCCGGAATCAGAACGGACCAAAATAAAACGGCGGGAATGGAGTGCGTGAACCCTCTATGATTTCGAATATAAACGGCATTATTTTTCAGCTTCAATATGGTATCAATATCAGGTGCCTGAGAGCCGGCAAGAGCGGCGATCATAACTGCCTGAGACATGGGGGTGTGCATGCCGACGGCAGGATCAAGAGTTGCGATTCCGCCAAGCGCGATACCCA
Source organism: Bacillus sp. JHAA (assembly GCF_036961585.1). Taxonomy (NCBI): domain Bacteria; kingdom Bacillati; phylum Bacillota; class Bacilli; order Caryophanales; family Bacillaceae; genus Bacillus; species Bacillus sp. JHAA. The sequence continues at coordinate 11,013 of NZ_JBAMDE010000009.1, read as the reverse complement.
TGACAACGTGAGTGCCAGTATCCATTGTTGACCTCCTAGCAGGCGTTAACAATCAGTCGCCCGCATATTTCGCATTATAAGATATTCCCCATTTTCTGTTTGCCCAATCATGGCGTTTATCCGCCGTTCTCATATGTTTCCGCTTTTTCTTTATCACTATTTAATGTAACATATTATCGTAACGTGCCCTAAGTTTACACCAAAATACGGTGTCAAGAAAAGCGGAACCCGAAACATCTGAGGAGAAGATATGAACGCACTTGAAGAAAAAATGAAACAAAAAGATATAGACAAATTTCGCGAGGACTTAATTACATGGTTCGAAAGAGAACAGAGAATTCTGCCGTGGAGAGAAAATCAGGACCCGTATCGGGTGTGGGTGTCAGAGGTGATGCTGCAGCAGACGCGCGTAGAAACCGTTATCCCTTATTTCCGGCGGTTTGTTGAGCAATTTCCGACCGTTTCGGCGCTCGCTGAAGCCGATGAGGAAAAAGTGCTCAAAGCCTGGGAAGGGCTAGGTTATTACTCCCGTGTAAGAAATCTGCAAAGTGCCGTAAAAGAAGTGCATGAGCGGTACGGGGGAGTCGTCCCTGCCGAGGAAAAGGAATTTGGCGGACTGAAAGGCGTCGGCCCTTATACAAAAGGCGCCGTGCTCAGCATCGCATACAACAAACCGATTCCCGCCGTAGACGGCAATGTGATGCGTGTCATGTCGAGAATTCTTTCCATATGGGACGATATCGCAAAACCTAAAACCAGAACCATTTTCGAACAGGCGGTATCCGCTTTCATTTCTCATGAAAAACCATCTGAATTCAATCAGGGTTTAATGGAGCTCGGCGCGATCATCTGCACCCCGAAATCGCCGTCCTGCCTGCTTTGCCCCGTACAAAAGCACTGTTCGGCATTTGCGGAAGGGACAGAGCGGGAGCTGCCCGTTAAAAGCAAAAAGAAAAAGCCCGGAATAAAAACAATGGCAGCCGTTGTGCTGACAGACGATCAAGGCGATGTCTATATTCATAAACGGCCGCCAAAAGGCTTGCTCGCCAACTTGTGGGAGTTTCCGAATACCGAAACCCAGAAAGGAATCAAAACCGAAAGAGAGCAGCTTGAAGCCTATTTAGAAAAAGAGATGGGAACAACCGCTGAAATCGGGGAGCTGGAAGGCATCGTAGAACATGTTTTCACCCATCTCGTATGGAATATTTCGGTCTTTTTCGGTAAAGTAAAACAAGTGTCGGATACAACGGAATTCATACGGGTCACAAAAGAGGAGCTCGAGGAATACGCATTTCCCGTTTCCCATCAAAAGATATGGAAAATGGCGGAAGAAAGCGGCCGCCTGTAAAAAGCGTCAGTCATAGCTGACGCGAGTGCCGTGGCCGTAATCCGCTTCATTCCGTTTCAGTCCGCCGCGGGCTTCGATTTCCTGAATCAGTTCCCGGTATTTGGACTGGCCTTCTTCGTTTAAATACGGCATAATTTGCTGGAAGGCATGATGGAAATAGGCGAGCTCTGAATCTCTCCAATCTTTTTTGGGCATCATGGCCAATTCGCCCATATCACGTCCGACATACATATAAAAGACCCCTTTCAACACATATTGCTTTTATTGTTTGTTGAATGAAAAGAACTATACACAGCAAGGAGCTGAGGAAAAATGGAACAAAATAAATGCGCACTGATCACGGGAAGCAGCCGCGGCGTCGGGAAAGCAGCCGCCATCAGACTCGCGGAAAAAGGATACAACATCGTCATCAATTACGCCCGCAGTAAAAAAGCGGCATTAGAAACCGCCGAAGAAATTGAAAAACTCGGCGTTAAAACGCTCGTCATTAAAGCCAATGTCGGCCAGCCGGCAAAAATCAAAGACATGTTCCGCCAGATTGACGAAACATTCGGCAGACTGGACGTGTTCGTCAATAATGCGGCTTCAGGCGTGCTGAGACCGGTCATGGAACTGGAAGAAACACACTGGGACTGGACGATGAATATCAATGCGAAAGCATTGCTTTTCTGCGCCCAGGAAGCAGCAAAGATGATGGAGAAAAACGGAGGCGGCCACATCGTCAGCATCAGCTCGCTCGGCAGCATCCGCTATCTTGAAAACTATACGACGGTCGGTGTCTCAAAAGCCGCTTTAGAATCGTTAACCCGTTATCTGGCGGTTGAGCTGTCTCCGAAAAATATCATCGTAAACGCGGTGTCAGGCGGAGCGATTGATACGGACGCGCTGAAGCATTTCCCTAACAGAGATGAACTGCTGGAAGATGCCCGCCAAAATACGCCGGCCGGCAGAATGGTCGAAATTAAAGATATGATCGATACGGTGGAGTTTTTAGTTTCTTCAAAAGCGGACATGATCCGCGGCCAGACCATCATTATTGACGGCGGACGTTCTCTGCTTGTATAAGTTTTAAAAAAAGATGAATAGCCTTATCATCTCCTGCGCATTCTAAAGTGCGTGGAGGTGATAACAATGGCAAACTCAAAATACAGCAAAACAGACGTTCAGCAGGTGAAAAAACAAAACCAGCAATCAGCTTCCGGTCAGGGTCAATACGGCACTGAATTCGGCAGTGAAACTGATGCGCAGCAGGTTAGAAAGCAAAACCAATCTGCTGAACAAAACAAACAGCAAAACAGCTAATCACTGAAACGAAAAAGCACTTCATCTTCGGATGGAAGTGCTTTTTTCTGTTGCCAAAACGACAAAACTTGTGATTCCTCTACAGAATGAGTCAAAGGGTTTTCCGACGTAAAATCGAAATGGTAAGGAGTATCAACCTAAAAGCCTAAGGAGGAACCCGATGTCAGAGTTTGAAAAGCTTGTAAGTGAACAGATGAAAATCATGGATCAGCTTCTCGAGCTGCAGTCAGAACTTGACCGCTGCCGGCAGGTGGAAGCGGAACTCATCAGTCTGGAAAGAGATGCAAAGCTGGACAATGTACAGGACGAAATTGCGACAAAGCGAAAAGACCTGGCCGGCATACAGGAGTTATTCCAAAGGCAGACAGAGCAAGTCATCCAGTCTTATCGCAGCACGGAAAAGCCGTCTTCCTATGTGCAGAAATGAATGTGCCATTCCGGAAGCGGAGTGGTTCTTTTATTTTCATTTTTTAATTCGTAACGTTATAATAGTGAAAAGACTTGTCGGAAAGCAATTGCGGCTGCATTGACTGCAGGGCTTTACAGAAAGTAGGGGAGAAATATGGGATATCCCAAGGAAGGAGAAACCATTCAAATTCACAGCTATAAGCATAACGGGCTGCTTCATCGAATTTGGAATGAAACGACGATTTTAAAAAGTACGGAATTGTGTATCATCGGAGCCAACGACCGGACAATGGTGACGGAATCCGACGGACGGACGTGGGTGACGAGAGAACCGGCGATCTGCTACTTTCATGCCCGTCAGTGGTTTAACGTCATCGGAATGCTGAGAGATGACGGGGTACACTATTATTGCAACATCAGCTCGCCGTTCGCTTATGACGGAGAGGCCATCAAATATATTGATTACGATTTGGATGTCAAGGTGTTTCCGGATATGACGTATAACATTCTTGACGAGGATGAATACGATGACCACCGCAAATCAATGAATTACCCTAAAGAGATCGACAGCATTCTGAAGGAGTATCTGAATACGCTGCTGCACTGGATTCATCAGCGGAAAGGACCGTTTGCTCCGGAATTTGTTGATATGTGGTATGAACGGTATCTGCGCTATACAAAATAAAGAATACAATAAAAAACCTGTTGGGGTGTCAACAGGTTTTTCACATGGGCTCACACGCCTTAAAGAGAGAGGGGGATAAAGTGTGGGCGTAATCAGACGCTATATGCAATTTGTAAAACCTTATAAAAAACAAATTTTTATCACAGTGTTAATCGGCATCATCAAATTCTCCATCCCGCTGGCTCTCCCGCTGCTGTTAAAATACGTGGTCGATGACATTATTCAAGGGAGCGGAACGGCAAGCGCTAAAACATCATCGCTATTCACGATCATGGGTATCATGTTCGTGCTGTTTTTAATTCTGCGTCCCCCGGTAGAGTACTATCGGCAATATTTCGCGCAATGGACGGGCAGCCGGGTGCTCTATGATATCAGGGGAGTATTGTTTGATCATATTCAAAAATTGAGCCTGAGGTTTTATGCCAACACGAGAACGGGCGAAGTCATTTCCCGGGTGATAAATGATGTCGAACAGACAAAAGACTTTGTCATAACCGGACTGATGAATATCTGGCTTGATATGATGACGGTGCTGATCGTCATCTGCATTATGTTTACACTCGATGTCAAGCTGACATTGATATCTGTCATTTTGTTTCCGTTATACGGAATTTCAGTGAAATACTTTTACGGCCGCCTCCGAAAACTGACACGTGAGCGTTCTCAGGCACTCGCCCAAGTTCAGGGACATTTGCACGAACGAGTTCAGGGGATGCCCGTCATCAGAAGTTTTGCCATTGAAGATTATGAACAAGCCAATTTTGATGAAAAAAACGGACATTTTCTGGACAGAGCGATCCGTCATACGAATTGGAACGCAAAAACGTTTGCAGTCGTGAATACCATTACGGATTTGGCGCCGCTGCTCGTTATCGCGTTTGCGGGTTATTTTGTCATAAACGGTCCGCTGACGGTAGGGACGATGGTTGCGTTCGTCGGCTATATTGACAGAATGTACAATCCGGTCAGAAGATTGATCAACTCATCGACGACGCTGACCCAGTCGATCGCTTCAATGGACCGCATATTTGAATTTATCGACGAGCCGTATGAACTGACTGATAAACCGAATGCAGTAAAAGCTGACGGCATTAAGGGCGAAGTTGAATTCCGAAATGTCTCGTTCCGTTATGAGGAAGGAAAAGAAACGATTTTGCAGGATGTTTCCTTAAAGGTGACAAAAGGGGAAACCGTCGCGCTCGTCGGGATGAGCGGCGGCGGTAAATCGACGCTTGTCAGCCTCATACCGCGTTTTTATGATGTATCCGGCGGCAGCCTGCTGATTGACGGCACAGATATTCGCGATTATGAAGCGAGAAGCCTCCGCAATCAAGTCGGAATGGTGCTTCAGGATACGTTTCTGTTCAGTGAGACGATTCGTGAAAATATCGCCATCGGTAAACCGGGAGCGTCTCTGGATGAGGTGGTTGCGGCTGCGAAAGCGGCAAATGCCCATGAATTTATTATGAATTTCCCAGAAGGTTATGAAACCAAAGTCGGCGAACGGGGCGTCAAATTGTCAGGCGGGCAGAAACAGCGGATTTCCATCGCGCGTGTATTCTTAAAAAATCCGCCGCTGTTAATCTTGGATGAAGCGACATCGGCTCTTGATCTTGAAAGTGAACACTACATTCAGGAAGCGATGGAAAAGCTTGCGAAAAACCGGACGACTTTTATCGTCGCCCACAGGCTGTCCACGATTACGCACGCGGATAAAATTGTCGTCATGGAAAACGGCGCCGTCGTCGAAACCGGCACGCACGAGGAATTAATGGCCCAAGGCGGCCAGTACAGACACTTATTTACGATTCAGAATTTGAACTGATACAAAAACTTATGCCGTCCGAATGGGCGGCATAAGTTTTTTTGAATGCAAAAAAACCCGGTTTTACGGAAGCACCGGGTTACTCTTCGTCTGTTTCTAATTCGCTGTCTTTCGGGTGGTATGTCTGAAAACTCGTAATTAATGTATCGAGATGCTCCAGCTGCTCGCGGTATTCCGCAACCGCAGCCATAATGCTGAGCATATTGTAATCAAGCAGTTCATCCTCGCAGTTCTGCTGATTTTTCAAGAAAGACTTCGTCAAAAGCTGTTTATATCTTATGCTTTCTTCAGCATCGTCATCATGCGGTTTGATCTTGCCGACCGTCCGCATCAGAATCCTTTCATGCCAATGAAGCAGATAATCAATTTCTTCTGTCAGCGTCTCCTGAAATTCCTCCGGCATATGATAAATCTCGTTTTCATAGCGGTGCAGCTTTTTCAGCGTATCAAGCGCCCGATTCGCCGTAATAATCGCCTGTCTGAACAATACAAGCTTGCGCGACTTTACATACGTCGTTTTCTTAAAGTAGCTTCTCTCCTCTTTATAAAGAAGGTACGTATGATCAAGCTTCATCATCTTTTCCTTCAGCTTCTCAATATCCTCTTTCAATATCGAGTGTTCCGTGGACTGACGCATCGTCAGCCTGATCCATTTCATGATCTCATCGGTATATTCAACCGTATGATGAGTCAGCTTCGTTTCGTATTTCGGCGGAAGAAACACAAGGTTCACAATAAAAGAAGACAGCACGCCTAAAATAACGGTGCTTGTTCGTATCAGAGCGAACGTCAGGAAGCTGTTTCCCGGTGTTTCTAAAATTGCGATAACCGTCACGAGCGCAATCGAAATGGTGTGTTCAATTTTCAGTTTTAACATGATCGTGATGACAATCACTGCGGTCAATCCGATCATAATCGGACTCGGTCCGAAAATCAGTCCGAATGCCGTAGCGATGACAGCGCCGATGATATTTGCCTGAACCTGATCAATAATGATAAGAAAAGACCTGTAAATAGAGGGCTGTATGGCAAATATAGCTGCAATCCCGGCAAAGATCGGCGACGGAAGTCCGATCCATGATGCTAAGTAGAGTGCGAGCGTAATCGCAATCCCTGTTTTAAAAATGCGGGCACCAAGTTTCATTGGTTTGTGCGTGCATTCCTTTCTCTAATAAATTATGTGCCGAACGAACGGCTGACACTTACATTTCCCTGTCGGCTGATTTGCTAAACAATAAAGTAATATACAGGGATCATACCAATTATTCAAGGTCTTTTTTTGAAAAAACCATTATCTCACAAATCGGACAAAAAGAAAAAGCGGAAGCCCCGGGCTCCCGCTTGTTTCAGCAGTTATTTTTTCATATGTCTGAACGCATCTTCAACGGCCTGTAAAGTGGCGTCGATATCCTCTTCAGTATGTGCGGTTGTGATAAACCAAGCTTCATACTTCGATGGAGCGAGATTGATGCCGCGCTCAAGCATCAGCTTGAAGAACTTGGCGAATGCTTCTCCGTCCGTATTTTCCGCCTGCTCGTAATTGACGATCTTTTCATCAGTGAAGTAAACCGTGAGCGCGCCTTTTAAACGGTTGACGGTGATGGTAATGCCGTGTGTCTCCGCATGGGCGAGAATGCCTTGCTCAAGTCTGGCGCCGAGCTCATCAAGCCGCTCATAAACGCCTTCTTCCTTCAGCACTTCCAGGCAGGCGATGCCTGATAGGATAGATGCCGGGTTTCCGGCCATTGTGCCGGCTTGATATGCCGGGCCGAGCGGAGCAACCTGCTCCATGATCTCTTTTTTGCCTCCGTAAGCGCCGATCGGCAGGCCGCCCCCGATAATTTTACCGAGCGCCGTTAAATCAGGCTTCACTTGAAGAAGATCCTGCGCGCCTCCGTACATAAAACGGAACGCCGTGATCACTTCATCATAAATGACGAGCGCGCCCGCTTTATGGGTCAATTCATTTACCTGTTCTAAAAATCCTTCTTCAGGTTCAACGATGCCGAAGTTGCCGACGATCGGCTCGACGAGAACCGCTGCAATTTCTGAACCCCATTTATCCAGCGCGGCTTTGTAGCTTTCAATGTCATTGAAAGGAACGGTAATCACCTCATTGGCGATGCTTTTCGGCACGCCGGCGGAATCAGGAGTGCCGAGCGTAGACGGACCGGAACCCGCAGCGACAAGTACGAGATCAGAATGGCCGTGATAGCAGCCGGCGAATTTAATGATTTTTGTCCGGCCTGTATAAGCGCGTGCAACCCGGATCGTTGTCATTACCGCTTCAGTGCCTGAGTTTACGAATCGTACTTTATCAAGTGAAGGAATGGCCTCCTTCAGCATTTTGGCGAAAGTGACCTCATGTTTGGTCGGCGTCCCGTACAGCACGCCGTTTTCAGCCGCTGTTTTAATCGCTTCAGTAATATGCGGATGGGCATGTCCGGTAATAATCGGGCCGTAAGCCGCTAAATAATCGATATACTGATTCCCGTCTACATCCCAGAAATAAGCGCCGTTCGCTTTTTCCATCGCAACGGGTGAACCGCCGCCTACCGCTTTATAGGATCTGGACGGGCTGTTCACGCCTCCGACGATATGCTCTAACGCTTCCTTATGAAGTTCAACTGATTTTGTATACAAAAAATGACCCTCCTAATATCTCCTTACATCATGTTCTATTGTAGCATGCTTCATTGCGAGCACAACGGTTCATGCTTCCAGAAAAGAGCGGGGGGATAACGGTTGTAATCTTAACGTGAATTGGATACGCTTAATAAAAAACCCGGAGGTATAAGAAATGACGATTGAAATCGGACAAACAGCACCGGCTATGAAATTAGTGAATGACAGCGGTGAAGAAGTAGCATTGACGGATTTTAAAGGGAAGTACGTCGTTCTCTATTTTTATCCGAAAGACATGACACCCGGATGCACGACGGAAGCATGTGATTTCCGTGATCAGCACGAAAGTTTCGCGGGACTTGATGCCGTTATCATCGGAGTAAGCCCTGACAGCCGTGACAAACATGAAAAATTTAAGCAAAAACACGATCTTCCTTTCCAGCTCCTCGTTGATGATGAGCACAAATTGGCGGAAGCTTTTGATGTGTGGAAGCTGAAGAAGAATTTTGGGAAAGAATATATGGGTATCGAGCGATCCACTTTTTTGTTAGACAAAGAAGGCCGTCTTGTGAAGGAGTGGAGAAAGGTAAAAGTGAAAGATCACGTTGCCGAGGCGCTTCGCGAATTGGAACAAATTGCGTCTAATTAATGGACAAATGCTGAACTCACGGGGTTTTCTTCAGATTACATTTGACAGGAGACCGGAAAAAGATGTACACTAATTATAAACATTATAAAGTAAGAATCTTTTTTAGAAGAGAGGTGCATGACGGATGGCTGCACATGAATTAAAAGAAGCCTTAGACACGTTGAAGGATACGGGAGTCCGGATTACTCCTCAACGTCATGCCATTCTGGAATATCTCGTGGATTCTATGGCACATCCGACAGCGGACGATATATATAAAGCCTTGGAAGGGAAATTCCCTAATATGAGTGTTGCGACAGTGTATAACAATTTGCGTGTATTCCGGGAAGCGGGGCTTGTAAAGGAACTGACGTACGGAGATGCGTCCAGCAGATTTGACTTTGTCACCTCTGACCATTATCACGCCATTTGTGAAAGCTGCGGAAAAATCGTAGACTTCCATTATCCCGGGCTTGACGAAGTAGAACAGCTTGCGGCTCACGTCACGGGGTTTAAGGTAAGCCACCACCGTTTGGAGATTTACGGCGTCTGCCAAGAATGTTCCAAAAAAGAAAACCACTAAACGAAGCTGACCGCTTTGATACGGTCAGCTTCGTTTATTTTACACTGTTTTTTCTGTTATAAGACTCATCGAACGCTTTGCCTTCCAATCCTTTATCCAATGTAAGCGGCTCTCTGCAATGCATGCACATATCCACTCTGCCCAGAATCTTCGTTTCTTTCTCGCAAGCGGGGCACATCACCCGGACCGCTTTTGTGGACAGCATGCCGATCCAAAAATAAACGGCGGTGCTGAGCCCGATCGACAGCAGGCCGAGAATCATAAACAAGCTGGCAAGCAAAACAGACTGCTTAAAGAACAGCCCGATGTACATAATGATAAACCCAACGAAAACCAAACTTAACGCAAACGTTCTGATCTTATTAATTTTGCTTGAGTATTTCGCCATGTCCATCCCCCTCTCGTTTAACTATAGCACAAAACAGATGGCATATTCTTCATGTTTTCGTAAGAAAAGGGAAGAATAAATATGGCACCTGAAAGGAAATTTGTTATAATAGTGCAATGTGTTTAGAAAAAAGGACTTTCATGTTTTATCATAGAAATGTAGAAACAATAGCTAGTGAAACAATCGCATTGGAGGAATCGTAATGGACAATCTTCTCCGTCCAATTTACCAAGAAAGAGCAAGTCATCCCGATACGCTGGCCGTCCTTATGATTGAGAGAAGGAGTAAAGCATCATCCATCACGGATAACTTTGATGCGGTCATGCTTGTCATTGTCAAACAGGCTGATGAACCTCTTTTTATAAAGCATTATGAATTCGAACAAAAAACCGCTTCTTTACATATTGTAACGGATGCTCTGCTTCAGGAATGGATTCTGCTTGGGACCAATAGAAGAGTCATAGATTGGATCATCAACGGCAAAGTGCTGTTTGACCGCAATGAATATATATCTGAACTCAATGACCGGCTCAGCACTTTTCCTTTCGCCGAGCGGAAATTAAAGATCGGAATGGAATACGGCAAGCTGATCAGAAGATTTGTAGAAGGAAAAGCGTTTTTTGAAGCTGATCATTTTCTGGATGCATATTATGCGGTAGTGCATGCTCTTCACCACTTGGCCCGCATAGAAGTGATTGACCGGGGGTTTTATCCCGAAACGACAGTCTGGAACCAGGTCCGTCACATTGAGCCGCAGGTATATAAGCTATATTCCGAACTTGTCGAGAGTCACGAAAGTTTGGAGAAAAGACTCGAATTATTATTCTTAGCAAATGATTTTCTCATCCATTCAAAAGCTGAAATCGGTTCTGCGCACCTTTTTCAAGTGATGAAAGAAAAAGAAATGTGGCAGTTTGGAGAATTGCTTCAGCACCCTGAACTGGTGCACTTCACCCAAGATCTTGGTGTCATGCTTGATTACCTGACGGAAAAAGGCTTTGTTGAAGTATCTCAAATAGAGACCAAAGGGCAGGAAGTATATCATCGAGGATATTCTTTCAAAAAAAGTGTTGACGCTGAATCATAGGCATGGTATATTATTAAACGTCGCTGATGCGCTTCAACAAAAAGCTCACAGCGGCGGAGAAATAAAAATAAAAAAACATTTGACAGCAACTCGCTGAAATGTTATACTAAAAAAGTCGCCTCGAGATGAGGTTG
>NZ_JBAMDE010000008.1:0-217086 GCF_036961585.1 Bacillus sp. JHAA | reverse complement strand
GGATCTCTTTCATAGGTACGCCTGCCAATCTCATTTCTACAGCCTTCTGTTTCACTTCAACCGGATAACTCACTCTTGTCCCCATAGAAAAAACACCTCCAAGTCTAATTTCGGATAACAATCATCCGTATTCAAACTCGAAGGTGTTTTTATTTGTCTCATCTTATGGGGTCAGTCCCTAGACGAGGGCGCCGCTTTTTTATTTCACTTCAAATGTTTTTACCGTTTTCAGTCTTTTTCCGATCTGATCGGACTTCCCTAAAAACGTCACCGTCACCGTGTATGTTCCCGGACCGGGCACGTTCTTCCACACATCTGAAAAGTCATACGTTTCATTCGGCATTAAGGTCACAGTCTGAAACGCCTGAGTAAACATTTTGTCTTTTGAATAGCGGTACAGTTCTTTGTGATGTTGGTCATGTACGGTCAATTCGAATTTCTGCCCTGAGCTGAATGTGAAATCGATCGGGCTGCCGCTCTTGTTTTTTAAAGACATTTGAAATTCGATCTGCTGATCCGTCTGCACAGGGTTTACGGCTAATTCCGCTTGCTGTTCATTCATCTCTCCGGATACCTCCTCAGCGGGCTCCTTCTGCCCGGATTGACTGCTGCATCCGATCAATAAAATGACCGGTAATAACAGGCCAAACAGCCACTTCATTCTATCCGCTCCTATCAGTCTTTTCTGAAGAAACCAAAGATCCCCGTCGTTTGCACGATGTTTGTGAAGGCTTTCGGGTCGACTTCTTTCACGATTTTCTCAAGGTCATACAATTCGTACCGCGTGATGACGATGATCATCATTTCTTTCTGTTCGTTTGTGTAAGCGCCTTTTGCCGGCACCGTCGTAATGCCGCGGACCATTTTCCCGTAAATCGCTTCTTTGATTTCATCGGCTTTTTTTGTAACGATCATGGCGGTCAGTTTCATGTGGCGGGTGTGAATGGCGTCAATCACCCTTGTTGTGACATACAGAGCGACAAGGGTATATAATGCTTTCTCCCATCCTTGCAATAATCCTGCCGTCAAAATGATAATCCCGTTCAAAATGAAGAAATATGTGCCGACCGGCTTATCCTTCCATTTGGCCAGCACCATCGACACGATATCAAGACCGCCTGTCGAAGCGCCGAATTTCAGCGTTAAACCGATGCCGATCGCTGAGATGACTCCTCCGAATACGGTATTCAGAAGAATATCGTGCGACAGTCTCATTTCCGGGAGAATTCCCATAAAGACGGACGTCAGCGCTACGCTTAATATGCTGTATACAGTGAATGATCTGCCGACTTTCAGCCACCCTAACACACCGATGGGAATGTTTAAGAGGAACATGAGAACTCCTGTCGAAATATAAAAGGGGGCGTATTGATCAACGACGCTTGACAGCAGCTGGGCGACACCGGTAAAACCGCTGGCATATACATTCGCCGGTATCAGGAATAAATTCAGTCCCGCCGCATACAGAAACGCGCCGATGACGACGATTGCTAATTTTTTTGCTTGTTCTAGTACCATGGCTTGCTCCTCCGCTCATTTTCATTATTAGCTTTTCCCTTAAAATAAAGTTTTGAACACTATTTTGCCACATTTATATGATATAGTTGGCATCACTCTCACCAATCGGAAAGAAGGGAATTATGATGACAGTTCACCTTATTGCTGACAGCGCCTCTGACCTGCCGAAATCTTATATTGAAGAAAACCGGATCGGGTTCATTCCGCTGCACGTAACACTTGACGGAAACGAATATGAGGACACGGTCACCATTCAGGCGGATCATATATTTCAAGCGATGCGGGACGGGAAAGTTCCGAAAACATCCCAGGCATCACCGGATACGATAAAAAAAGTATTTTTACAATACGCGGAACTGGGAGAACCGGCGATATACATCGCCTTTTCCTCAGGTCTTTCCGGCACCTATCAGACGGCGGTGATGATCGCCAATGAAGTAAAAGAGGAATTTCCCGATTTTGATTTACGGATTGTAGATTCCAAATGCGCTTCATTGGGCTGCGGCCTTGCGGTGATGCACGCGCAAACACTCTGTGTTAACGGGAATACAATACAAGAAATCGAAACGTCTGTAAAGAGCTTTTGCGCACGGATGAAACATATATTTACGGTCGATGATGTCGCTTATCTCGCGCGGGGCGGCAGAATTTCAAAAACGTCCGCTTTTGTCGGGGGGCTTTTGAACATTAAACCGATTCTGCATGTGGATGACGGCAGGCTCGTGCCGCTCGAAAAATTACGCGGACAAAAGAAACTGTTTAAACGGATTATAGAAATGATGAAGGAAGAAGGCGGCGATTGGGCGGATCAAACCGTGGGGATCAGCTATGCAGATAACGAGGAGACGGCGCTTCGGATGAAGGAAATGATTGAAGAAGCGTTCCATCCGAAAGAGACCATTCTTCATTCAATCGGCTCTGCGATCGGCGCGCACTCCGGGCCGGGCACGCTCGCGATTTTTTTCCTGAAGCCATAATTTCAATGCGGGCGGGCATCCTAACGGACAGAAGGGAGGCTTTGCCGCATGAAAGATGATGACAAAAAACCGTTGGACAATAACGCCGTAAATCAGAAAAAGAACCGGCTTGCCGAAAAAAACCGGCAGGCGGGAAAAAACCAGAATTCCAAAAAACCGGACCATCTGTAAAAGCAAAACAGCCCTCTTGTGTATGAAGAGAGAGGGCTGTTTTTTGTTCTATATGCGTCTAACATCACTTATCACGAATCCGCTTTCAGGCAATGCCGGCATTCTGGACAGGCTGAAGCTCAAATCTTGGGACGGAACATCGTACTCTATTTCATTGGCAAGAAACGCAAGGGAAGTTTTCATGACTTCCACGGTCATTCCCTCACCCGGACAGCGGTGGCCGTTAGCCGGATCACCTCCGCCCTGGGGAATGAAATCAAATTTATTTTCCTCCCGCCCCTGAAAACGTTCCGGGCGAAATTCATTGGGATTTTCCCAAAGCCGGGAATCATGGTTTGTCCCATATAGGTCAAGCATGACGGATGCACCCTTTTTAAACTCACAGTTCTTCCATACGAAATCTTTTTTCACAACGGCTCCTAAAAACGGGGCAAACGGGTAATACCGCCGAACTTCATGTGCAAATCTTTCGGCCTCCTGATCATCTCTCGATCTCAGTTTGCCCCGATATTCAGGGTAATCATGCAATGCAAGAGCTGAAAACGTAATGAAGTAAGAAATGGCGGCAATCGGGCGCAGAACATTAATAAGCTCAACAGCAGCCATGTGAGAATCAAGTCTGTTCCCGTCAAGTTCTGTATGAAAAGCCATTTCATACAAGGCTGAGCACTCCGGCGTTTGCAGCTTGCCGGACCGCACATCCTCAATGACCTCCTCTATCCATTTCTCCGTTTTCAGCCTCGCCCTTCTGCCTTTCCAATGACGCGGTCCGACAGCGCCGAATGCGTCTACCATATCGGTGAAATCCTCCGCCCGCTCTTTCACTTCTGAGTCTTTCAGCGGGACGCCGGCCCACTCACAGGCAGCCCGGCACAGCACTTTCTTCGCTTCATCAAAAAGGACAATTCGGTTTGAACCCTCCCACATTTCCGCAGATGCTTTCCACTGTTTTGCCACCGCTTCCGCAAGCCGTTTTTGCCGGGGCGGTGTCAACAGCGACATAAATAGAAGCTTCCTGTGCTTATGCCGTTCACCGTCCATTGACTGGATTGCCCCTGTTCCGAATAACGTTTTCTGCACCCGTTTGGGGAGGGCATGCTCCCGCTGAAATCGTTCTGTGTCATAAAAAAGCTTTGCGGCTTCCGCTCCGCTCATACAAATGAATGTCTTCCCTAATAAACGGGCGCGAAACACATCCGAGCGATAATTCTCCGCTCGGTTTTTCACAAATACATAACCATCGCGTAATAAAGCCAGACTATTATCAAGACCCTTTTCATGCGGAATTTGTTCATCCATCCCGATTCCTCCCTTCTTTTTTCACCTTTCTCGAAAAAGAATAAATAACACAAGTATATTCAGTATTTGTGTTTCATTCAGAAGTTACTCATGTCAGGCTGCAAAAATCAGGGGGCGGGGCAAAAGCCCGTTACAAAGTAAACCGGCGGACCTGATCGTTTAACCGCTCTGTCAGGCTCACCAGATTATTGACGCTTTCCGCCATTTTATGAAAAGAAGACAGCTGCTCAAGCGCGGAGGCAGAAATCTCTTCGCTTCCCGCAGCCGTTTCCTGAACGACGGCGCTGATGCTTTCGGCATGATGCAGCACTTGCTCACCAAGCTGTTTCGATTCGACGATCCGTCCGTCCAATTGAGTAAGCTCCGCTTTAATATGGGCGGCTTTTTGTTCAATATGGACGAATGATTCTGACGTTTTCTCCATCAGCTCCTGCTGTCTGTCCGCTAAAGCGACGCCGGTCGTGACAGCTCCGGTAATAGATGTGATGCCGTCTTCAATTTGCTTTACCATATCGAAAATCTGCGCGGTCGCTTTGGCTGATCCGTCTGCGAGCTTCCGTATCTCCTCGGCAACGACGGCAAATCCTTTTCCGGCCTCGCCTGCTCTGGCCGCCTCGATTGCGGCGTTTAATGACAGCAGATTGGTCTGGCCCGCAATGTCAGAAACGGTCTGCGCCATCATACTGATGCCTGCCGCATGCTCTATGAAGAGATCGGCGGCTTCGGAAATCTCTTTTGATGTCTCATTGCTTTTATCAATGGCTTGCTTGGTCTCGGCTAAAGCACCGCGCCCCGCAGCCACCGCCGCAATCGTCTCTTCGCTGCTTCTCGTCGTTTGTTTTGAACGTTCGGCGTTCGCCTTTGAATGTTCATCCATTTGTTCAATGAATTGCACCGCATGCTGCAGATCTTCTGAAATGGTTTGGGAGCCTTGCGCCATTTCTTCCGTCGACACGGACACCTGCTCGGTCATGTCCTTCAGCGTCTGGTTTTCCTTCGTCAAACCTTCCGCGAAAGTCTCGACTTCACGGCCGACCTCTCCGATCGCCTGAATTAAGGTGCGGAGCTGTTCAGCCATCATTCCGAATGAGTCATTCAGCTCTTTCAGTTCGTCCTTCCCTTTATAATCAAGCATTTCAACAGCAAGGTTCCCTCCTGCAATACGACGGGCATTTTCAGCCATGCGGCGGATCGGCCCTGCAATTCTCTTCGTCAGCCTGATGGAAGATATGACGGTGACGGCAAGTATCACGATGGTCAGCACGGCTGCGCTGTAAACGATAAACTGAATCTGGTCAGCCGTCTGCTTCTGCATGTCTTCATAGTGATCCCGGCTTTTCAGATTCAGCATATAAATATCATTCAGAAGACCGTTGATGCGGGCCGCCGTCCTTGTCGCTTCAGCCGGGCTTTTCGAATCAAGAGCAGCGTCCGCCTCCGCCTGCCATGATTCGTATTTTTTGGCGAGTTTGTCATAAGCAGCTTTGTCTGCACCGTCCGTCATCGTTTTTTTGAGCGCCGCCAGTTTGTCTGAGCTGCTTTTCATATAGCTTCGCACATCTTCTTTCTGGGCGTCTGCGAGCGTATAGGAATAGCCGGTGATGCTTTCTTTTAACGTATTAAGGTCAGCTTTTGCTTCCTGGACGTTTAACAGCGCGTCCACTTCATCTTCATTTGAAGCCTGAATCTTCATCATGTTTACAATGGTAAAGCCGATGACGGCGGTGAAGCAAATCATCGTAACGGCTGCGTTAACGAGCAGCCTTGTCCGTAATGTCACTTCAGATCGCCTCCTTTTTCAATCAGGCTGTTTTTCATATCCGTGATCTTTTTCGCCAGCCCGCCTGCGTTTTTGACAACTCTGATCTTAGCTAAGTCCATGCCGTTTTCCTTCAGTCCGTAAACGATCTCACCGCTTTTGATCTCCTTGTTGTCTGTTAAATCTTTCGCCAATTCATAGATGACATGGTCGACGTTTTTCACTAAAGAAGAGATAACGGCGTGCTCGGCGGTGTAATATTGATCGCTGTCAACACCGATGGCGTATACTTTTTGCGCCTCCGCTTCTTTCAGTGCGCCGACGCCCGTGAAGCCGGCCGCCGTAAACAGGACATCGGCTTTTTTTCGGATCATGTTTTGGGCGATGCGCTTTCCGAGCTTATCATCATCAAACGTACCGCTGATGTCCGACAGCACGCGGATTTTCGGTTTGACTGATTCTGCGCCTTTCAGATAGCCTTTCTTAAACCGTTTAATGACGTCGGCATCTGAACCGCCGATAAATCCGATCGTGCCGGTTTTGCTCGTCATGGCCGCCAGCGCTCCGGCTAAGAAGCTTCCTTCATCCTCTTTAAACGTGACGGAGGTGACATTATCCAGTCCTGATACGGAATCAATCAGCACAAACCGCTGCTTCGGATATTTTTTGGCGACCTTTTCTAAATCCGCCTGCATGCTGTAACCGAGCCCCACCACAAGATCATTGCCTTCACGGACAAGCTGGGTCAGTCCTTTTTCGTATGTACCGGTGTCTTTTATCTCCCGGTAATCAAATGTGATGCCGAGCTCGTCTCTCGCTTTCATCAAACCTTGAAAGCCTGAATCATTAAATGATTGGTCGCCGAGGCCGTTGTCTGTCAGCATGATGCCGATTGTTTTCGTTTTTTCGGCCGCCGTTTCCTCAGATTTGCCGGCACATCCCGCCGTGCTGAGCGCAATCAGCAGTACAGCCGCAAATATCGCCATTTTTCTCATTGAAACTCTCCTTTTGTTTTTTTTCTATAGTTATATATCGGTTCGGATGTCAGAATATTTTATTTCAATAAAATATGTATGTTCGGCAGGATGTTAAACAAATGAGGGTATAGGAGCTTTTGAGAAAATAAAAAACATCGGTTTTGGTTCACCGATGTTTTTGCAGAAAATTTATTGTTTTTCGTATGTCCAGCCGTCTTCCTGATAGACCTTGCCGTTTTTCATCAGATGCCCGAGCGCCCGCTTAAAGGCGGCTTTGCTTAAATGAAACCGTTCGCGGATATCGTCAGGATGGCTTTTGTCTCCGTAAGGCATCGCGCCGTTTCTTGATCTCAGATAGGTCAGAATCTCTTCCGCGTCAACCGAAAGCGCATCCTGCTTTCTCGGCAGCAGTGACATGTTGACGGAGCCGTCTTCCTTCACCTCGATGACACGCCCTGTCACGCGGCTGCCGAGTCTCGGCTCTTCTTTTCTTTCTGAAGGGTGAATAAACGCGCGGATGCCTTCATCGGTAATCAGAAAAGAGCCTGATGCAATCAGTCTGTACACCGTGCCCGTCAGGTCTTTATTCATGACGTCTTCCTCTGCATCCGTAAATAATTCACTGATGATATCTTCGGGTGCCGGCTTGGCAAACATGCGCCCGCGGCTTGTCACCTTCAGCATGCAATACAGTCTGTCTCCTTTTTGCGGCCAGACGGATTTGTACGGAGGCAGGTGCTCCGTTGCGACGAGCGCGTCTTTTGACAGACCGACGTCGACGAATACGCCCATATCTTCCACAGCGTCCGTCACTTCCACCCATCCGTAGTCATAAAAGCTGATGAGCGGCTTTTTCATCGTCGCCGCGAGTCTTTCCTGATGATCGACGTAAATAAATACGTCCACTTCATCTCTGTCTTCGATATCCTCTGTGATTTCACTGTTATGTAAAAGAACCGTATCCTCGCCGTCGGTTAAAAAATAACCGAAATCGGTTTGGTGATCTATACTAAGCGTGAGCTGCTGCCCTGGTCTCATGTTATCGTCCTTCCTGATTCGCCCGTATGAGGCTGATGTTTTTCTCATTTTTTCCAATATGCATAAATTCATGCTTTATGCTGTTGGACATTTCTCTTTATTCTACTATAATCAACTCATAAGTGAAATGTTATAGGAGGTTTTCTCATGGCAAAAGAAAGTTCTTTTGATATTGTATCCAAAGTTGAATTTCCCGAAGTGCAGAATGCGATTCAGATGACGCTGAAAGAAATCGGCACGCGCTATGACTTTAAAGGATCGAAAAGCGATGTAACTTTAGAAAAGGAAGAGCTTGTCCTGATTTCTGATGACGAGTTTAAACTGAATCAGCTCAAAGATGTGCTGAGCGGCAAGCTGATCAAACGGGACGTGCCGACGAAAAACATTGAATACGGCAAAATCGAAAATGCATCGGGGGGCACGGTGCGCCAGCGCGCGAAGCTTGTACAGGGCATTGATAAAGACAACGCCAAAAAAATCAACGCGGTGATTAAAAACTCCGGCTTGAAGGTCAAGTCGCAGATTCAGGACGACCAAGTGCGCGTCACCGGAAAAAATAAAGATGATCTGCAGCAGATTATTGCAGCCGTCCGCGGAGCAGACCTGCCGATTGACGTTCAATTTATTAATTTTAGATAAATTATGTGATTCCTATTGATTATTGTCTCTATTTTCGGTAAATTTGGAGAAAGGGATTTTCACAGTTAAGTTTTGGAAACCCATGACAATTACATGAACGTTCTTATCAAGAGAAGCCGAGGGACTGGCCCGACGACGCTTCAGCAACCGGTGTAGTGGTTTACCCAAACCATGACCAAGGTGCTAAATCCAGCAAGCTAAAAACAGCTTGGAAGATAAGAAGAGAGACAAATGATTACAAAGTCTTCTTCTTAAGAAGACTTTTTTTATTTCTCTTTTTTCCTTGCTGAATGTGACGAAGGAGGCAAACAATGGGACTATTACAAGACTTAAAAGAACGGATTTTAATCGGAGACGGTGCGATGGGCACTCTCCTCTATTCCTACGGCATTGACAGATGTTTTGAGGAACTGAACGTATCAAAGCCCGAAGAAATCAAGCGGATACATAAGGCTTACGTGGAAGCCGGGGCAGACATCATCCAGACAAATACGTACGGCGCAAATTTTATTAAGCTCTCAAGATACGGACTTGAGGATGAAACGAAAAAAATCAATCAGGAGGCGGTCAGAATCGCGCGTGCTTCCTCAGACGGCGCTTATGTATTGGGAACGATGGGCGGCATCCGCACCTTTAACAAAAACGCCTACAGCCTGGAGGAGATTAAACGCAGCTTTCGGGAGCAGCTTTATTTATTGCTGCATGAAGAGCCGGACGGTCTGCTTCTGGAAACATACTATGATTTAGAAGAGGCGCGCGAAGTGCTGAAGATCGCGAGAAAAGAAACGGAACTTCCGATTATGCTGAACGTATCCATGCACGAACAGGGCGTGCTGCAGGACGGAACGCCGCTTCGGGAAGCCCTCAGGTCCATTGCCGATCTCGGCGCTGACATAACGGGAATCAATTGCCGGCTCGGCCCGTACCACATGATTGAAGCGCTCACCGAAGTGCCGATTTTCCGTGACGCTTATTTATCGGTCTATCCGAACAGCAGCCTTCCGTCTTTAGAAGAAGGCCGGCTTGTTTATGATACGGACGATGCCTATTTCCGGGAGAGCGCCGTACAGTTCCGCACTCAGGGCGCGCGCATTATCGGCGGCTGCTGCGGTACGACGCCAAACCATATCAGAGCCATGGCTGAAGCGGTCCGCGGACTTTCTCCTGTCACTGATAAAGAAGTGAAAATCAGACGGGAAGAAGAAGTCATCTCAGTCCGCAACGAACGGACCGAGCCGGGTTTAAACGAAATCGCCGCTCAAAAACGGTCAATTATCGTAGAGCTTGATCCGCCGAAAAAATTGAATTTTGACAAATTTCTGCAAGCGGCGGCTGAATTAAAAGAAACCGGCATAGAAGCGCTGACGCTCGCCGACAATTCATTGGCGACACCGCGGATCAGCAATGCCGCCTGCGGTTCATTGCTGAAAGAGCGCCTTGATATCCGTTCTCTCGTTCACATTACATGCAGAGACCGCAACATCATCGGCCTTCAGTCACATTTAATGGGGCTGGATACGCTCGGACTCACCGACATTTTAGCCATCACGGGCGATCCTTCAAAAATCGGCGACTTTCCGGGGGCTACCTCCGTCTATGATTTAACGTCCTTTGACTTGATCAGGCTGATTAAACAATTCAACGAGGGCATTTCTTTATCAGGGAAACCGCTCGGCAAGAAAACGAACTTTTCCGTAGCCGGAGCATTTAATCCGAATGTCCGCCACCTTGATAAAGCAGTAAAACGGCTGGAGAAAAAAATCGAGTGCGGAGCTGACTACTTCGTGTCCCAGCCTGTCTACTCGGAGCAGCAGCTCATTGACATTCATCATGAAACGAAACATCTCAAAACACCTGTGTATATCGGAATCATGCCGTTAACGAGCAGCCGCAACGCAGAGTTCATCCATCATGAAATCCCGGGCATTAAGCTGTCAGACAGCATCCGCGAAAAAATGGCGCTCGCCGGCGAAGACAAGCGGAAGCAGAAAGCCGAAGGCCTCGCCATCGCCAAGTCGCTTCTCGACACGGCGTGCGAACTGTTTAACGGAATTTATTTAATCACCCCGTTTCTCCGTTCTGATTTGACGTCAGAGCTTGCAGCTTATATTAAGCAAAAGGATGAAAAGCGGGCTGATGTATATTTGCATTGACGCGGAAGAGGCCGCCTGATATGACAGGCGGCTTTTTCATGGTACGATACAGAAAAAGAATCAGGCAAAGGAGGATTTTTTCATGGTTGAAGTAAAACCCATCACCGCAGAAGACACGTACGCGATCAGACACAGCGTGCTGCGCCCCCATCAGACGATTGAGGATTGTAAATATGATCAGGACAGCGTCAAAGGAGCCTTTCATCTCGGAGGTTTTTACGACGGGACATTGATCAGCATCGCTTCTTTCTACCCGCAGAACCAGCAGGCGTTACAGGCAGCGCCCGCCTACCAGCTGCGCGGCATGGCGACGCTTGAGGAATACCGGACGCAAAAAGCGGGAAGCACGTTAATCGCCTATGCAGAACGAAAACTGGCAGATATGGGGGCGGCGCTTGTCTGGTGCAACGCCAGATGTCACGTAAAGGGATATTACGAAAAGCTGGGCTGGAAAAGCACGGGCAGCCCCTTTGACATACCCGGCATCGGCCCTCATGTGATCATGTATAAAGAACTCGCCTGAAACAGACAAATGCCCTTGGGGACATGTCTCTAAGGGCATTACCCTGAATGTCACGTCTGCTTTTATATACGGTACTATTGACGCCCTTCCGCTTTTTTAATACCCTTTGTACATTACACAACAGCAAGGATGGCAGGCAGAAAACGATATCTGTCAATTGCCGTTTTCAGCTATTAATTCAGAAGAAAAGGAAGTATGAGATGAATACGATCCAAAAACCGAAAATCCCGAAAGAATTGCCGGTGCTTTCTTTCACAGAAGCGCTTCAGGACGACCTCATAAAAGAAGTCGTCATAGAAAACGCCGTCGTAAACAGCAAACTGGACGGCCTGCGCGCCGAAAAAGTCATTTTCAGAAACACCGTTTTTACGGATGTCTCTTTCAGACATATGGAATGTACGGATGTCCTGTTTGACAAATGTGATGTCTCAAACGCTGATTTCAGCGGAAGCATCATCCATAGAACGGCGTTTCAGCATTCAAAACTTCTCGGGTTGAATCTGGCGGATTCCGCCATGCGTCATGTACGGTTTGAAGACTGCCTCGCAAATTACAGCTCCTTCAGCTATTCCAATATGAAGCATGTCCGGTTTGACACGTGCGCTCTTACAGAAAGCGAGTGGAATGATGCCGTTCTTGAATACACAGATCTTGACGTCTGTGATTTGAACGGCGCAAACTTCATCGGCACGTCTCTTTTTAATATGGATATCAGCACGTGCACATTTGATCATCTGCACGTCTCACTTGAGAAGCTGAAAGGATGCCGCATCTCTCCGTCTCATGCCGTGACATTCGCAGAAGCGCTCGGAGCCATTGTGACGTGATTTTTTATTAAATGAAACGGCGGTCGGCATCCTGAATAAATGCTCGGCATTGGTGATGTGGGGTGCTGCTTTTTATTTTGCGGCGCTTTTGTTTCGATAAAAGGAATTCGGCCAGGCCATGTTGAATGTACCGGAAGAAGAGGGGGAATTGGAATGTCAGACATTTTAAAGCTGTATCACTACCACAGATGGGCAAATGAGCAAGTTATTCAGCATCTGAAGACGCTGCCCGCGGTCAGCTTACAGCAGAAACTGAAAAGTGTTTTTCCGACTGTGAACGCCGTGCTTGTGCATATATACCGGGCTGATTACATTTGGCTTCACGTGCTTTACGGAGAAACTTTCGAACAAATCGCCTCGCAGTTTGATCAATTTGAAAAGCTTGACGGAGATTTTGAGGCGATTGAACATAGAATGACTGAACTGGACAAAGAATTCAGCGAATTTTTAAAAGAAATGGAGAACCCGGAAGGTCCGATCTCTATTTCTCATCCGCGCCTGGGGACGCTTCAGACGACATATGCCGATGTGATCCGGCATGTTGTGAATCACGGCACATACCATCGCGGCAATATCACCGCGATGCTTCACCAAATGGGCTATAAAGGCGTGCCGACTGACTACATTTTTTTCTCATACGAATCATAAAAAAGCAAAGGCCTCCCGGGCCTTTGCTTTTTTACTTCGAATCTATCATAATCCGATATAGCCGGAGACGCCCGCTTTTTCGGCCACATCGTAAATTGTCATTTTCATGCTTACTGATCCCTCTTTTGTTCTCTGGTTTTAGGTCAGTCCGTTTTCCGGCTTACGAATTTGCGGTATTCAAGCGGCGAAATGCCTTCAATCTGTTTAAACAGTTTGGAAAAATAGGTTGGGTCCTCCATACCGATGGCGTCCGCGATCGCCCCCATTTTGTCATTGGTTGCGGACAAAAGACGTTTCGCCTCCGTCATTCTGACTTTGTTCGTATACTGGCCGGGCGTGACGCCGAGCACCTGCTGCATACAGCGGGTCACGTAGTCTTGGTTGTAATGAAGAGCCGAAGAGAGCGCTTTGATGGTTGTTTTCTCCTGATAGTGCTCCTGCAGGTACCGGGCGGCCTCCCATGCGACTCTTTCCTTTGCGGACGGGATTTGGAACGCTTCTTTCTGAAGATGGAGCAGCAGCTCTTCAAACAGAATCTGCTTTCTGAGCGGCAGATCGGAGTTCTCGGCGCTGACATCTGTCAGGACACTGAATTGCCCGGCCATAAACTGCGGGCGTCTCACTTTCCCTTTTTGCGGCAGGGACAGCCGGTAGCGGGACGGCTCTTCAAAGCTCCCTTTTTTTCGCCTCAGCTCCGACCAGTTGTTCCCGGTTGTTTCCGCCATCTCATAAGCCGCTCCCTCAAAATGAAGCCACGAATAGGATGTCGTTTCTTCACTGCCTTTTGTCCCGTAATGTTCAAGCCCGGGAGAAAGCAGAATATATTCTCCCGCTTCAACGGAAAAGGCGTTTTCGTCTTCTGTAATGTAGAGGACGCCTTCTTTCACATACAGCAGATCAAACACCGGGAAGACCCGTCTCACATGGGTTTCGCCTTTTTTGAACACTCCATCTCCCGCAGCGATAAAGACCGGGAACGGAGGAACTGTGAACTCGAGAAAGGACATATTTTCGGCCCTCCTTTTTAAGTCGGATTTTTGCAAGAAGTTTCGTTTCTCTCCCTTTTTATTATAAGAAAATGGAGGTACACTTTTAAACGTTGATTTTGTCAGGAAAGGGGTTAAAAGAAATGAAACAAGCGATTTTAAAACGGGCTGCGTTCAAACAATCCTCTGATCACAAACTCTCATTATACGCGCTGACTTGGCCGATATTTATTGAGGTTTCATTATATATGTTTATGGGAAACGCCGACACTCTTATGCTTAGCCAATACTCTGACAACAGTGTGGCGGCCGTGGGTGTCAGCAATCAGATTTTAAATTTAATTATCGTGATGTTCAGCTTTATCGCAACGGGTACGACAATTGTGATTTCACAGTTTTTAGGATCTAAACAGAAAAAAGAGGCGCAGGAAGTGGCTTATGTATCAATAGGAGCGAACTTTGTCATCAGTCTCGCCATCAGCGCCGCCATATTTTTTGCGGCCGTTCCGCTGCTTCATGTGATGGGTCTTTCCAATGAATTGATGCCGGATGCCAAAGTCTTTTTGCAGGTGGTCGGCGGGCTGTCCTTCATTCAGGCTTTGATTATGACGTTCAGCGCCATTTTAAAAAGCTACGGTCATACGAAGGATACGATGTTCGTTACGATCGGGATGAATATTTTAAATATTGCCGGAAACTTTCTTGTCATTTTCGGGCCGCTCGGCCTTCCGGTGTTAGGCGTCGCCGGTGTTGCGATGTCAACGTCCTTCGCGCGGATCATCGGGCTGATCGCGATGATTGTGATCGTCAAAAAACGCATCGGACTCGGTCTGACATGGCAAAAGATTTTTCACGTCCATAAAGAGCACTTGCGGAAACTCCTGAAAATCGGGATTCCGTCTGCCGGCGAACAGCTGTCTTACAACATTTCGCAAATGGTTGTCACTTATTTTATCGCCATTATGGGCGCTCAGGCGCTTACAACAAAGGTTTATACACAAAACATCACCATGTTTATCCTGCTGTTCGGAACGGCGATCAGCCAGGGCACACAGATTTTGATCGGCAGATATATCGGCGCCAAACGGTTTGACGACGCTTATGACCGCTGCATGAAAAGTCTGTACTGGGCGCTTGGCATTGCCGCTTTGACATCAGTGATCATGACTTTGTTTTCAAAGCAGCTGATCGGAATTTTCACAAGCAGCCCTGACATTATTGCGACGGCGAGCATGCTGATCGCCATGACGATCATTCTTGAGCCCGGCCGTTCATTCAATGTCATTATCATCAACTCGCTGCGGGCTGCCGGAGATGCAAAATTTCCCGTCTACATGGCGATGATTTCCATGTGGGGTATCGGACTGCCGCTCGCTTATCTGTTCGGCATTCATTTCGGATTAGGGCTTATGGGCATCTGGATTTCATTTATCGCGGATGAATGGGTCAGAGGCATTCTTATGTACAGAAGATGGCGGTCGCGGATTTGGATTCAAAAAGGGATTGCATAGACGCCCTGGCTTCGTTATGAAGCCGGGCGTTTTTTTATGCTTGTGAAAGCTGTTTTCTCATGTCACCGAGCTCTGACCGGTAATGTGCCGCTAAACCGGTAACGGCGGGCCTTGAGTATAACGGAAACAGCTCCAGCTCTTCAGACGCCTCCTCGAAATACGCCTCGGCCTCGAATGCGATGTACTCCCATACATTCATAAAAGCTTTGTTGACGGTATGGCTCTCCAGCTCTTCTTCCGTATAGCCGAATTGCTTCATCACCTGGCGCGGGAGACGCTTTTTCGCCCGCTCGTCCGTATGGACCTCCAGAAGCATCCGGGTCAGCTGAATGGCTGCTCCTAATGAAACGGCTGCATGGCGGAGTTTCTCTTGGTTCCGGCGCGCACAAACCGGCAGCAGCAGCAGGCCGAGGGCTCCGCCTGTTTGGCCCGCGTACATCAGCAGGTCATCAAACTCTTGATACGTTACTTTTTCTCTGTCAGAGATTTGGCCGGCGATAAACTCACGTAACGGCTCTTCTTCAAGCGCAAATTGCTGCCGCACATCGGTGAGCGCCTCCCACAAAAAGCCGTCGGCGCGGGACCCGTTCAGAAAGTCTTGTGCCGCCTGTTCAAATCCTCCAAGTTCCTGCACATCAAGCCGGTCAGCTTCGTGAAACAAAGCAAGCACCGCCCATGCGGCCCGCCTGTTTTTTGGCGGCAGGGATGAGAAAGTCCGTTTATATAAAGGAAAGTGCGCCTCGGCAAGCTGGGCGCATGTTTCGTATTCGGTCATGGTATCACTCCTCTGTTTTTTAGTGTACCATATGTTTCACAATAAAAAGACCGATATCCTTCAGCGGAAACCGGTCGCGGCACTGTTATTCTTCTATATCGATACGGTACGCCTCAAACCATGTATGGATCTGGGCAAGATGGGCGATCAGCTGCGGGCCTTTCATCAGCTGGCCGAACCACGGAACCTGAAAAGATGAACCTTCTGTCTCCAGCAGCATTTCCAGCTTCTTTCTGTCAAGCAGGGTGTGAAGCACGGAATCTTTCTGTTGTAAAATCGTTTTCAGCCATTCTGTGACCCCCTGCGTGTATTTCGGGTGATGCGTTTTCGGATAAGGGCTTTTTTTGCGGTACAAAATATCTTCAGGAAGCAGTCCTTCAAGCGCTTTTCGCAAGATGCCTTTTTCCCGGCTGCCATGCATTTTCATTTCCCAAGGAATATTCCAAACGTATTCCACAAGTCTGTGGTCGGCGAACGGCACCCGTACTTCAAGACTTGCGCCCATGCTCATGCGGTCTTTGCGGTCGAGCAGATTTGTCATAAACCAAAGCATATTTAAGTAGAACAGCTGCCGTCTCGCTTTATCTGTTCCCGTCTCACCGTCTAACAGCGGCGTTTCCGCAATGGTTTCTTCATATCTCGCATTCACGTATTCTCTAAGATTCAGCCGTTTTTGCCACTTTTCATCCAAGAGCGTGATCCTCTCCTCAGTCGATCTCATCCAAGGAAATCCGTCTTCTTCTGCCGCGGTGTGAAACCACGGATATCCGCCGAAAATTTCGTCCGCGCATTCTCCGGAAAGGCTCACGACAAAATCTTTTTTAATTTCCCGGCAGAACCATAATAGCGAGGAATCAACATCAGCCATGCCCGGCAGGTCTCTGACGAGAACGGATTCCTCCAGATGTTCAACCAGCTGATCCTGCGTAATCACGCACTTATGATGCTGTGTACCGAATGCATTTGTCATTTTATCGATCCACGGGCCGTCATCATTCGGCTGAAAGGCGCTCGCTTTAAAAAATTTGCTGTTCTCCTCATAATCAATTGAATAAGTATGAAGGGGATCTCTGCCTTGTTTCTCAAAATGAGCGGCGGCTATCGCGGTTATCGCGCTCGAATCAAGCCCCCCTGATAAAAACGTGCAAACCGGCACGTCAGATACGAGCTGGCGTGTCACTGCATCCTGAAATAAGTACCGAATGTGAGCCGCGGTTTCATCGAAGCTGTCTGTATGCTTTTCGCTCTTTACATTCCAATAACGCCATATGGACAAACCGTCCTTTGAGAAAGTGAACGCATGGGCGGGACGCACCTCGTGAATTCCTTTAAACACCCCGCAGCCCGGAGTTCTGGACGGCCCGAGTCCGAATACTTCCGCAAGTCCGCCGCTGTCTGTGCGGGCTTTCACATCAGGATGAGCAAGGATGGCTTTCAATTCCGACCCAAACAGAAAGGAAGAGCCGTGTTCTTTATAAAAAAACGGTTTGACGCCGAGCCGGTCTCTTGCCCCGAACAGCCGCTTGCGCTTTTCATCCCAGATGGCAAAAGCGAAAATACCGTTCAAGCGGTCCACGCACTCCTCCCGCCACTCAATATAGCTGTGCAGCAGCACTTCTGTATCAGAGGTCCTCTCAAAACGGTGGCCCCTCGCCTGAAGCTCCTTCCGCAATTCCTCCGTGTTATACAGCTCGCCATTATAAATGATGGTGTACGTTTCCTCTTGATGCGTGCAGGCCATCGGCTGGCGGCCGCCTTCAATGTCAACGACCGAAAGTCTTTTATGTCCGAATAAAACATGGGGCTCTCCCCAGACGTTTGAATCATCAGGTCCTCGTTTTGAAAGAGTGTCTATCATATTATTCATAATATGTTTCTCTTGGACGAGCTGCTTTTGAAAATCGACCCAACCCGCAATTCCACACATGTGATATCAGCTCCAATCCCGTTTCTGTCGGTATCAAATTCGTTTCTATCAGCACTTTACCCAGTTTATGCAAAGAAACGCAGATAGTTGATTTGTCCCACTAAGAGTTGTATGAGACAAGCCCGATTTGGAAAGAACGGAAGAGAAGAAACAAACAAAGGAGACCGGCACGGTTATGAAACGAAAACAGCTTTTCTCAGAAAAAAACAAATGGGGGCGCGGCACCCTGATGATAGAGGACGGCATCTGCCTCGTCGAAAACGATGAAGGCGATATCCTGCTGGCAGACAGTCTAGGAAACGCAGACGTATTGATGAAACGCGGCGGCAGATGGCAGCCGGCACGGATTTGCGGCGGTGCGGCCGAAATCGGCGCAGACACCATCCCCCTGCTCGGCGGGGAAGAAATCCGTTATGAAAAGGCAGTCAAACGGCCGCTGTTAACCTTGCTCGATTCGCTGGACGATGAAACGTTTCTGCTGTTTCTCAGCCATCTTCACGGGTTCGGCCTGTCTGTATATGATTGCGTATTTTCCTACAATCAGGCGCTGTTTTCCGGTGAAGGCGTTTCGTTTTATCACTTCTCGGCGGATGACGCACAATGCGCCCTGCAGCATCACCGCGGCAGCTCGGGTAAACACGACAGATTTGAATGGACGGCATCTGACGGGCGGCGCTCCATTATGTATTCAGCGGCAAGACAAGACGGCACCGCGTAACAAACAGGCGGCACCTTTTAAATAGGTGCCGCCTGATGTATTTAGCTTTGTTTTTCACGCTGATTGACGCCCGGCGTTTGCTTTTACCCTTCACAGCCGTAGCTTTTGCGGTAGCAAGAGTGATTGACGCTTTTGGCATCCTGCAAATCTCCTTCGCCTCATCAACATCCCCCTGCCACGGCATTTCTCATTCAGCGGCACAGTTGCGCAGAATGTATGCGCAACTAAAAAAACCCGGATGCATCCGGGTTTTTCAAGCGATTGATTAAAATACGTGAAAGCCGATCGGCAAGTGAAGGCCGAGCAGCACTGTCAGGACGAGCACGATAATAAAACCGATCCACAGTCCGCCGGTTGATTTGCCTTTTTTCTTGCGGATGACGAGCATTTCCATCAGTCCGATGGTAATGATGCCGAGCAGCATTTTTCCGGCGTACTCTCCGTTCCAATTCGCAAAACGGACAAAAAGCTCAGCTCCGGTCAGAATAATAATAATGTAGAATAAGCGCAGAATCATATGCGTAATTTTTGCGCCCTTCGCTTTTCCGGAACCGTACAGCCCGTAGCTGACAAATACCAGGATAAGCGCAACGACCCATGAAGTAATATGCCAATGTGTCATTATGTTCAATTCCCCCTATCAGATCAATCTGCCTCACTTATGGTACCACAACAAGCCGATCGGAGCATTATCAATCGTGCGAAAGACACACAATTATCCGATTTGGTTCGACAGCGTGCCGATCGGTTCAATTGTAATGTCAATGCGGTCCCCCGGCTTTAAAAATTTCGGCGGCTTAAACCCTTTTCCGACACCGGACGGCGTCCCCGTCGCTATAATGTCACCGGCTTCAAGCGTCATTCCTTTTGACAGCGTTTCGATTAAGTCAGCTATCGGAAAAATCATGTCACCCGTTGATCCTGATTGGCGCAGTTCTCCGTTCACCCGCGTTTCAACTTTCAGGCTTTGCGGATCACTGACGGCCGACTTATGTACAATGACCGGGCCCATCGGGCATGTCGTATCGAGGCTTTTGCCGATAAAAAACTGTTTATGTTTCTTCTGCAGATCGCGCGCTGTTATATCATTTACAATTGTATAGCCGAATATATGATCAAGCGCATGTTCTTTGGAGATGTGCGATCCGCTTTTTGATATGATTACCGCAAGCTCCCCTTCATAATCAAGCTGGTCCGTTACGTCCAAGTGGCTGTCCACTGTTTCTCCGTGTCCTGTAACGGCAGCGGGGGCTTTCGTAAAAACCATGGGATGCTCCGGTATATCCGCCTCACTCCCCATTTCAACAGCATGATCACGATAATTTTTCCCGATGCAGATCACGTTCTTTGAAGGTCTCGGAATAGGCGCGCAAAGCTTTACGTCAGACAGCGCATACATAAATGAACCCGACTCGTCATTCGGTTTTTTCGCCCATTCCGCAAGCTGTCCGGCATGCGCGACAAACTTATCTCCTTTTTGAATGCACTCGATCAGCGAACCCGGAATCGTCTCAAGTTCAAACAACTTTTTTTCAGCCTTTTGCAGATCTAAGATTTTGTCATCATCAATGATCAGACCGACAAATGTTCGGCTGTTCAGTTCCCCTGTCGCAAATTTCATGTTAATCCCCCATCATTTTTAAATCTGGCATTCCTTTATGTATTCTTCCTCCGGGCGGGAAATTCCTCTTTTAAACAGGCTGAAAATAAGTGTAAAAGAGTATCAAAAATTGTCACTTTTTTAGTCATATTGACGAAATAAAACCTTCTTGGCCAAAATGGGTTATACTATTGTCATCCTATGTTTTCCAAAATAATCGAGAATTGGAGATCACACGATGAACAAAATTGAAGAAAAAAGATTAACTTTATTCGAGACAGCGCAAAAATTCGGAATCAATGCAACGGAGACCATCAGGTGCAGCCAGGAGCTGGACAGCCTTTTAAACGGGTGCCGGGGCGGGCTCATCCAACAAACGAAAGACAGCGGGCTGAACCCGGCCGCACAGATTGAGCACGGCCGCACCGCAGGAAAAAAAGAGGCTTTCTCATAAACGTGATATGTATATAAATCTGTATCATTTATGTATAAGACCCGGCATGCGTAAAGCGCCGGTGTTTTTACGTCTAAAGTTTTTTCCGCTCACAAAAATGTGCATTTGTCATAAGCTATTTTAGGCAGGCAGCCCAGATAAGCTCCTGGAGTGTAGTCATGAAAATCTTCACGAAAAGGATGTGCTCGTATGCCCGCAATTGTCGGAGCGTTTAAAATTAATGCCGTCGGTACGAGCGGAGTCGTTCATATAGGCGACTGCATCACCATTTCTCCAAAAGCAGAGGTTAAGACATTTGCCGGAGCGGGCAGCTTCAATACCGGAGACAATCTCACACTGACGAATTACAGGAATTCAACGAATGTGTACGATAATGATGTAATCGATCAGCCGATGGCAGGAAACGCATAAAGGAGGCGCCGTATGAATTTTTACGTCAATCAGTCGATCCATATCAATTACATGCGTGTAGAATCTGTCAGCAATTCCTCCATACTGCAAATCGGAAGCGCCGGTTCAATTAAATCTCTTTCCAATCTGTACAACACAGGGAGTTATGTTGAGCCGGCGCCGCCTGTCACCGCGGGGCAGCAGACTGTAACAACAGGGGGAGGTCCCGGCACCTCATCATTTGTACCGCTCCAGCCGCCAAGCCGGTAGTTTTAATGAAGGAAACGAGACGCGAGGTGAATGTCATGTATGATCAATCCGTTTCATCCTACCTGCAGAATTTAAATTCTTTCGTCCAGCAGCAGGCGCAGCAGATTCAGGAGCTCGAACGGCAGCTGAAAGAATTCCAAAATGAAATTTCAACGCTGAAGCAGCAGCCTTCTACAAGAATCGATCGGCTCGAGTATAAATTTGATCAGCTGAAAATTGAACGGCTGGAAGGAACGCTGAATATCGGATTGAATCCGACTGATCCGAATGCCGTGCAAAACTTCGAAGTCGGCCAGACATCTCCGCAGGTCGGAATGATGCAGCAGGAACAGGCGGGCCAGCAAATGCAGCAAATCCGCCAAAACGTCGATATGTACCTGAATGAAGAAATCCCCGCGCTTTTAGAGCAGCTCGAAACTCAGTATGAGAGCAGGCTGGACGAAACGAACAAATATCATATTATTGAAGATATCAGAAAGCAGATGGACAGCCGGATTCAGTATTATCTGTCCCATGTCCCGAAAGAAGAAAACACGGCGCCCGCGCAATATGCCGAGCAGATTGCCGAACATGTGAAGCGTGATATTGTCAGAGCCGTCGAGCACTTTATTAAGCACATACCTGGTGAAATGAAAGGTGATGATCCGTCATGATTTTTACAGTGATTAACCGGAATATTGAAGTCGGCGACATCCGGTCTACCGGTGTGTCCAGTTCTTCCTTATTATTAATCGGCGACACCGATTCCGTCTATCTGTCTTCCATCTTTGACACGCCTCCGGAATCTCTTATTATCGGGCCTTATGTGCCGCTGGCGCCGGAATAATGTTAAAGCGCATTTCACGCCTCCGGAACGCCAAAATCAATTCAGTCGGGATTGCGAGTGTCTTTCAAGCAGGCGATACGAATGAAATCAATATGCGGATCAAAGTATTGGCCGATCAGCGTACTATTGCCTTATACAGAGATGATGAAGGCTCATTTAACAAAAAAGAATACCAGATCTTTCGGCAGCCCGCCGTCATGCCGTTACCGGAAACGGGAGTCCAAAGCGCATTCTGCCATGAAAACCCTTCAATTCGGGTAAGGAATGTGAAAGTTCAAGGGGTATCGTCAGCGTCCGTGGTTCAAATCGGATCGACGTCGATCGTTCTGGGAGATTCGCGGCTGAAACATATTAGGCAGATTGTCACACCAAGCTCACAATCACAGCAGCCCTGACATATAATGACGGTGAGACTTCTATAAAGGGTGTCGTTTATGCCAGCAATTACCGGACCTATAGCTATCAATTCCATATCGGGCGGAGTCGTAAACTTTGGTGATTCCTTTTACCTTTCTCCAAAAAGCTCTTCTAAATCTGCGCTCGGTTCGGGAGCAGGCAATACCGGAGATTTCCTGTTATTAAACAACGTTGTCAATGCGACAAACTATATAGACCCCGATGTCAGCGATCAAAATGTGGTCGGAAACGCCTAAAAAGCAGCCGCTCTTTCAGAAGAGGGCTGCTTTTGGTTCAGCGTTATTTTCGTTCATTTGCTTTTTTTGTTTTTACAAGCTTTTCCGGCGGCTGTTTTCTGATCCATTTCACAAACCGCGCGAGTTTCGGGTCACGCCGCAGCTCTTCTATTCCCGCGAGCCTTGCCGCAAGCTCCTGATTCGTATAGAGAGCGTGAACCTGTTTATGACAAGGGATGCAGAGCATTGCGGTCGGAAGGAATGTCCCGCCTTTTTCCTTAGGCGTTAAGTGGTGCTCCGTCAGCCGTACATGATGGCGGCCGCATAATTCACATGTGCCCTCGGCAGAATCGGCCATAATTCCTTCTCCTTTCTACATGATCTCCAATGTGACCCGGGTGCCTTTCCCGCCCGGCTCGGACGGATGAACGATTAATTTTTTCGGCAGACGCGCTCTCAGCTCCTGCACATGGCTGATCACTCCGACGGATAAGTTGTCCGATTGCAGCTTTTCGAGCGCTGTGACAACGGTGTCTAAGAGCCCTTGGTCAAGAGTCCCGAATCCTTCATCTAAGAAAAAGAATTGCAGCGGGTATTGCCCCCGCAGCTGAATCTGGGCGGACAAGGCAAGCGCAAGCGACAGCGATGTCAGAAACGTCTCTCCGCCGGAAAGGCTTGATACGGGCCGTTTGACGCCTCCGTTCGCGTCATCACGCATGACGAAACCGCCTTCTGAATCGACTAATATGGCATACCGCTGCCTTGTCAAAGCTCCGAGACGGGCAGAGGCGTCTCGAGCCACGCTTTCCAGCTGTTCTTCCGCTAAAAATTCGACGAATGTATTGCCTTTACATACAGACTGGAGCTTATCAAGCCTGTCAATCTGTGTCTGCCAGCTTTTCAGTTCGGCTTCAATCTCTTTAAAGCGCTTATGCTGTTTTTGCATAACCGCGAAAGCTTTTGCCTGTGCTCCTTTTTCCTCCATGGCGGCGCCTGACTCAGCCTCTGCCTGCTTCAGCAGAGAAACGGATGCTGTCCATTCTTCCTCCGATATCCGGCGCTCGGCTAATTTATCAGTAACACGGCTGATATTTGCCGATAGCTGTTTTGAGGTGTCCAGGAACTCATCTATTTCTTTTTTCATTTCCTCTGCACGCCCTTGCGGAAGCAGACTTTTTTTGACTTGGTCCGGGTCGGCAAACCCGGTGTCTTTTGACCTCACGCGCCAGTCGTTTTGCGCTTTCTCAAGGGAGGTCTCAGCATCCCTGAGTGACATGAGACTCCCGGATTCCCGGCCTTTTGCGTCATTCAGTGATTGCTGCGCCTGCTTCAGCGCGTCGAATAGGGACTGTTCTTTGGATTTTAACAGCTGTAATTCCTGCCGCACCGCTTCAAGCTTTGCGGAAATTGATGTTTCTTCAGCTGCTGTTCCGAGCTCTTGTTCATATCCGTCAATCACCTGCTGCAGGCGCTCAGACGCATAGTGAAGCTCGAGCCGTTCCCGTTCAAGCCGATGCTTCATCTCCTGCAGGCGTTCTTTCTCCTCTTCATGTTCCTTGAGGAATGCGATGCTTGTTTCAATGCGCTTCTCACATTCTTCTGCCTGCCTGTCCTTCTCATCTATCGAAGCCTGCCAGGCGTCAATCCGGTTTGGCGGAATATCACCGCAGACTTCATTGTACTGATTCAATCGGCTTTCTGACAGCGATTCAAGCTCTTCTAATGAATGTCTGAGACGGCCGGCTTCTTTTTCCTCGTAGCGGATTCGTTCGGCAAGCTGCTCAGCTTGTTTCACCGTCTGCTGATGCGCGCTGATCAGTCTTGTGACCTTCTCTTTTACCGACAGCATATCCTGTTTCATTTGTTTCCACTCCAAGCGGACGGCGCTGAACGCTTCATCAAGCGGGCGTCCGCTGATGGAAGAAGCGGCTTCCAGCTCCGGAACCCGGGCGCTTTGCAGAAACGGACATTCTTCGGTAAAACGCCCCGACTGCTCTTCTAATGCAACCTTGGCTGTCAGCACCTCCTGAGAAAGAGCCGCCGCCTCAGAAAGCAGCGCTTCAACCTGCTGCAACTGTTCCTGCACAGCCGTATCAGGCGAGAATGTTTCATGAGCGGAACGCGGGCGGTCATGCTGCGTCGAGCCGCATACAGGACAAGGCTTTCCTTCGATTAGTTTTTCCGATAATTCTTTTGTTAATGCAGCCGTTCTCGCTTCCTCTGAGCGCCTGCGGAGATCGGCTTGCGTTTTGTCAGCCCGTTCGGCTGCGGCTTTCAGTGAACGTTCCGTTTCACAGACCATATGGTAAACGGTTTGAAGCGTTTGATAAGCGCGCGTAATGTCTTCCTCTTCCGTTTTCGCTTTCGCTGTGAGCGACTCGCTTTCTCCGTTCAGCTTCTCCACGTTTTTCAGCTGCGTTGTCAGATTGGCCCGCTCTTTCGTGATTTGTTCCTGTGTCTGCTGAAAGCCCGCCGCCAGCTGTGCTGCGGTCTGGCATTTTTTCCGTTCATCGGCGGTCACTTGAACTGCTTTCAGCTCTTCTTTCAGCTCATTCTGCCTGTTTTGGCCGCGGGTCAGGCGGTCTTTCACTCCGGCCAGCTGTTTCGAGGCGGCTTCGTATTCTTCCTCTTTTTTGCTGTGTTCCGCATTTGTTTTTTCCGCTTCTTTTTTCGCTTCAAGCAGTTTTTGTTCAATGGCTGAAAGTCTTTGATACAGCTCTTCTTCCTTGACAAGCTTCGGCTCCTGTTCGGCCTTATGGGCCCGCCATGCTTCATAGGCTTCATTTTGCCGGGTAAATGAAACGGTTTCCGCCTCTGATTTCCGTTTGGCCAGTTCGTGTTCCCGTTCGGCGCGCTGCTTCCGGCGGACGGCTTCTGTGTAACGGTCTGCGTACGGCTCAAGGGCGAGAGCTGTTTCCGCCTCTTTAAGACGCTCAGTCAAATCCGTGATGTACGGGCGTCTTTCCTCAAGCTTTTTCTCCCGGCGCTCATATTCATCTCTTTCTGTCTGCAGGTTCCAAATTTCCTGGTGATTCTCAAAGCGCTCTTTTGCCCGGACCCGTTTCTTCTCAGCTTCTTCAAGCCGTTCGTTCGCTTCGTGAAACTGCTGTTCAGCCTGCTTCAGCGCATCTTCTCCTGCGTCTCCGAGCCCGGATTGTTCCGCCAGCATTTCATTTTTTTTCGCTGCCGCTTCCTGCGCCCGCCGCCGCAATTTTTTGACAAGCCTGTCCCCGTACTGTTCCAGATTAAACAGGCGCTGGAGCATATGTCTTCTTTCCGCGCCTTTAAGCGACAGAAACTCGGCAAACTTTCCTTGCGGCAGCACGACGGCTCTTGTAAAGTCGTCAATGGTCAGGCCAAGAAGCTCCTCTACCTTTTTGTTCACTTCATTCGCTTTATCGGCCAGCACCGTTTGTTCGTCTTTGATTTCAATCAAGCGGCAGAGGGCGGTTTTTACTTTCGTTTCATCCGTTCTCTTAAAAACGCGCTCGACCTTGTAGGAAACCCGGTGGCCGGATTGAAGCGCGAATGTAAATGAGACGGCGAGCTGCTCTTCGGCATGATTCAGGATGCCGTGCGTATTATTTGCGGCGCGCTCCACTTTTCCGTATAAAGCGAGTGTCATGGCATCAAGGATTGATGATTTTCCGCTTCCGGTCGGCCCGAAAATTCCGAACACCCCGGCTCCGGACAGTCCGGCAAAATCGATGGTCTGTTCCTCTCTGAAGCTGTGGAGCCCTTTTATCGTTAACAGAATCGGCTTCATGTCGCATCCTCCTCATCATCTGTTGACGCAAGCTCTAAAAACAGCTTGACCATCTCCTCATCCGGCACGCCGCCGCCCGTTTGTTTTTCATAAAACTTCTTAAAGCGATCCTCAATTGATGTGTGTTTCACTTCAATCCGGTCATTGCCGGTCTCTTTTTCTTCAAAAACCGGCCTGATATGGATAAAGCCGGGATGCGCCTTTCTCAGCCGATGAATTTCCTCGAGAGAAAGCTGATCCGTCAAATGGATATCAAGATCGATCCAGGCATTCCGGTCACGCCCTTCATCGAGCCAGCCGTGAACCTCGCTCAGCCCCTGCGCTTTCCATTTGACGAGCGGTTTACCGGAAGACAGGAAAATCTCTTCCCACTTCGCTTCTCCGCCGGGCTTCGCTTCTACCACCGTCACCGATTTGGCATAACCGGCTTCCGAAAAGCTGTATGCCAGCGGAGAGCCCGAATAACGGGCAGCCGTCTTGGCGCGCTTGATCGTTTGCGGACGGTGGAGATGGCCGAGAGCCACGTAAGCCGCATCAGCCGGCAGGCTGTCAGCGGCAACTGTGTAAGCGCCCCCGACTTCAATCGGACGCTCTGAATCGGTCTGATTTCCCCCCGCGACATAAATGTGGCTCGCCGCGATTTTCACGGCATCGTCCCGGCACAGTCCGCACATGTGAGCAAACGCCTCTCTGATTTTGACATCGTAATGATCGCGAAGAAGCTTTTCCTCAAACGTATCAGAAAGCACTTCGTTTAATCTCGCCTCTGACGGATATGCCAGCGCAGCTACGGCTAACAGCTCGTCCGCCGACGGCACTTCAATATGCACGGGTTCTGTCCGCGGATAGCCGATTAAATGAATGCCGCGCTCATTTGTTAACGGAGAAGCCGCCGCCAGCCTGTCAGGATTGTCATGGTTTCCGGCAATGACGACGACCGGGCGCTTTCCGCCGTCAGAAAGCGCGGAAAGACTTTCGTAATACAATTGTTCAGCGAGCGCAGGCGGGTTGACCGTATCAAATACATCCCCCGCCATAATGACCGCATCAATATTTTCTTCCTTGACAATGGTATTCAGCTCTTCCAATACCTCGGCCTGCTCGCTCAGCCGGCTTCTGCCTTCCAGCGTTTTGCCGAGGTGCCAGTCAGCTGTATGTAAAATGCGCATACCGCATTCACCTCACTTTTTGATAGAAAAAAAGATCCGCTCCAAAAAGGAGCTTCGGATCTTGTTACAGTGTAAGAACGTGACCTCCATCGAAGAAATAGAGCGCACGCCCTTTCACTTTCGTTTTTGTAATTTGTTCAACCGCTTTTGTATACAATTCAATTTGTGTTTCATACCTTTTTTGCAGAATCGGAGCCGCGCCTTCAAATCCGTTCCGGAATTTCCCCTCTATCCGATCTGTTTTATAGTCCAGCAAATAGAGACCGTCCGCAGTTTCGTAGAGGCAGTCAATAATCCCCTGCACGAGCAGCGGTTCACCGGCCGTTTCGGCATCCTTGTACACCTCGCCGGCCGGAAGCGCCATACTGAACGGCACTTCCCGGTCAACCCGCAGCGCCCTGAGAAGGTCTTTCCCGATTTCAGTTCCGAAAAACTGGACAATTTCTTCTATATCAATAGCTTCCTGCTGTTCTTCTGTCAGCAGCTCTTTTTCGTAAAGCATCCGGACCGTCCGCTCCGCTTCTTCGGCAGTCGGAACGTGCGTCAGCGGTATGTGCTGCATCACCGTATGCATCGCCGTCCCTTTTTCGGCGGCTGTCAGCCCTTTTTTCATCATAAAACCGGGACGCCTGTATAAAAGCGTGTCTCCTGACGGTTTGATGAGAGAGCGGCCGCTGTATTCATCCTCGTATTCTTGCTTTCTCTTCAGCTCAGAAACTGATTGCTTCGTTCTGATAGCCGTCAGCTCTCGGTACGGATATTCCCATTCAAGCAGACGGCGCGCCTGATCATCAAATGAAAACGAATCAGGAATCGGCTCGCCCTGCTGTATTGCTTTTAGACGTTTGCTCTTTTCTTCAGCACGCTCTTTTGGATTCTCTTCCAGCAATTCACTTTGCTGCAGCATCCGGATGTGAAAACGCGACGGGTCGCGCGCGATATCCTCAGATGAGGAAAGTCCCGGCGTCCTGTGCGCCTCCATGTCACGGTGGCGGATGAGCGCCGGCCCGATAAAGTCCAAATAAGATGACGCCTGATAGCGGTCGAATTCAGAAAGAAGCCAATCGGCCCGGTCTGCTTGCGCCTGCCATTTGGCCAGCTGTTTTTCCCGGTTTTTGCAGGAACCGACGAGAAACAGCTTTTCCTTCGCTCTGGTCAGCGCCACATACAGTACGCGCAATTCTTCGGATAAGAGCTCTCTGCGCATCTTTTTCTTCATCGCCACAAGCGGAAGAGTCGGATAGCTGATTCTGAGTTCCGGATGGATATACTTCGTGCCGAAACCGAGCTCTTTATCAAGCAGGTATGATTTGTTGAGATCCATCATATTAAAACTTCTGCCGAGTCCGGCGGTGAAAACGACGGGGAATTCAAGTCCTTTGCTGCTGTGGATCGTCATCAGCCGAACGACATCCTCCTGCTCGCTGAGCGCCCGGGCCGTCCCCAGATCATCGCCGCGCTCCTGCATCCGTTCAATGAACCGCAAAAAGCGGAATAACCCGCGGAACGCCGTCGCTTCGTACGAGCGCGCCCGGTCATACAAGACGCGCAGATTGGCCTGGCGCTGCTTTCCGCCGGGCATGCCGCCTGCATAGTCAAAATATCCGGTATCGCGGTATACTTCCCAAATCAGCTCAGACACCGAATGATTCGTCGAAAATGACCGCCACTTTTGCAGACTGTCATAAAAGGTTCTCAGTTTTTGATACAGTTCATCATGTCTGTCAGCGTTCGCTATATATGCTTTCAGCGCTTCATAAAACGGCGCTTTTTTCTTTTCAAGGCGTATCAGCGCAAGTTCATTTTCGTCACAGCCGACGATGGGCGAGCGCAGCACGGAAGCAAGCGGAATATCCTGATACGGATTATCAATCACCTTCAAGACTGAAAGCGCCGCAGCCACCTCCACGGCTTCAAAGTAACCCGACGTCAAATTGGCGTACACCGGAATGCCCTGGTTTTTCAGCTCTTCCATTAATTGCGGCGCCCACGGCATGGAGCGCAGCAAAATTACGATATCCCGGTACTGGATATTCCGGTGTGTTTTTGTTTTGCCGTCATATACCTTAAACGGAGATGAGACAAGCTTTCGGATCTCCCCGGCTATCGCTTTCGCTTCCCAGTGCACAGTTTCAAAGTCTTCGGCATCCTCGGAGCTGTCTGCGCCATCAGCGCTGTCAATGAGCAGCAGTTCCGTTTTTGCCGCGTCATTCGGCGGATACGATGCGCCGAGCTTCAATGCCGCCTGTTCATCGTAATCCACTTCGCCGATTTTTCCGCCCATCAGCTGCTTAAACAAGAAATTCGTACTGTCCAAAATATCGGAGCGGCTGCGGAAATTTTGGTTCAGGTCAATTTTCTGCCCCGTGCCTGCCCCGCTTTCTGTAAACCTTTTATATTTCCCGAGAAACAGCAGCGGCTCAGCAAGTCTGAAACGGTAGATCGATTGTTTGACGTCGCCTACCATAAACAGATTTCCCGCCTCTTCATTCCCGCTTTTAACAAGCTGCAGGATAGACTCTTGCACAAGATTCGTATCTTGATATTCATCAACCAGAACTTCATGGAACTGGTCTTGATAATAAACGGCCGCTTCGCTCGGCACCCGCCGGCCTTCTTCATCAACCGCAGTTAAAATCGCCAGGCAGTAATGTTCCAAATCTGAGAAATCAATAATTGATTTTTCTTGTTTCGCCGCTTCAAATCGTTTTCCGTACGATATCACGAGCTGAACGAGCGTTTCGATGACAGGCTTCATATCTGCTAAACTCTTTAAGTGATCTTGCGGACTTCTTGTAAAATAATCGGTCTTTACCTTTTCGATCAGTTTCTTCGCGCCGTTTCGCAAATCGGTCGCTTCGTCCAAAAGCGCTTTGTCAAATTCATCACCCTTTACCGCCTTCGCCCGTTTAAAGGAGACTGCGGGAACCCGTTCATACAGCGCATCGAAGTCATGCCGGCAGCTGATCAGCTCTTCTATCTGCTGAAGGTCATCCAGAAAATTATCAGCGCGCGGGGCCGGCCCGCCGGGCACTTTTGTCAGTTCAAGCGCCTTCTCAAGCTTTTGTTTTGCCCCGAAAAGCGCCATTTCAGCATCTTCTCTCACATATTGGTAAAACGGAAGCTCTTCCATTTTGCTTTCTTCCGTCACATCATACAGGCGGACAAAGCTTTGCAGCCATACTTCCGGGTCAGGATGCGACCGGGAATACTCGTACACCCGTTTGACAAGGTCTTGAAGATCAAGATCATGCCTGTCTGTCGTATATCTGTCCGCAAGCTCAAAAAACGCCTGATTCCCTTTTGCGTATTCATCTTCAAACAGCTCATCAAGAACTTCGTCTCCGAGCAATTCGCCTTCCGTCTGGTCAGCCATCCGAAAACCGGGGTCAAGATCAATCATATAATAATATTTTTTAAGCACTTGCAGACAGAAAGAGTGAAGCGTCGAAATGCTCGCCCGATTCAAGAGAGAGAGCTGCCGTCTGATATGCAGAGATCCCGGATTTTTGGCGAGCTCTTTTTCTAATGCTTCCGCGATCCGATGCTTCATCTCCGCTGCTGAGGCGTTTGTAAAGGTCACCACAAGGAGCCTGTCAACATCAACCGGATCTTCTTCCGCGGTTATCTTTCTGATCATCCGTTCCACGAGCACGGCCGTTTTACCTGATCCGGCTGCGGCAGCGACCAGAATATCGCGGCCGGAAGAAACGATGGCGCTCCATTGGTCATCCGTCCATATGCTGTCTTTCGGTTTAGGAATTTGCATCATCATCTGCCTCCTTCTTCAGCCAATCCAGTATGGTGCCGTCTTTTTCCGCTTTCAGGCTGCGGTATTCATTTTCCTTAAGCGACTCATCAAACTGGCACACCGATTGAAACGCACAGTACGTACAAGGCGTCTTATCTTTCAGCTTATACGGAGTAATGGACACAAGCCCGTCCGTTATCGCTTCGCCCGCCTGTTCAAATGTCCGCCGCACATGGTCTGTCAGCAGATGAAAGTCCCGTTCGCTGACCGCGGCTGAGTCGGATCTTAAAGAACCGTCCTTTTTCAAACCGGCATTGACGATATTTGAACGCCCTTCCTCCAAAGTCGTGTCCATCAGGCTGATCGCCTCCCGGTCACCGAGGAGAAGGCCTTTCATTTTAAATTTCTTAAAAATTTCCTGCTCGATTTCATCAAGCCCCATCGGCAGACTGGCCTGAATCATCGGATCGTGGATATGGAAATACAAAACGCCTGCCGGGGTCGCTTTCATGCCGAGCCAATCTTCGGAATGTGTAATCGATAAGTCAAGATATGTGAGCATTTGCAGAGCGAGCCCGTAATACACCTCAGCCAGATCAAGCCCCCTGTCGCTTGATTTATAATCAACGATTCTCAGCAGCAGGCCTTTTGAACTTTCCGCTTTATCCACGCGGTCGATCCGTCCGACGAGTTCCATCGTACAGCCGTTTTTCAGCGTGAAAGTGAGCGGCGGCAGCGGCCCGCTTCCGCCGAAACCGAGTTCAAGACCGACCGGGACGAAACCGCTCGCCTTCGCATGCTCGCTTAATATGCCAGAAACACGCGTGACGATCTTCTGCAGTTTTTCCTTCACATAAAAGTGTCTGTTTGAGCTGAGCAGAATCTCTTTTTGCAGCTTTGGCGCAAGCCGTTCCACCGCTTCATAGGAGAAATTCCGGCACTGATCTTTCGTCAGATCGCGCCATTCCAGCTTCTGCTCACGAAGCCGGTCTGAAATCAGCTTCAGGCTGGAGTGAAACAGCTGGCCGATATCCGGCGCGTCCAGCTTGAAAAACTGCCGCTCTTTTAATTGAAGCCCGTGAGATGCAAAATGAGAAAACTGGCAGGCATTAAACGCCTCCATCCGGGAGACGCTTCCTTTAATATGCTCGCCGTAAAGCTGGCGCGAAACAGGCCGTTCAAGACGCTTCGCCTCATTGCGGAAAAACAAGCTTGAAAACAGCTTTTTCGCACGCTGGTGATCAGGCTCTTTCATCAGCACATTGTATGCGCTCCACCATACGTCACTGATCTCGTACTCTCTTGTCCACAGCCTGAGCTGACTTGCCGTATATGTCTGAGCCACCTGTTTATTGACGAGATACTGAAGCTGCTCTTCTTCGCTTACCTGCTCGGGATCAGCCGCTGACAGCTTTTCCTGATGATCGGGAAACAGCTCGCCAAGCCTGTTTACAACGATTGACGGCAGGAGCGTTTTTCCTTCCGCATCGGCAATCGGGTATGACACATAAAGACGGTCAGACGGACTTGACAGCGCCATATAGATGAGAAAATGCTCATCAAGCAGCCGCTCACGCCCCGCGGAAGACAGCTCCACTCCGACTGCTTTCAGCCACTCCCGGTCATCATCAGACAGCACGCCGTTTTCATCCGGGCGCGCCGGAAGAACGCCGTCATTGGCCCCGATGACGAATGTGCAGGACGTGCCGTACATTCTTGAGAGATCCATATTCCCTACAAATACTTGGTCAAGCGCAGGCGGAATTAAAGAAAAATGAAGCGATTCCGTTCCCGTTTCAAGCATTTGCTGGAACAGCGCCAAAGATATTTCATCTTCACCCATCATGCCGGCAAACTCCTCGAGAAGCTGGATAACGGCATCCCACGCCTGGCCGTGCTGCTGCGCTTCGATCATGTTTCCGGCCTCTTCGGCCCGCTGCCTTTTCCGGTCCAGCTTCAGGGGAACATCGGTATCTTCCAAAAAGAGATAAAGAGCCTCCGCCATGCTTTGAACCGTTTTCGCTTTTTTCATCCGGTTTTGAAGCCGGACAAGGGGCGCGGCCATCCACTCTTTCGTCTCATTCAGCATGTTCTCCATCTCTATTTCCTGATCTGTCTGCGCGAAATCCTCATCGAGCGATACGAAGCGCCTGTATACAAACCGCTCGCCGCTCGTCCAGCGCTCCCCTTTAATGCCGTAGGCGATACAGTAATTTTCAAGCTGATCAACCTGCTCCCTTATTTTCTGCTCCGGCTGATCAAGCGGGAATAAC
Organism: Bacillus sp. JHAA; assembly: GCF_036961585.1. NCBI lineage: Bacteria > Bacillati > Bacillota > Bacilli > Caryophanales > Bacillaceae > Bacillus > Bacillus sp. JHAA. Next base: position 183,509 of record NZ_JBAMDE010000008.1, on the reverse strand, counting down.
AGTTCGGTTTTCGCACAGCGGAACACCGCTTCATATCTCCAGTTCCCCTTCACGACATCCAGGCTTGAACGGATGAATTCAATAAGCGGGTGATGCTGCATAGAAGCTTTTCCGTCAATAAAATAAGGAAGCCCGTAATCGGCAAACACTTCCTTCAGCAAATCTTTATAATCTTCCGGCTGACGGATGAGAATCGCCATATCTTTGTACCGGCATCCTCCGTCCCGGACAAGTGATTGAATTTCCCGGGCAATACCTTCAAGCTCAGCTCTTCTGTTTTGCGCCTGCATGACGGTAAAAGCTTCCTGTCCGCCGGTATACGCCGCGGCGGGACGCACATCGTACTGCGACTCTATACAGGCAAGCTCCGGCGCATGCTGATGCCGCTTCGTGCCATGCAGTTCCTTGCAGGAAATATCGGCATTCAATTCCTTTGCCGTCTGATAAAGCTTATAGTATGTGCTTCCCGTCATTCTGAACAGATCGAGCTCATCCGGTGCCTGTTCCGCCGAAGGGCTGTCCGCCGTCAGCGAGAATGTGACATGTTCAGCATGCATGATCAGCTGCTCCAGCACCCTTAATTCCTGCGGCGTAAATTGATAGAATCCGTCGACGTAAACACGGGCGCCTTTTACAACGTCCGCCAAAGGAATCTGCTGAGCGAGCAGCGTCAAATAATCCTCTGAATGCAAATAGTGTCCGGCGAGGCTTCTTTCCATCTGCTGATATAAAATGCCTAAATCATGAAGTTTTTCAGACAGCATCCGCTCTCCGCGATATTCTGACGCCGTTCCGCTTTCCGCCATGCGTCGGACGTCTTCAGGCTCAATACAGTACCGCTTAAACTCTGTCAGCATCCGTTCCACCTGCTCAGTGAACCCGGTTTTGTCACTCGCTTTTTGATACACTTTAAACTCGTGCTTATATTCTTCAATCAATTTCCTTAAAAGCATCTGCACACCCGTCGTCGTCACAAACGGGCGGTTCATGCCCCCGGTATGCTGAAGCACGCGCCACGCCAAACGCGAGAAACTGAACACTTGAGCGCGTATCATGCCGCCGATATCCGGCGTTTTAGCAAGCTCATATTCCATTAAAAACGTCATTTGATCCGGGACTAGAAAAATGATCGGTTTCCCGAACGGCTCCCGGCGCAGTTCATCTTGAATGCTGTCGATAATCAGCCTCGTTTTCCCACTCCCCGATCTGCCTACTAAAAACTCAACACCCAAATTAGAAGACCCCTCTCTTTTTATCTTTCTACATTTTATCGAAAGTTGACGAAAATGACCAATCTCATCTGCTGGTAAAAACGGGATGACTGTTTTAAAAAATATCGTTTTTGACCAAAATAAAGAAAAAAGGACTAATGATGATGTCAGAATATCCCGAAGTAATTGTACGGACGGCTCTGTCGTTCAGCATTCTGTTTATCGGCGCCCGGATACTCGGTAAACAAACCATTTCACAGATGACGCTTTTTGATTTCATTGCGGCCATCTCGCTCGGCGCCATCACGGCAAATCTGTCGTTTAATACAAAGCTGCCGATTCATTATCATGTCATTGCCTACATTATTTTCGTGGCAATCATTTACCTTGTCGCATATCTTTCTATGAAAAACAGGGCCCTTAGGGGTTTCTTTGCAGGCAAACCGACCATTATCATTCAAAACGGTAAAATACTTGAGCATAATATGAAAACGATGCGTTATACCATCGACTACTTGAACCAGCAGCTGCGTGTAAATGACGTATTTGACATTTCTCAGGTTCAGACTGCCATCATTGAAACAAACGGCAGCATGTCAGTGGAGGTCAAACCGGAATTTGCGCCCGTTACAAGAAAGGATCTCGGCATCTTTGCCGGACATGAAAAGAACTTTGCCGTTGAGCTGGTTATGGACGGCCGGCTGGTGATGAAGAATCTGGAAGAAAACCACGTATCGGAAAAATGGCTGAGAGAAGAATTGGACAAGAGAAACCTCAAACCGGAAGACGTCGTATACGCTGTGCGCGGAAGCAACGGCCGGCTTTTTGTCGACACATACGACGACCATATTACATCGCCGCTAGATCAAGAATAAACATGACATCCGCACATGTCACGGGCTGCCGCCGTATAATACCCTATAAACATCCGGGGGTGAGTCCAATGCACGAGAATTTTTTTCATTATACAGCCATCTGCAGTGACGATTCTGTGCTTATCAAGGATCTGGTAAAATCCATAAACGGTGAATACAGCGCTGTGATTTGCTACTCAATATTAGCCGAAAAAGCGCCGACCGCAGAAATCAGAAGACGAATCGAACATATCAGAGAGGAAGAAGTGCGCCACCTGCACGCTTTCTCTTCACTGTATACGTCAATTACCGGAAAACAGTTGACGCCGAAACAGACGGAGCATTGTCCGCACACATACAGAGAAGGACTGAGGGCGGCGTTTTATGATGAGCAGAAAACGAATGATTTTTATTTGCAGGCATCCGATAGAGCGGTGCATCCGGAAGCGAAGCGGTTATTTGCCCGCACGGCATTTGACGAACAGCGTCATGCCGTCTGGTTTTTATACGATATGGCCCACTCTCCTTCCCACCATACAGGGGGAACGGTATCAAACGCGCCGAACACAAGCTACACCGAGGTGAATACCGGCAAATAACGGTTCAGGCAGATCACGCTCCCCCGCCGGGAGTCTTCAGACCGCTGACAAACCCCGTTCTTTCAACATGAGAGAATGGGGTTTACTTTTCGAGCCGTTTTATACTCCCTCTAAACAATGGATACCTTCTTCATTGTATAATCAGCAAAAACCCTTTATAATAAAATAAACCAACTGGTCGGTTTTAAACGAACCGAGCCCCGCTTTGCCGGGACAACGATATGAATGAGGCGGAAAGGATCTGTGTGAAGTGACAAATACAAAAGGCGGTGCCGGAAAGAGCGAAAAGACGAAGAACAGGCTCGTATCCGCTTCGCGTGACTTATTTGCAAAAAAAGGATATTCAGAAACATCGATTCGGGATATTTTAGAGGCGGCCGAAATCAGTAAAGGCAATCTATATCACCATTTTAAAGGAAAAGAGTTTCTGTTTCTTCATATCATGGAAGAGGATCACCGCGTGATGATCGAGACGTGGAGGGAAATGGAAGCTGATCTGAAAGATGCTGCCGAAAAACTGGCGGGCTTTGCGGAGCTGCTCAGCCGGATGAGCATCAATTACCCGCTTATGAGAGCAAGTGAAGAGTTTTATGCGAGTGCGTTTACGTCAGAGGAGGTCGTAAAGCGGCTCAACAAAATTGATATTGAATATGACGATGTGATGAGAGAGATCTTAGAAGAGGGAAATCAAGACGGCAGCTGGTCCATTCATCATGTCGAATCAAAAGTAAAAATCCTGCTATCCGTCTTCTACGGTTTAGATGTGTTATATAAAAACGATACCATTCAGCAAAGAATCGAATTGCAAAAAGAAGCCATCTCCGTGTTTATTCACGGGTCGATCAGCGCTGATAAACAGAATGACAGCTGACAAAGGAGAAACAACATGCAAAAACCGATCAGAGAACAAAAGGCTGTACTCATCATCTTATTAAGCAATATATTTATTGCGTTTTTAGGCATCGGATTGATCATTCCCGTTATGCCGCTGTTTATGAATGTGATGCACTTGACGGGCAGCACAATGGGATACCTTGTCGCTGCCTTCGCCGTTGCGCAATTAATTGCATCCCCCATTGCAGGGAGATGGGTTGACCGCTTCGGCAGAAAAATCATGATTCTCGCCGGACTGTTTTTGTTCGCATTATCCGAACTGACCTTCGGATTGGGCACACATGTCTCCATTTTATATTTCGCAAGGGTGCTGGGGGGCATCAGTGCCGCTTTTATCATGCCCGCTGTTACAGCGTATGTCGCAGATATTACGACGGTGCAGGAAAGATCGAAGGCGATGGGCTATGTATCTGCCGCCATCAGCACAGGGTTTATCATCGGGCCCGGCATAGGAGGATTTATTGCCGATCACGGCGTTCGTATGCCGTTTTTCTTTGCGGCGGGAATTGCATTTATCGCAGTGATTTCCTCTGTCTTTATGCTGAAAGAGCCGTTAACTAAAGAAGAACGCGCAAAGCAGCTGGAAAGCGTCAAAGAATCAACTTTCTTAAAAGATTTGAAAAAGTCGATTCATCCAAACTACTTGATCGCCTTTATCATCGTTTTTGTTTTGGCATTCGGACTGTCGGCGTACGAAACGGTATTCAGCTTATTTACAAACCATAAATTCGGCTTCACGCCAAAGGATATCGCCATTATTATTACGTTCAGCTCCATTGTGGCGGTCCTCATTCAAGTACTCGCGTTCGGAAGACTTGTCAACTTCCTCGGGGAGAAAAAAGTCATTCAGCTTTGTCTGATCATCGGCGCTGTGCTGGCTTTCGTTTCTACGGTGATGTCAGGATTTTTGCCCGTGCTCGCTGTCACCTGCATCATTTTCCTTGCGTTTGATTTACTGCGCCCGGCACTGACTACTTATTTATCGAAAATCGCAGGAAATCAGCAGGGGTTTGTTGCCGGTATGAACTCAACATACACGAGTTTGGGCACCATTTTCGGCCCGGCTCTGGGCGGTATTTTATTTGATATGAATATTCACTTCCCGTTTCTGTTCGCAGGTGTGGTTTTATTTCTCGGTCTGGGATTGACCTTTGTGTGGAAAGGAAAAGCGGGCGAGGTTTCGGAGTAGGGTGCACTCACCCATCTCCGGAGCTTTTTTTGCGTTTGCGATAAGAAAAATGAATGGATTATGAGAAATAATTCATTATTTATTTATCTCAAAATCTATACTATAGTAATAGTAAGGTTAACGAGCTTAACAATTTAATATGAATGTTTCAGGAAGAAGGGTTTTCATTGAAGAAAGACAAACATCTCCTTACGGATATCTGGTTTATTCTCATCAGTGCGGCAGGGGGGTTTCTTCTTTCGCTTACAGGGATGTCGATCGCCTGGATGCTCGGAACGCTGGCCGCCGGCTGCATCCTCTCCATGACGAGGCCCCGCTGGCTGTTCATGGCGCCTGACAGAAGAGGGATTCACCGCAGATGGCTTGCAGCGGGACAAATGATCCTCGGCATCGAACTCGGCCAGAAACTGAACCTGTCCGTTCTGTCGGTTTTACGGGAGCATTGGCTTCCGGTAGGCTTCATGCTGATTTTCTCTATCGTGATGGCGCTTGTTTCCGGATATGTGCTCTTTCGGTTCAGCCGGACGGACATGATGACAAGCTTTGTAGGCACGGCGCCGGGCGGTTTATCCGCCATGCCGGGTATCGCCCAGGAAGTCGGCGCAAACACCGCGATTGTAAGCCTTATTCAGCTGACGCGCGTCCTTTTGGTCGTCATGACAATACCGTTTCTCGTCATTTTCTTATTTACCAAACAAAACGGTGCAGCTCAGACATCAGCCGGAGCCGTTTCGGCAGGAGCTTCACATCCGGGCCTTACTCCCGTCTTGTTAACGGCCGGATTTATTTTGGCTGCCTGGCTTGCAAGCAAAGGCGCAAAACGGCTGAAATTTCCCGCCCCTTGGCTGCTCGGCAGCATGATCGGCGTTGCTGCTGCGGAAATCGGCGTGTCCGCCTTGGCGGGCAAAGACATGCTGGCCTGGTGGCCGCCGGAAGCGAACCAGCTGTCACAAATTTTTCTCGGCGCCACAATCGGATCAAAAATGTACAAAAGCATGTTCACCGGCGTGGCGAGAGTGCTGACCGTCGGATTTATTTCTTCCGTCGGATTAATCGCCGCCATGATTCTGAGCGCGGTTGCGGTTTCTAAATTAACGGGCATCTCCATGATTACATCTGTTCTCGCCTTTTCTCCCGGCGGGATCGCCGAGATGGCGGCGACTTCGATCACCCTGCACGAAGACTCGACTTTCGTCGTCGCGGTTCAGGTCATCCGGATCGTTCTCGTCATCGCCATGCTTCCGCCCTTCTATCGGCTGCTGCACCACCTTTCTCAGCTGAAACGGGCACACGGCGAGAGAGGCCGGGCAGAAAGAGGAACATGATCCGAATAAAAAAACACGCATCCATATGCGTGTTTTTTATTTGAACAGCTCTCCGCCGCCATTTACAGACCGCCAGTTTGCTGAAAGATCACGGAACAGCCGTTCAGCAAATAACAGTTCTTCATCTGTATAGCGGTCTAAAAACGCCAAGAGCCGCTTTTTTATCAATTCATGATATTCATGATGAAGGGAATGCAGCTCTTTCCCGGCAGGAGTCAGCCGGAAATAGACTTCTTTTTTATTGTCGCTCAGCCGGGTCCTGCGCAGAAAGCCGGCTTCCAAAAACTTCGCGCAGCTTCTCGACACGGTCGGCTTTGTCGTCTTCATTTTTTCCGCTATTGACGTGACATTGATCGGTTCATGATCTCCGATACACGACAAAATGTGAATTTCCGTCAAGGTCAACTGTAATTTTTTTCCGTTTTCTTCACGGAGTTCGTCCATCCGTCCGGCCAACGACGCCCTGATGTCCTCCTGACACCTCTCCTGCTCGTGAAAAATATCTGTCAGCCCTTCAAGAATCATGTGTTTTGCATGGTCTGGCTGTCTTCTGTCCAACTGCTGAATCACCCTTCCGTATTGATTGTTTCTTTTACTATAACGTTTTGTTACACAAGAAACAATCACACAGGCGCATAAAAGGGCATCAGATGAATCCCCATCTCTCCAAACCGGCCAGAACGGCTTCTTCCGCTTCACGTCCCGAGCCGCCGGCTGCCCATGCCGCGTGGCCGTCCGGCCGGATTAAAACGGTGTGGACGTCATCCCAATCGGCACGTGTTTCAGCAAGCTCCGCACTGACAGCTGCCACGCTGTCCGTATCAATACCGGCGGGAATGCTCCCTCTTAATGACAAAAGCACAAAGGCGCCCTTATGAAGAAAATCATACAGCCGGGCCGGCCGCCCGTCATGAAGGGTCAATTCGATATCCGGCAGGCGTTTTCCGTTCAGGATATGCGGCGGCAGCTCCGCATCCGGTTCATAATGCAGATCAAGCGCGGATACTTTTCCCGCCAATAAACGGTTGGACTCCTGAAAATCCAGCAAAGCGGTCATCGTTTCTCTTAAAGCCATCCCCGACTCGGTAAAATCCATGAGCTTTATCTGGGTTTTTATATTGTGCAACACTTCTTTTCCTATGCTGTGCCTTTCCTGATGATAGCTGTCCAGAAGATAAGGCGCCGCTTTCCCCTTCATTTGCGCCGCCAGCTTCCAGCCGAGGTTGAAGGCATCCTGAAGCCCCGTGTTCAGCCCTTGGCCGCCTGCGGGAAAATGAATGTGCGCCGCATCACCGGCCACAAAAACCCGGCCTGATCGGTATTGTTCGGCCTGACGCTCGGCATTGCCGAACCGCGACATCCATACCGGATCACTCAATCCGAAATCAGTGCCGCATATCCGCCGCAGGTCTTCTTTCAGCTCATTTTCGGTGACCGGCTCTTCCTTCCGCTTTTGCGGAGCGTGCGGAGAAACGATGAGGACGCGGAAAAGTCCGTCCGTAAGAGGGACAATCACAACCGATCCCTCCAGGCGGCACGTTGAAAAAAAGGAAGATTCGGGCGGATGTTTCAAAGCGGCATCACAGAGCGTTCCTGTTAAGTCGGCATCAGTGCCCGAAAAAGCGATGCCCGCCTGTTTCCTGACAATGCTCCCCGCTCCGTCTGTACCCGTTGCATATAAGCTGTGAAGAGTGCGGATCCCGCTTTCGTCCCGGAACACCGTCTCCACTCCGTCATCCGTCTGGGTGACAGCCACCGCTTCCGCCCCGCGGATGATGTCTGCGCCGAGACTTGATGCATACTCCTCCAAAATCCGCTCCGTTTCTGCCTGAGGCAGCATTAACGAATAATTCTGCTTCGTATCCAGCCGAGAAAAATCCAGCCGTGTATCCAGCATGGAAAAATGGCCGGAAGACACCTTCGTCCCTTTTTCCAAAAAGCGTTCCAATATGCCTCTCATGGCAAAAAGCTCAAGTGTGCGCGGATGCATAATAAGCGCTTTGGAATATGGCACCGTCTTCTTCAATCGTTCAATAACAGTCGTTTTCACTCCGGCCAGCGCCAGTTCTGATGCAAGCATAAGCCCGACCGGACCTCCCCCGATAATGGCAGCCTGTGTTTTCATCTCATCAGCCCTCTTTCATATTTTTTGTTACACGGGTAACAAAATCACCAAAAAATAAAACGCCTCCTTTTTGTTTCGCGCGTAACAATTTTCATTATAGTCTTCCCTCTGCTTTTTTACAATCATTTCCGAAAAAAAAAGACGCCGTTTACTTGGCGTCTGATTCACTGATGACTCCGACAATGTCTTTATCCTTAATCGGACCGAAATGACGGCTGTCGAGGCTGTATATGCGGTTGTCGCCAATAACAAAGTATTGTCCCTTCGGTATGCTTTTGCGCCCGGTCGTTTCCTTCAGCGTATAATCACCGGTCACATGGCTCCCGGCGGACAATGATGACTTTAACGGTTTTAAAAACGGTTCCGCCACCCGTTTTCCATTCACATACAGCTGATCCTCCCTGTATGCGATTGACTCGCCGGGGAGCCCGATGACACGTTTGATCAGCACTTTGCGGTGCGGGCCTTTAAACAGGACAATATCGAAACGGCGGATCGTTTTGTAACGATGGGAAAACTTGTTGACCATCAGCTCATTTCCTTGTTTAAAGGTCGGATTCATGCTGATTCCTTCGACTTTATAATCAATAAAAATGGCATTCTTTAATTGTATGGCCAAAACAACGATAAGCACGCCGGCTATAAACCAAAATCGTTTTTTCAAGATTCCTGTCTCCCTCCGTCTTTCTCATGCTGACTGATTCTCGTCTGTAAACGCCGTTCGATATGCTTTCCGGCATACCACAGCACCGCGATCACCGTAATGGCGCCCGCCATCCTGAAAGGCTGTGTCATGAGTGCGTGAAGATCATACCCGATAAAGCTGATCATAAAGATCATGACCATTTTCCCCATAGCGGCTGCTGATATAAACTGCAGCGCCCCCACCCGTGACAGACCGGCAACGATATGAACCGCAGCGGACGGCGTAAAGGGGAAGCAAAGCAAAATAAACAGCGGACCGAAACCGTGACGCTCAACCCAGAGCATCATCCGCCTTATGGTCTGATGCCTGCGGATGAAACCGAAAGCTCTTTTCTGTCCGAAACGGCGGACGGCATAAAACATCAGCATCGATCCTGCCGCAGACCCGAGCCATGACAGAAAAAAACCTTCCCACAAACCAAATGCATTCGTATTCGCCACCACAAATACAACGAGCGGCAAAAACGGAAGAAACGCTTCAATAAAAGGCAGTGCAGCCGCAGCCGCCGGGCCGAAAGCTCTATAGCTTTGGAACCATTCCGTCAGCTGTTCCTCAGTCAAATATGATAAAAATTGCTCCAACGTTTATACTCCTTAACGAGTTTGTCTATCCTTATTCTACACATTATCTCCAAAAAACGAAAATGTTTACGAGATTTTCCGACTTGAAATATCGTGTAAGCGAGTATAAAATAAGAACAAACGTTCTCTTTTTTAAGAAAGAAGGAGTATTTATGCCTGACATCCGGAGCGGCACCCGCGATCTCATCGAAAAAGGGCTGTTTCTGCCCATGGCGGCTGCCATCCTGAACCGGGACCTCGAAGCGCTTGATTCGTGCCCGTTCAAATTAAAACAACCCTATAAACAGCTTATCAGCTGCTCTTTAAAATTAGCACAAAAGGATTTGAGTGATGTTCGAAAAGAGTTAAGAAAGCGTAAAATTAAAATATACGAAGCGGAAAGAGACGAAGCATTTACGCTTTATATATGCACCATTAACGGCTATGAAGAAAAACACCGTTATTTCAACCCGAGAATACGGGAACAGGTAACCGCCTTATTAGAATATTACCTGTCTCTTGCGACCATTTAAAAAGCAGCCGGGACTGCTTTTCCTTTTCAACTAATAAATTTCAGACTATTCACACTATACATTCGACATGATTTTCTTTATAATCGGGACACGCTGTTTTCAATGAAAAGGAGGAATGTTATGAAACTGATTCATGTTCTCGCCGCCCTGCCCTTTTTCGGAATTCTCGCCGGCATTCCATTTGCCAACCGGGTGACGCCTTATGTTTTCGGAATGCCTTTCATTCTCGCGTATGTCGTCATCTGGGCGGTGCTGACTTCCGTTCTGATGGCCGCCGTTTACAAATTGGACAAAGAAAATAAGGCGGGTGAGGCGGAATGAACGCAGCATTTCCCGTAATGGCCGCCGTGCTCCTGTTTTGTGTATATCTCGGAATCCGGGCCCGAAAAGGAAAACATATGGACCTTGAACAATGGACGGTGGGCGGACGCGGCTTCGGCACGATGTTTGTCTTTTTATTAATGGCGGGAGAAATATACACGACCTTTACATTCCTAGGCGGAAGCGGGTGGGCTTACGGAAAAGGAGGCCCCGCCTTTTATATTATCGCGTACGGCTGCCTTGCCTACATTTTGTCATATTGGCTTCTGCCAGCCGTGTGGACTTACGCCAAACAACACAAACTGATGTCGCAATCAGATTTTTTTATTTCAAAATACAACAGCCCGCTCCTCGGCATTCTCGTATCGCTCGTCGGCATCGCATCCCTCATCCCCTATCTCGTCCTGCAGCTGAAAGGGCTCGGATTAATTGTTTCAGCAACGTCATACGGACAGATTCCGCCCTCAGCCGCTGTCTGGATCGGCGCTGTTTCCATCACGATTTATGTGATGATATCAGGAATCCACGGTTCAGCGTGGATATCAGTCGTTAAAGATATCATGATTTTAGGCATCGTCCTGTATTTAGGCATTTATCTGCCCATTCATTACTATGGCGGATTTACGGAGATGTTCAAACAAATTGACGCCGCAAAACCCGGATTTCTCACGCTGCCGGAAACCGGACAGAGCGTTTCCTGGTTCAGCTCAACGGTTTTGCTGACCGCCCTCGGCTTTTATATGTGGCCCCATACATTTGCCGCTTCCTATTCGGCGGAGCATCCGCGGGTGTTTCGGAAAAACGCAATCATCATGCCTCTTTATCAGCTCGTCCTGCTGTTTGTCATCTTTACCGGATTTGCGGCGATTCTGCAGGTGCCCGGTTTAAAAGGGACGGACACGGATCTCGCCTTATTAAAGCTGTCTGTGAAAACCTTTGATCCCTGGTTTGTCGGACTGATCGGATCGGCGGGCATTCTGACGGCGCTTGTACCCGGTTCAATGATATTAATGGCCTCAAGCACGCTGTTCGCCAAAAATGTGTACAAAGCCATTCTGCCCGGCACGACTGACGAAAAAGTCTCACGGCTCGCAAAATACGCCGTACCCGTCATCGCGCTGATATCCGTATATTTTACGCTGAAAGGCGGAAATACCATCGTCACCTTGCTTTTAATGGGCTACAGCCTTGTCACCCAGCTTTTCCCCGCCCTCTTATTCAGCCTGCCGAAGCGGCGTTTCATCACAAGCCACGGCGCTTTTGCCGGCATAACGGCCGGGGTCGGAACGGTGGCCTTCATTACGCTGACCGAATCAACCATCGGAACCCTCTTTCCGTTTCTTCCGCAGATCGTTAAGGATATGAATACAGGCATCATCGCACTGGTTCTGAACATTGCCGTCATGTTTGCAGTCAGCGCCGCAGTCAGAAAAAAACAAATCAGCGCAGCCGAAAAGGCGGCTTAAATGGTAAGATAGCGGTAAGATACACGAAAGGGGAAAAACGCATGATCATGACAACGACCGAAACCGTCGCCGGAAAACAGATTACGGAAGTGAAAGGCTTGGTGACAAGCAGTATCGTCCAGTCCAGACACATCGGCAAAGACTTGCTTGCAGGCTTAAAATCTGTCGTCGGCGGCGAATTGAAAAGCTATACTGAAATGCTGGAAGACTCCAAAAAAGCGGTGAAAGAGCGGCTGATCAGAGAGGCGGAGCAGCTCGGAGCGAACGCCATCGTCGGCCTGCGGTTCGAACTGACCGCAGGACAGAACACATCCGAATTAATCGGATACGGAACCGCCGTCACCGCCGAATCCATTTAAAAAAACAAGCCTCTTTAAAGAGGCTTGTTTTTTTATTTCTCACATGCGATATAGTCTTTATCTCGGTCAAGTCTTTTATTTGCATTGTAAAGCGCTTTTGATACATACGGCTTGTACTTTGTTCTGCCGCCCTTGTTTTTCACTTTCGACGATTTGGCCACGCCGCCCTTATACACCTTATTCAGCGCCTTGCAGTTTTGATACGTTTTCACCTTTGTTTTCGCTTCTGCCGTCTGCCCCGCTCCGTATGAACATCCGAACACAAGACCGAAAGACAAAAGCACAGCTGCCGTCTTTTTCATCTCTATCCTATCCCCCTCCTAAGTTATGCGGTATTGCTGAACATATCATAGTTCAAATAATCTCCATTTACAAGATAAATAGGAAAATAGTTTTAATTTACGTCCGACTGTATATCTTTTATGGAATTTTTCCCAAAACCTTTTATAATATGAATTGATAGCGCGATCTGACTATGATGATAGGAGGAGAAATGATGATGAAAAAAGGGCTTTTTGCGGGTGTGCTCACTACAGCCGTTCTATTCGGCACATGTACGGCGGAAATTCCGGGGTTGATCAGTCCCAATACGGCGGAAGCGGCGTCTCAGCTCAGCAAAGGAATCGGCGGAAGGGCCTACCTGAACAGCACGGGTTCTGTACTCGTCACGAAAATTCAGCTTCCAAGCTCAATTCAGGTGTCAAATGGGACAGCCTATATTTACTCAGGATTTACCGGAGGCACAGAGGCTGATATCGGACTTCAGTACAGTGACACCTATCATGTATGGAAACCGATCATGAAAGTCGGTTCAAAGGGACAAGGCCAGGTCAAGTATCTGGAAGGAGAAAGCCAATTCACCTATACGAAAGGCTTCCGGCCCGGCAGCACCGTACAGCTGACCATCTACAAAAATCTGAACGGCAATACCCGCGCCACATATTGGGGCACGAATAATGACGGATACACCGGCCGCATCATCTCAGAACTCGCCCAAACAAATGTAGGCTCTGTCTCAAAATGGAAAGCGCTCGCCACCGTCGCGGTCACATCAGAGGATCAGCGCCCTTACATCAAATCAAACTTCTCAACAGCCTTTACGAACATCACGATTGACAATAAAGCAGTCACACCTGTGATTGATACACAGGATTTTGCCAAATTGACAGTGTCAGGCAGCAGCGTCAGCATGTCTGTCGTCAAATAAAGAATGTTGAACGCACGATTTCTGTCATCGTGCGTTTCGTGAGGGTCTGCCGGATACGCAAATCCCTTATTTTTCGGATTACGTTTAATAAACAAACTCTGTTACATTCAAAATGTCGATTTCTATATAACAATTAGAGGAACCTCATTTGTTGAGGTTCCCCGTTATTCTCCAACTCACGCACCGGTTAACTTCACATACTGTCAGCCGGCTCAGGGCTGTCCAATTTTAGTTAGAATATAGCTTTAACAGGTCTTGTGCTGGAAAACGATCTGCATCGTTCGCCTCAACAAAATATGCCAACTGCCATTTTTGTGTTTCGATAGCTTGTTTGCTAGTGGGATTTTCCCATTCAGGGTAAACTCTAATTGCCATTTTTCCTTTTGTAGCGGCTGTTTTAAGGATATTTTGCTTTACAAGAACTTCTTTTGGAAAAACGAATTGTCCAAAATGATTATTACTGGCAAAAGTATTGATAACCAATAAATCAGCAGCTTTTTCATATGAAAAGGCTTGGTTTTTACCATCTCCATCTTTTTCCCAAAAAGCAACAAACTGTCCTATCTTGTTAGGCGTTATTTTTGCGACTCTGAATCGAACTGACTTTGAATGCAGTTGAAACATACCGGCCCCATACTCTGAGTTTTGAGCTTCTTCTTGAATATCATGTATCGTTAAGTGATTTGGTTCATAAAAAATTTTATTTACATATGTTAACGCCTTATAAAATTCATTCACTGCGTACTCCTTATTTTTTATAGTACGTCATCCATTGCTTCTTGATTAAAATGGGCTGATCATGTGTTTCCAATAAAAAAACAGCCCTCCTCAGGGTTGTTTTTTTAACATTTCTTTCATTATTTCCGCCAAAATGCTGAGCAGTCCGCCTTATCCTGAATATTGAATTGAATCATGCGTTCAAGCAGCTCATAATGCACCGGTTCAGTCCATTGAATTCTGAACAAACGGGAAGTAGCGCTGTAGCCGGCACAGGCAATGTCCTCGGCAAAATGCGCAATTCCAGCTTCTTCGGGGGAAACACTTACATGATGCTTTGCTGCCGCAAAGCCGATAATAAAGGTGCCGTGATCGGTAAACATCGGCGTGTTCCACTTGATCTGCGCTTCTAAGTTCGGAAATTGGTCAGCCGTCCACGACAGAATTTCCTCCATTCGCAGACGATGATCAGGGCTGTCGATACTTGATAAATAGTCTTTGAAAACGTCCATGTCTTCCTCCTTCATCATCACGTCCGCTAGCGCCAAAACCCCGGATTTCCAGCTTTTTCCTTGATGTTAAATTCGATGATCTTCTTAAGCAGATCATAGTGCACCGGATCAGTCCATCGAATTCTGAACAGGCGCGAAGAAGCGCTGTACCCGGCTTGAGCGATGTCATCGGCAAAATGCTCCATCGTCTCTTTTTCAGGTAAAATGCTCAAATGATTTTTTGCCGCGGCAAACATAATGATATAGGTGCCGTGATCGGTAAATGTCGGTTTGTTCCACTTGATCTGCGCTTCTAAGTTCGGAAATTGGCCAGCCGTCCACGACAAGATTTCCTCTGCTTTGAGACGGTGATCCGGGTTGTCGATTCCTGATACATATTTTGCAAACACATCCATGCCCATCTCTCCTAAAATGAAATATCATTACTCTTTACATCATCATAGCCAACAGACGGACACGATACAACTCTGCCCGGGCATGTAAATCGAAAAAAGCCCTCCCCAAAAGGAGAGGACCCGTCCCTTCACATCACAGCTTTCTCTAATATCTCTCCCCCAGCTCCCGCAAAATAAAGTCGTAGATCATTCTTGTCCGCTCTTCTTTCGGATACAGCATGAATTCCTGCCGCTTCGGGACATGACTGCCCATCCTGTCCTGAAAAGTGGTTCTGAGATAGGCGGTTCTGTAAACCTGATTTTCAAAAGAATGATAGGATACTTCCAGTTCCATCGTTTTGCCGTTTGAGAACGTGACCGCTGTGTCATCAAATGCCGTCGGTTGAAAATCTTTAACGTGCACATGAGATATCCAGCCGCATTGAGGCCTTGCAGAAGAAAGTGTAGGGAATAAAAAGATGTGATTTGAAGGGTCCACCATAATCGGCGGCTTGTGAGAAATTTTAATCGCTTCATATGTTCCCGCTTTTCTCCCGGCATAGCTGGAGCCAAAGTAGCGGCAGCTTCTGTCGATGATGTGAATCGGCTTCATGCTGACATACAGAATGCAGTCTTTTTCAATGACCTTCGACCCCATTTTACCGTCTATTTCCTCAGGCAAAACAGCGATGGTTGAACGATTTACTTCGTAGCTTTCTAAGGGTGCATGTGTTTTCTGGCACATAATGTGCAGCCTCCAATCCTTTTCTTGAAAATTTATACTAATAATCTATCATCTGTCATTGGAAAACGACAGGTTTTTTTTGAATATAGCTAAAAATCACCTTTTAAAGATGTAATTTAGTCTTAAATTACTATTTAAATATTGTTTTTCTTTTTCGTTTCACCTCATTTATACGATGATCATTTTCGTTTTTTCGTCAATTTGCAGGATATGTCGATATATTTCCAAGTATTAGTTGTCTAAAGATTATAAAAATTAATTGATTTTTCCGGCCGTTATCCATATACTATAAAAAAGGCATTGGGGGGATTCTTTATGAAAGAGAAAAAGTCGTACACTGAGCTCATGAAGTCCCGCAACACGCAAATAGCAAACGAATTCGATGTGACAATGGCCGATATTTACATTCAAATGGTGCTTGATGAATCCTTGTATAAACGCCGGCTCGCCATGCTGACCATGCAGATTAATAAGGCGCTTGATGATAAAAATAAAGAAGCGTTCCTCACGCTTTCAAAAGAATATGCAGCACTCAAACAGAGTGAATAAGCCAATCCATATGGATTGGCTTTTTTTACATTATCCGTTTACGATGGTGCCGCCGTTCACATGGATCGTCTGTCCCGTGACATAGGAAGAATCATCGCTTGCTAAGTACAAATAGCTCGGCGCCACTTCAACAGGCTCTCCCGGGCGCTGCATCGGCACGTCTGAGCCGAAGACTTCCACTTCCTTCGCCGAGAAGCTCGCCGGGATCAGCGGCGTCCAGATCGGCCCCGGCGCCACTGCGTTTACCCTGATGCCCTGAGTGACAAGAGATTGGGAAAGAGATCTTGTAAACGTGACGATCGCCCCTTTTGTCGCTGAATAGTCAATCAATGTTTTGTGGCCTTTATAGGCGGTAATAGAGGCCGTATTAATGATTGAACTTCCTTTTTTCAGGTGAGGGAGCGCGGCTTTCGTTAAGTAAAACATTGAAAAAATATTCGTCTGAAACGTTCTGATGAGCTGGTGGCTCGTGATTTTCTCAATCCCCGGCTGCACGTGCTGCTCACCTGCGTTGTTGACCAGGATGTCAATGGAAGGAAAGGCTTGGCCCGCCTGGCGGATGACATCGTTGCAAAAGGCTTCGTCGCCGACATCCCCTGCAATCAGCAGACACTTCGCCCCCTCTTTTTCTACATATTGCTTCGTCTCTTCGGCATCCTGATGCTCATCAAAGTAAACGATGACCACATTAGCGCCTTCCTTCGCGAATAAAACGGATACGGCGCGGCCGATCCCGCTGTCTCCGCCCGTGATGACCGCCGTTTTCCCTTCAAGTTTTTTCGCCGCTTTCGGTTTGTCAAAAACGGGGCGCGGGTCCATTACATATTCAAAGCCCGGCTGCCGGTTTTGATGCTGCGGCGGCAAGGTTTTCTTCTTCTGATTAGCCATTTTGATCACTCCTTTACATTAATTACTATATTATGAGTAATTTGAGCATCTTATACGAATTTCATGTATGAACAGAGTCTTATTGGAAAAATTAAGAATATACAACAGAGGAGGTAAATCTGAATTGACTACTTTTTCAAACGAGGAACCGGCTTCCTATTGGAAAGCAACAGCTGACATTCCTTCCTTTCCCGCCCTCACTGAAGATACGGAATGTGACGTTGCGATTATCGGCGGAGGAATTACGGGCCTGACAACGGCATACGAACTGACGAAAAGAGGTTTCCGTGTCGCTGTCATTGAAGCAGACCGGATTTTAAACGGGACGACCGCGGGAACGACCGCAAAAATCACCGCCCAGCATGATTTCATCTATGCCGATCTTATTCAGCAGATCGGCCTGACCAGCGCAAGGCTGTATTTCGAAGCCCATCTCCGCGCCATGGAAGACATGAAGCAGATCATCAAGGACCTTTCGATTGACTGCAGACTGATTGAACAAGACGCATATCTTTACACCAATACAGAATCAGGCGTCAAAAAAATCCGCAGTGAGCAGGAAGCTTATACCAAGCTCGGTATTGAACACGAGCTTGTGAAAGAACTTCCCGTCCCCGTTGATTGCAGGCTCGGTCTCGCCATGAAGAATCAGGCGCAATTCCATCCGCTTTTATATGGCGCGGCGCTCGTCAAAGAGATCGTTAAAAACGGGGCGCGTATTTTTGAACAGACGGCTGCGATCGACATAAAAAAAGAACCGCAGCCGGAAGTGGTCACGAAAAACAGACACGGCATCAAGTGCAGCTACATTGTCTGCTCTTCCCACTTTCCTTTTTATGACGGAGGCGGGCTTTACGCCGCCAGAATGTATGCGAGCAGATCCTACGTACTCGCGGTAAAACCGAAACAAGCGTATCCGGACGGGATGTATCTCAGCATAGACAAGCCGTCCAGATCACTGCGATACACCGATTTGAACGGTGAAAAACTGGTGCTTGTCGGCGGCGAAAGCCACAAAACAGGCCAGGGAAAAGAAATGTCCGAGCATTACGAAGCGCTGAAACAATTTGCGGAAGACACAATCGGAGTTGAAAGCATCCCATATCATTGGTCTGCACAAGACCTTGTCACCATTGATAAAATTCCGTTCATCGGTCCCATCTCAGGCGATGAAGAACATATTTTGGCGGCGACCGGTTTTAAAAAATGGGGTATGACAAGCTCAGCGCTCGCGGCGAAGCTTTTGGCTGATCATATTCAAAACAAAAAGAACCCGTTTTCCGGCCTGTTTATTCCGTCACGCTTCCACGCAGATCCGGGACTGAAAAAACTGATTTCCTATAATGCCGACGTGGCCAAACACCTTATCTCGGGCAAACTTGAGAGGCCGGACGCTTCACCTGAGACTCTTCGGCCCGGGGAGGGAAAAATCGTAACGGTAAACGGCAAACGGGCCGGCGCCTATAAAGATGAAAAAGGCTGTCTGCATCTTGTCGATACGACATGCACCCATTTGGGCTGTGAGGTCGAATGGAATGACGGCGAACGGACGTGGGACTGTCCTTGTCACGGGTCCCGGTTCACACCCGACGGCGGGGTTGCCGAAGGTCCCGCCATCAAGCCGCTGAAGCGCCTCAGCCAAGATTAACTAAACCATTCTGTACGAATGGTTTTATTTTTTTGCATTAAAATATTTTTATCAGATTCCTTCATTCAAGTTCCTTCCATACCGATAAAAAGAAAAAGAGAATATCTGGGGGAACTTATATTGTTATTTAAAAAAGACCGCAAAAAAGAAACAGCTTATTTTTCGGAAGCCGATGGAAAAAAACGCATCGCGCTTTCAAATCAATATGCAGATGTCCAAAAACAGCTGAAAATGGTCAGGCTCGGAAACGAAGAACTTCATGTGCTTGAAGAGCTGCAGCCGTTAATTAAAGAACATATCTCAACAATCGTCGATTCCTTTTACCGAAACCTGGATCACGAAAAATCATTAATGACGATCATTAACGACCACAGCACGGTCGAGCGCCTGAAAAAAACATTACGGCGTCATATCCATGAGATGTTTGCCGGCACGATTGATGATGAATTCATTGAAAAAAGACAGCGCATCGCTTCCATCCATTTGCGGATCGGCCTTGAACCGAAATGGTATATGGGAGCGTTCCAGGATCTGCTTCTGTCGATGATGAACATATATGAAGCAACCATTCCGGATTTGCATGAGCTTTTAAAAGCGATCAAAGCGACGACGAAAATATTGAATCTTGAACAGCAGCTCGTCCTTGAAGCATTCCAGACTGAATATAACTGCCAGCGTGACGAACAAGAGGAAAAGAAAGCCCGTCTTCATCAAAAAATCCAGGAAACATCCGGATCACTCGCTGATTTGTTTTCAGAAACGAGCAGAGCCGTGCAGGAGCTGGTCGATAAATCCGAGGGCATTTCCGAGGCGTCAAAAGCCGGCACCGTCACTTCCGTACATGTCGAAGAAAAATCAATCGGCGGGAAAAAAGAGCTTGAAAGCCAGCAGCAGCAGATGAATAAAATCGACGCCAGCCTTCTGCAGATTGAAGAAGAAATGGACAAGCTGAATGACATCGCCCAGCAGATCGAAAAAATCTTCGGCATCGTGACGGGGATCGCTGAGCAAACGAATCTCCTGTCACTCAACGCTTCAATAGAATCCGCGAGAGCCGGGGAGCACGGCAAAGGGTTCGCCGTTGTGGCGACGGAGGTAAGAAAGCTTTCAGAGGATACGAAAAAAACCGTTTCCACCGTATCAGAGCTCGTGAACAATACCAATACACAAATCAACATCGTGTCCAAACATATTAAAGATGTAAACGGACTTGTAAGTGAAACGAAAGAAAAAATGGCGCAGATCAACCGTCTGTTTGATGACATCGTCCAAAGCATGAAAACGAGCAAAGACCAGACAGGCAAAATCGACGTTGATTTGCAGGCCTTTCTCGGCGGCCTTCAAGAAGTCAGCCGCGCGGTTTCCCACGTTGCATCATCCGTTGATTCACTTGTTATCCTTACAGAAGAATAAAGATAAACCGACCGGCCTTTTTCATAAAGGGCCGGTCTTTTTAATGTTAACTTGAAATATAATAGAGTTGACATATATAAAGACTCGCTTTATTGTATAAACATATTTTGATAAGCTGGAGGAATACATAATGAAATTGACAGAAATGATGCATATTGCCGTGTTTACCGCCATTATGGGACTTTTGGGGCTGCTCCCGCCGCTTTTCTTATCCTTTACGCCGGTTCCGATTACGCTCCAGACGATCGGTGTGCTCTTATCGGGAAGCATCCTAAAACCGAAAGCGGCGTTTTTAAGCCAATTGCTGTTTTTGCTGATTGTGGCATGCGGAGCGCCTCTCCTTTCAGGCGGCAGAGGCGGGTTCGGGGTTTTTTTCGGGCCGAGCGCCGGATACCTCATCGCATATCCGCTGGCGGCATTACTGCTGAGCCTCAGCATCCAAGGCCTTCGCTCAGCTGCTGTCCCCCATTTGTTTATCAGACAGTTCTTGTTCGGCGTGCTGTTTTTGTATGTCATCGGCATTCCCGTTCAGGCTTTTATGATGCACATTGATATCTTAACTGCCGTAAAGCTCAGCCTCATCTATGTGCCCGGAGATCTGCTTAAAGCGGCCGCAGCCTCATTCGCAGCCGTAAGAATCAGGAAAACTCTTCAAGCAAGCCGGCTTTTGCCGACGAAAGGAAGCTGATTTTAGTCATCATGATTACATCATCATATTCAGATACAGCCGGACAAGCGCCGGAACAGATCGCAATTCAGGCAGAAACAGAACAGATCACCTATCAAACTTGGAACAGGCTAGTTAACCAAACCGCAAACTGGCTTGGCAGCCTTTCAGGTAAGCCGGAAAACATTGCAATATTACTGCCGAACGGCATCCCTTTTTTACAACTTTTCGCAGGGGCGGCGCATGCCGGCTGCACGGCGGTTCCGTTAGATCCCCGCTCGGCAGCGGCGGAACTCGCGGATCAGCTGCACATCAGCAAAACCGGCCTCGTCATCTGTGACCGCCGGCTGAGCGGCAGACTGGACGGCGTCAAAACGCCTGTCATCCTGTGGGATGAATGCAGGCCTTTGATCGAGGCGGAAAAAACGGAAGGCGCTTTTATCAAAAACGCCGGCCTGCCCTTTTATACCGGATTCACCTCGGGATCGACCGGTAAGCCGAAAGCCTTCACCCGCTCTCACCGTTCGTGGCTGGAGAGTTTTTCTTGTACGAAACGTGAATTCGGCATTTCCCCTGATGACAAAGTGCTGGTACCGGGCACGCTTCGCTCGTCACACTTTTTATACGGCGCC
This sequence comes from Bacillus sp. JHAA, assembly GCF_036961585.1. Taxonomy (NCBI): domain Bacteria; kingdom Bacillati; phylum Bacillota; class Bacilli; order Caryophanales; family Bacillaceae; genus Bacillus; species Bacillus sp. JHAA. The sequence goes on along the minus strand of NZ_JBAMDE010000008.1, from coordinate 162,015 downwards.
GTCAGCACTTTGTTTATCGGCGGAACCGTCATCCTTCAAAGAAAATTCAATCCGGCCGGAATGAAAGACCGGCTCAGACAAGCTGACGTTCTATATACCGTTCCGACAATGACGGACGCCCTGCTCTCACTAGAGGCGTTTCCGGATACACCGCTCAAGGTGATTTCTTCCGGTGCAGACTGGCCCGCTTCGTCTAAACAAGCGCTGTCAGAGCGCTATCCCCATTTGCGGTTGTACGATTTTTACGGAACGTCCGAGCTGAGTTTCGTGGCGTTCTTATCGCCTGAAGACAGCGCCCGAAAGCCTGACGCGGCGGGCCGCCCGTTTGAAAATGTTACAATCGAAATCCGCCGGCCCGGCGGAGAACGCTGCATGCCGGGCGAAACGGGGAAGATTTTTGTGAACAGCCCGATGAAATTTTCCGGATACATCAACGGCGCAAAACCTGATGATTCCGGCTGGATGACGGTTGATGACATGGGATATATCGATCGTGAAGGCTATCTTTATATCGAAGGACGTGAAAACGGGATGATCGTATCAGGCGGCCTGAATGTATTCCCTGAAGAGATAGAACGTGTGCTCAACCGCTGTCCGGGCGTCAGAAAATCGGCCGTCATCGGCATTCCTGATGATTATTGGGGCAGCATCGCCGTTGCGGTGATCGACGGAGATGCAAATGTAAAGGAACTGAAGAAACAGTGCCGCGAGCAGCTGGCGGCATATAAAATACCGAAAAAATGGCTGTTTTCAGAAATACCGGAAACAGCCGGCGGAAAGATCGCCCGTGCCGCCGTACAAACGCAGGCAAAGGACATGATGGAATGGAAGCTGTAATTACGGATGCGAAACGGACAATTTTCGCCCGGGAAAACGGCCTGTTAAAAGACTGTCTCCCAGAAGATTTGGCAGCTCCGCTGATCCGCCATTTGAGCCGGAACATGCCCGAAGACATTGATGAAGTCCTGATCGGAAACGCGACGGGCCGCGGCGGGAATCTCGCCCGGCTGTCGTCCTTGGCCGCCGGACTTCCTTTGAGCGTGTCCGGTACGACCATCGACAGGCAGTGCGGCTCCGGACTGGACGCCGTGAGGGTCGCGTGCCACTTTGTCAAAGCCGGCGCGGGGAGCAAGTACATCGCGGGAGGAGCGGAGAGCAGCAGCCGTTCCCCTTTCTCATCCCGGGCGCGCTTTTCTCCTGAACACATCGGCGATCCTGATATGGGCATAGCAGCAGAGTATACGGCACAGGCTTACGGCGTAACGAGAAAGATGCAGGACGAATATGCCCTTCTCAGCTATGAACGGAGCATCAAAGCGCACGAAGACGGCTTGTACCGCCCGGAAATTCATCCCTGTCACGGATTCGCCGCTGACGAAAACATGCTGAAAAAGCGGAACATGGAGCCTCTCATCTCCCGTGCCAAGCCCGTCTTTCAGTCCGGAGGCTCTGTCACCGCCGCCAACAGCTGCGGAATTTCTGACGGGGCGGCGGCAGTTTGTGTGATGGAAGAACAAAAAGCGCGGTCTCTCGGTTTAAAGCCGGGATTGCGTTTTATCGGAAGCGCGGTAAGCGGCGTCCATCCGCATTATCCGTCAGCAGCTCCGGTTTATGCCGTCAAAAAACTTTTGAAGGAACGGGACCTGTCACCGGATGATATTGATATATACGAAATCAACGAGGCGTTTGCCGTCAAAATATGCGTTTTTTCACAGCAGCTTCGAGTGCCGTATTCTAAAATAAATGTCCGGGGCGGCGCTCTGGCCGTCGGGCATCCGTACGGGGCTTCCGGGGCGGCGCTTGTCACCCGGCTTTTTTATGAAGCAAAAAGACGCCCGGATGCCCGCTACGCAGCAGCAGCGATCGGCAGCGGAGGCGGAGTCGGACTGGCGCTTCTCTTTGAAGTGTTAACGTAACGGCAGTATAATAGATGATATCGATAAAAAATGATCGGAGTGGAGACTTTATGACTGCCGTTTGTTTAGTAAGACATGGAGAGACTGATTGGAATGCCCAAAAGAAGCTTCAAGGCAAATCGGATATTCCGTTAAATGCGACGGGAGAGCGTCAGGCGAAAGAAACAGGAGAGTACTTAAAGGGGTCCGAATGGGATGTCATCGTCTCAAGCCCGATGAAACGGGCCAGAAAAACAGCTGACATTATTAACGGGTTTTTGAATCTTCCCATCGTCGTCATGGAAGATTTCAGAGAACGAAGCTACGGTGATGCGGAAGGAATGTCTTTACCGGAACGGTCGAAGCGCTACCCGGATAAAAACTACCCGAACATGGAGACCGCAGAAGAGCTGACAGACAGAATGCTTGCCGGTTTAGTGAAAGTTCAGGAGCAATTTCCTGATCAAAAAGTACTGATCGTCGCTCACGGCGCAGCCATTCATGCCCTCTTGTCCGCCATTTCTGACGGTGATACCGACATCCAAAACGCAAAGCTTGTCAATGCGTGCCTGAGCAATATCGAACGAATTGAAAATAAGTGGCGCGTCAAAGATTACAATGTAAGCAGCCACCTATCAGAATCATAACAAAAAGGCCCGAATTCAGTTTTGGGCCTTTTTGGCGAGCATTTTTTTCTGCAGATCATGTAATATGGCGTCCGCACCCTCAATGCTCCGGCGCTCCGTCCATACCGCCCTGTCCGCGCGGTAAACGTGTCCGTTTTTTACAGCTGTCAGCTGTTTCCAGAGGTGATTTTTTTCGAGTTCTTTCTCACCGTCCAACAGCACGATGTAATCAGGATCGATATGCAAAAGCTGCCCGGACGTCATTTTGATAGAGTCTGATTTCCCGCCGGAATCCGTCTGGACCGCATAGGTAAACCCTGCGAGCGTCAAAAGCCGGGACGTAAAAAACTGATCATCCTTTACGGAAATGCTGTCATTTGCAGCGTCAATTAATAAAATCGTGCCGCCTTCTGCATCCAGCTTTCTTTTGATGTCATTCAGCTTTTCTTCCTGAGCCGACAATTGTTTCTCTATGATGCCATCTTTACCGACCGCCTTTTCGATAGTAAGGGCAGCATCAACCGCATCGTGATAATCCGCAGCTTCATTTTTTAAAGCGATTGTCGGAGCGATCTTTGTCAGTTTTCGGTATATCCCCTTGTGAAGGCTTGAGTCTGCAATGATGAGATCGGGCTTTAACGAAGTGATCTTTTTCAAATCAGGGTGTGACGGTGGTCCGACGGACGGACTGCCGTCGTTTCGCTCTGTCCGGTTATCCGCCGCAGCCACAGGCTTTATGCCGAGATCATGGAGGGTATCAATAAAGCCCTCATTCAATACGGCGATGCGCTGCGGGTGCGCAGCCACATGCGCCGTCCCCAGATCGTGCCTGACGGCGGTTTCATGTTCCTGTTCTGAGCATGCCGTTATGAAGAGAACGGATAAGATCATCAGCATACTGAAAATTTGTTTCATCTGTTCCCCCTCTTTCGTTTTTCCGCAATTATATCATTGACAATATAAGTATCAATGATATTCATTATCATTATTTTTATAAAATGGTTTCACAGCTTTTCTCCGTCAAGAAAGCCGAAGACTGATTCATGCCGGCCGCTTTATTTCATTCCGCTTTCGTTTCCATCAGACTTCTGCATTCAACAAAAGGTGACATTTATCCTGTTTTTGCCGCAGCTTCCAAAAATGGAATCAAACCGTTCGACCCAGCAAACAAGAGAGCGATTGCGGCTGTGTACAAATACTCATGTCCTTCCATCGGTTTTTTCCATTAAAATTTAAATATTTCGGGTTCCTATTAAACGAAAGAGAGATGATATACCTAAATAGAAATAAAACAAATTGAAAAAAATTGGGTCTACTAAAATATTATTCCATGCTATACAATTAATCCACAGAATAATCTGTCTATTGGTTGTTCTGCAAATGAAAAAAAGGAGAGGATAAAGAGTGAGAGGCAAAAAGGTATGGATCAGTTTGCTGTTTGCTTTAGCGTTAATCTTTACGATGGCGTTCGGCAGCACGTCTCCTGCCCAGGCGGCAGGGAAATCAAACGGGGAAAAGAAATACATTGTCGGATTTAAACAGACAATGAGCACGATGAGCGCCGCTAAGAAAAAAGATGTCATTTCTGAAAAAGGCGGGAAAGTGCAAAAGCAATTCAAATATGTAGACGCAGCTTCAGCTACATTAAATGAAAAAGCTGTAAAAGAGCTGAAAAAAGACCCAAGCGTCGCTTACGTTGAAGAAGATCACGTTGCAAAAGCGTACGCGCAGTCCGTGCCTTACGGCGTATCACAAATTAAAGCCCCTGCTCTGCACTCTCAAGGCTTCACCGGATCAAATGTGAAAGTAGCGGTTATCGACAGCGGTATCGATTCTTCTCATCCTGATTTAAAAGTAGCAGGCGGAGCCAGCATGGTTCCTTCTGAAACAAATCCTTTCCAAGACTACAACTCTCACGGAACTCACGTTGCCGGTACAGTTGCGGCTCTTAATAACTCAGTCGGTGTATTAGGCGTTGCGCCAAGCGCATCTCTTTACGCTGTAAAAGTTCTCGGCGCTGACGGTTCCGGCCAGTACAGCTGGATCATTAACGGAATTGAGTGGGCGATCGCAAACAATATGGACGTTATTAACATGAGCCTCGGCGGACCTTCTGGTTCTGCAGCGTTAAAAGCGGCAGTTGACAAAGCCGTTGCTTCCGGCGTCGTAGTCGTTGCGGCAGCCGGTAACGAAGGCACTTCCGGCGGCTCAAGCACAGTGGGCTACCCTGGTAAATACCCTTCTGTCATTGCGGTAGGCGCTGTTAACAGCAGCAACCAAAGAGCATCTTTCTCAAGCGTAGGTTCTGAGCTTGATGTCATGGCACCAGGCGTCTCTATCCAAAGCACGCTTCCTGGAAACAAATACGGCGCGTACAATGGTACGTCAATGGCATCTCCGCACGTTGCCGGAGCGGCTGCTTTGATTCTTTCTAAGCACCCGAACTGGACAAACACTCAAGTCCGCAGCAGTTTAGAAAACACCACTACAAAACTTGGTGATGCTTTCTACTACGGAAAAGGGCTGATCAACGTACAGGCGGCAGCTCAGTAAAACATAAAAAAACCGGCGTCGGCCATGGCCCCGCCGGTTTTTTTATTATTTTTCTTCCTCAGCATGTTCAATCCGCTCCATGATCGACGGGTGGCTCCCTCTGAAAATTTTGACGAGAAACGGCGGGTTGACCCGGCTCAGTCCCGTATCGGCCAAATCCTGAAACGTCTCAATCGCCGCTTCCCGGTTGCCGGTCAGCTCGATGCCGTAACGGTCGGCGGCGTTTTCTTGATACCGGGAGACGGCATTCGTAATCGGATCAGAAGCAAAACTGAGAACGGATATGAGCAGCAATAACAGCGGGAGGGCGGCCAGATCTTCAGGCCCCTTTATATGAAGCATTCGGCCGAAGAATTTGGACAGCCGCTTATAAAGCTTGTCAATGATATAGAACCCGGCTAATGACAGCAGGAGATACCCGGCCAGTCCGATGTACACGTGCTTCATCACATAGTGCCCCATCTCATGCCCCATAATGAACAAAATTTCCCGATCCTTCAGTTTGTTAAGCGTCGTATCCCACAAAACGATCCGCTTATTCGAACCGATTCCCGTCACATACGCATTCAGCGCATTCGTTTTCTCCGACATATTTACTTCATAAACATGGCTGGCCGGAATATCAGCCTTGTCGGCAAGCGACAAGATTTTGCTTTCCAGCTCCTTGTCTTTCAGCGGATAGAAATCATTGTATAAAGGATCAATCACGACCGGCTGCAGAAAAAACAAAAACAGGGTAAACGGCACAGTAAGACACCAAGCGTAAAACCACCATTTTTTTGTATGCTTTGTGATCAGCCAGTAAAACACAAGCACACACACGGCAAACAGCGGAAAACTGATCCAGAAATCAATGACATGGTCTCTTATCCAGCTTGCTGTTGTCTGCGTCGAAATATGATACGCAAGCGAAACCCGATATCCGATCCACTCAAGCGGAAGCGAAGCCGCCGTAACGATGAGTGAAATCACAAATACGAAGCTTCCGATTTGCAGCACCCGAAAGCGCACCGCTGCTTCCAGCCAATGCTTTATTTTTTTGGCAAGCCCCGTAATGAGCAGCAGAAAAAATAAAAACCAATCTAACGGCGCACCGATGAAAAATAAAAAATCCTTTACATTTGAAAAGTTTTCAGCGGCTTCCAGGCGGCCCGGGTCCATAAACGAGGACGGATCGGCTTTCGTTCCCTTTACGGCCTCCGGGACGGCGGAGTCGCCTGTCATAAAGAAATACCAATAGAAAAAAAGGCCGTACAGCACATAGGCAAGTCCCGCTGCCGCTATCCATTTGCGCATGGAAGTCTCCCTCCTTAGCCTTATGACTTACTCCTATTGTAAGCATAAATGCAAATAAATAGAACCAAGCCTCCGAAACGGATGTTAATCTTTTCACAACAGAAAAGAATGGAACAACAGGAAGCGGGAAAGACTAAAAGACGGAGTGATGAATATGAAAAAAATAATCGCGTTTATTGTAGTAATCGCCCTTTTGGTTATTGCTTTCTTCTATGTATACAGCCGGACCGGCGATGTGTTTCCATCAAGCAACGCAGATCTGATTATTCTGTCTGAGCACGGAAAAAAAGAGATCAAAATTAAAGACAGGCAGAATGTAAAAGATATGCTCGATATCTTGAACCAAGGAAAACAAGTCAAACTGACCAAAAGCGTATCTCCCGATTACGACGGAACGGTCAAATACCATGAAGACCGTTTCGATTCATTCAGCATGTGGCTCGAAGGCGGCAATTATATGCTGTACAAGTATAAAAACACGTATTACAAACTGACCCGGCATGATACGAAGCTTGTGCAAAGCATCATTAAGGAAGAATCGCAGAGCTGACCGGATCAGCATGTAAAAGCGAAGCCCCCGGCTTCGCTTTTCGTCCGTCATTTCGGAAGCATGTCCCGGACCGCCCGCCTCAGCAGCTTCCCGGTCGCGTTCTTCGGAATCTCATCAAGAAAAACCACTTCCGCCGGCCGTTTATATTTTGCCAAATGTGTTTCACAGTAATCAAAAACCGCCTGCTCTGTCAGCTCACCGTCCCCCGGCACTATATAAGCATGCACCGCTTCCCCCGTTTTGGCGTCAGGAACGCCGATGACCACGGCTTCTTTAATGCCCTCATGGCTGTAGAGCACTTCTTCTACTTCGCGCGGATAGACGTTGTATCCGCCGACGAGAATCATATCTTTTTTTCTGTCGACGATATAAAAATAACCGTCTTCATCGCGCTTCGCCAAATCACCCGTGTACAGCCAGCCGTCTTTCAGCGCGTGCTCCGTCTCCTCGGGCATCTTGTAATAGCCTTTCATCACATTCGGCCCTTTCACGATCAATTCTCCCACTTGATGGTCGGGCAATTCGCGTCCGAGCGTATCGACGACTTTATTTTCGACATGTAAAATATTCGTCCCGATCGAGCCGGGCTTTCTCCCCCGGTCAAACGGATTAAAACAAGTAACCGGAGACGCTTCAGAAAGTCCGTACCCCTCCAGAATGGTGACGTCAAAGGTTTGTTCAAACGTCTGCAACAGAGCGACCGGCATAGAGGCCCCGCCTGAAATGCACAGTCTGACGGACGCAAAATCCTCCGCCTTGCCGTGCTCGTATTGATACAGATAGTTATACATCGTCGGAACGCCGGCAAAAATGGTTGCCTGACGGCTTTTAATCAGTTTAAACACAGAAGCCGGGCTGAATTGCGGCTCGATTAAGACACACGCTCCGCTCATCAGAGGCGCATTCATACAAACGGTTAAACAAAAAACGTGAAACATCGGCAATGCCGCCACAATTTTGTCTTTCTCATTCATTCCTAAGTATCCGGCGACATCATTTGCATTGGAGAAAAGATTCTGATGGGTGAGCATGGCGCCTTTCGGTTTTCCGGTCGTCCCTGAGGTGTATAAAATGACGGCAGTATCATCTTTGGACAATATCGGATAAGTTCTGCTGCGCTCCGCCGGGCAGAGCATTTTTGCAAACGTTGTCATTTTTAAGCGCAATTGAGGGTCTTCTGTCGATGGAGCGTTCTCTGCTGTCTGGCTGATAATGATATGCTCCAGCAGCGGCAGCGAGCCGTGCAGGCTTTCAAATACGGGAATTAAAAGGTCGATGCCGGCGATCGCTTTGACATCGCCGTTTTTCAGCATGTATGCGATTTCTGAAGGTGTATATGCCGGATTTACAGGTATGACGACAATTCCCGCTTTTAACGCACCGAAAAACGCAATAACAAAATCAGGCGTATTTCCGAGCAGCAGCGCGAGATGATCCCCTTTTTTCAGTCCCCTGTCCTCCAAGCCGTTTGCAAATGCTTTGATTTTACCTGCCAGCTCCTCATACGTCATGTACTGATCTTGAAACAGACAAGCTGGTTTTTCCGGTTTCTGCGATGCCGTTTCTTCCAATTTGGAAACCAGATTCATTTTCCCACCCCTTTAAAAATTGTAATGAATGAATAGTCATTCATTTATCCGGAATAAACGTTCACTTTTATTATAGAAAAATATAGAAAAACACTCAAGGGCAAAAAGCCCCGAGTGCCGTAAAACCGGAAACTATAATTGTTTCAGCGCTTCACTGACCGGCGTGCTGCCCGCTGTCAGATCGAATGCTTTTTCATACGTATTCGGTTCATCAAGGGATGCGATAACGGTCTTGGCGACATCGTCTCTTGAAATGGAGCCTCTTTCTAAATCGGCTGCGGCTTTGATATTTCCCGTGCCGGGATCATTTAATAACCCGCCCGGCCGGATAATCGTATACGTCAGACCGCTCGCTTCAAGAATTTTATCCGCATAATGCTTTGCGGCGTAATACGGCTTCAGCGCTTCATTCCAATTGCCGCGGTTATGAGCCTGAAGGGCGCTTACCATAATGAACCGCTTGATGCCGGCTATCTTTGCCGCTTCTATCGCTTTCGCGGCTCCGTCAAGATCAATCAAAAGCGTCTTATCGTATCCGGTGCTTCCTCCTGATCCGGCGGTAAACACAATCGCGTCACAGCCTTCAGCGGCTTTCGCGATGTCTTCCGGGCTTCCTTCCAAATCTGCAAGAACGGCTTCTGTTCCCGCGGCTTGAAGCGCTTCTTTCTGCTCTTGTTTCCGGACCATCGCCCGCAGCGTATGCGTGCCGTCTTTTTGAAACATCCCGGTCAGACGCTGTCCGATCTGTCCGTTTGCTCCGATGAGAAATACCTTCATCATGATCCCTCCCCATTCATTATGGTTCTATCATTTCACAAAAACGGGCGCTGATTCAAATCATGCGTTCGGCAAATGTTCTAATAAATCAGCTCGAGGAAATCTTCCAGCTCTATTTTGCCGAAATACTGTTTCAGATCGATTCCGGCCAGCGCCTCCCTGATAGCGGTTCGGTCATACTGTTTTCCGATCAGCGCCTGTTCGACTTCACTCACATCTTTCGCACCGAAGAAATCACCGAAAATTTTGCAGTCCTGAATGATTCCTTTTTTCACTTCAAGACGCAGATCAATCGATCCGACCGGATAACGTTTCGAATGCTGAAGGTTAAATGCGGGCGACCTGCCGAAATTCCAGTCCCAGTTTTGATAGCGCTCTTCGGAAATCTTCCGGATCGCTTTCCAGTCTTCATCGGTCAGTTTATATTCCGGCACTTCGGAAAGATCATTTGTATTAAAAATATGGTGAAGCAGGTGCTTTTTGAATTCATCCGCCGTCATTTTGTCATCAAGAAACTCGCTGATGTTGGCGACACGGCTTCTGATCGACTTAATGCCTTTTGATTCGATTTTGTCTTTTTTCACTTTCAAGGCTGACACAACATGATCAATGGCGGAATCCAGCATTAATGTTCCGTGGCTGAAAATACGCCCTTTCGTCGAAAATTGAGCGTTGCCGGAAATTTTTCTGCCGTCCGCGACGATGTCGTTTCGGCCGCTTAATTCAGCTTCCACACCGAGCTGGCGCAGCGCCTGAATAACGGGTTCGGTGAATTTTTTAAAATTGTGAAAGCTGTCGCCGTCATCCTTCGTGATAAAACTGAAATTCAGATTCCCGAGGTCATGGTAAACCGCGCCGCCTCCTGACAGCCTGCGGACGACGATGATTCCGTTATCTTCTACGTATTTCGTATTGATTTCTTCTATTGTGTTTTGGTTCTTCCCAATGATAATCGACGGCTGATTGACATAAAACAGCAGGTATGTCTGTTCAGGGTCGAGATGCTTCACGCAATATTCCTCGATCGCGAGGTTGATCCTCGGGTCGGTTATGTTTTGGTTGTCGATAAATAACATGGTGCTCCTCCTTTATTTCTCCCACTTCAATCCGGAAGCGGCGATTGTCACTTCGCCCCCGAACACGGATACCGCTTCTTCTTTCAGCTTCCGGTGCTCGCCGAAATGAGGCAGATGCGTGAGAATCAGCTCCCCCGCTCCGGCCTCCTTCGCGATACGTCCGGCTTCCAAACTGTTCATATGGCCGGCTGACGTGCCGTCCTGGTCTGCGTAAAAATTGCACTCGCAGATCAGCAGATCGGCATTTTCCGCAAACGGGATAAACGCGTCCTGGTAGCTTGAATCAGCCGTATACACAACAGAAGCTGAACCGTCAGTAATCCGCATCGCATAACAAGTGACCGGATGCACTGTTTTCAGAAAGGTAATGGTGAACGGACCTAGAGAAAGCGGGCGGTCCGGCTGATAGGCCACTCCCTTTGTATGCGTTTTATATGTAAGGCGCTCAAACTGTTCTATATCAGCATCATGCCCGTAAATCGGCAGTGCATGCGTCCCTTTTCCGAGAAAGGAGCCGACCTGTTTGGCAAATTGAAGCGGCCCGATATCAGCGATATGATCATGGTGATAATGGGACAAAATGACGGCATCAAGCTCTTCTGCCGGAACATAGGCAAACAGCTTTGATAATACGGCGCTTCCGCAATCGACGAGCAGAGAATAACCGCCGGACTGAAACAGATAGCCTGAAGTTGCTTCGTTTGCGGCCGGAAACCCGCCGCAGCATCCAATAACTGTAACTTTCATATAATCCTCCGAATGTTTATGATAAAAAGATCCTTTCCTCCAATATACCTATTTTTCGTACAAATTGCATGTTTTAAACATTGTGTCAAAACAGCCGTTGATTTTCCAAAACTGTTATAATACAATGTAGAGACAAAACAATGAAAGAGGGATGGGTATGTTGGAAAAGATGTCGGATTTTTTCAGAAATTTACCCGGTAAGAAATGCGAAGAATGCGGAAATGAGATTGTTGAGCAGTATGAGTGTCACATTAATCTGTGCAATGACTGCTTGAAAATTAAGGATATGTGACAATAGGGCGCCGCACAATTCTAAGTTGTGCGGCGCCCGTTTTTTCGGCCGTCATCATACTTTCTGAATAGGGCGTTATTCACCATTATTAGCAATTATCTGTACGTTTTAAAAGATTCAGTATTTTCAATCTATATTTTTCTATAGACGGATTGTTTTCTTTTCTATTATAATTTGTTCTAATAGCTATCTTTTTAGATACTTATTGCACTTTTTTCTTCGGGAGGTAATCTATGAAAAAATTACGCTTTGGACTAGCGACGCAAATTTTCGTCGGACTCATACTAGGGGTTGTAGTCGGTGTCATCTGGTACGGCAATCCCGCCATTCCAACATATTTACAGCCTATCGGCGATTTGTTTTTACGCTTAATCAAAATGATAGTGATTCCAATTGTCGTCTCCAGCTTAATCATCGGCGTTGCCGGCGCGGGAAGCGGAAAACAAGTCGGAAAATTAGGCTTCAAAACGATTTTGTATTTTGAGATCATTACCACTTTTGCCATTATTCTCGGGCTGGCTTTGGCGAATCTGTTTCATCCGGGAACAGGCGTTAATATACATGAAGCTCAAAAGACAGATATCAGTCAATATGTTGAAACAGAAAAAGAACAAAATAACAAATCTATCGCAGACACATTCCTGCATATCGTACCGACAAACTTCTTCCAATCATTAGCCGAAGGAGATCTGCTTGCCATCATCTGCTTTACCGTGCTGTTTGCACTCGGCATCTCGGCAATCGGTGAAAAAGGAAAGCCTGTCTTGGCCTTCTTTGAAGGTGTTTCTCATGCGATGTTCCATGTTGTAAACCTCGTCATGAAAGTTGCGCCGTTTGGTGTTTTTGCGTTGATTGGTGTTACCGTTTCCAAATTTGGGCTCAGTTCCCTGCTTTCACTCGGTAAACTGGTCGGTTTAGTATATGTAGCTTTGGCTTTCTTTCTCATTGTTGTATTCGGAATCGTCGGAAAGCTTGCCGGAGTAAACATTTTCAAATTCCTCGCCTATATGAAGGATGAAATTTTATTGGCGTTCAGTACGTCAAGCTCCGAAACCGTACTCCCCCGCGTTATGGAAAAAATGGAGAAAATCGGCTGTCCGAAAGGTATTGTTTCCTTTGTTGTGCCGATCGGATATACCTTTAACTTAGACGGATCTGTGCTGTACCAATCAATCGCCGCTTTATTCCTCGCTCAGGTATACCACATTGACTTGTCCATTTGGCAGCAGATTACCCTTGTGCTTGTCTTGATGGTCACTTCCAAAGGAATGGCTGCCGTGCCCGGGACTTCTTTCGTCGTCCTGCTTGCGACATTAGGCGCATTCAACATTCCTGCAGAAGGCCTTGCATTCATCGCCGGTGTTGACCGGATTATGGACATGGCCCGTACGGTCGTCAATCTGACCGGAAACGCGCTGGCATCCGTTGTGATGTCAAAATGGGAAGGCCAGTATGATCCCGTTAAAGGCGCGAAGGTCATGAGCCTCGCCAAAACAGAACAAAACACAACCATCTCAGGTTAAAATGAAAACCCTGCACGGAATGATTTCCGCGCAGGGTTTTTTATGCCATCGGCGATAAAACGTACCGGTGCAAAAGCTTCGCCGTATTAAGAAGCGATAATTCATGCGTGCGTTCAAAAGCGTGTGAAGCGTCAATTCCCGGGCCGATCAGCCCATGGACGATGTCATGGCCCGAACGGATGGCTGCTGAGGCATCAGAACCGTAATACGGATAAATATCAAGCTGATAATCAATGCCATAGCGCTCCGCAAGCCCGGCCAGATGTTTTCTGAGCTGATAATGGTACGGGCCGCTCGCATCCTTCACGCAAATGGAGACGGTATATTCATCCGTAGACTGGCCGTCGCCGATCGCCCCCATATCAACAGCCAAGTATTCAACGGTCTCAGGAGGAATGTTGGAATTGCCGCCGTAGCCGATTTCTTCATTATTAGAAATCAGAAAATGCGTCGTATACGGAAGTTCGATTTTCTCTTCCGTGATGCAGCGGATTAAATTCAAGAGCAGAGCCACGCTCGCTTTGTCATCAAGATGCCGGGACTTAATAAAGCCGCTCGGCGTAATCTGCACGCGCGGGTCAAATGAGATGAAATCGCCGACCCTGATGCCGAGATCGGACGTCTCTTCCTTCGTCCGGACAGGCTCATCAAGACGGACTTCCATATTCTCCTGATTCCGCTCTGCCTTGCCGGCGTCCTTGTAGACGTGCACTGAAGTCTGATGCATTAAGATGGTGCCTGTATAGGTTTTGCCGGAAGAAGTTTGGATCTCGCAATATTCCCCTTCAATCGAGTGATATCGGAAGCCGCCGATCAAGTCAATCTTCAGCCGGCCGTCCGCCTTTATCTCCTTTACCATCGCGCCGAGCGTATCGACATGCGCCGTCAGCAATCTGTGTTTCTTGTCATCACGGCCGGGAATTGTGACAAAAAGACCGCCTTTGCGGTTTCTGTAAGAGGAGACGCCCCATTCTTTTAAAAGACTTTCTGTATAGGCGATAACCTCGTATGTATTGCCCGTCGGACTCGGAATTGACACCAATTCTTTAATCAGTTCCATCGTATGTTTCATATTTGCCACAGGTCATTCCTCCTATCAATTTTATTCTTCTTAAAATATACTCTTTTGATCCATAACCCGTCCAATCTTTTCCTTCTCTTTTTTCATAGAATGAAGGGAGCATGAGCATAGGAGGGAAATGTATGATCAGCCGTAAACCGCACAAGCGGAAAAGATTTCATAATGATTGGTTTGAGGATTGGTTTGAGGATGATTGGTCTGGTGCAGCCTTCTGGGGCTGTAAAAAAGAAGAAGATCACTGTAAAAAGAAAAAAGAAGACCCTTGTAAAAAGAAGAAAGACAAAAAGAAGAAAGATAAAAAGAAGCATCATCATTCATGCCGCCGCTGCTGCCGTCATTGGTAATCGTTCACACAAGCCCGTTTTACAAATAGATATCTCATGCTCCCCAAACAGCGGATGCTGCTTGGGTTTTTTTATTAAAATTAGTACCAAGTAATAATATCAGGTGTTATAATCTGATATAAAGGAGTGATTTTTTCATGTCAAAATCTAAAATTACAGCAATCGGTACATATGCTCCGGCACGCCGATTAACAAACGCGGATTTGGAGCGCATCGTCGATACATCTGATGAATGGATCGTCCAGCGCACCGGTATGAAGGAAAGACGCATTGCCGGCGAACATGAATTCACATCGGATTTGTGTGTGGAAGCGGTGAAAAACCTTGCAGAACATTACAGCGGAACTCTTGATGATGTCGATATGATCCTTGTCGCCACAACGACGGCGGACTATGCGTTTCCAAGCACCGCGGCACGCGTGCAGGCTTACTTCGGCTGGCCGCACACGGGGGCGCTTGATATTAACGCCACATGCGCCGGACTCACTTACGGCCTTCAGCTCGCAGACGCATTAATTACCGCCGGTTCCCATCAAAAAGTGATTGTCATTGCCGGTGAAACATTATCAAAGGTAACGGATTATACTGACCGGACGACCTGCGTTCTTTTCGGAGACGCTGCAGGCGCCCTATTGGTGGAACGCGATGAATCAGCGCCGGGCTTTTTGGCAGCCGTGCAAGGAACAGCGGGAGGAAGCGCGGACGTGCTGTATCGCACGGGACTGAGCACAGAATTAAACGGCGAGCCGCTTAAAGGCGGAGGAAACATGGTGCAAAACGGGCGCGAAGTATATAAATGGGCGGCCAGAACCGTGCCTGAGGAATGCAATGCCCTTTTAGAAAAAGCCGGCTTTTCAAAAGACGATCTGGATTGGTTCGTTCCTCACAGCGCCAACATGCGGATGATCGAATCCATCTGCGAAAAGCTGCCCTTCCCGCTTGAACGGACGTTGACAAGCGTTGAATATTACGGCAACACTTCATCGGTTTCTATTATTCTCGCTTTGGATGAAGCTGTGAAAGCAAAAAAACTGTCGGAAGGCCAGACACTGGTATTATTCGGGTTCGGCGGAGGATTGACATATACCGGACTGTTGGTGAGATGGGGATTTTAATAGCACGACGATCGAAATCTAAAAAAAAGAGGCCCTGAGCATCTGCTCAGAGCCTCTTTTTCTTATGCTGTTATTTCTTCTTCCGTTTTGTGTTCTTTTTTGCTTTGCACCGTAAAATACACGATGGTCAGCGCGATCATGACAACGGCGATGCCCAACAGAATGGATGCCTGCTGCCACATGTAGCCGTAGTCGCCATTTGAAATGACGGCACGGAACCCGTTGATGCTGTAAGTCATCGGCAGTGCCCCGTGAATCACTTGATAGAATCCCGGCAGGAGTTCAAGCGGGAAGGTTCCTCCGCTTGCCCCGAGCTGGAGCACCAGAATGATGACAGCGATAAAGCGTCCCGGATTCCCCATCGTTGTCGCCAATAATTGGATCATCGACAGGAACGCGATGCTGGTAATCATCGTAAAGAGATAGAATCTCCACGTGCTTTCCACATCAAGCCCGATTCCTTTTAACAGAACCGTGGCGACAATAACGGATTGAATCAGTCCGACAAGCAGAATAACACTGAATTTGCTGAGGAACCATTCAAAACCGTTTCTCGGACGCCCCCCTGAAGCTTCACTCAGAGGGAATACGACCGTCAGCATCAATCCGCCGACATACAAGCCCATAGAGAGAATATAAGGCGTCAGTCCGGTACCGTAGTTAGGCACGGAATGAATCGCGTTATCGTCCGTTTTTACCGGATCGGCAAACATGCTGTACGTTTTGTCATCTGTCTTAATGTCCCCGGTTTGATCAGCCGCATCTTTCAGCTGGCTGGACAATTGTCCGGTGCCGTCTAAAAGTTTGCTTAAACCGGTGCCGAGAGACGCTTGACCCTGCTCAATTTTGGACGAGCCGTCATGGATTTTGTTTTGCGCGTCCAGCAGTTTCGTTAAGCCGCCTGATACTTGGCCGCTCCCTGACACTAACGCTTCTGATCCTGATTTGAGCTGTCCGAACTTGCTGTTGTATTCGCCGATGCCGGCTGTCAGTTTGTTTTGGCTTTCAAAAACGGTCTGCGCTCCGCTGTATAATTTATCAGTTCCCGCTGTCAGCTGGTTAATCGCGTCTTGTACCGCCGCTGCGCCGTTATACAGTTTCGATGTGGATTGAGGCAGTGCTTTCAGCTGATCAGCCTTCGCTTTTACATCTTTGAGCGCGCTTTTTATGACTGACATATCCGGAAGCTGAATATCTCCTCCGGACGGAAGCTGGCTGACGATATTGTCTAAATCCGGAAGGTCAGCCTTCGGAAGCTTCTCATTCAGAAGCTGAACAAGTTTCGCTTTTTGCTCATCCGTTAAGAAATCACTGTCCTTAATCACCTTTTTGACCGCGTCATCCCGGGCATCCAGGCTGTTTTTCAGATCAGAAAGCTTCTTCTTAAACTGCTGCAGGTCCTTTTCAGTCTGTTCGAGCTGCCCAACCGCGTTTTCAATGTCTGACAGGTTGACTGAATTGATCGCATCTTCAAATGCCGCCGCTTTTTGCGACACTTCCTGCGCCTTGCTGTTTAACGCGCTTAATCCATTCGTTAAATCCGGAAGCTTTTGCTGGAGCTGCTTTTGTGCGTCAAGGCTTGTTTTCAGCCCGCTGGCCACTTGGCCTCCTCCTGAAGCAATCTGTCCTGATTTATCTTGAATTTCGGCGCTTGCGCTCTGAAGTTTTGCGATAGAGCTGTCAAGCGTTTGAATTCCGCTTGTCACTTTCGCCGCGCCGTCTGCAAGCTGCTGTGTTTTATCGCCGATGGTGGCGGTGCTTTCAGTAAGCTTCGCTAAATTTTCCTTCAGCTTGGCGCTGCCGTCTTTCGCGTTTTTCGTGCCGTCGTCTATTTTCTTGGCTCCGCTGCTGGCTTTGCCGAGCCCTTTGGCAATATCTTTAAAGTTATCAAAAATGACTTTTGCGTATTGCTCTGTCACTTCTTTCGACACGGAGGCTTTCAGTTTGTCGATCGCCTTTTCCCCGATTGTCGCGCCGACATAGTTTGATCCGGCATTCGTATGATATTTCAGATCCAGCTTCTTCGGATTTTTATCCATTACCGTGCTGGCGTTTTTAGAAAAATCTTCAGGAATCTCGACCAATAAATAATATTTAGCATTTAATAAGTCCTTTAACGATTGATCAAGATCGCTTGAAAAATGCCAATCAAAATTATCATTTTTCTTTAACTCTTTCACAAGATCGTCACCGATCTGAAGATGTTTCCCTTCGTAGTCCGCCCCTTTATCCTGGTTGACAACGACAACCGGCAGCTGATCCACCGTGCCGTACGGGTCCCAGTACGCCTTCAAAAACACTCCGCTGTAGATCAGCGGAACGAATAATATGGCAATGATGGGGATTAACAGTTTCTTGTTCGTTACAATGTCTTTCCACTGGCTTTTTATTGTATTCAACCCTGTTGCCTCCTTCCGCAAACTGACTCATTTGACAAAACGGTCACGGCACCTAAAAAGTGAAGGATCATCTATTATTTAGATAATCCTTGACCAACATACATTTCCAGCAATTCAGCGATCGTCTCTTTTTCAAGAGGCGGATGGTTTTTTTCCCAGTCAAATATCAGCGCGATGTAGAGCTTGAGCATCACAAAAGCGGTCAGTTCCGGATCACACGGTTTAATGCTTCCGTTTTCAATGGCTGTTTCTATCTTTTCTTTAATGTATGACAGAATGGCCCGCTCCATTTTCGCAATGACATCCTGAACGGCTATTGTACCAATCTCGGCGTTCTCCTGAAAAATTTTAATAGTCAGCTGGTGTGTTTTTCTGAATTCCAAAATCGCGACAAGCGCCCGGTGGACATTTTCGTGAAATGAAAGCTCCGGTTTCATCGCTTCGTCTGCGTGTTCCTTCATTTCTCTTAAAATAGTGGTGAAAATATCATCAAACAGTTCTTCTTTGTTTTTGAAAAACGTGTAGATGGTTCCCTTCCCCACATTTGCAAGCTTTGCCACCAGATCCATTGTCGTTGCTTTGTAGCCGAATTGTGTAAAAGACTTCGTTGCCGCTTCCAGAATGAGCTTTTTCCGATCGACGGACATGTTTCCCACCTCGTTAAATTGACCGTTTGAACGTTTTAGTCATTTTGTACATAAGATAACTTATCACAGTCACAAAGAAGATTCAAATGTTTTCTCTCTTTATTGGTGTTCCCTTTACAGAACGGGAACATGCAAAAAAACCTCCGTTTTACGATAACGGAGGCTGGTACGTTTCAAATAAATAAGCCAGTGAATCGTATACGGCGGCTTTTCCTTGGTCGATACAGTCGGGGATGCCCACCCCTTCGAAAGACGCGCCCGTCGCGTATACGCCCGGATAGGAAGCTTTCAGCGCATCTCTGAACTCTTTGATGCGCTCCTTATGGCCGACATGGTATTGCGGCATGCTTTCGTTCCAGCGGGTCACACAGGTCATTTCCGGTTCGCCATTTATTTTCATTACTTTTTTCAAATCTTCCATTACGATTTTAATGATCTCGTTATCTGAAAGATCTACGATGGATTCATCCCCGGCCTTTCCGACGTACGCCCTGAGAAGCGTTTTGCCCTCCGGCGCCGCGTGCGGCCATTTTTTATTCGTCCATGTGCAGGCCGTGATGGAGAAGTCGCTGTTTCTTGAGATAACGAATCCCGTACCTTCATGCTCCATCTTGACGGCTCCCTCAGGAAAACCTAAAGCGACGTTAGCAACGGACGTAGAATGCATGTCTTTAAGACATGAAACCGCCGGCAGATCAGAAAGCATTTTCGCCGCGGCTTTATGCGGGGCTGTTACTATGCATCCTTCCGCATAGAGCACTTTGCCGTTATCAAGCGTCACAGAATATCCTTTCTCCTCGCGGCCGATATGGGTGACTTTCGTTCCTTTCATCACCTTTGTCAGCGTAAGCTGCTTTTCCAGCTCCTCCACCAACGTTTGAAGCCCTGTCGTCAGCGTTAAAAACTGGCCCTGCTTTTTGGCTGTCAGCTGCTGTCCCGAAGGCTGCGGACGCGATTTTTTCATGCCGAGAATCAGGCTTCTGTGCTTCTGCTCAGTCTGATAGAATTGCGGAAACGTGGACATGAGGCTCAGCTTATCAATATCTCCGGCATAAATCCCTGATAATAGCGGTTCTATTAAATTCTCAACGACTTCGTCACCGACGCGTCTGCGGAAAAATTCACCCAGAGACTGATCTTCCTTCGGTTTGCTCGCAGGCAGGACAAAGTCAAGCGCCGCCCGCGCCTTTCCGGGAACAGAAAATAAACCGGTGGAGATGAACGGAGCGATTTTGGTCGGAATGCCCATAACCGCGCCCTTCGGCATCGGATGGAGCGTCTCGTTGACGAGCACGTAAGACTGGCCGGTCGCATTGTTGACGAGCAGATGCTCAAGCCCCAAATCCTTGACGAGCTGCGGCGCGCTTTTTTTCCTTTCCAAAAAAGAATCCGGCCCCCGCTCAATGATGTAGCCGTCTTTATGCTGCGTCTGAATTTTGCCGCCCGCTCTCGGGCCCGCTTCAATCAGGGTGACCTCAAGCGGCAGCTGTTTTTCCTTGATTTCTTTTTCCATGTAGAAGGCGGCGGCTAATCCCGTTATGCCGCCGCCGATGATGACCAGATGTTTTTTATCGCCACTCATTTTTATCGCCTTCTTTACCGTTTAATTCTACTTGTCCAGCTCTTTCAGCACGACCGCTGCAAGCGCGTCGATAAATTCAGGCTGTGCGTTCGGCATAGCCGGACGATAGTAGCTTGCGCCGACTTCTTCGGTCACAGCTTTGCATTCATAATCATTATCGTAAAGCACCTCTAAATGATCGGCAACGAAGCCTGCGGGCACGTATACAAATGCTTTATAAGGATGCTTTTGGTACAGCTCGCGCGTGAGATCCTGCACATCCGGCCCGAGCCACGGATCAGGGGTGTTCCCTTCGCTTTGCCAGCCGACTGCGTAATCGGTAATTCCGGCGCCTTCGGCAATCAGTTTTGCGGATTCCTCCAGCTGGTCAGGATACGGATCGCCGTATTCTTTAATTTTTTCAGGAAGGCTGTGCGCTGAGACGATCAGCATCGCGTCATCCCGTTCTTCTTTCGGCATTGATTCATATGTTTTCTTCACCTGGCCGACCCAATAATCAACGAATTTCGGTTCATCATACCAGCTTTCAACAGACTTGATGGTCAAGCCGCCGAGCTTCTCCGCTTCTTCTTTCGCGCGTTTGTTGTATGACTGGACGCTGAATGTTGAAAAATGAGGGGCGAGCACAAGGCTGACAGCTTCTGTAATGCCGTCTTTATGCATGTCCGCCACCGCGTCTTCAATAAACGGTTCAATATGTTTTAATCCGATGTACACTTTGAATGTTACGTCATCCTGGATTTCATTTAAACGCTGTGCGAGCTTCTCCGCCTGCTCCTGCGTAATTTTTGCAAGCGGCGAAATGCCTCCGATCGCTTCATATCTGTCTTTTAAATCTTGAAGCATATGAGGCTCCGGCTTTCTTCCGCGTCTGATATGCGTATAATAACGTTCTATGTCCTCTTCTTTGTAAGGCGTTCCGTAAGCCATGACAAGAAGTCCCATTTTCTTTTTGCTGCTCATTTTGTTACACACCTCTTTTGATGGTCTGTCCACCTTGATTTTGACAGGAAAATCTACTTATAACCAACGATCTGCTCAGGAAGATTGTTCCGTTTTTTTGGCCGCGGAGTATTCATGTACAAACGCCGTCAGCTTTTTCAGCGTTTCCGGATTGACATCTGGGAATACACCGTGCCCTAAATTGAAAATAAACCCGTCCGTTTTCATGCCTTGATCAAGTATTGCTTTCGCTTTTTTCTCGATGACTTCCCAAGGCGCAAGAAGAAGCGACGGATCAAGATTGCCCTGAACCGTTTTTGTAATGCCTTGTTTTCTGGCGTCATCTATGCCGAGTCTCCAGTCAAGACCGACGACATCAAGAGGAAGGTCATGCCAATCCCCGGCCAGGTGGCTTGCGCCTACGCCGAACATGATCAGCGGAACTTGTTCTGCTGAAAGCTCCCGGAAAATTCTGTCCATCACCGGTTTTATAAACTGCCGGTAATCTTCGCGGTTCAGCGCGCCGACCCATGAATCAAAAATCTGAATGGCTTTTGCGCCGGCGTTAATCTGCGCTTTCGCATAAACGATAATCATGTCCGCGAGCTTGTCCATCAGCATTTGCCACGCTTGCGGCATACTGTGCATAAACGCTTTTGTTTTGTTGTAATTTTTAGAAGGCCCGCCTTCAATCATATAACTGGCCAGCGTAAAAGGCGCTCCCGAAAAACCGATGAGCGGAACATTCAGCTGTTCGTTTACGAGTAATCGGATCGTTTCCAGCACGTAAGGAACATCCTGTTCGGGATTCAGTTCGCCGAGCTTTTCAATATCCGCAGCAGAGCGCACCGGCTGATCGATCACCGGGCCGATTCCGTTTTTTATTTCAACATCCACTCCGATATAAGGAAGCGGCGTCATAATGTCTTTATATAAAATGGCAGCGTCCACTCCGTACTGCTCGACCGGGAGCCTCGTCACATACGCGCACAGCTCGGGCTGATGCGTAATTTCGACTAAGCCGTACTTTTCCTTCAGCTTGCGGTATTCCGGCTGAGACCTCCCCGCCTGTCTCATGTACCAGACAGGGACGTGATTTGTTTTTTCTCCCCGTGCCGCTTTTAAAAACGTATCATTAAACGCTTCTCGTTTACTCATCTGAATTTCCACCTTTCCTCCTGCAACCATACGTTCGTGTTCTTCGCCCATTACACTATACCTTGTTTTTTCAAAAGCGTATAGAATTGAGGCTTAATGTTCAAAAAATCGCCGAATTCATGATTAAGAAGAAAAAAGCTTCGGCTGAACGTATTCCGTTCCCTCTCCTTCTTGATCCGTCTGTGAATTATATGGAACGACTTTGTATGAAGCCCCTGAAAACAGATTGGCATACGGTATGTCAAAGCTGCCTTTTCCTTTCACCGAATCCAGAAGTTTGTCTTTTCCGTCTTTCTTCTCATATATTCGGTAAACAACCCGATCATCCTTTTGAATATCCCATTTTAATTGAACCGTAATCAGTCCCATCGCCTTAAATGTATAACGGGCCGACAGGGACTTTACCGCCTCCAGCTCAATCGGGCTGCCCAGTTCCTTCACATTTTCAGGCTTTTTGAATGTCCGGCCGTTTTCCCCCGCTTTTGTGACGATATCTTTAAAGAGTCTGACCGGGTATTGGCTTCCGCCTTTCAGGTAATGGGTTTTATCCGTTTTGTCATAGCCCATCCAGACGGCTCCCGTCAGTCCGGGAGTGTATCCCGCAAACCAGGCGTCCTTTGTCGCGCCGGGGACGCCGGGAAATGTGGTCGTGCCGGTTTTCCCCGCCAGGTCACCTTGATAGCTGCCTTGTGAAGCGGTTCCTTCTTTTACGACCTGCTGAAGCATTCTCGTCATATTCCATGCCGTCTGTCCGCTGAAGACGCGCGTTTTGCCGTTTTTAGGTCTGGACAACGTTTCTCCGTCTTCGTCCGTGATGTTCTCTATAAAAAATGGCTTCGTATACATTCCGTTTGCCGCAAAGGTATGATAAGCTCCGGCAAGCTGAAGCGGAGTAACGCCTTCAGACAGACCGCCCAGCGCAATCGCGAGTCCGTTGTCAGAAATGTTCATGCCGTTTTTCTCAAGATACGATTTTCCCGTATCTACGCCGATCTGCTTCAATGTCCAGACAGCGGGCGCATTTATGCTGTAAGTGATCGCATCCTGCATCGTCACTTCCCCCTTGTACTGTCCGTCATAATTTTTCGGTTCATACCCGTCGTAGGACGTCAGTTTGTCTTGGAGAAGCGAATACGGTTTGAACTTGTCTTCCTGCATGGCGGGCCCGTATACGGCAATCGGCTTAAACGTTGAGCCCGGCTGCCGCTTCGCCGTAACCCTGTTGTATCCTTTTGTCACGTAGTCGCGGCCGCCGACCGCCGCGCGCACGCCTCCGGTTTTATTATCAATAAAGACGGCGCTTCCCTCTGCCGCCTGATCCGTCCCCGGAAAATAGCCGCTTTCCTTCATGAGGGTGTATGCCGTTTTCTGCAGCTTGGAATCAAGTGACGTCCGGATCGTATAACCGCCTTGAAGCAGCTGTTCACCTGACATCGAATAACGGTCTTCCGCCTCCTTGATGACAAGATCAATATAACTGTCAAACCAAGGCGTTTCTGATGTTTTCTTGACATTAAGCCCCAATGTCCGGCCCTGGGCTCTGACGGCTTCCTTGGCGCTGATATAGCCTTGGTCGTTCATCATTGCAAGAATCGTATCGCGGCGTTCTTTATTTTTATCCGGATGCTGAATCGGCGAATAAAGAGATGGCGCCTTCGGAATCGCTGCCAGAACGGCTCCTTCCGCAACGGTTAAATCTTTTACTTCTTTATTAAAGTAGTAGTGGGACGCGGCTTGAATGCCGTAAACGCCATGGCCGAAATAAAGCTGGTTCAGGTACATTTCAAGCAGCTTGTCCTTGCTGTAATCACGCTCAAGATTGATGGCGATAATGACTTCCTTCGTCTTGCGCAAAAATGTTTTATCATGAGTCAGAAAAATGTTTTTCGCCAGCTGCTGGGTGATCGTGCTGCCGCCCTCCACCTTGCCGCCTGCTAAAACATCCCGGAACACCGCCCGGCCGACAGACTTCACATCAATGCCGTGATGTTCGTAAAACCGTTTATCTTCAACGGCGATAAAGGCATCTCTCACATCTTCCGGAACCTGCTGAATGGATACCGGCTCGCGATTTTCCGTATAGAGGCTCGCGATTTCATCACCGTTTTGATCGACGATTTTTGAAGATGCGTGCAGTATTAATTTCTTTTCATCGATGACATAATGGCCGAGAAATATAATGATAATGTATCCGATTAACGCGAGAAAAGCGGTTGCCGCCGCAATTACAGCCGGAATAAAGAATCTTTTTTTCTTTTTCAGCATAAGTCACCTCGCCTTTCTTAACTTGTAGTATGGGAAATATTGTTTCGAATTATGTCAGAATGAGTCGCCAATAGAAACTTATACCACTCTTTTGATATACTAGCAAGCAGGAGGTGGCTGATATGAAGGTTTATATTACATACGGGACAGCCGATTTTTTAAAGACGATTGCAAAGAAACACCCGAGTGAGAATATGGTGCTGATGCAAGGGGGGGATAATGCGGTTTTAATTCATGAAACAAATGGAGAAACCGTTTTTCAGGCGCCCCATTCCTATGAAAGCATCGACAGCGTCGGGGAAATCAAAAATCCGGGCTACGCCGTCCTCAACAACATCGCCGTTACCCAGGAAGGCCGTCCGCTGTTTGAAAACCGGTTTAAAAACCGCGCCGGCAAAGTGGAAAATGAACCCGGTTTTGAAGCCATCCGCGTATTAAGACCGCTCGAAGGCGATACGTATGTCATTTTGACCCTGTGGGAAGAGGAAAAAGCCTTTCAGGGCTGGCAGCAGTCAAACTCTTATCAGGAAGCTCATAAAAAACGCGGAACATCTGCAGGCATCGACACGACGTCTATTTTCTCCCGCCCGTCTTATGTAACCGCTTATTACGCAATAGACTGAAAACCGCCGGAGATTCTCCGGCTTTTTTGATGTCCCGATTTTACGCATCCTTCTTTGCACCTTCCGCCCGCCTATGAATAATCTGTAGCAATCCTATTTATAAACGGAGTGGTTCAATTGGGGATCGGCGTCTACTCGGTACATCTGCTTTATGTTGCTTTTATCGCGGCCATTATCGTTTTTATGCTCCTCAGGAAAGATACAACCTTTATTTCACTCGCCGGCATTTTTGTGATTGCGCTATGGACGACGCATTCATTCTCCGCTTCGGTCAGCAGTCTGTTTCACAGCTTCACGTATGCAGCCGGAGAATTGCTGCCGACGATTTTTATCATTTGTTTTATCGTGGCGATGAGCGGCCTTTTGACCGAAACCGGTATTAATGAAGCGATGATTTCTCCGTTTGCAAAGCTGATGAAAGGGCCGGCTGTCGCGTATTGGGTTATCGGCTGTCTGATGTTTGCCATCTCTCTTTTTTTCTGGCCGTCCCCAGGGGTGGCGCTGATCGGCGCTGTGCTGCTTCCCGCAGCGATCCGGGCGGGCCTTTCTCCGATCGCCGCGGCTATGGCGATGAACCTGTTCGGCCACGGATTCGCTTTATCGGGGGATTACGTCATTCAGGCGGCCCCGAAATTAACGGCCGATGCCGCGGGCATTCCCGTGAGCGATGTCATGCAGGCAAGTATTCCGCTCGTTTTGATCATGGGGTTAACGACGACAATCACCGCTTTCTTCCTCATCATGCGGGATCGAAAAAAAACGAAGGCCCCCCTCTCCTTGGACAGCTCCGGTTCTTTGGACACAAGTATGTATCTGCCGAAAAACCTCAGGGTGATCCTGGCGGTTTTCATTCCGCTTGTTTTTCTCGCCGATATTATCTGCATGATCGTATACCGCCTGCAAGGAAACGATGCGACGGCACTCGTCGGAGGAACCGCGATCGGCATTCTCCTGATCATTCATTTCATTGTATATAAAGAGCGGCATTTAGAAAAGATCACCGAGTATTTTATCGGCGGTTTTCAATTCGGCTTTAAAGTATTCGGCCCCGTCATTCCGATTGCGGCCTTCTTTTATCTCGGTGACGCGGGGTTTAAAAGTATTTTGAACACCCCGCTGCCGAAAGGATCTGCGGGGATCGTCAATGACCTCGGATTGGCCCTGTCCCATTCTTTTCCGATGTCCGGAGAATTCGCCGGCATCGCCCTGGCCGCAGTCGGTGCCATTACCGGGCTCGACGGGTCAGGGTTTTCCGGTATATCTCTTGCAGGCTCGATGGCAAAGCTGTTTTCCGCCGCGCTTCATACGGACCCGGCCGTTTTAACGGCGCTGGGCCAGATTTCAGCGATCTGGGTCGGGGGCGGAACATTGGTCCCTTGGGCACTGATCCCCGCTGCGGCTATTTGTAAAGTTGACCCGTTTGAGCTTGCCAGGAAAAACTTTATCCCGGTTGCGGCCGGGCTAGTCGTCACAACGATCGCCGCCATCATCATTCTCCCGTAGCAAAAGGATTGAAATCTTCTGACATTTTCTATACAATCATGGGAAAAGCAGACGAGGGGGACATCGCTTTTGACGTTAACGACACTTCAAAAAAGCTTAAACGCTCAGCTTGACGGGCTGTATGAGGAAATGGTTGAAATCAGGCGTCACCTTCACATGAATCCCGAGCCATCCTTTAAGGAGAAAAAAACGCCGGCGTTCATCGCCTCATTTTATGAAAAGCTCGGCGTTCCCATCCGGACGAATGTCGGGGGCAACGGTGTCACAGCCTATATTGAAGGGAGTGAACCGGGACCGGTCGTGGCACTCAGAGCTGATTTTGACGCTTTGCCGATACAGGATGAAAAAGATGTGCCCTATGCTTCACAAATTCCCGGCGTCATGCACGCCTGCGGGCACGACGGCCATACGGCGGCTTTGCTAGCGGTCGGAAAAGTGCTGTACCGCAACCGGGAAAAACTGAAAGGGTCATTTGTGATGATCCATCAGCACGCCGAAGAATTATCTCCCGGCGGAGCAAAAGCAATGATTGAGGATGGCTGCCTCGAGCATGTCGATGCCATTTTCGGCACTCACCTTTGGGCGACTGAACCCGTCGGGACGGTCTTATGCCGCCCGGGCGCAGTGATGGCCGCCGCTGACGGCTTTACGATTAAAGTCATCGGGAAAGGCGGCCACGGCGCGATTCCTCACGATACGAAGGACGCCGTTTTAATCGGCTCACAAATCGTCACGGCTCTTCAGCATATCGTCAGCCGGCGGGTAAATCCGGTGCAGCCGGCCGTCATCTCAGCCGGCTCGTTCACTGCTGAAAATCCGTTTAATGCGATTGCCGATCAGGCAGTCATATCAGGCACCGTCCGCTCGTTTGACGAAAGTGTGCGCAGCCTGCTCGAAGCAGAAATAGAAGCCGTCGTAAAAGGAATCTGTTCCATGCACTCCGCTTCCTATGAATATCGTTTCAAGCGCGGTTATCCCGCCGTCGTTAATCATCCTGAGGAAGCGGCGCACGCGGCGGCAGCCGCAGCGGAAACAGACGGCGTCACGAAGGTCATTGAAGGAGAGCCGCAGATGGCCGGAGAGGATTTTTCCTATTATCTGCAGCATACAAAAGGCGCATTTTTCTTTACGGGCGCCGCTTTAGAAAATGCGGAAACCATTTATCCCCATCACCACCCGAAATTTGATTTTAATGAAAAAGCGATGCTGACGGCCGCCAAGGTGCTTATCGGCGCCGCGGTAAGCTACCCCCGATAGGGCATAAAAAACAGCCGGTACATTACGTACCGGCTGCTGTGATTCTTAAATGAAAAACGTGCCTTGCCGTCTCACCGAGCTGTGACAGCAGTTTATAATTGGCCGCTCCGCCCACGGCGGCTCCGACGACCGGCAAAAGCTGAAACAATTTCACTACGTCCAGATAATCGCGGTATTCCTGCTGAAAAACTCTCCAATCGACATCATGCTTTTTCGAATCCCATTGTTCAATCATTGAGTATATGCGTTTCCGCTGTTCACCGCTTGAGAAAGCCAGCTGAAAAATAAACAGCAAAAACAATCGCTCATCCCTGTCTTTCACATCATAGCCGTAAATGGAGGCAAGATCGAACAGACATTTCATTTTAATGGATAACAGCAAAGGGAAATCAGCCATCCCTAAAAAAATTCCGCCGGCCCCCGTACCGATACCTTCGGCTGCCGCGACCTTTTGGTACGATGCGACGGTTTGTCTGGCGAGGGCATCTTTTTCAGCAAGCGTCATACCGTTTGTATCCCGCTTGCTTTTCACCAGATTTGAACCCGCCATTGTTGCTTCGGTCATTTTTTTAATGCTTTCTGTGATGACGGCATGAATTTTATCGGGAATCCGCTCATTTATTTTCGCCTGCATTCCTTTAGAAAAACGTTCAAGCATAGAATCTTTGCGCAAAAAACGCGCTTTCCATTGCAGTGCTTCCTGTATCAGCTGCTGATCGTCGGTCATCTGTGTCTCCTTCTTTCATTGAGGTTTCAAAAACCCGATTGATTACAGCTTGCCGTACTTTTTCAATCTTCCGCCCATATACGAAGGCATGATCACAAAAATCAGAACGGCTGAAGCAACGGCCGCATACAGCGCCCCGCTGACTCCCGCGGCATAGGCTGACGCTGCACAAAACAGC
Organism: Bacillus sp. JHAA; assembly: GCF_036961585.1. Classification (NCBI taxonomy): domain Bacteria; kingdom Bacillati; phylum Bacillota; class Bacilli; order Caryophanales; family Bacillaceae; genus Bacillus; species Bacillus sp. JHAA. The sequence continues at coordinate 133,270 of NZ_JBAMDE010000008.1, read as the reverse complement.
AGCGCCTGCACGGTTAACGCCGATTTCATCAGCGAAAAGAAACTTTGCAGCTTCGCTTTCTGATTGACCGGGTAAAGCTCCTGCAGAGAAAGATGATGAAAATGCCCGAACAGCGGGAGAAGCTGTATTCCCGTAATAAAGACGGTAAATACGGTTAACGCCGCCGTTATCCACGGATTGGCGGAAACGAGCATAATAATCAGGATAAAAATAATCGTGAGCCTGACCTGAATGCCGAGATAATCATTTGAACGCAGAAAGGCCCGCGCATACATATAGGAGAACGTTTTCCGCTGTTCGAACGGAATCATTCTGAGCAAAAAGTCGAGATACGCCCGGCGTTTTGCCTGTTTTTTCAGGTGAGGCACATCGGTAAACAGATTGGCGATTCTGTAAAACCGCTGCTTCCTTCTTAATTCATATTCAATATGGGCTTCCCATTTTAATGATTTATGTTTTGCGGCCGATGTGAAATACACATAAAGGCCGGCCATCACAATGTAGACGGCGGCAGCGTACACATAAAACGACTGTAAGACGAAGTATAAAAGCAGCATATTGCAGATAAAGCGTATGACCGCATCCATCATTTTCATGCTTCTGTCATTCATAAACGTCATCCGCCACTCCATGGCCTGATTCCACGCTTTTACCGCCAGCATCTGAATAAATACGGCGGCATACGACGCAAGCGACGCCCCCGGACTTACAGCGAAAAACAGAGGCATGCATACAAGCGACAGAGCAAGAAGCGGAAACAGCTGTGACAGATAGCTGTACTTAAATGAATGCTTAAAGTATGTCCCCATTTTCGGTTCAAGCGGCAGCAGAAACACGAGGTCCGCTTCCTTTAGCAGCGTCCGGACGTATGAACCGGTCAGCACAAATGAAAAGAGCACCGCCATCACCCAAAATGACGGAAAATGAACGGGAATGTCTTTGACCCACTTGCTGTACCAGCTTGCCGCGCCGGCAATAAAAAAGATCAGCACAATGACGAGATGATCATTGAGCATATATTTCATATACATTCTGGTTTCCTTTATATGCTCTTCAAGCCGGGACTGCCAAATCGTAGACATATTATTCATGGCCGGCGTCTTCCTTCGTCAGTTCAATATACAAGTCATCAAGAGCTGCGTCTTCCATGCCGAACTGCTCTCTCAGTTCTTCCAGTGTGCCGCTTGCCCGCACTTCGCCGTTATGTAAAATAATGAAAGCATCACAGTAGCGCTCTGCCGTAGCCAGGATATGCGTTGACATCAGCACGCTTGATCCGGCTTTTTTCGCGGCGTCCATCCGCTCCAGCAATGCATTGATCGCAAGCGGGTCAAGGCCGAGAAACGGCTCGTCAATGATATAAAGCGAAGGCTCCGCGAGAAACGCGCACATGATCATGACTTTCTGCTTCATCCCTTTGGAAAAGTGAGCGGGAAACCATTTCAGCCTTTTTTCCATTCTGAATTCTTTCAGAAGCGGAGGAAGCCTTTTTTCAAGCGTTTCTTTGGAAAGGCCGTACGCCATGGCCGTCAGCTCCAGATGCTCCTTGAGCGTCAGTTCTTCATACAGCACCGGCGTTTCTGGGATGTACGTAAATTGCGAGCGGTAGCTTTCCTTATCCTCCGAAAACGTCTTGCCGTTCAGCTCAATCGAGCCTTTATGCGGGTCCATTAATCCGATAATATGCCGGATCGTCGTGCTTTTTCCCGCGCCGTTTAATCCGATGAGTCCGACAATCTGGTTCGGCTCAAGGGTGAATGAAACATTTTTTAAGACCGGGTTTCTCGTATAACCGCCGGTTAAGTCTTTTACCGATAGCAGAGACATAATTTCTCCCCTTCTGATTCGTTTTTCTTCATAGTACCAAAAATAAAGTCTGATTTGAAACGATTCCCTTTTTTTCTCACGTGAAAAGTGTGCATAGTTATCGTTTTGGGGGACATCATAATGTATGTAGAAGGAAACAGCTTTAATCAACTGAAAATGAGGTGTTTATAAAAGACGTCTTAGAACAGTTGGATGAAAATCAACATGTCCTGTGCTTACAATTTCTTCACACACTGCTTTGATGATGTTCTTCATTCATGATGAAATAATCAAATGAGGTGTTTGTCCCAGGAATGATTAAGCAGACCCATAAGTCTTCATTTTAAAAACAAATGAGGTGCTTACAAAAGGCATATTCAATTTTCTATGATAAAGCTCGTACTTCTGCATCAGGGTGAACGCGCAGCCGTTCATCCTGTTTTTTGTTTTGGCCGTTTTTGTGGTACGATGAGAATATACATATATTTCTTTTCAGGGAGGAAACCCATCTATGCACAAAGCGGACGATTGTATTTTCTGCAAAATCATTGCCGGTGACATTCCGTCTTCAAAAGTATACGAAAATGAACACGTCGTGGCGTTTCTTGATATCAGCCAGGTCACAAAAGGCCATACGCTCGTGATTCCGAAAACACATATCGAAAACGTGTACGAGTTTACGCCTGAGCTTTCTAAAGAATATTTTGAAGCGGTGCCGAAAATCGCACGCGCCATCCGCGATGAATTCGAGCCGATCGGGCTGAATATTCTCAATAACAACGGTGAAAAAGCGGGCCAATCGGTGTTCCATTTTCACATGCATATCATTCCGCGTTACGGAAAAGGCGACGGTTTCGGGGCTGTCTGGAAGACCCACGCCGAAGACTATACGCCTGACGATCTTCAGGAGATCGCTTCAACCGTCAGAAAACGGCTTGCCTCATCTTAAAGATGAGGTTTTTTTGCGTCCGGAAACACAAAAAACATAAATTATATTTTTTTATACCAAAAAAATCAAAAAATTGTGATAGGATAATTGTATTATTTCTTACACTAAAGCGGAAAACAGGGAGAGATCGTAAACATGGAACGTACAACGAATTTCAATGCAGGACCCGCAGCCCTTCCACTGGATGTGCTGCAAAAAGCACAAAAAGAATTTGTCAACTTCAATGATACCGGCATGTCCGTCATGGAGCTGTCCCACCGGAGCACGGAATATGATGCGGTGCACCAAAAAGCAAAAAGCCTTCTGAAAGAACTGATGGATATTCCCGACGATTACGATATTTTATTTCTTCAAGGCGGCGCAAGCCTTCAATTCTCCATGCTGCCGATGAACTTTTTAACGCCGGAGCAAACGGCGCACTTCATCGTAACGGGCGCATGGTCTGAAAAAGCACTCGCCGAGGCGAAACTGTTCGGAAACACATCCGTCACGGCAACAAGCGCAGATTCAAACCACAACCACATACCGGAAGCGGACCTCTCAGGAATCAAAGACGGCGCCTATCTGCATATTACGTCAAACAACACGATTTTCGGAACGCAGTGGAAAGAGTTCCCGAATTCACCGATCCCGCTCGTAGCCGACATGTCAAGCGACATCCTGAGCAGAAAAATTGATGTCAAAACGTTTGATGTCATCTATGGCGGAGCCCAGAAAAACCTCGGGCCGTCCGGCGTCACGGTCGTCATCATGAAAAAATCATGGCTTGAAAACGAAAACGCCAACGTCCCTAAAATGTTGAAATACTCCACTCACACAAAAGCCGATTCACTGTATAATACGCCGCCTACATTTGCGATTTATATGCTGAGCCTCGTCCTTGAATGGCTGGCTGAAAACGGCGGTGTCGAAGCGGCTGAACGGCGCAATCAGGAAAAGGCCGATGTCCTGTACGGCACAATCGACGCAAGCGGCGGGTTTTACGCGGGGCATGCCGCAAAAGACAGCCGTTCTCACATGAACGTCACGTTCACCCTCCGCGACAGCAGTCTCACGAAAAAATTCGTTGAAGAAGCGAAAGCGGCTAAAATGACCGGACTCGGAGGCCACCGCTCAGTCGGAGGCTGCAGGGCGTCTATCTACAACGCCGTCAGCCTGGCTGATTGTGAAAAACTGGCTCAGTTTATGAGAAAGTTCCAGCAGGAAAACGAATAAATTTCTTCTAACATAACGGTTCCTTTGATATACTGTTTGCATATCAATTTTTCCGGCCATCGCAATAAATGACGAGCATATTATTGGATGGCGAAAAAGCTTAGCAGAGGAGAGCTTAGTATGAAAACAAAAGAATTAGTCATTATGGCCCTGTTTGCGGCAATCGGAGCGGTGCTTCATTCCATTATGCCGCCGGTATTATTCGGAATGAAACCCGATATGATGCTTGTGATGATGTTTATGGGTATTCTGTTATTCCCCCGTGTGCAGAACGTGCTGATGATTGGGATTGTAACGGGAATCATTTCCGCACTCACGACATCTTTTCCGGGCGGACAGCTTCCGAATATCATTGAAAAACCGGTAACGGCGTTTCTGTTTCTCGCGCTGGCGCTTTTGGTGAAAAAGAGCGTGAAAACAGCGGCCGCCGCCGTCATTACGATAGCCGGCACCTTCATCTCCGGTTTGCTCTTTTTGGCGCTGGCCCTTCTGATTGTCGGCCTGCCGGGCGGATTCACCGCATTGGTGCTCGCGGTCGTCCTTCCGGCGGCTGCGCTGAATACGATTGCCATTATCATTATGCATCCGATTGTGCAGACGATCTTAAAACGGTCCAATATGATTGAAACGGTGAAATAACCGCATACCGAAACCTCTTCCGGCCGGAAGAGGTTTTTTAATGTGTTTCAGCATGTTTTATACGAGAAGTTTTGTGAAAAAGATAAGGAACAATGCGAGGGCGGTTCCTGCTGAGCAGACGATGGCCTTTTGGCGGACGACCCGCTTCGGCGGATAAGAAGCGGCCTGGCCGAGCAGTTTCAGGTAATAAACGGCGCCCGCCGCAAAGACAAGAGCCATACAAGATAAAACAATCATAAAGACAGACAACCTTCTCCCTCCTTTTCCCTTAAAAAATATGCTAAAATAAAGCAAGCTATGTATAGAAGTTTATTCTTCTGAACAAAAATGATAAAAGTTATGAGAAAAAAAACGGGGTGATTTCAAATGGCTGACGGACGTTCCCTTTTAACAGGCCTTTTTGTAGGCGGATTGATCGGAGGCGCAGCGGTGTTACTCTCGGCTCCTTCATCCGGAAAAGAGCTGCGGGGCAAAATCAAAGAGAATTGCAATTCAATTGAGGACACAATCAAACGGTTAAAAAAAGACGGAATGGCGCTTAAGGACCAGCTTGTCCAAACGGCGAAAGAAAGCGCAGAAGTCATTAAAGACGTAGGCGGAGAGCTTCAGACCAGCATTAAAAGGTGGCAGGAGGAAATCAAACCGCACCAGCAGGATCTCCAGAAGGAAATCGCTGATATTGAAGAGAAAATCAGACAGCTGGAGAAAACCTTACAAAACTAATATCCTATACAACCAAAAAAAAGTGCGGACATATTGCGTTCCGCACTTTTTTTTGCGGTTTAAAGCCTTTCCCAGCAACGGATCAAGAATTTATTATAAAATTCTTAAATTTTCATCTTTATTAATCTTTATTTTATTGGCATAATAGAGGAAAAGAAAATGTGAAGCAGGTGATCTGTATTGAATCGTGTTGAACCGCCTTACGATCTAAAAGAAGCTTTAATCTATACCCAAAAAATGGCGCAGCTGTCCAAAGCGCTCTGGAAATCTATCGAGAAAGACTGGCAGAATTGGCTGAAGCCGTACGACCTTAATATTAATGAGCATCATATATTATGGATTGCCTATCAGCTTAAAGGAGCTTCTATTTCAGAAATCGCCAAATTCGGCGTTATGCACGTATCAACTGCATTTAACTTTTCAAAAAAGCTTGAAGAACGGGGATATCTGAAATTTTCCAAGCGGCTGAATGATAAACGGAACACGTACATTCAGTTAACAGAAGAAGGGGAAAATGTATTCGAAAGCCTGCTTGAGGAGTTTGATCCGTCGAGAAACGCTGTGTTTAAAGGCTCACAGCCGATCTACCACTTATTCGGGAAGTTTCCTGAGGTTGAAGAATTAACCTGTGTCATCCGCCACATTTACGGCGAAGATTTTATGGAGATATTCGAGAAATCATTGACAAACATAAACAATGATTTTGAAAGTGAAGACGGAAGGCTGAAGAAAAAAACGGACGAATCGGCTGTCCATGAAACGGCTGAAGAGCTGGAACCGATCAACAGTTAATCAAAGTGCTTCATAATCTCAATAAATTCTTCCATCAGCGCTGTATAAAGCCCCTGCTCATACAGAGCAAAAATCGTTTCATGAACATCTAATTTTTCGTTCAGCTGTCCCGCAAAAAGCGCAAGGAGCTTGTCAAACGTCACAAAGCCTTGCGCTTTTTGCGACTCCAGCTCGTCCTCCAATTCGCGGCAGATCCGCCCGACCTCTTCTCCTTCTTCTTCGGTCAGCCCTTTTTCAATCATCATCGCATAAAAAGGGTACTTATCCATATCCACCGTTTTCACCAGCAATTGTATGTAATATTCTAAACGCCCGATACGCTGATCCATTGAATCCATCCGTTTCACTTCTTTCTATCTTTAATCTTATTTTAGCTGATAATGAATGGAGAAGAAAGGTTAAACCGTACATTTCCATGTTTCACCGAGCTCTTCTGTTCTTCTCTTTCCAGGTTTATTTTTTTCTTTAAAAAAGGATTGATTTTTTCTCCTGAAGAGAGTAAATTATTTTGAGATTGTATTCCATCTTTGTACGGAAGGATGACTCTGATGAATTGCTGGAAAACCATTAATCTGATCAAAGATTATGGTGCGGTTCGTTTATTATTGACTGCTGTAGGTTTTATGATCCTGTTTTTTATATGCAACTTCTTGGCATTCGGGCTGCTGCGTCCGAATATCAGTTTAAGTGACGGGCACGTGTTTGCTTTTTGTGTTCTGCTCGTTGTTACTTTATTTGTACATAAAGTCATACATGTCCTGCCGATGATCTGTAAAAAAAGAAAAAAGGAAATGAAAATGTACTTCTTACGGATGCCGACATGGAAAGGCATACCGAAAACGACGATGCTGATTTCAACGATCAGCCCGTTTTTATTCATTACGCCGTTATTGTTTTATGCCGGACTGGCATTTCCGAGACACGCTCATTACTTTTATATGATTTCGAGCATTCATGCGGGGTATTGCCTGCCTGATCTTCTGTTTGCCCTGCATCTGGTCAAAGCGCCCAAATCATGTCTGATTGACCAGGAATCCGACGGTTTTGATATTTTAGTAAAAAAAGTGCCGGAGTCTTGATGTCCCGCTGATTTTTCAGGTTACATTCTATCTTTTTTAATAAATATTTGGTAATGTAATATGGGAGCAGTTCAGAGAGAGGGGGAATCTCCCATCATTTTATTCTATTTTATCGTGGCTGCCCTGTTTATTCTTTATTTCATAAACAGGCTCACAAATACATTATGCCTTGTCAGAGAGATTCCTGAAGACCGGCAGGATAAGGTATTCCGTTTTATTAATGTATCTATTTTAATTTTACTGATCTCTTCATTCGTCGAGATCTCCTTTACTGTGTAAACAGGCAAAAAAATATGGCTGACGGAGGTCTGACCCCCGACAGCCATATTTTTTTCTTAATAAAGCCAAGAAGCGCCGATGATGATCAATAAGATGAACAGAACAACCAATAATGCAAAACCGCCTGCAAATACTTCACCCATCTCCAAAAGCACCTCCTACAAAACGTTTTATTTTTCCAATTACATCATATGCAATTTACTTCTGAAACGATTAGGCGCCCGGGTAAGAAAACGGACCGCTTTTAGAAAAAGCGATCCGTTTCGCTTAACAAATGTAAGCTGCACCTACGATGATAAGCAATATGAACAGTACTACGAGCAGTGCGAAACCGTTTGAATATCCTCCGCCCATGGTTCATTACCTCCTTTTCATGATCAATATATTTGTATGTATCAGGAAAAAGTTTGACTAGACGAATGCCCTTTATTTAAAATCTTTTTACAGAAAGCCACAATATGTTATGATACGCATATGCAATTTAATTTGGATGATTAGGAGTGTTTAAAGGAATGAAGAAAATCGCGATAGCAGCTATTACGGCAACGAGCGTCCTGGCTCTCAGCGCTTGCAGCAGCGGCGACAACGACGTGATTGCCAAGACGGATGCCGGAAATGTAACAAAAGGCGAGCTCTACACGAACATGAAAAAAACCGCGGGCGCAAGTGTGCTGACACAGCTCGTACAAGAAAAAGTATTAGCAAAAAAATACAAAGTATCGGATAAAGAAATCGATACCAAGCTGAAAGAGTACAAAACGCAGCTCGGCGATCAGTACAGCGCCCTTAAACAGCAGTACGGCGAAGATTACCTGAAAGATCAGGTGAAGTACGAACTGCTTGCACAAAAAGCGGCGAAAGACAACATCAAAGTGACTGACTCCGATACGAAAGAATATTACGACGGCTTAAAAGGTAAAATCCGCGCGAGCCACATCCTTGTCGCTGACAAAAAGACAGCTGACGAAGTGGAGAAAAAGCTGAAAAAAGGCGAGAAGTTTGAAACGCTTGCGAAAGAATATTCAACTGACAGCTCAAAAGACAACGGCGGCGACCTTGGCTGGTTCGATAAAAAGTCAATGGATGAAACATTCAGCAAAGCTGCATTCGGCCTGAAAGTCGGACAAGTCAGCGATCCGGTCAAAACAAAATTCGGTTATCATATCATCAAAAAGACAGAAGAACGCGGCAAATATGATGACATGAAAAAAGAACTGAAAGAAGAAGTTCTTAAGCAGAAATTAAACGACAACTCAGCTGTACAGGCGGCAATTCAAAAAGTCATGAAAAAAGCTGACGTAAAAGTGGAAGACAAAGACTTAAAAGACACGTTTAACACCTCAACTTCTTCTGAATCTAAATAAAAAAACTGTGCGGGCTCTCGGCGAGCCGCACAGTTTTTTTATGCGATGGAATGATTGGAGTTTTCTTCCGCATCCCCGTTTTCACTTGCGGGCGCCGCCATACGGCGCTCGCGTTCCTGTTCCATCCGTTCAATATACACCCTTCCTTCTTTTTCAATAAACGACTGGTCAAGCTTTTCCTCTTCTTTAGCTGTTGTGAAAAGCTTATAAGCGCTGAAAATAATTCCGATAATGCAAAGGTATACCCACCAAGGAAAAAATAGCACGTCGGTTTCCTCCCTTTTTCACCCAGAGTCTTTATTCTAAGCTATGCTTGATAAAGACAAGTTATGAGAGCTGAACGTAAAAAAGACCGATCGTAAAGGATCGGCCTTTTTTTCTTATTGATGGAACGTCGGTTTGTAGAAAGAACGGTTTTCAAGCGCAAATACACGCTCTGTGTATTCGCCCGGCTTCACCCGTTCCAGCGCTCTGTCCATCATGATCATTTTTGCATCCAGATTGTCAATGTAGTGAAGAATTTCCGCTTCTTTCACCATCGGCGGTTTCGGGCTTCCCCATTCCGCTTTTCCGTGATGGCTTAAAATCAAATGCTTCAGAATCAGCACTTCTTCAGCGTCAATCTGAAGCTCTTCGGCTGCTTTTGAAAGCTCTGTCACCATGATTGAAATGTGTCCGAGCAGATTCCCTTCCACAGTGTACGTGGTGGAAACAGGGCCTGAAAGCTCTTTTACTTTGCCGAGGTCATGCAGAATGACTCCGGCATACAGTAAATCCCGGTCAAGAGACGGATACAGATCGGCAATCGCTTTTGCCAGGTTCAGCATGGATACTACATGATACGCAAGCCCTGAAACGAACTCATGGTGGTTTTTAGCCGCCGCCGGGTAATCCATAAACTCAGCCGCATATTTTTTGACCAGATGTCTCGTGATCCGCTGGATGTTTGGATTTTTCATTTCAAAAATGTATTGAGTGACGGTTTCCATCATTTCGTTTTTCGGAATCGGCGCCGTTTCCAGAAAATCATCAATGCTGACATTTTCGTTCTCGCCGGCCGGCCGGATGTTTCTCAGCTTAAGCTGGTTTCGTCCGCGATAGTGATGGACATCTCCGATCACCTTCACGATCGTCTGCGCCGCGTACGTTACTTCATCAGTCGGCTTGGCATCCCACAGCTTCGCTTCGATATCTCCCGATTGGTCCTGCAGCATTAACGTCAGGAATGGTTTTCCGTTGCTTGCGATTCCCTTAGTCGAAGATTTAATCAGAAAGTATTGATCGACCTGCTCGCCGACCTCGTGCAGCATAATACCTTTTGCCATTCTATTAAAAGCTCCCTCCATATCTTACATAATACCAGTATAGCACATACCTCTTTTTTGAAAATAAACTCTTTTATGACAGGAGCCGCATGACTTGTCCGCTGTGAAAAGACCGGCTGACATGCTCATGGCAGGTGAAATAAAGTATCTGCCGCCCGCCTTCTGAAAGCTGATTCAGCACATCAAACAGCCGCTGCAGCCGCTGCCTGTCAAAATGGACAAAACTGTCATCAAGTAAAAACGGCAGTGATACCGCAGATTCCCTCTCTGACGCAAGGGCAAAACGAATCGCCGCATAAAGCTGCTCGCATGCCGCCTGTGACAGTTCGCCTGCAGAAAACACCGTTCCGTCTTTCCGCATAACCATAATGGAATCATCAGCCTCGGAAAAATACAATTTGTGATAGCGTCCGTCCGTAAGCGGTCCGTATAATGCACCGGCGGTTTCTAACAGACGGGGAAGCGTCACTTTTTTATGCCGCTCCATTTTTTCCCTGATAATGTGTCTGACCGTCTGTAATGCGGCCCACTCTTTAGCGGTTTTTTTCACGCGCTCCTTCTGCATTTCTGTCTGCTGTTTTAAATCGGATACAAGCCCCGAGGACTCCAGCTGCTCTTGCTTCACCGTTAATAAAGCGGTTTGCTCACGGAGCTGGGCGCTTTTTTCCTCAAGCGTTTTTTTCTCTGTTTCCTTCTGAACGACTGTATGTTCAAGTTCGGACACTGTGCGGCTCATGTACGGCTCCAGCTGTTTTCCGCCTATGCCGGACAAGTGCGTTTTGATTTCGCGCAGCTGCCGCTCTGTTTCCCGGCGGCTTTCAGTCAGCCTGGCGAGTTCACAAAAGTGTTCGCGGTTTTTTGCGCCTGCCGCCATGAAAAGCTGTTTGACCTGCTGTTCGTAGTAATGAACTTCTTCATTTAATTCACGCATTTGCTCTTGTGCATGCAGCAGATCCGTTTCGAGCGCCTGTTTTCGTTTTGCTTCCTCACGGGCCCGTTCCGCCTGCGCCAGCAAAACGTGCAGTCTTTCTTTTACGGACAGCTCCCTTCCGTCTGAAGGACTCAGCTTTTTGACCCGGTCCTCAAATGCTCTTTGCAGCTTTTGCAGCCTGCCCGCTTCAATGGTCAGCTCATGCTTGTTAAGGATTTCTTTTTTGACATCTTTCATCACATGATATGCGTCAAGAAGATGGGAAGGACTTCCTGAAAACCCCAGTTCCTTCATAAAAAGTTCCGCCTGTTTTTCAGACGGCGCCATTTCGGCCTCCCATTCTTCATATTGGCGGATGACTCTTTCATATGCCGCTTCTTTCTGTTCAAGCACGGCTTGATCCGCAATCAGCTGCTGCCGGTGCCGGCCGTCACGCCAAAGCTCTTCCTGCAGAAGATCAGCCGCTTCTTTAGAGATCGCCGGCTTCTTTTTCTTGTGTCCGGGCCCTCCTCTTTCTGACGGCAGCGGTTTTTGCATGCCGGACAGCATATACAGCAGCAGAGCGCCGGTAAAAAGGGCGGCGGGCAGCCATTCCTTTAACATAGCGAAAATCGCAATGAACAGAATGCCCGCACCGAGAAAGAGCTTTTTTTGTTTGGCGCGCTGTTTTTCCAGATGCTGAACATGTGCCTGCCATTCGTTTCCTTCTGTATCAGCCGTTTGCTTATATGATTGTAAAGCGGCTTCTTTTTCTTTCCTGACAGCGGGGTCCAAAATGTTTTCTGCCGTCAAGGCATGTTTTCGTTCGGCTTCTTCCAGCTCCAGCCGCGCTTGTTCGAAAATCGCATCAAGCTGTGTCTTTCTTTCTCTTGCCTGTCCGGCGCTCTGCACGGCTTCCTGCAGCCGCCATTCATATTCATAATCGGTGTTCAGTGAAAGAATGCCGTCCTCCTCATGTCTTCCGAGCTGCTGCAATCCTGACGAAACGCGGGCAGATGTCTGCCGGATCTGTGATTGGATGGCGGCAAGCTGTTCGCCGCGCGATTCGTACATATGCTGCTCGCCGGAAAGCTCCTGCAGCTGCCGCTCTTTTTGCAGCAAGTCCTCATTTGGAGCGAGCAGATCAGCCTGCCGCCTGAGTTCAGCCGCTTTTGCCCGAAGCCCCTCAAGACGGGCCGCTTTCGGATGGAGATGCGATTCGTATTTTTCAAGCTGATGCATTCCGTCCTTCGGGAATTGCTTCAATGCTACCGGATAAGAAGAAAGTTCGCTTTCCAAGGCTGTTTTTTTGTCTGCGAGCGGCTTTGCTTCTATCGCCGATTTTACTGTTTTGATTTCTTCAGTTATGTCTTTCAATCGTGCTTCGGCATCCTGCAAACGGCCGCCGGCGCTTTTTTTCTCTTCCAGAAGGCTGTGATAGCCCGCTTCCGCAGCTTCCGCCTGTTTCAGCTGGGCGCTGAGCCGCTTTAATGTATCCAACTCCTGATTTAAGCGGGGGTTCCGCCCGTTCGGCTTATACATCCTGTCAAGTTCTTTTGCCAGTCGCCCGTCAAGCTTTGCCGCCGCTTCCGACCCGAATAAGCTCGAATACAGGAGAAACTCGCCGATTTTGTCCCGGTTAAAAGCTTGAATCTCCTGCAGTCCGAATACATCGAACGAATAGATCGCTTCGTACAGCGCCCGGTCTGTATCGGAGAGAAGCTGTTTGAGCCATTCTCCGTCCTTGATTTCGCCTGAAGCCGTATACACTCTGACTTTTTCGGCAGCGCCTTTTGTCCGTTCGATTTTGACAGCGCCGTGATCGCCATGCTTCAATTCCACAGTGCCGCCGTAAACCCCGCCGTTTTTCGGTTCGTATTTTTTTGATTTCGGAAAACCGAACAGCACGCTTTTGATAAAGGACATCAATGTCGTTTTGCCCGCTTCATTTAACCCGTAGATCACTTGCACGGGAGAATCTGACAGCTGAAAACTTCGGTCGGAAAATTTTCCGTATTGGTAAATATGCATCGCCGTTATTTTCATCTCTGAAGCTCCTTCATCTGGCGTCTTAAAACGGCTTGAGCCTGCCGCTTAATATCCAGTATCTCTTCATCTGTAAATGAAGCCATCTGACGCCGGTATACGGGATGACGCTCAAGGGCTTCAAATACACCGCTCATGTCTGCGCATTGTTCTATGTCCTGAAGGAGCCCTTTAAAAAACGGATCGGGCGGCACGGTGTCTGTTTCATCCGTCCGATCCTCAAGCGCAAGCGGCCAGACGAAACATTCCTCTTCGGCCTCTTCCTCCTGTAAAGCGGAAAGAAGCTCCTCCGCGATACCTGCGGGCGCCTCCGTCCAAAAGCGGGGCGCCGCGCCGCGAAGCACCAGCCTGACACATGCCGGGCGGCCCGCCGCGCGCAAGCCGGAGAATGTATCCGATGCGGCTTTCAGAAGTGAAGTCATATGTTCAGCTCCGGAGATATCCAGATCAATTTCCTCCCATAACACATCATGCGCTTCTTTGAATTCCCAAGACATCTCACCGTTTGCCGCCCGGACGAGATAATATCCCTTAGGCCCGGTTTCTTTTAAATGCCGGGCTTGAATATTCCCCGGGTAAATGGCGGCGGGATGCTGGGCGGACAGAACCTGCCGTTTATGAATGTGTCCGAGCGCCCAGTAATCCATGCCGCTTTTTTCAAGGTCTTCTTTCGTAAACGGGCAGTACGGGTCATGCCCTTCCGCTCCTGATAACATGCCGTGGAGCATGCCGATATGATAAGGCGCGCCGGTCATTTTCCGGTAACGGGCCGCCTGATTGACCGTTACGCTTCTTTCCTGATAGCTGCATCCGTATATGCTTGCCGCAAGCTCTCCGTTTTTAAAGAAAGATTTTTCCTCCGGTGTATCCGAGGTGAAGATATGTACATTTTCCGGCCATTCAATCGGCGACCACTTACCGCCCAAATGATCATGGTTGCCGAATATGACGAACACTTGGATATCCGCTTCCTGTAATCTCGTAAACTGTTTTCTCAAAAACAGCTGGGCTTTTAAACTTCTGTTGGCTTCGTCAAACAGATCCCCCGAAAGCAGCACGAAATCTGCCTGCTCCCGGAGTGCCCCGTCCGTCAGTCGGCGGACGCTGTGAAATGTGCTTTCTTTAATACGCGCATATACCGGTTCAGGCAGATTCGAAATGCCGTAAAACGGGCTGTCCAGATGCAGGTCAGCGGCATGAATAAACGTCAGATCAGCCATCTCGCCCTCCCCTTTCTGCAAATTGAATTACCCTTATTTTAGCACCGTTTTTATACGAATGCACGTTCTGTAAAATAAAAAAACAGCCCGGCTGTTCCGGGCTGTTTCACTTATTTTTTGGAGATGCGCAGCGCTTGTTTGATCGCTTTGAATCCGCTGGCGTTTCCGTAAATCAAAACGCCGCCTTTGTAAATTTTCGCGCCGACCGCTGCAAAGATCACGATAGTGAGCAGTGTCAGGGCGATTCCGGCCGCAGCCTGCCAAAACGGGATATCGAGCATCCCGACGCGTAAAAACATAATCATCGGCGTGAAAAACGGAATGTAAGAGGTAACGGTAATAAAACCGGCGTCAGGATTGCCGATGCCGAACATGGCGATCATAAAACCTGCCACGACTAAAAAAACCATCGGCTGAATCGTCTGCTGTACGTCCTCTATCCGGCTGACAACACTGCCGAGAAACGCGGCAAGCGTCGCGTAAAGAAAATAGCCGAGCAAATAGAAAATGACAGCATAGACTATCGTCGAGACGGGAACATCCTTAAAATTGAGAAATGCACTGATCGGCGACGACGCATCATTTTGAGGGTTCAGCTTCAGTGAGAGATAACCAGCCGCAATCAGCACCGCAAACTGTGTGATCCCCACGAGCGCGATACCGAACAGTTTGGCAAACATCTGCTGAATCGGCGGCATGCTTGAAATTAAAATTTCCATGACGCGGGACGATTTTTCCGTCGCCACTTCCATCGCAATCATGCTTGCGTACATGATAACTGAGAAGTAGATGACAAACAGCATGATGTAGACAAGCCCCATTACCTGACCGAGCTCTTCCTCAGATTTCGCCCCTTTTTCCAGCGCGTCTTTGCTGACTTCCGGCGGAGTGTAGAGGCTGCTGACTTTTTCTGCCGAAATGCCGAGCTTGGCGGTTTCGACAGCGGTTTTTGTCTGGGTTAAAGCCTGCTTGAGCAGTTTATACGCTGATTCATCAGAAATGGTCAGCGCTTTGTATGCTCCTGTTATCGTTCCTTTTTGATCTTGTCTGATGATAAACAGTCCGTCCCATTCACCGTCTTTGACACGCTTTACGGCATCTTTTTCGGACTCCTTCGTCTCCATTGCCTGCAGATCATTGTCTGTATCCGCCGCTTTAAGCTGTTTTGCAAACGCCGGGTACAGCCCGCCCGTTTCATCAATCACCGCAATTTGCTGCTTGCCGTCATCCGATTGAAACACGGATATAATCGATTGCAGATTGGTCACCGCTAATACTAATAAAACGGTAATGGCGGTCGAAATAATGAATGACTTTGTCGCGATTTTGTTTTTATATGTATGAAACAGCATAATCCAAAATTTATTCATAAACGGCCCCCACCTTTTCTATAAAAATATCATGCAGTGACGGCTCTTCCAATTCAAACTTCCGTATAAAACCTTTCCCTTGCAGCGCCCGGAAAATATCCTGAGAAACCGGTTCATTCGCGACCTGCAGTCTGATTCCGTCATTTGTTTCCTTCCATTTCACGACGCCTTCATGCGTTTTTAAAAAGCTGAGGTCATCATCTGAATGAACGGTGACATTTTTTTTGCCGAAAGACCGCTTAATGTCTTTCAGATTGCCTTGAACGACGGGTTTTCCCTTCTGGAGAATGCACAAATTCTCGCAAAGTTCTTCCACATGCTCCATTCGGTGGCTTGAAAAAACGATGGAAACGCCGCTGTTTTTCAAAGAAATAACCGCTTCTTTCAGCAGCTCGACATTCACCGGATCAAGACCGCTGAAAGGTTCATCGAGAATCAGCAGTTCAGGCTTATGCAGGACGGCCGAAATGAATTGGATTTTCTGCTGGTTTCCTTTCGACAGCTCTTCGACTTTCTTATTCTTGTAATCTGTAATGCCGAACCGCTCGAGCCATGTCATGAGCTCTTTTTCCGCCTCTTTTTTGCCCATTCCTTTTAATCTCGCCAGATAGACAAGCTGGTCACTCACCTTCACTTTCGGATACAGCCCCCGCTCTTCCGGGAGATAGCCGATTTTTTCACTGATGGAATAATTGACCGGCTGCCCTTTCCAGGTGATATGCCCGTCAGTCAGGCTTAAAAGACCTAAAATCATCCGAAAGGTCGTCGTTTTTCCCGCGCCGTTTGCGCCGAGCAGCCCGAACATTTCCCTTTCAGGTATTTGCAGGTTCAAATTGTCAACAGCGGTAAAGCTGCCGAATGTTTTCGTTACGTTTTCAATTGTAAGCACGAATCCAACTCCTTCCTTGACCCATTATATACTAATAATGGGTAAAAATTAATGGAGGATTTTAAATTCTTTATCAGAATATCATTCTATAAAGGGGGTGACATGATGGGACAATATGTATTGACCGCATTCCATGCGTCGGGAGAAACGCTGCTGAATGAACGGATCGAAGCGGATAATGAGGCGGAGGCGAAGGCCGCCGGAGAGGCTTTATTGAAGGAAAAAAAGCTTGAGAACAGTACTCATCGCTTGGTAAATGAAGCCGGAAAGCTGATTTTATTCCACAGATAACAGAAGCTTTCCGGCTTCTGTATTTTATCGGTTAAATTGCGGCGTCCGTTTTTCTAAAAAGGCGCGGATGCCCTCTTTATGATCATCCGTTTTTCTCATATTTTCCTGGGCCTTTCGTTCAAGAGACAAAACATCTTTTAACCGGCTGATATGGAGGCTCTGATAAATAGCCTTCGTTTCAATCATCGCTGACAGCGGCGCATGCAGCAATCGGTCGATATACGGTTGTGCCCCCTCCGCAGGGCCGCCGCTGAACAGCCCGTCGGCAAGCTTGAGCCGCACCGCTTTTTCAGCCGGTAATTTTTCACCGCTCCAAATCAGTTTTTTCGCTTCGATCTCACCGACGCGTCTCATTAATAAATAATGGCCTCCTCCATCGGGAACCAATCCGATGCCGATGAAATTCATCGCGAGGCGGGCGTTTTCTTCAGCGAGCACCACATCGGCGCACAGCGCGAAACTCAGCCCGAGCCCCGCCGCGGCTCCGTGGATGGCGGCTATCACAATTTTTTTCATATCATAGAGCGTCAGCGTAATGGATTCGATCATTTTCATGAGCCGTTCATATTCTCCTGAATCATGATCAGACGTCATCATCTGGATATCACCGCCCGCGGAAAATCCCCGGCCTTCCCCCCGCAAGAGGACGATAAGCGCTTCGCTGTCGGCTGCCATCACGCATGCGTTTTCCAATTCCCGGAGCATTTGTTCATTCAGCGCATTGTAACTGTCAGGCCGGTTCAGCACAATCTCTGCGATCTTTCCCTTTTCTTCATAGCGAATATACTGCATGTTTACATCCTCCTTGAATCCGCTTACATATTTTGTTCAAATGATATATTCCTTCCGCCGAAGCGAAATTCCTTTATTTTTCAAGGTCAATAGATACCGAAAAATGCATATCATTTGAAACTGAACATACATTTTTATATAGTGAAATTGATATACAAAACAAAAGGGGGGAAAAACGCCGATAATGAAATATGTGATACTCAGCTTGTTACTGAGCTTTTTTATGGTGCTGTTCCCCCCTTCGGATGTCGCTCTTCCTTCCCAATTGGTGACAGAAACAGACAGCCATGTACAAATTTCGGTTTACCCGCAGGAAACGGATTCGGCAAAGACGCCGGTTCACACCAAAACCGCTCCGCAAGGCCTGTCAAAAGGATACGGTGCGTTATCCCGGATGATCTCCCTGTTATCTGTCAAACCTCTTGATCAATTCATTGATTCCACAATGGAAAGGACATGCGCCATTCCGATACAATACCAGTCAAATTACCTCCGGCATCAGACAATTTCTCATTGCCAATCTGTATTTACGATGTAAAAACAGTATATTCCGGAGGGATTTTTTATGAATATTAAAGAAAACGATCTGCCCGGCATCGGGAAAAAATTCGAAATCGAAACGAGAAATCATGAAAAAATGACGATCATCATTCATGATGACGGCAGGCGGGAAATTTACAGATTTGATGACCGCGACCCTGATGAGCTTCTGGCAAGCATTTCACTTGATGATGCGGAAGCAAGACAGATTGCCGCGATTATCGGCGGTATGGTGTATAAACCGCAGGCGCTTGAATCGATTGAAATGGCGTTCAACGATCTGATTATCGAATGGTTTAAAGTTGAAAAAGGGGCAAAAGCGGCAGGGCGGACGCTCGGCGAACTGGATGTGCGTCAGAACTATGACGTGACGGTCATCGCCATCATTAAGCATAACCAGAAAAAGCTTTTAAACCCGGGCGCTGATTCGCTCCTTGAAGCAAACGATACACTCGTCCTCTCAGGTGAAAGAAAGCATCTGAAAAAGCTGATCCAAGACTTCCTCTCCAGAGACGGAGTGTGATCTGTTTATGGACCATCTCGTATTTGAAGTCGGTACGGCGTTAGTTCTTGTAGCCATTGCGAGTGTCATCGCCAATAAAATTAAATTCTCGATCATCCCCTTCCTGATCATTTTAGGAATGCTCGTCGGGCCGCACGCGCCCCAAGCGGGCATCATTGACCTGACGTTTATCGAAAGCCGGGAAGTGATTGAATTTTTCGGACGGATGGGCGTCCTGTTCCTCCTCTTTTACCTCGGGCTTGAATTCTCGGTCGGAAAATTAGTCAAATCCGGACGTTCAATCGCCGCCGGCGGAACGATTTATATTCTGATTAATTTCAGTTTAGGGCTGATATACGGCTTTATCACAGGCTTTTCCTTTTTGGAAGTGCTTGTATTGGCGGGCGTCATCACGATATCATCAAGCGCCATTGTCGCAAAGGTGCTTGTCGACTTAAAGCGCACGGCCAATCCGGAAACGGAGCTGATTCTCGGCATCATTATGTTTGAGGATATCTTTCTGGCGGTTTACTTATCCGTCGTTTCCGGGCTTGTTCTGGGAGACGCGACGTCTGTCGGAGGCGCGCTGATGTCAATCGTGATCGCTTTCGGATATATGCTGCTGTTTTTCATTGCCGCTCGAAAATTGCCGCCTCTGCTGAACAAGCTGCTTGATATCCGTTCAAACGAGGTATTTGTCATCGTCATTTTCGCCGCGCTCTTTTTCATTGCCGGCTTTTCCGAAACGATTCATGTCGCTGAAGCGATCGGCGCGCTCTTGCTCGGACTCGTGTTTTCGGAGACGGCCCATTCTGACAGGATTGAGCATCTTGTCGTGCCGTTCCGTGACTTTTTCGGGGCCATGTTTTTCTTCAGCTTCGGTCTCAGCATTGATCCGTTTTCACTCGGAGATGCGGTATGGCTTGCCCTCGGCGCCGTTCTGCTGACGATTGCCGGAAACTTTATCGCCGGCATGATCGCCGGGCGCCGGGCGGGGCTTTCTCATAAAGCATCGTCCAATATCGGGCTGACCATTGTGTCACGCGGCGAATTCTCCATTATCGTCGCAAATCTCGGCATCGCCGGCGGCCTGTCCGCTTCACTTAAACCTTTCGCCGCCTTATATGTTTTGATACTGGCCATCTTCGGCCCTTTGCTCACGAAAGAATCGAAGCGGATATATCTCCTGTTGAACAGCGTGTTCAAATGGAAGACGCCTGAAAAGAAGCCGCAGAAATCATAAAAAAAACTGACCTCTTCATAAGGGGTCAGTTTTTTTGAGCGGGAAGAAATTGCTGAAAAGCCGTTTTTTTATTAATGGAGAAATGCTCTTTTCCCAGAATGGTATTGATGATTTTTTGGTTTCTGTAAACAGACAGCTTCAAATTCGTAGCGCCCGTTCCGTGAGCATGATCAAGATTCGTTAATGTGAAAAAATGATGCCGCCTGTCGTCCTTAAAGACAAGACGGGAATCGGCCGTCACTTTAAACCGTTTCTCATCCTCCCATTCGATATCGGGGGCAATTGCCGTAAACCATTCCGGAATATGAGGTTTAAAGCCGGTCGCCAAAATCACTTTTTCTGAATCGGCCGTAAAGGTTTCATCCATCTGCCATTGATGAAAGCTCAGTACGCAGCGCCCGTTTTGCTTTTCAATTTTTTTAAGCTCCGCCATCGGCTGAATATATACGTCAGGCGAACCTCCGCTGATCGATCTGTGATACAGGGCATCGTAAATGGCGGCAAGTGTGTCAGAATCAATGCCGTGGCGCAGTCCGTCCAGCTCAGGGAGCGTGTTCAGCCGTTCTTTAAAAGGCAGGCGGTTAAAATATTCCACATAATCAGGTGTAAACATTTCCTGTCCGAGCTTGGCGGTTTCCAATTCTCGGAATCCGGCGGAGCGTGTCACCCATTGCAGCCGGCTGCGGCGGTATTGTTCATCGTGCAATAAGTCAGAAAAGATCTCCGCGGCGCTCTGTCCGGAGCCGACCACTGTAATTGATTCGGCGCCGGCGAGCTCGTCTTTCCGAAACAAATATTCCGTGCTGACCATCGTGTCCTGACGCGCTTCGGCAGCAATCTCTGCGGGAATAAGCGGTTCAGACCCCGTCCCCATGACGAAATGCTTCGTTTGATAGACACTGATGCTTCCGTCCTCAATGTTCTTGACGCTGACGTCATAATGTCCGCCGGCATTTTTCACGCCGATTACCTCTGAGCCGAAACGGCATGATTTGATTTCTGAAGCCGCCCAGCTCAAATAGTCGTTAAATTCCCGTCTCGGAATATCAAATTCATTAAACGTATAAAACCGGTACAGCCGGTCATGTTCATGGAGAAAGTTTAAAAACGTGTAGCGGCTTTTCGGATCGGCGAGCGTGACCAAGTCCGCCAGAAACGCCACCTGTAAATCCGTCCCTTTAATTAATAGACCGGGATGCCACGCAAATTCTTTCTTTTTATCGAAAAAAAGAGCGTCTGTTCCGGGTATATCCTCTAACAATGCGGCAAGCCCTAAATTAAACGGCCCGATTCCCGCTCCTATGACATCATACATATTATGCACCTCTTGCGAATAACAGTCTGATGGTCTTTTCCCGTTTTTGCAGACGGTTAAACATAAAAAAACGGCACGCTGATTCCGTGCCGTTTTTGATATTATAATGCAGATTTGACGAACATCTCATCTAAGTATTTGATTTTCTCTTCTGTATAATGCTCGAATCGGTCATTATATGATTTCGGATCTTTCGGATTGGCGAAGTGCGTGATTTTTCCGGTTTCCGGATGAATGAATTTGCTTGCCGCGCCGCAGCCGATACCGATAATCGTCTGCACTTCTTCCATAATCATAATGTTGTAGATGCTTTCCTGACCAGGGAAGGAGTAGCCGACATTTTCAAGGTTTCCGAGAATGTTTTTCTGCCGGTACAAGTAGTACGGCGTATAGCCGTGCTCTTTTGTCCAGCGGACGGCGTCATCCATCATGCGGGACACTTCCTGTCTGTCGGCAACTTTATACTTATGCTTGTTTCTCGTCATTTCTGACGCCCGTTTAAAAGAAAGCGTATGAACGGTCAAAGATTCAGGCATCAGCTTTTCCGTTTCCTCAAGACTGTGCCTGAACTCAGCCGTCCCTTCTCCCGGCAGGCCGATGATCAGGTCCATGTTGATGTTGTTCATGCCGTGTTTGCGGGAAAGATGGTATTTTTCGATGGTTTCTTCAACTGTATGATGTCTGCCGATGGCCTTAAGCGTTTCGTTTTCATAAGATTGCGGGTTGATGCTGATTCTGTCAATCTTATACTTATTTAAAACGGCCAGCTTCTCCTCCGTAATCGTGTCGGGACGGCCCGCTTCAACGGTAATCTCCCTGATATTCGCGACATCCGGGAAAGAGCGGACCATTTCTTCATATAAAAGATCCATTTCTTCAGCGGTAATGCTTGTCGGCGTGCCGCCGCCGAAATAAATGGTCGTCACTTTGATATCATGCCGCTTCAGCCATTCTCCGATTTTCTGCATTTCATAGTGAAGCCCCCATAAAAAGGAGCCGACTCTTCCCGCCTGTCCTTGAATGGCATAAGCCGGAAACGTGCAGTAGGCGCATTTTGTCGGGCAGAACGGGATGCCGATATATATGCTGACTTCATCTTTGACCCGGTACAGATCGGGAACCGCAGCGAGCTGGCGGTCGACGATCTCCTGCATCAGATTGATTTTTTCATCATGGATCAGATAATCTTTTTTCAGATCGGCATGCGCCTCTTCTTTTGTCAGGCCGCTCTGCAGCTTTTTATGAAGAAGTTTAGTAGGCCTGATGCCGGTTAAGATTCCCCATTTTTGTGTCATGCCCGTATGCGATTGAAGAAGATTTAAGTAGACATATGACAGCGTATTTTTCACCTGTTTAAATACTTCTTTTTCGCTCCATCCGGCAAGAAGCGGTTTCGTATGATGTTCCTTTTCGCCGGTTCCTTTGATTTCTCCGGATACCGACACGCTGTCTGCATCTTGAGAAATGGCAAGTGAGATGACGAGATCAGAGGGTTCCTCCGTTTCGCCGTACGCAAGAACACACTCTTCAAAAAATAAATTCGCGATGTTTTGCAGCGGACGATGCAGCCTCTCATCCGTGATGCCGTCTATTTTTATTTGCAATGTGATCACCTTATTTTTCAGATTCAAAACTTTCTTTAGTGTACAGAAAGAACAGGCTAAAATCAATCCGCGAAAAAGCCGCAGACCGGCGTTTCGCGTCTGCGGCTCTTGATTACGGCCGTTTCATATGGAACTTATCGAGAAAGCCTTTGCGGTGCTGCATGCGGAAATATTCCTTAATCATATAGGCGACTCCCTGTTCATCATTTGACCTTGTCACCCAGTCCGCTTTTCTTTTTAATTCATTTGAGGCATTCCCCATCGCGACGCCGAGACCGGCCAGCTCGATCATCGGCAGATCATCTTCCTGATGGCCGATAGCTACAACCTCTTCCATTGAAAGCCCGAGATCAGCGGCGACCATCGAAAGTCCGCTTTCTTTTGAAACCCCTTTAGGCACGATGTTCAGTTTTTCTCCGTTGACGCGGATCACATCGACGGCCGGGAATGCTTTCATTATCGTATCCGTTATATCAGCCTGCAGGCCATCTTCGGCATGCACTTCAATGACGGGCGCTGAAACCGGCTCATCAAGGAGCAGGTCACTTAATGATTCGACAAACTGCACCGGATAAAAAATCGGGTCAGACGGATGAATCATCGTTTTCCCGACCAGATTGGAGTTCACTTTCTTCTTGTTTCCGATCGAATATTTTTCGTGAAGAAGCCGGATATTGCATGGATAGCTTTCCAGCACCTGAACAATATTAAACGTATGATCTTCTGATATTTTCTTTTCAAAAAACGGCTCATCTATTTTTTCAGAAATGTATGCGCCGCTGTGGGTAATCAATTTCGCATTCAGCTTTAATATTTTCGCCACTTTTTGAGCGGAGCGAAAATGGCGGTTTGTGACCAGTGTGACGTAAATTCCTTTTTTCTTGACGTATTCGATGGCATCCTTTGTCGTCTGATGAAGTTTGCCGTTGGAGCGAAGAAGCGCTCCGTCTATATTTAACGCCAGCATTTGTTTTGACACAGAGAAGTCCCCCTCCTTGATGACTGTACTTGTCATTAGGATATGACCCTGTCTCTTTGTTTAGAACAACCTTTTCTCCGCAGCAAAAAAGCCTGCCTCAAGCAGACTTTGAACTGTCGTTTTGTTGGGATACGATCGATTTGCTGCCTTCTCCCCAATGTGTATTTCTATTTACGAAATATATCAGGAACCCCTTATTTGACCGTTGATGCGCTCGTTTCACTTACTCTCTGTTGCTACCCCTTAACATACCAGGCAGTATAGGCGACCGTATCCTTAGATCATCTGTAAGTGTAGGCGCTTTCAGAGTTATTATCTCAATTATATTGTTAAAAAACAAGGGTTTTTTTAACTAAAAAAATCAGAGGAAATATCTATGCTGAATGTATGATAAAGTTGAAAGAGAACATACATTCTCATATAATAAAAGAAAAAAAGCGGTGACTGTCATGTCTCTATTAAAAGATATTTATAACGAAGAATTTGCAGAAGCACTTCTGAACAGAATCAAATCGGCGTATCCGGCTTTTGAGCGGGACAAGTGCCGGGCGCTGATGTTTCAGGAAGATTGGCCCGGACTGACGTTAAAACAGCGGATGCGCCGGATCACAGACTCTTTATATGAAACACTGCCGAAGGATTACATACGGGCGCTTGACGTCTTATATGAGACAGCTCCCCACTTCTCAGGGCTCGCCGGGATTATTTTTCCCGATTATGTCCAACAGTACGGAACGGATCACTGGGACGAATCAATGAAGGCGCTTCAGTATTTCACTCGTTTTTCCACTTCCGAATTTGCGGTCCGCCCGTATATCAGGCTTGACCGGGAGCGGATGTTCAAAGAGTTCCTTTCCTGGACGGAGCATCCGGACGAACATGTCAGAAGGCTTGCCAGCGAAGGGTCAAGACCGCGCCTGCCATGGGGAATCTCCATTCCGGCTCTTCTTGACGATCCTTCTCCGATTCTCCCTGTTCTGGACCGCTTGATGCAGGATGACTCGTTATATGTCAGAAAAAGCGTGGCGAATAACCTGAATGACATCTCCAAAACACATCCGGATGTTCTGGCACAGATCGCAGCCGAGCGGTTCGGAAGCTGTCCGCACACGGACTGGATTTTGAAGCACGCCTGCAGGACACTGTTAAAAAGAGGAGACAAACAGGCGCTTGCGGTTTTCGGGTTTGAAGACGCCTCCCGGATTTCATTGGAACGTTTTACATTGAATTCGGAAACGGCCGCCATCGGAACAAGCATACATTTTTCTTTTCAGATCCGCTCATCCGCCCGGCAAAAAGTCAGGGTTGAATACGCGATTGATTTTGTAAAGAAAAGGGGGCACCGCAGCCGCAAGGTGTTTAAGATGTCGGAGTCCGCCATGGATAACGGAGACGTAAAAGCCTTCAGCAAACACCATTCCCTTAAAGATTTAACCACCCGCAAGCATTATCGGGGAATTCACACTCTGTCTGTCATCATTAACGGAACGGTAAAAGGTTCGCTTGATTTTTCTGTTGAATAAAAAAACCCCTCCATTTCATAGATGGAGGGGTGTGGAGCTTATTCCGGGCTGCCGTAAAGCTCTTCAAGAGGTTTCATAATGATTTTGTTTAACTCGCCGATCAGCATGCTCATGCGCTGTTCCGCTTCCATCAGCTGAGAAATCAATTCATGCTGCTGTACGAGAGCCACCGTTTTTTGTGCCTGCTCTACCTCTTCCTGAGTGATTTCTTCACCTGACATCTGTTTCTGCTGCAGCTGCAGCTGTACATTGCGGAAGTTATCAAACATGCGTTTTGCGGATTCATCTGCGTTTACTTGATCATAAAGCCCTCTCAGACGGCTGTATTCATCACTGTTTCGCAAAGCTTTTTCAAGATCATATGCTGCATCATAAAAATGAACTGCCATAGTAACCGCTCCTTTCTTCCTTTCGGACATACCACTCCACTATAACAGACTGCGGAGCGACTTTCATCATCGGCGTATGTTTTCCTTAGAAAAGAATGACAAACAAAGCCTGAATTGCTCCGATTATCCCGCCGAGCAGACCGCCTAAATACGTTATCATCTTAAATTCTCTCTTGGAAATCGACAGCACCATTTCCTCCAGCCGTTCAACGGGAAACTGATCAACCTGCTCTTTGACCACTTCCTCAAGACGCAGCCGTTTCAGCACATTCTCCAAATGAGCGGCAATACTGCCGAGTGCCGCATCAAGCAGCTTCGGCGCGTACGTTCCCGTAATCTCACCTTCATAACGGGAGATGATGTCACCGAGCCGGCATTCGAAAAAGGGCGCGGTTTGAAGTGCGGCCAAAGCCCGCTTTTTCATGCTGAACAGCAGATCTTTCGCATTCCACTTTTCATCGGCCTCATAAAGTGTATAAGATTTGAGCTTGCCCCATTCTTGAGAAAGCAGATCAGCCAGAAGCTTTTTCGTTTCCTCATTGCGCAAAAACTTTAACAGCTCAGGCAGCACACGGTCTGCCAAGCTTGAATTGCCGAGGAACATCTGCACCATGCTGCCGAGCATCCCCCGGGAATTCAAAAAGTCGTCAATCATATTTCCGAGCCTGTCTTTCCCTTCTTCACTCTCAAAATAATCAATGCTCCGCTTCAGAATATAATCTGCGGCCAGCGGGACTTTTTCATCCAGCTTTTCCTGAAGCTCATCAGGAAGCCAGTCTTTTATGGCGCGGTGCTCATATTTCCGGTACAGTTCCGAAAGCTTTTCATCGGTAAAACGGTCAATCCAGGCATCCGTCTTTTCCTGCGGATTCCGGATGCCCGCGGCGGCCAAAGCTTCGTGCACCGTCATCTCGGAAGCGGCCATTTTTTGCGTGAATTGTTCGGCGAAAAGAAGCGCCTGGTTTTTAACGGTATCTGATAAAAGCCGCTTTTTTATTCCTTCCGGGGTTAAAAGGTGGTTCGTCACCATGAGCCCCATTTGTTTTGCCAATTCATCCCGTCTTTTCGGGATCAGCCCCGGCGTAAACGGAACCCGTTTTCCGAACAGGTAATACGGCCGGTACGGACGAAATAACATCTGAATGGCAAGATGATTCGTCACCGCGCCGATCGCGGCTCCGATCACAATCATAAATAGAAACGTTCCTGCAATGCCCATTCCTTTTCTTCTGCCTCCATCTTATGTTCTATTTTCTTGATGATATATCTATTCGTATTATAGAGGCTGGCGGGCATGCGGGCAAATGAAGAACCTGAATTGTTGTTTGTGAGGAATAAGGCAAGATGCTGTTTCGTACTCTTTACAGTAGATCATCTTTTATGATGCGCTTAGCATATTTATTGGATGGAAGGGCCGTTCCATCAGCGGCTTTTTGAATAAAGGGGGAGTAATAATATGACAACACTCGGTTTTATGTCTGTATCCCGCCGGCACGAAGAAGATTACGCCGGGGAATTGGCTGAAAGAGCGCCTCAATATAATGTGCGCTTAGCCCGCTTTACACCGTTTGATATATTTCCGGATTCTTTGCGCGTGAAAGCGCTCGTCTATCACCCGCAAAGCGGAAAGTGGAACGAAACGGAAATCGATATTCCCGAATATATTTACGACCGCTGTTTTTACGGAAAATCCGCTGAAGCGCAAAAAGCCAAACCGATCGTCGAATGGCTGAAAAAATATCGGAAAACGGAATTTATCGGCCGGGGGCTTCCTGATAAATGGACGGTCACGGATGCGCTCCAAAAGCATCATCTGATCAGTCCCTATATTCCTGAAACGGCCGAAGTCAGCCGCTATGAACAGGTGCAATCATACTTAGCCAAGGAAAAAGCATGTATACTTAAGCCCGCTTTCGGCGCGGGAGGCAGAGGCATCATCCTGCTTGAAACAGGCAAAAAATCAATTACGGCCACTTACTATATCGGAAAAAACAAACAAACAAAATCATTTTCCAATCACGTGTCTTTTAAGTCTTGGTGCAAAAAAGTGCTGCAGCACCGCTATTTGCTTCAATCCTACTTAAATATCCAGGATAAAGAGCGGCATCCGTGCGACATCCGCATTTTCATGCGCAAAACTGAGTCAGGCGTTTGGGAAACGGTCGGAAAAGCGGTCAGAAGGGGTTATCAGAACGGTCTTTTATCTCATTTGCCCGGAGGATCTGAACCGATTAAGTTTGACACATGGTTTGAGGAAATTCCGAGAAAGCAGCAGGCCGTTTTATTGGATGATGTCTTTTCGATCACCCAATCCGTCCCTTATTTCCTTGATGAACGGTTCGGGCCGCTGTTTGAGCTGGGGCTCGATATTTGTTATGCCAAAGACGGACGCATCTGGCTTTTGGATGTCAACTCAAAGCCGGGACGGAAAGCTATTTTAAGCGTGGCTCCGGAGGCGAAAGAGGATTTGTATACGAGTCCGCTGAGACGCTTCCGCGAACTTCAGTCACAGGAAAGCCGGAAAGGAGTATTACCGCGTGAATCATAAAGGGATGATTGTCGGCATCGATAAAAAAAGCAAAAATACGCTGTTTCTCCCCTCCTCCATGAAACGGGAAGGGCTTTTATCCGCTGCCTTCGGGACCAAGGTTGTCAAATGCCGTGTAGCCTTTTCTCAATCACTTGAAAAAAGCGCGCTCCTTTCTGAAGATTTGTTCGAGGAGCTGTTGATACCGCATAAAAGCCGGGCTGACTTTCTCATACACGGCCAGACGGTGCACATCGGACCGCTGATCGGCGTTTTCACAGCCGGGTTCACATCATCGCCGTCCCGCCCGTTAAGAGACCGTACAGCCTTCTTTTCCAAGATGCTCTCTCTTCATGAACAGGCGAACGGATATTGTTTCGTTTTCGGGGCCCATCAGATCAACTGGGAAGAAGGCACTGTCCAAGCGCTGATTTATAAAGAAAACAGCTGGAAACGGACGGCCGTCCCGCTTCCGAATGTCGTATATGACAGGCTCCCGAGCCGAAAAACGGAAGAAGTTCCGCTTTTACAGCAGACAAAACAAAGGCTGATGAATGACTATCAGATTCCGTGGTTTAATCCGCAATTCTTTAATAAATGGGACATTCATAAGCTTCTGGAAAAAAACAGTCTCACCGCTTCACTTCTGCCAAAATCTGTCCTGCACCCGAATGCAGAAGCGTTAGAAACGTTATGCAGCACGTTTGACACCGTCTATATCAAACCTGCAGACGGCGCACTCGGAACGGGGATTTACAAGGTGGAAAAAACAGATGCCGGCTTATCTGTCAAACACACGAATGAGGAAAAAACGGTGGTGACGGCAGAGTATTCAGATGCGGCATCCTTCATGACATCATTTAAAGAAAACAATGACCCGTCCGCATTTTTAATTCAGCAAGGCATTGACCTGATCCGGCTGGATGGGCGCCCCGTCGATTTCAGGGTGCACACGAATAAAAACGCCGAGGGGAAATGGACAGTGACGGCCATTGCGGCAAAAATTTCCGGTGAAAACAGCATCACGACGCATCTCGCAACCGGCGGAGAAGTCAGGACGTTAGCTGAATTATACGGCGATCCGAGAGAGAGAGTCGGCATGATGCGGAAACTTTCAAAAGCCGCCTTGGCGGTCAGCCGCGTGTTAAATGAGCACATTGAAGGTTTTATCGGCGAAATCGGTTTTGACCTCGGCGTCGATCATTCAGGGAAAGTTTGGATGTTTGAAGCCAATTCCCGCCCCGGGCGCAGCATTTTTTCCCATCCGAAGCTGAGATCGGTCGATTACCTGACAAAACGGAGAAATTTTGAATACGCGTCGTATTTATCAGAACGGTCCATCACCGCCCCGGAAAAACTTTGGCGGTGAGGCTGTCTTTTTTTAGGTTTACCCGGGACAGGCATTGAACGATGAGCTACAATGAACAAGATCAACATTTCCCATAAGGAGCGTGAACGTCATGATTTCGCACTTCAGCTGGAAACCGTTATTCAAAAAAGAGAAACTGCCCGGATGGCGGATTTCATTTTACTGGCAGGGTACGCATTACGAAGGGATTTACCACAAGTCAGGAGACATTGAATGGGGACACACACATCCGGGAAAAGAAGAGCCGGCTCTCGTAAAAGAGCTGCATGAATTAATGCTTTATCACATATATGACTGAAAGCTAAAAGCTCAGCCGCACCAGGCTGGGCTTTTCTTTTTCCTTCCGCTATTTACCACACCGTTTTCCGAATGAGATGCCGTTTGATTCACCATAATACGTAGTACAAAGCGGCAAACAGCATTGGGTGAAGCCGAGCTGGCAATGGTTTTCGTTCCGAAAATCATCGGCTGGTGCAATTCCAGCAAACCCAACCATACTACTTTATAAAGGAGATCATACAAATGGCAAACAACAACTCTTCAAACCAACTAGTAGTACCCGGCGCTGCTCAAGCAATCGACCAAATGAAATACGAAATTGCTTCTGAGTTCGGCGTAAACCTTGGCGGAGAAACAACTTCTCGTGCAAACGGTTCTGTCGGAGGAGAAATCACTAAACGTTTAGTATCTTTCGCACAGCAGAACATGGGCGGCCAAGGCGTACAATAACTCAATAAATGGCTTACAGAAGGCGCGGGATACCGCGTCTTCTTTTATGCCGTCACCCTTTTTTCCTATTCCACATACCCTAGGAAAAAAGGAGGGAAAACATGTCATTCATTGCCTCAGTCAATTGGGAGCTGATTCAGTTCGTAAGTGTTTCTTTGGTCAATGAATATGTTGCCCACCATTTCCCGTTTATTCACAGGTATTCTTTTCCCCGCTGCTTTGAATGATATAATGAGCGGCGAGGAGGTTTTTTACATGAACATCGCTTTACTCGGAGCAACGGGAAGAGTCGGACAGGCTTTTATAAAAGAAGCGCAGAAACATGGACACATGGAGATATTCGCTCTTGTCAGATCAGCCGGAACAGTCCTTCCCATTCCTGAAAAACAAATCATAACAGGGAATGCGAGGCGGCGGGAAGATGTAAGCCGATTGATTTCCAAAGCGGACACAGTCGTGAGCTGTCTCGGCACGGACGGTGACGATACCCTTTCAACCGCTATGACCCATATAATAGACAGCATGAAACGGCATCATGTTCAGCGTCTGATTACGATCGGCACCGCGGGTATCCTTCAATCACGGCTTATGCCTGATCAATACCGTTTTGAATCGGCAGAATCAAAACGAAAATCAACAAGAGCCGCAAAGGAACACGCCCGCGTATACGAAATGCTGCTGGCAGAGGATCTTGACTGGACGATCATCTGTCCCACCTACCTTCCTGACGGAGATGCTGCCGGAGTTTACCGGTTCGAACAGGATCGCCTTCCTGAAGACGGCGCTGAAATCACCGTCGGAGACACGGCGCACTTTCTGTACCGTGAGCTGATCAGCCCGCAGTTTGTCAGAAAACGGGTGGGACTGGCTTACTGAATGAAAAAAAGGGCGAATCTTTGATTCACCCTTTCCGATTACACCGCGGACTTCGCCGTTCCTTTCTGCAATTCATACATTTGGTGGTACTGCCCCTTTTGCGCCATTAATTCGTCATGGCTTCCCTTTTCAATAATGCGGCCCTTTTCCAGCACGAGAATCTGGTCTGCGTGTCTGATCGTGGAAAGCCGATGGGCGATAATAAATGTCGTGCGTCCTTCTTGAACGACTTGCAGCGCTTTTTGAATGACTGCTTCTGTTTCGGTGTCAATGTGCGCCGTCGCCTCATCCAAAATTAAAATGGCCGGATCGAACACAAGCGCTCTTGCAAAAGAAATCAGCTGACGCTGGCCTGAGGACAGTGTGCCGCCTTTTTCGGTGACGGGCTCTCTGATGCCCTTCGGCAGGGATTGCAGAAGACTTGCGGCGCCGACTTGGCGAAGCGCTTCTTCCGCCTGCTCCAAAGAAATACGCTGATCATCGAGTGTCACATTGGAGCCGATCGTGCCCGAGAAAAGATACGGGTCTTGCAGCACAATGCCCATATGCGACCTCAGCTCCTGCCTCGACATGCCGTATATGCTTTTATTATCCAGCAGGATATCTCCTTTTTGGGCATCATAAAAACGGAACAGAAGATTCAGGATGGAGCTTTTGCCGGACCCCGTATGGCCGACGAGGGCGACCGTCTCCCCTTTTTCAGCTGTAAAGCTGATCTGTTTCAGCACCTCTTCCCCCTTTCGATATCCAAAAGAAACATCGCGGAATTCCACAGTTCCTTCCGCCTTTCTGTCTGCGGGAGCGCCTTCTTCTTCTGTTTCCTCCTCCTGTAAAAGCTCGAATACTCTGGCGGCAGAGACACGGGCCAATTCAAGCTTCGAAAATTGGTTGACAATCCCCGTAACCGGCTGGAACAAACGGTTTAAATAATCAACAAATGCATATAAAACACCGATCGAAACAATTCCGGCCGCACTCAGACTCGCGCCTCCGAAATACCAGATCAGCCCGACAAACGCCAGATTGCGCAACACATTGACAAGACTGTGGGACATGAGGGAATTTAAGGACAGCATTTTGTTTTTGTAGCGAAAATGAGCTTCATTCAATTCTTCAAATTCCTTCATCGTTTCCTTCTCGCGGCGGAACGCCTGAATAATCGGCATTCCTTGAATGGACTCGTTCATTTTCGCATTGATGTCACTGTTAATGGAACGGATTTTTTGGTTGAAGACGGATGCGTATTTGCGGTACACAACCGACCAGATCATTAAAATCGGAATAATCAGCAGGCAAACGGCGGCCAGCCTGACGTCAAGCATAAACAGCGCCGTAAAAATGCCGAGCATATAAACGCCGCTTGTGATAAATGTCGACAGCACCGTTACATATAAATCCCTGACCGCTTCTGTGTCATTCGTAATGCGGGCCACGACTTTTCCGGCAGGCAGATTATCAAAGTAGCGGATCGGCATTTTCTGAATGTGTGAAAATACATCCTGCCTCATGCGCTGTATGATCCGGTTCGCTCCCATCTGCAGCAGATAATGCTGGCCGTAATGAAAACATACGGAAAACATGAGCAGTCCCGCGTAAATGGCGGTCAGCGTCAGCAATCCTTTTATTTCGGGACGGTAAAATTGAAAAATCTCCTGTCTTGATAACGTAATGGCGGGATATGACCTGCTTTCTTTACCGTTTGATATTGTCAGCCGGCCGTCAGACACCGAACGGTTTCCGTCAAAACTGACGGGACGGTCAACAAAATAGTAGCCCGCACCGACTTGATAAATGTGCGCCTCTCCGGTTTTGTCCGCCCCCGGTTTGAGCCGGTCCTCCCTGACATAATCATGCCCCCGGAACCTGACGGCGCCCGGATCGTCCGCAGAGGCTTTAACCCATGTTTTTTCAATGCCGAGAATGTGGTCGTCAATCATTTTTTTTCCGATAAACGGGCCGGTCAGCTCAGTGCCGACCGCAATAATGAGCAGGACGACCGCCCATATCAGCAGCTTCTTATATTGAAGCGCGTAATTCCATAATCTTCTCCCGGTCTTCATGCGCCCGTCCCCCCTTCTTCAAGAGAGGACAGCTGCTGCCTCTCATATTGTTTTCGATACCAGCCGTTCTGCGCCAACAGCTCCCGGTGCGTGCCTCTTTCAGACACCCGGCCTTCATCCATGACGAGAATGAGATCTGCGTGTTCAACTGCCGAGAGCCGATGGGTGGTGATAATCGTTGTTTTATGCCGCCGTTTTTTACGGATGCTGTCAATGATGGCGGCTTCCGTTTTCGCGTCTACGGCAGAAAGCGAATCATCTAATATGAGAATGTCAGGATCGGTCAAAAGCGCTCTCGCAATTGAGATGCGCTGCTTTTGTCCGCCAGAGAGCGCTACGCCCTTCTCGCCGACCAGCGTCTCAAGCCCGTCGGAAAGCATACCGATATCGTTTTCAAAATGCGCGTCTTTCAGCGCGCTGCCGATTTCCTCTTCGTTTGCATCCTGCCGTCCGTAAAGCAGATTCTCCTTTACAGTCTTTGAAAATAAAATATGATCCTGCG
Organism: Bacillus sp. JHAA; assembly: GCF_036961585.1. Lineage (NCBI taxonomy): Bacteria > Bacillati > Bacillota > Bacilli > Caryophanales > Bacillaceae > Bacillus > Bacillus sp. JHAA. The sequence continues at coordinate 99,423 of NZ_JBAMDE010000008.1, read as the reverse complement.
GCACATAGCCGATCCACCCGCGGAGCTCCTCAAGCGGAATCCCCTGAATCGGAACACCTGTAAACGTGATTGCTCCCGCGCCGGGCGGATATTCACGCAACAGCTGCTTAATGATCGTCGTCTTTCCGCTTCCCGTCTTCCCGACGATGCCGAGTGTCTGCCCTTTTTCTACGGAAAAAGATACATCAGAAACCGCCGGTCCCGCTCCGCTCGGATACGTGAAAGTCACTTGTTCAAAAACAAGACGCCCGGGCTCCTTGATGCCGGCGGGGTGCTTGGGCCCGATCACGTCTGGCTCATAGGAAAGCGTCTCATTGACACGATCCAAGGAGGCATTTCCGCGCTGCATAATATTGATTAATTCTCCGATCGCAAACATCGGCCAGATCATCATTCCGAGGTACACGTTAAACGATACCAGCTCTCCCAGCGTCAGCCGGTTTTGAAAAACGAGATAAGCGCCGTAGCCGAGACCGATGAGATAGCTGAGGCCGACGAGAAGTTTCACAGTCGGTTCAAAAAGTGAATCGATAAACGCCACCTTCATGTTTTTCTCATATACATCCGCCGTCATATCACCGAACCGGCTGACATCATTTTTTTCCTGCACGAAAGCCCGGATGACCCGGACGCCGGATACCGACTCCAGCACCTTGTCATTTAATGATCCGAAAGCATCCTGCGCTTCCGTAAACCGCTCATGGATCTTTTTTCCGTACAGGCTGACCGCAGCCGCCATTATCGGCAGCGGAATAATCGCGGCAAATGTCAGCTTCCAGCTGATGAGAAGCCCCATTGTCAAAAATATCGTCAGCATATACATCGTTGAATCAACGAGCGTTAAGACCCCGAAGCCCGTCGTCATACTGACGGCCTGCAAGTCATTTGTCCCCCGCGCCATTAAATCGCCCGTTCTGTATTTCTCGTAAAACGGCGGTGACATTTGAAGAAGCCTTCCCATCAGCTTTGAACGGAGAATCTTCTCCATGACATTCGCCCCGCCGAAAAGCTGATACATCCAAAAATAAGACAGTAAATAGACGGCTGCCGTTAATGCGAGAAATACACATATGTAAAACAGCATCCCGCTTTTTGTAAACACGCCCGCCTTCATATCGTCTATCGCGTTACCGAGAAGTTTAGGCGGAAACATTTCAATGACATTCACAATCAATAACAGAACAATCGCTGTCGTATAGCGCAGCCAATAGGCTTTAAAAAACCACGCGAGCTTTTTTAATACAGTAAACAAATACTGTCATCCCCTTTCATCAATCAGCCGCCCTCAAGCTTTTCCGGATTGTTTTTCATTGTTTTCGCTAATACCGCCACATGCATCACACCTGTCTTTCTTTCATTTTTTTGTATAAAAAAAGACATGAAGCCTCAGCTCCATGCCTCTTATTATTATAAATAAGGTACAGACCCGCCGTTTATGCGCGACTGCCCCGTTTTTAAGCAAATGTTCAGAAAACGGAAGCTGTATGGGAGTCACGCCGGTATTCAGCTGAAGATGAGTTGACAAGCTTTAGTTTTGACATGATCCATACCTCCTTTTTCCCTATATTGTTCCTTCATCATATAAACAAATCCTTTTTTTGTCAATGCAGGTTTTACATTTCTGCCATTCGGGTATTGTAAAACAAACCTTTTTTACTGAAAGGATGAGGCCGATGTTTCACGCGGACCGGTTGATAGCAGCTTTTGACGGAAGTGATGATAGTAAAAAAGCGCTCCAAAAAGCCATAGACCTTTCAAAAACATTTCACGCGGATTTAACGGTCGTACATTCCCACAATGCAAAAGATACCCGGACGATTGTTGATCCCCCCAGGCCGGGAGCCGGGGCAACGTATATCGGCGGCGGGATTGCAAGCGTTCCTGACCCGCTCCAGGCGGAAAGAATCTCCCCTGATCCGATGATTTATGAAGACCGTACGGAAGAAATCGTTGCGGAAGCGAGAATGCTGATGAACGACAGCCAGATTGACGGGGATATCGACATTTTAGAAGGTGATCCCGCTGATGCCATTATCGAGCATGCCGACCGTATATCGGCGGATTTGATCGTCATGGGGAGCCGGGACCAGAACAGGCTGAAAAAACTTTTATTCGGAAGCGTCAGTGAAAAACTGTCATCGAAATCCGATATTCCCGTGCTGATCGTAAAATAATTCTTTCTGTAAAGCAGCTTAATCAAAAGCTGCTTTTTTTACAGCTCCCGGCTGTTTCTTCTTTTTTTCGGCATCACAAAAAAACTCGCCATGATCAAAAAATCGATGCACAATACGACAGACCAGCCCTTTAACAGCTTGCTGAGCGCTTCGGTGCGGGAAGCGTCCTGAATGAGAAATACCGTTCCGGCTAAAAGAACGCCGCCGATGACAAATGCTAATACATGTCTTCCCCATCCTTTTGCATAATGTTTGGCATAATCCAGCCCGTACCGCTTGACCGGTTTTGCCCCTTCCTTGACCACATAATAGCGGAACCGCTCATCCGCCCATTGAATCATGCTTTTCCCGAAGGCGACAGACACTCCGATATAAATGGCCGCCACCGCATGCGCCATAGTCGCCGCCGCCCCTCTGTATAAATCAGCTGCGGCCGCCAGAAACAGTACGGCATCCAATAAAGGAATGAGAGCGAAAAAAAACATTCCGAGCTTTTGCCGCCTGAATATATAGCGCGCCGCCAATCCGAAGATAACAGCCGCCCAAAAAGCAGCCTCACAAATGACAATCAACCAAGCAATCGCGTTCAATCCGGTTCCCCCTTATCGTTTTCTAAAATGCATTGTATCACTGCTTTTTATTTAATACAACTGTATTACAAAATTGCAAGAAAAAATATTTCCTGTTACACTGGAACCATGCCTAAAATAATCGATCATGAAAAAAGAAGAAAACAAATAGCCGAAGCCACTTGGCGGACGATTTTGGAGCGGGGAATGGAAGGAGCGACAGTGAGAAACATCGCCCAGGAAGCGGGTCTTTCTTTAGGCGCGCTGAGGCACTATTTCACCACCCAGGATGAGCTTTTAGGGTATGCGATGACACTCGTAAAAGAAAAAGCGGCCGCCAGAATTAACGAAGTTGCCATGAAAGATCTGCCGCCGAAAGAAAAAGCGGTGCGTCTGATGCTTGAAATCATCCCGACAGATGAAGAAACGATGGCTGAAATGGAGGTATGGTTCGCTTTCACAGCTTATGCCAGACATAAGGGAGAAGAGTTTCAACCCCAGCAGGACGGGATCTTGGCATATATCCGCGGTCTGATTGACTGGCTGGATGAAAATAAGCTTCTGAAACCGAATCTTGATAAAGAGATCGAAGCGGAGAAAATGTACGCCATCGCCGACGGATTGGCGCTGCATGCCATGCTTGAACCTGAGCGTCTTTCAAAAGAGAAGATCTCCCGTGTGCTCGTTCAGCATATCGAATCTCTTTTTATCTGACTGAAGTAAAAAGGCCGGATGTGTTCCGGCCTTTTTTCAGCTTATGACTGAACCCCGAGCTCCTGCTGAATGTGCGACTGAAAAGCCTCCTGAATCGTTTTGGCTACAGGTCCCGGCACTCCGCTTCCGACCGGTTTCCCGTCAAGGGTTACGATCGGGATTAATTCAGCCGTCGTTGACGAGATGAAAATTTCATCCGCATCCCTGAGTTCGTCTTCGGTAAGAGCCTTCTCCCGCACCTCAATATCGTTTTCTTTCATCAGCTCTAACAGTTTCATCCGCGTAATGCCGTTTAAAATCAGCTCATTTGCAGGATGCGTCCGGACAGTGCCGTTTATGACGGCGTATACATTGGAAGAGGTTCCTTCCGTGACCGCTCCGTCCCTTATCAGCACCGCTTCATAAGCGCCTGCTTCATAGGCTTTTTGTTTAATCATCACATTATACAGTAAATTCAGACTCTTAATGTCACACCTCAGCCAGCGTTTGTCTTCCGCCGTTATGGCCTGCGCTCCGGCTTTTTGTTCATTTTCCGGTTTTTTTACTGAAAAGGTGTATGCCGTCGTCTGCGGTTCCAATCCTTCGTCATACTGGTGCTTCCGCGGCGCCTTCCCTCTCGTCGTCTGTATATAGACCCCGCCGTCAATGAGTTTGTTTTCCTGTACGAGCTTTTGCAGATCCCATTCTATGTCCTCTGCGGAGAACGGCAGGGTGATGCCGATTTCTGCGGCGCTTCTGAAAAGACGGGCAATATGCTCACGCAGACCGAATAAGGCGCCGTTATACACTCTGATGACCTCATACACACCGTCACCGAATTGATATCCGCGGTCCTCAATATCAACTGCCGCTTCTTCACGATCAACCAACTGGCCGTTTACTAATGTCTTCATGTAAACCCTCCTCATCGTTATCTGCCGTGATGTGCATTCTCAGCTGTTATTGTCAACTATTCTATCATACTGAACGAGCCGGCTGCGGAGTTTATTTTTTTCTTAAAATCTTATTATTCGACATCTTTTCTATGTCTTTTCCAGTTTTGTTCCTGTATACTTGATTCGACATACATATGCTGTTAACTTATGGCACTTCGCAAGCCTCCGCTGTTATCGGCATTATGCAGAAACTTATGCTACTGGAGAGATTGTTATGCGCAACACAAAAGAAGGTGCTTCCCCTTCTCTGTTTTCATTGGCTTTTAAACTTACGAGTTTAGCAGTTTTGTGCGGACTGCTTCTGGTAATCGTCATAATGGGATATTCCGCTTCCGCCGCAAAAAACAAACAGGTCACCGTGACCGCAAACGGGCAGCTTCGGGATGAAGCAGAAAGCCTGCGGCTGAAAAATGATTCTCCCGACATCTTAATGAAACATTTGCAGAGAGAGCGTGACCCAGGGAAAAAAACGGTATATTTAACCTTCGACGACGGGCCGTCTCCATATACTGAACAGCTGTTGAATGTATTGAAGGCAAATGGCGCAAAGGCCACTTTTTTTATGCTTGAACCGCGGATGAAAGCCTATAAGCATTCCGTGCAAAGAGCGAAGCAGGAAGGAATCGCGCTCGGCCTGCACGGCGTGACGCACGATAATCACCTGTTTTATCAAACACCGACATCACCGCTGAACGAAATGCAGCAGGGACGCGATACACTCGAGGCAATCACCGGAGTAAAAACGGATCTTGTCCGCACGCCTTACGGCAGTAAACCGTCATTGACGGATGCCCAGATTAAGAATCTCGAAAAAGGCGGATTCGTGTACTGGGACTGGACGATAGACAGTGAAGACTGGAAGTACAAAAACACACGGTACGTGCCGGAAGTATTGAATCAGCTCGCATATTTGGAAAGCGTTCATACGAGCAGGCCGCATGTCATTTTAATGCACGATCTGCCTGCGACGGTGTACGCTTTGCCGAGCCTGATCCAAAAACTGAAAGCCCAGGGCTACTCCTTTGATGTTTTGACGGATCAAATGATTCCCGTCCATGAATAAGAAAAGCCGGATCTGTATATGATCCGGCTTTTTTTATGTCGCGGCGCTGATCCGTTTTGCAAATTCACCGATCTTCTCATGGATGACAAGATCAAATAAATGGTCGCAATATGTCGGCTCAAGGTTAATGATCACCTGCTTCAAACCGGGAATCCGGCCCGCATCCTCAGGGACAAACCTTGCCGGCGCCACTTCAAGCGAAGTGCCGATCACAAGAAGAAGATCAGCTTTATCAAGCTTTTCATAAAGGGTTTCAAAATGCTGAACGAGATCGCCGAACAGCACGACATCCGTTTTTAATACGGTGCCGCATACCGCATGATCACCGATTTCCGCCGTACATTCCGGCACTTCGTCCTTCAGCAGATGAGAAAGCCCGTAGCGCGCTCCGCAGCGGGGGCATGCGGCGGTCTGAATTGAACCGTGAAGCTCATAGACACTGCTGCTTCCCGCTTTCTTATGCAGCCCGTCAATATTCTGCGTGAAAATGTCTGCCTGCTTTCCCCGCTTTTCAAGATCCGCCAAATACGTATGGCCGGCATTCGGCTCATAGCTTCCGCTCATTTTCATCTGAAAGAGCTGTTTGAATTTAGGCCAGAATTCACGCGGACGGCGTTCAAAGTATTCCCTGCTCATCGCTTCCATTCTGGATGTGTCTTCGGTCCATATACCGCCCGCCGAACGAAAATCAGGAATGCCGGATTCCGTGCTCATTCCCGCTCCCGTCAGCACCACGATACGTTCCGCCTGATTGATCAATGTCATAAACGCTTCCACTCTTCCACCGCCTTTTCTTTTTATCATATCATGAAAAAAGAACGGCGCCTGTTATGCCCGTTCTTTTTCTCCGGAATGATCCTTCACATGAACCGGATCATCGTGGCTTTTCTGTTTTACGAATACATTCTGGCCCGGATAGGCGAATTCCACGCCTTCCTCAGCAAAAATATCAATAATCCGGCGGTTGATATCCTGCCGCACGTCCAAGCTTTCCGCCCAGACGATGGTCTTTGTGTAAAAGTTGAAAAACAGATTATAATAGCTGTCCGCAAACACGTCAAAGTTAACCATAATCGTATCATCATGCACGCCTTCATGTTCACGAAGCATTTCTCTGAGCCTTGTGATGCACCGCTCTAAACGATCAATCGGCGTCGCATAAGAAACACGAACGGAAAACGTGACCTGGCGCTTCGTCATCCTCGTCCAGTTTGTGATGGCTTCCATGGACAGCGTTGAATTGGGCACGGTAACAAGCGCCCCCTGCGCCGTGCGGAACCTTGTGCTTCGGAATGTGATATCTTCAACGCCCCCCGTTACAGATGACGTCTCGACCCAGTCGCCGATCGTAAACGGCTTTTCCGTAATGATGATAATGCCGCCGAAAAAATTACTGATCGTATCTTTAGCCGCAAGCGCGAAGGCCAATCCGCCAAGTCCGAGTCCGGCCACGAACCCGTTTACATCATAATTGAATTCCTGCGCGATCACACTGACGCTGAGCGCGAGAATGACAAAGCGCAGCACCTTGGATAAAAACGGCGCCAAAATGTCATCCATATCAAGCTCAAAGCGCTGATTGACTTTATGAAATAAAAACGAAGACGCCGATGTCAGATTGCAAAGCCCCCAGGCGATCAGCGCAACGATCAGAGAGCGGTACAATTTTTTGACAATGTCCATCTGCCCGTCTAAGAACGGCGAATACTCAATCGCCAAAAATAGACCCAGCGCCACGAAAAACCATCTGGCCGGCTTGTCAAACGCTACGGCAATCTGTTTGAATATGTCGGTTTTCGGCTTGTTCGCCAATTTGTAAATGAGCTGAAAAAAGTATTTGACAAACAGTTTTCTCAAAACGAGAAAAGCCGCTAAAATTCCGATGCTGATACTGATCTGCAAAATATGGTCAAGCGTAAAAAAGCTCTGAAATTGTGTCATCATGGCATATGCTCCTTTGTCTTGTCGAAAATCTATTATACTAAAACATTCGGACATCAGCTTCTTTTAATGTCTTTAGGCAGCCTGAAAAACCCCGGCATCAGAGCACAGCCGGGGTTTTTCACACATTCGTTCATCTTTCAGCCAGATACAACAGGGTCAGGCACTATTTCTTCTTTGATTGTGTCTGTTTCAGGAGAGTCGCTTTTTGGATTTCAGCATCGGTTTCGGCCTTAATTCTTTCTTCCACTTTCAATCTCCCTTTTCCCATGATCTCGCCTCCTTTTTGCCATTATAAATCATCACTGCGGATTGTAAACCGAAAAAAGCACTATCTTTATTCCAAAAAAATACTGTTTCGCACATTCACCAGTTTGAATCGCTGTGCATATACGAATCTGATATAATAACAGAAATGCCCATGAGGGGAGCTGACAAGCTTGTATACCATCGCTCATCGCGGCGCATCCGGTTACGCGCCCGAAAATACATTTGCGGCATTTGATATCGCTGCAGAAATGAACGCTGATTTCATTGAGCTTGACGTCCAGCTCACAAAAGACGGCCAGATTGTCGTCATCCATGATGACAAAGTCGACCGGACGACGGACGGCTCCGGTTTTGTAAAAGATTTTACGCTGAAGAAGCTGCAGTCTCTGGATGCCGGCAGCTGGTATGGGGCTGAGTTTAAAGGGGAGCGGATTCCCCTGCTCGAAGAGGTCTTGAAGCGTTATCATTCTGAAATCGGTTTTTTAATTGAACTGAAAGGGCACGTTTCTCAAGTCGGTCTTGAAAAAGCAGTCGGCCAGCTGTTAAGCAGGTTTTCCTTTTCCATCCGCCCTATCGTTCAATCATTCAGCCTCAAGTCAATTCAGACCTTTCACGACATGTATCCGTCCGTTCCGACTGCAATAATTGCAAGACCCAGCTTCGGGATGTTTTCCAAAAGCCAGCTGGCCGCCTACAAATCAGCCGTAAATTATGTCAATATTAAATATACCCGCCTGAATCGGTTCTTGATTTCCACCGCTCACAGACACGGCCTGAAAGTATTTGCCTGGACGGTCAGAAATCAAAAGACGGCCGAAAAACTGCAAATGATGGCAGTTGACGGCATTGTAACTGATTTTCCGGATTTTATTTCTAAGGATGGCTGATATGAAACAATACATCGCAATTTTTATCGGAGGCGCGCTTGGCGCATTGCTCCGCTTTGAAATGAGCGCGCACATTCACAGCGGTTCTTTCCCGGCGGCCACTTTCCTCGAAAATGCGGCGGGAAGCCTTTTACTCGGTCTTATTACGGGTTATTTCATCATTCGGGCTAAACGCCCTCTTTTGACCGCCTTTTTAGGAACCGGTTTTTGCGGAGGTTTCACGACGATGTCAACCTTCGCAAAAGAAACCATTTTTCTGCTGCAATCGTCTCCCGCAGCGGCTTTTTGTTATGCTGCCGCGACATTATTCGCTGGTCTTGCCCTTGCATACGCCGGCATTTTCTGGGGACGGCGGATTGCCCTTCACGCAGCGGGAAGGGGGCATGATACGCCATGACGATTGTCCTGATGCTTATCGCAGCGGGTATCGGAGCGGTATTACGGTCTCTGCTGGGTAAAACAATTTCAGAAAGAACAAAAGGTTTTCCGATGCCGCTTGGAATGGCTGCGGTCAACCTGCTCGGCTCCTTCGGCCTCGGCATGTTCACCGGCCTGGGTCTGGATAATCCTTCCGCCGGCATCATCATCGCGACGGGCTTTTTCGGTGCGTTTACGACCTTTTCCACGTTCAGTATTGAAGCCGTGCAGCTGATGATGAACAATCGCATAAAGGAAAGCCTGCTCTACATCGCTGTTTCAGCAGCCGGAAGCCTTTTGGCGTTCTGGTGCGGCTTTGTTATGATATCCATTTAAAAAAACCTTGAGCTTATTTTTCGCTCAAGGTTGCGTTATGAAGCATGACCGTTTCAGGCACGGGGAGCTGGCGGTTTATTGTTCCCTGACCGCCCGGGCGGCCCTGTTCTTCTTTGAGTTCAAGCTGTTTAATAAACCGGCCGTCCATTTCTAATATGAGGGCAGTGTATCCCCCGATTTGTATCGACTCACCCGCACAGATGTCAATATTCCGTTTCAGCACAAGACCGCCGATCGTGTCGACTTCCTCTTCAATCCCTGCGCCGAGAAGATGATTCACCTGATCAATCCGAACCTTTCCGTCCAGCACATAATGGCGTTCGGACAGCTTTTGAATCTGCGGCTGTTCGTCCTCATCAAATTCGTCTCTGATATCGCCGACGATTTCTTCAAGTATGTCTTCGGTCGTCACAAGACCGGACGTTCCGCCGTATTCATCAGACAATATCGCCAAATGAATCCGTTCTCTCTGCATTTTTATCAGCAGGTCGTGTATCGGGATCGTCTCGATGACTTCAATCACCGGGCGGACGTAAGACGTGATGGATACTTCCGCTTTTTCATCTTCTGTCATAAACAGCAGATCTGAAAAGAGATGCTTCGTATTGATCATGCCGATGACACTGTCTTTGTCCCCGTCCGTTACGGGCCAGCGCGTATATTTGTCTTTCAGCATCATCTCAAGCATTTCCGGCACGTCCATATCAGTGGAAACAGCCGCGATTTCTTTTCTCGGGATCATGATTTCCTTGGCGATCCGATTATCAAAATCAAAAATTTTATTCACAAATGTATATTCAGACGGATTGATTTCTCCGTTTTTTAAACTTTCTGACAGCAGGATCCGCAGCTCTTCTTCAGAGTGGGAGCCTTCATGCTCAGATGCCGGCTTTAATCCGGCCAAACCGGTCAGAATTCTCGCGGAGCCGTTCAGCACCCAAATAAACGGGAACATGAACACGTAAAATAACCGAAGCGGTCCGGCAATCCATAACGTCAGCTTTTCCGCTTTTTGAATCGCAACCGTTTTAGGCGCAAGCTCACCGACGACGACATGCAGAAACGTAATCAGCCCGTACGCCGCAGCAAAAGCAATCACATGCTCAGCAGAATCCGGCAGCCCCATGCCCTGAAACAAAGGATGAAGCATCCGTTCAAATGCAGGCTCTCCCAGTACGCCGAGCCCGATGGATGTGAGTGTAATGCCAAGCTGCGAGGCGGATAAATACTCATCAAGATCCGTAATGATACGCTTTGCGAGCACCGCCCGTCTGTTCCCTTCTGAAATGAGCTGATCGATTCTGGATCTTCTCACTCTGACGATCGCAAATTCACTCGCCACGAAAAATGCCGTTAACGCAATGAGCACACCGATTAAAATCAAACTGTCAATATCGTCCATTTCACCTTATCCCGAATTGAAGGATAAGGACGTCACCTCCTGATTTCATCGTTTTTTCTTAAGCGAGAGGAACGAAATGGATGATTGACTACACAGAGGGCCCCATCCTGCCACCTCCTAAGTCAAAGCATGATTGTCATTTGTATAGTTTATTGTATCACAACTCCATTCTTTCATCATTTTCAGATTTTTATCATATAAAAAACAGCCTTCAAAAAGAAGGCTGCCGTTATCTGCTTCGGAAATGATTTTCTAAACAAAGCGCCGTATTAATCCCCCCGAATCCCATGCTTAAGCTTAACGCATGGTGTACGGTATGGGCGCTCGGCCCGTCGGTCACCCACTGAAATGAATCGTCAATCGGCTCCGTTAAGTTTCGGATCGGATGAAGCTTGTTTTCCCGCATTTGCAAGAGAGCAGCAATGATTTCCACCGTTCCGGCCGCACTCAGACTGTGTCCGGTAATCGATTTTGTCGCATTAATCCGCGCGTGCGACAGGCCGCTTTCAGAAAGCGCCCGGCATTCAGTCTTATCACCGATCGGCGAACCGGTGCCGTGCGGGTTGATGTAATCGATCTCTTTTGCTGAAAGACCGGCCCGCTCCAGCGCCTGGCGGATCACCGTCATTTCGCCCTCTGCTGAAGGATTCGGGTTGCGGTTCGCATCGGAAGCCATTCCCCAGCCCTTTAAGCCAGCCCACGATCGTGCGCCCCTCTCTTCGGCACATTCAGCGCGTTCCAGCACAATCGCCCCGCACGCCTCTCCGAATATAAACCCGTCCGTATGCCGGTCAAACGGGCGGCAGGCGGCTTCAGGCCGTTCAGCGTATGTATCAGTGCCCATCGCTCCCAAAGAACGGAGAGCATGACACTCCATGTACGACAGATCGGCCAGCGCCCCGATCACGATGCACCGGTCAAACAGGCCGCCTTTGATTCCTTGAGCAGCCTGAATAACCGCCGCCTGGCCGCTTGCCGACGCGCCGCCGACCGTAAAGGCCGGCCCTTTTATCCCGAATTGCTCCGTACAAAGCCCCGACAAATCACTATCCATAAAAGAAAGCCCGTATGTCGGATTTACAAATTGCGGCGTTTCACCGTTTTTCTCAAAGGCCTGCAGCAATTCGCGCTGCGTCATATTCGAGCCGCCGATGATCAGACCGGTGCGGCTGTGATCAGCGCCGTCTAATTGAGCGTCATGCCACGCTTCATATAAAGCGATAAGCGCCGTCTTTCCTGATAATGCGGCCCTTCGGTACAAGCGCTTCGACAGCGCGTCCGGCGGCGTTAATTCGCTAAGCTCCGCGCCGATAAACGAACTGCCTTTCTGCCGGCCGGGCCGTTTCATCACATCAAAGGCGTGCCGCCCCTCCATAAGCGCATCGAGAAACGCCTCCTTGCCTTGTCCGACCGCGGTTAAGACTCCGATTCCTGTAATGCTGATGTCTGACGTGCCATTATTACTCCTCGACATTTGTCCGTTCTCCCATCTTTATGTATTGGAAGCTATGAAGAAAAATCTTGATACAGTGCTTTGAAAATATCGCGCGACTGTCTGATCTGTTCTGAAGGCACGCTGAAAGATAATCGGAAATAGCCGCTTTTTCCAAATCCGCTGCCGGGTACGATCAATAGTTTGTATTTCTGTGCGGCATGAATGCAGAACGCCACCTCGTCTTCAATCGGTGATTTCGGAAAGACGAAAAAGCCTCCTTTCGGCATTTCAAATTCGAAGCCGGCTTCTGTGAGGATGTCCACCATAAGGTCTCTCCGCTTTCTGTAAGGTTCAGCGTCAATCGAAAGATCATCCATTTTCGCCACGGCACGCTGCATCATGACCGGAGCGTTCACAAAGCCGAGCGTCCGGTTGCAGAAAACGAACGCATCCGTCAGAAGATCGCCCTCAGGCATTTGGGCGTCTGCCGCGATATACCCGAGCCTTTCCCCCGCAATGCCGAGATCTTTACTGAACGAACTGACTAAAATCACGCGGTGATACGCCTGAAACGGATTCGCCTGCTCTTCTCCGTAGATCAGCTGGCTGTACGGTTCATCAAATAAAATAAATATGCTTTGGCCGTTCCGCTCTTCGGCTTCTTTTAATAAGGCGCCCAATTCGTTAAGGTTTTTCTGGCTGAGCACAGTCCCCGTCGGATTATGCGGCGTATTAACGATCAGTCCTTTCGTACGGGGGGTGATCGCACCTTTAACCGCTTCAATATCAATCTCAAATGAGTCAGTCAGCGGGCAGATGACGGGTCTGCCGCGGTAATTTTCAACATACGCTTTATATTCCGCAAAATAAGGCGCAAGAAGGATGACTTCTTCCTCGGGGTTTAAAATGCTTTTCAGCGCGACATTCAGCGCCCCGCCGGCTCCGACCGTCATGACTGTATGCCTGGCGGAAATTTCTGTCTGAAACCGCTCTGACAAAAAGCGCGCAACCTTTTCTCTCGCCTCCGGAAGCCCCTGGTTTTGTATGTATCCGTGCCGCCCTGTTTCAGCCGCTTCGCAAAGCGCCTTTTTAAATGTTTCAGGCGGCTCCGCAACCGGATTTCCTATTGAAAAGTCAAACACCTTATCGGCGCCGAACTCTTTTTTCAGCCGAGCGCCTTCATCAAATAGTTTGCGTATCCATGAACCTTTCTCCAGATTCTGTGTCACTTCCCGTGATAAACCGGCCACTGTCATCTGTCCCTTCTGTCTTTTTCTTCCGTTTCTATTTACAATGATTATGAAAGATTTACATGGCGCAGTCAACGCTTTTTCAGACAGCCCGCCGCGCCGTTTCAGGAGAAAGACGGAAAACAATAAACTTGTGCAAACTCCCCTTCATATATTAAACTATTCTCATAACTATAACGTGATGGTTGGGGAGGGATTTAGATGGGGCTGAGACTTATCGCATCAGTGAATTAGCAGAGCTTGCCGGTGTAACGAAACGCACGGTGGATTACTACACAAACCTCGGGCTTTTAAAGCCTGACAGGTCTTGTTCGAACTATCGTTACTACGATACACTTGCACTTAATCGGTTAAAGTTTATAGTCGCTTGTAAAAAGCAGCGATTGGCCCTGTCTGATATAAAAGATCGACTGGAGAACCAGTTTCCCTCTTCAGCCCTGCCTGACGATATTGGAAATCTGGCATCGGAAATTGATCACATGAATCAAAACATCTCCGTGATCTTGAATCGGTTTGAAAAGCTTGAACCAGAGGAGCGCGCCCAGCTGAAAAAAAGGCTGGCTCCTGAAAAGCTTGCAGTGCTTCAATCATTTATGCTGCTGTTAAGTTAAACCATTATCTTACTAACAGGAGGTGTTACCTTCATCTTCCCAAAAGGAGTGAAGGTTCTAATTGGACATTGTGAATTTGATTTTAGTCGCGGTTTTAATCGCGCTGACGGCATTTTTCGTAGCATCTGAGTTTGCGATAATCAGAATCAGAGGCTCACGGGTTGACCAGCTTATAGCAGAAGGAAATAAAGCCGCAATCGGTGTCAAAAAAGTGACCACGCATTTAGATGAGTATTTATCGGCGTGCCAGCTCGGCATAACATTGACTTCCATCGGTCTTGGTGTCTTAGGCGAATCAACGATTGAACGCTTGCTTCATCCGCTTTTCACAAAGATAAACGTACCAAGCTCATTATCGCATATTATTTCATTTATTCTCGCCTATGCGATCATTACATTCTTACACGTGGTCGTGGGAGAGTTGGCGCCGAAAACAGTCGCCATCCAGAAAGCGGAAGCCGTTTCAATGCTGTTTTCGAAACCGCTCATTTGGTTTTACCGCATCATGTTCCCGTTTATCTGGCTTCTGAACAACTCCGCCCGTCTTTTAACGAAGGCGTTCGGTCTTGAGACGGTGTCTGAAAATGAGCTTGCCCACTCTGAAGAAGAGCTGCGCATCATTTTATCGGAAAGCTATAAAAGCGGTGAAATCAACCAGTCTGAATTTAAATACGTGAACAAAATCTTTGAATTTGACGACAGACTTGCAAAAGAAATCATGATTCCGCGTACGGAAATCGTCAGTCTGCCGCATGATATCAAAATTTCTGAAATGATGGACATCATTCAGATTGAAAAATATACCCGGTACCCTGTCGAAGAGGGTGACAAAGATAATATTATCGGCGTTATTAACATTAAAGAAGTGCTGACCGCCTGCATCAGCGGCGAAGTATCAGTCGACTCGCCGATTACCGATTTTGTTAATCCGATCATCCATGTGATTGAGTCGGCACCGATTCACGATCTGCTTGTAAAAATGCAGAAGGAACGGGTTCATATGGCGATTCTGTCGGATGAATACGGCGGAACCGCGGGGCTTGTCACCGTTGAAGACATTATTGAAGAAATCGTCGGGGAAATTCGTGATGAATTTGATATCGATGAAATCAACGAAATCCGTAAACTCGGCGACGGCCATTACATGCTTGACGGCAAGGTCCTGATTGATCAAGTGAACGAACTCCTCGGCATCCATTTGGAAAATGACGAGGTCGACACCATCGGCGGCTGGTTCCTTACCCAGAAATACGACGTCGAACAATACGACTCGATTATCGAAGAAGGCTGTGAATTTATCATTAATGAAATTGACGGCCACCACGTCGCATATATCGAAGTGAAAAAACTGGCGTTTGATGAACTGCTGGAAACCGCCGAACAAAAAGAAGCATAACAAAAAAGCTTGCGCGTCTGATACAGACGGCAAGCTTTTTTTCATTTACAGTTGTTCAAGTTTTTTCTCAAGCTCTTTAATTCTGGCATTCAGCTCTTCTGTCATGGCCGCAAGCCTCTCCTTCGGCGCAAGATCGGAAAAGTCCTCCAAAAAAATCGGCTCGCCGATGATAAGCCGCATTTTTCCCTTTTTAAACAGCGCTTTTCCCGTAGACGGCCCTTTATATGCGGCCGGAACGAGCG
Organism: Bacillus sp. JHAA; assembly: GCF_036961585.1. Taxonomy (NCBI): domain Bacteria; kingdom Bacillati; phylum Bacillota; class Bacilli; order Caryophanales; family Bacillaceae; genus Bacillus; species Bacillus sp. JHAA. The sequence goes on along the minus strand of NZ_JBAMDE010000008.1, from coordinate 83,781 downwards.
GCGCTTTTCCCATTTGGGCGATGGTCACGGCCCCTCTTTTCAGCGGGACGTCTTCTGATGTTCTCGTACCGCTCGGAAAAATCCCGACAATCTTTCCTTCCTTCAGAAGCTTAATCGGCGTTTTAATGCTGCTCGGGCCCGGATTTTCACGGTCAACCGGGAACGCGTGAATCTTCTTCAAAAAACGTCCGATCCACTTTTTCTGAAACAGCTCTTTTTTCGCCATATAATGAATCTGATGGGGCAATATCCCGACACCGAGCGTGAGGACGTCCACCCAGCCCGCATGCGTGCACGCGATAACGAATCCTTTATCAGACGGAAGATTCTCTTTATTGTACACTTTCACTCCTCCGCGCAGGGATAGAATGCATTTGATGGCATTTGCACAAAACTTATACATAACGCACTTCCTTTGTTGTAATGATCAAAAGTGTTCTCTCTCTCTATTATAACAATATTTTTTATTACCTGGTACTAATAATTATATTTTTCCTCCGCCGATCTCTATCTTTTATGACGGATTTTGGGTACTATAGAGAAATGGTGTTTGATGAGGTGAAAATGAATTTAAGCCGTTTGCATGGAACGTGCAACTTTAAACCTTTCTTATGCGTGTATAACATAGAGGGGAGAAAAGGCAGTGACGATCGATGAAATTTACCAAATGTATATGAATGATGTTTACCGGTTCCTGCTCTCCATGACAAAAGACAAGCATCTCGCTGAAGATTTGCTGCAGGAAACCTTTATGAGGGCATACATACACATTCACTCCTACGACCACAGCAAAGTAAAGCCATGGCTTTTTCAAGTGGCGAGAAATGCGTTTATAGATTATGTCAGAAAACATAAAAAGGAAGTGACCATTTCCGATGACTTAATTGGGAGCCTTTTCCAGACGGCTGTTCAAAGCCCGGCTCATCAGATTGAAATCAAGGAAGTGCTGACAGGGTATATGTCCGAACTTCCCGACAATTATCGGGAGGCCTTAACACTGTATTATTTAAAAGAACTGAATTACAAAGAAGCATCCCATATTATGAATATTTCAGAGGCTAATTTTAAAAGTGTTTTATTTCGTGCCAGACAGCGGCTGAAAGCACTTTATAATAGAGGTGTTAATGATGAATGAAGAATTTAAAAAGCGTTTTTACCAATACAAAAATGGAGAAATGAGCGACCGGGAAATGGCCGCCTTTGAAGAAGAGCTGGAAAAGCTGGAAGTCTATCAGGAGTTGATTGAAAGCGAAATGCAGGACGACCGGGAATGGGACGTCGGCATCAGCCCGGAAAAACAGAAGGCCATTTTATCATACGGAAAACGCAAATCGTATTTGCGGATTTCAGTTCTCGCCGTCATCTCCACTTTGATGATTTTGCCGCTTTGCACATTAGGAAGCTACCTCTATTACGGTCTGGGGGGAAAAGAAAGCACCGGCAATCAATTAATGGAGACCGCGGCAGTGACGGTGGCGACCACAATGCCGAACGTCCTCGTCGATACCTCCGGACTGAAAAGCCAGGTGAAGCTGTTTGGAATGAATACGGAATTTCCGCTGCAAAAGCAGATCGGCACAAAAACGAAATCCGTCGGCGGAGAACGGATTGAAATGTTTTTAGATACGGTCAAATCGCCTGCCGTTAACTACTATGATCTAGACGCGGCACAGGCAAAGCATTATTTCGCCCATCCTTCCGGCTTAAAGGAACGCACGATTGACAAAGCCGGACAGACATTAAAAAAATTGCCTGAAGGAAGCGTGGCGGAGGTCTATCTTTCTTATGACAGGGCCTATCCTTCTTCTCAAATATATTCGACTTTTAAAAAATACGATGTGAAGTTTTTATGGAACGCGGTCGAAACGGAGAAAAATCTGAAAGACAGTCCTTATGCCGAGCCGTTAGGATTTCCCGGGAAAGATTCCAAGATGGTGTCCTCTTTCGAAACGCAAGGACAGACAGACCGTGAACAATTTATCAATGCCCTTGAATTTATGTCCCGCCATAAAAAATGGGCGCATGCAATATCGAAACGCAAAGACATGAATCTTGGCAGCCGAATCGACTATGTTGAACATCACGGAATGAACGTATACGGCTCTGTCGTGACGGGGCCGACAAAAGAAATCGAACGTCTGCTGAAAAACAAAACAGTAAAAGCAGCAAACATCGGTGAGGTGGAATTATGGAATTGGTAAGAATTTTTAAAGAGCATAATGTTTTCGGCTGGATATCAGTCGGTACCGCGATTTTGTCGCTGCTGCTTTTGAACGTGGCAATCATCAGCAATGTGACTTTCTATTCTTATCAGATGCTGCCGTTTGCGATGGCCGCCGTGCCGTTCGGCATCATTGAGCTGTTTATTAAAAAAGGACGGACGGGCCCGGGACTGCTCGGTGTCATTCTCAATCTGTTCGTCATTGTCTGTGTATATACGATCGTTGCGGTTGATACGAATCTGCAATTCGGTTTTTAAACATAAAAACAGGCCCTTTTACGGGGGCCTGTTTTTTTAAAATGAAAGAACGCCGATTAAATGCAGCAATACGACGATGATAGCCAGCGGCACGAGATATTTCAGAAGGAAATACCACACCTGAAAGAAACGATAGCCGATGGCGGAACCGCTTTTCATCTCGGCAAACAGCTCCTGCTTCGGTATTTTCAGCGGGACGAAGATTGATATTAATAAAGCGCCGAGCGGAATCAGCACATTGCTGACGGTGAAATCCGCAAGATCAAAAAACGTTTTTCCGAACAAATGAACATCACCGAGAACACCGTATGATAAACAGGACGGAATTCCGACTAAGAAAATGAGCAGACCGCTTGTCCACGACAGCTTCTTTCTTTTCGTTTCATCACCTTTCCCGACAGTCGCCACGATAATTTCCACCATCGAAAAGGCCGAAGTCAGCGCGGCGAAGAAAAAGACCGCCAAAAAGCTGATAAAAAACAGCGAGCCGAACGGCAGCCGGTCAAACACAGCCGGCAGCACGGTAAACAGCAGTGTAGGCCCTTCATCCGGTTTAAAGCCGAACGAAAAAACCGCCGGGAAAATGGCCAGTCCCGCAAACAGCGTAACGAGCACATTCATCATAACAATGGAACCCGCCGAACCCGGAAGATTTTGGGTTTTCGGCAGATACGAACTGTATGTCACCATGACCGAAACACCGAGCGTTAATGTAAAAAACGCCTGTCCTAAAGCATATAGGATGGATTCCGGCGTCAAATCTTCAAAGTGCGGAACCAATAAAAATCTAATCCCCTCAACGGCATGATCGAGCGTGACTGATCGCAGCACAAGCAATAGAAACAGCACGAATAAAATCGGCATCAGCACCGCACTGACACGTTCAATCCCTTTCTGCACGCCTTTTGCGACGACCGCCACCGTCATGATCATAAATACAAGCTGCGCAATGAGAGTCTGGATCGGATTTTCAATGACCGTCCCGAACACCGTGCCGTACTGCTCCTGAGTGAGCCCGGATAAAGAACCGGTAACGGCTTTTAACACATAAAGCAAAATCCACCCGCCGACAACACTGTAAAAAGACAAAACTAAAAAACAGGCCGCCACACCCACATAACCCGTGAGGTGCCATACCGACTTCGGCGCGGCTTGTTTGTAGGCATCAATCGCATTTGTCTGGCTCCGTCTTCCGAAAATAAATTCACCGAGCAAAAGCGGATAGCCTAAAAGCACGGTAAAGAGGACGAATACAAGAAAAAAAGCGCCTCCCCCGTTCGTACCCGCTACGTAAGGGAACTTCCAAATGGCTCCCAGGCCGATCGCCGAACCGGCAGCGGCCATAATAAATCCTATTTTTGAGGCCCATTGAACCCTTTTTTGGTCAGACACGACTTTCCACTTCCCTTCCGCCCTATATTATCCCTTATTCGCTGCGATAACTTAAGCCCATTTCAATATGTTTCATTATTCCGAAAAATAAAAAGGAGCGGCGGGTGCCGCTCCTTACAAATCCCCGTTTAATTTCGAATGCTTTCTCGAATATAAGAAATAAATCACCAGACCGATGATCAGCCAGATAAAGAAACGGAATATGGTGGTTGCGCCGAGGTTAATAATCAAAAACACGCAGAACAGAATGGACAATATCGGAATAAAGGGAACCCCCGGACATTTAAAAGCCCTTGGCAGATCAGGCTGTTTCTTTCTCAATACGATAACCGCCACGGAAATCAGGACAAATGCGGCAAGCGTGCCGATGTTCACCAGCTTCGCCAGTTCATCAAGCGGGACGAGCGAGCCGAGTAATGCCGACAGGATGCCGAACACCCACGTCACCACGTGCGGCGTTTTATGCTTCGGATGGACTTTTGAAAGCGCCCCCGGCACCAAACCGTCACGGGACATGGCAAACATCACCCTCGTCTGGCCGTACAGCATGACGAGCATCACCGTTGTCATCCCCAACACTGCGCCGATATCAATAATTCCGGCCACCCAATTCTGTCCGGCCATCTGCAGGACGAGAGACACGGGATGGTCAACGCCTTCAAAGCGGGCAAACGGAACGACGCCCGTCATAATCGCCGATACGGTCACATACAGCACGGTGCAGACGATTAATGAAAAGATAATTCCTTTCGGCAGATCCTTCGCCGGATTTTTCGTTTCTTCAGCGGCGGAAGAGACGGCGTCAAAACCGATAAAAGAGAAGAAAACGAGCGCCGCGGCACTGAAAACACCGCCGAACCCCATCGGTATAAACGGCTGCCAGTTGTGAGGTTTGACATATACGGCCGCAACGGCGATAAACAATAGAACAACCAGAACCTTCAAAATGACCATAATATTATTGACCCGCTTCGATTCCTTAATGCCTAAGTAGAGAAGGAATGTAATCGCAAGCACGATAACAAATGCGGGGAGATTAAAGAATGTGACCGTGCCTTTAATAGATCCCGGCGCGGCCGTTAATGCGGTCGGAAGATGAATGCCGAAGCCCGCCAAGAATGATTGAAAATAGCCGGACCACCCGACCGAAACCGCGCTGACGGCGAGCATATATTCCAAGATTAAATCCCATCCGATGATAAACGCGAGAAGTTCACCCAGTGTCGCATAAGTAAACGTGTAGACGGAACCTGAAACCGGGACGCTTGAAGCAAATTCAGCATATGACAGAGCCGCAAATAAACACGCAAGAGCGGCGATGACAAATGAAACGGTCAGCCCCGGCCCCGCCGTGACAGCGCCTGTTCCGGTTAATACAAAAATCCCCGTTCCGATGATGGCCCCTATCCCCAGAAGGGTCAAATCAAAGGCCCCTAACTCTCTTTTCAGCGACTTTTCCCCGCTCGTTGCGGCAAGCAGGTCCTGAATGCTTTTCTTTCTGAATACGCTCCCCTTCATCTGCTTCACTCCTTGTAAACCAATATATGTTAGAATATTCAGATAACAATAGCAATAATGACTAAATTCTTATTTTTCGCATGAAATGTTTCAGCACATCATTCCTTTCTCCTATGTCATATTATAGCGAAAAATATAAAAATGAAAATAACTTTTTTGAAAATTCTATATATTATTTTTAGTTTTCATAAAACAGAACTCAGCGGATTCTCCACTGTGAAATATTAACATTAGTGATTCAGCTGGCGACTTCCATTTTTTGAAAATCGTATTCATATGTACGTTCAAATAAAAATCCCGCCCTTTTTAAAAGCGCGGGATAAGACTTGCGTATTATGTTGAAATAAATCTGCCGCCATTTACGTGAATGGTCTGCCCCGTCATATAGGAAGATTCGTCTGAAGCCAGAAGCACGTAAGCTCCGGCGTGTTCCGCAGGCTGTCCCGGTCTTCCCATCGGAGTGTCCAAACCGTGCTTTTCCACCTTTTCTTCAGTAAACGTTGCCGGAATCAGGGCGGTCCAGATCGGGCCAGGGGCCACCGCATTTACTCTGATCCCCTGATCGGCCAATGACATCGCCATTGAACGCGTAAAGGAAACGATGCCGCCTTTCGTGCATGAATAGTCGATCAATGATGTGTCTCCCTGATAAGCGGTAATAGACGTTGTATTAATGATGGCGCTCCCTCTTTTGAGATGAGGCAGCACGGCTTTTGTCATATGAAACATAGAAAACATGTTTGTACGGAATGTCTTCTCCAGCTGTTCAGCTGTAATATCAAGAATCCCGTTTTGCGGATGCTGCTCAGCCGCATTATTAACGAGAATATCTATTTTTCCGTAGTGATCTAAGACTTGGCGGACCGCCTTTTGACAATGCGCCTCATCACCGACGTCTCCCGGAATTAACAGGCATTCGGCCTGGTATTCTTCCGCACGCTTTTTCGTTCTCTCGGCATCGGCATGTTCGTCTAGGTACAGGATGGCAAGATCCGCCCCTTCCTTCGCGTAAGCGATCGCAGCCGCTGCGCCGATGCCGCTGTCTCCGCCCGTGATGACGGCGACTTTTCCTTTTAATCTGTCCGACCCTTTTACATCCGGGTCCTCCAAGAACGGTTTCGGCTCCATGTCTGATTCAATACCGGGCTGGCGTTTTTGCACCTGCGGCTTTTGTCCTTCCGTCTGTCTGTCCATCGGATTCATATTCTCACACTCCTGCAATTGGTATTACTGAGACGATACCACGCAGTGCGGGGAGTTAAACGGACAAATATGCCGGTAATTAAAGCTGCTGAGCCGTTTCGGGAAAAGCGCCGGTGTATTTCGCAGACGGCCTGTAAATCATGTTGTCAGCGGACTGTTCAAGCACGTGTGCGCACCAGCCTGCCATTCTGCTTGCTGAAAAGGTCGGCGTAAACAAATCATTGTCGACATCAATGGCCTGCATCACAGCCGCTGCGTAAAACTCCACATTCGTATACAGCTTCCGTCCGGGCTTATATTGCTCTAACAGGCGGATGGCTTCCTTCTCCACATAAAGCGCCAAGTCAAGCGACGGATCATTTCCCGCCACTTCTTCAGCCTTTATGCGCAGCGCTTCCGCCCGCGGGTCTTTTGTTTTGTACACCCTGTGCCCGAAGCCCATCAGGCGTTCTCCCCTCATAAGCTTCGCTGCCAAATACGCTTCTGCATTTTCTTTTTTCCCGATGTCTTCAAGCATTTTCGTGACGCCTGAAGGCGCGCCTCCGTGCAGCGGCCCTTTCATCGTACCCAGTGCGGCAGTGACGGCAGACACTAAGTCCGATTCAGTCGAAGCGGTGACTCTCGCTGAAAAAGTCGATGCATTCATCCCGTGCTCCATCGCCAGAATCATATACGTTTCAAGCGCTTTCTTTTGGGCTGCGGACGGCTGCCTGCCTGTCAGCATATACAAATAGTTTTCAACGTGTCCGTATCGCGCCTCAGGTGACAACGCTTCCTGCCCTTGTTTACGGCGGTATCTGTACGCAATAATCGTCGGTGTGACGGCAATCAGTTTAATCGCTTCTTCCGGCTTGGGCGGATATGTAAATGAATCTGTGCCCAAACCTGAAACAGCCGTTCTCAGCACCGCCATGTCGTCCATTTCATCCGGAAGCGTTTCCAGTAAGTCGATCAAATGTTTCGGAAGCCCGCGCTCGGCTGCAAGTTCTTCCTGAAACGCAAGCAATTGCCGCTCATCAGGAAGCGCCCCGTTCAAAATGAGATACGCCGCTTCTTCAAAACTGAATTGCAGCGCAATATCCTTCGCATCATAGCCGCGATATATTAAATGCCCCTTTTCTCCGTCAATGTGGCTGATAGCCGTTTCTGCACAAGTAATCCCTTTCAATCCACGATAAATCAATTTCATTCCCCCTTATCCTCTTTCTGTTATTATAGTAAATATAATATTTAAAAAATAATGAATATTTTTAAGGGAATTAATTAAAACTTTTAATCAGAGGAGTGCATCTATGGATTTTAAATGGCTTCACACCTTCCTTCGTCACCGCGGCAAAATATGAGAATTTCAGAAAAACGGCGGAAACGCTTTTTTTATCTCAGCCGACCGTCACCGTTCATATAAAATTATTAGAGAAAGAAATCAGCTGCAAGCTGTTTCAGCGAAGCGGCCGAAAGATACAATTGACCGAAGAAGGAAAAGCATACGTGCCGTTTGCCATGAGGCTTTTGGAAGACTATGAAAACAGCATGGCGGAGCTGCACAGGGTGCGCCAGGGCTACTCGCACACGCTGACACTCGCTGTTTCGCCGCTTATCGCCGACACCGTTCTCCCGTCTGTCATGAAGCGTTATACAGAGGACAATAAAGAAACCGAAATGACGGTCACCATTTTCGAATCGGAAGAAATCGCCTCTCAAATCAGAAACGGCTCAGCCGATATCGGACTGAGCTGCTTAAAGGTGCAATCATCTTCCCTCACTTGCCGCTCCCTGTACAATGACCCCGTTGTCCTCGTCGCGCCGCCCGGCCGAAAACCCGGAACAGGGAAGGCCGATGAAGTGAAAGACCTGTTCGGACAATATCTGCTTTTGACCCATAACCATCCTGACTATTGGGATGATTTGCTCCGCCAGGTCAGAATACAGTTCCCTTTCGTCAGGACAATGAAGGTGACACAGACGCATATTACGAAACGATTTATTAAAGAGGGGCTGGGTGTCTCATTTCTGCCGCTGTCAGCAGTACGGGCCGAACTCGCCGCAGGCAGCATGATTGAAATTCCGTGCGAATTCGCCCAGATGCCGAGCGCGGGCGCGTACGCCATCGCCCTCTATGAAAATGAAAAAAAGAAAACCTTTTTAGATTTTTTATCACATTTTCATTTTTAGGTGAAACAAATGGAGCTCTGTCCCGTCTAAATAAAAAACCCGTTCTGATGAACGGGTTTCTATCGCTGCTAGAATCTTTTCGCGCCAAGGTAGCGCGGTTTCCAGTAGCTGTTATTCAGATCACTTGTTGTGACGCCGTCAGAACCGGCATGGATGAACTTGTTGTTTCCGATGTACACACCCATGTGTGAAGGGCCGGCCTGATATGTTGTAAAGAAGACGAAGTCTCCTCTTGACGGGCTGGACACGCTCTTCATTGAGCTCCAGTATCCCGCAGTGCTCGTTCTGCCGACACTCGTCTGTTTGTTTAACAGGTACCAGATAAATCCGCTGCAGTCAAAGCCGGAAGTCGTTGTTCCGCCCCATACATACGGCGTCCCGGTTAAAGATTGCGCATCAGAAATCAGCTTGTTTACATTCAGGCTCGTCTGTGCAGCATTATGGCTGGATGAAGGCTGCTTTGATGACGAAGATCCTGAAGACGTTGAACCGGAAGTTGATCCCTTTACTTTAAGAACTTGTCCGATGCGGATCAGGTCCGTTTTTAAACCGTTTAAACTTTTTAATTGGTTTACCGTCATTTTATATTTATTCGCAATTTTCCAAAGGCTGTCGCCTTTTACGACTTTATATGTAGACGATGATGACTTGCTGCTTGAGCTTGAACCTGAGGATGATTTACCGTTAATCGAAAGCGTCTGACCGATGTAAATGATATCCGATTTTAATTTGTTCTCAGATTTAATGGAATTAATTGACGTTCCATACCGATTTGAAAGTCCCCATAATGTATCGCCTTTTTTTACCTTAATCGTTTGCGCAGATGCCGCGCCCGCAAACAAAGTCGTCCCCAAAACCACTGCCGTTGTTGCTGTAACAAGTTGCTTTTTCATATTTTCCTCCCTGAATGATTCTATCTATTTTATGTGTCTCTTTTTTAAAGTTTTTATCTGTTTCCTATTATAAGGTTCAATTTCCACTAGAAATAGACTTGACTTCCCGTGACAAATTTCTTACTAATTCGTTTTAGAAAAAAGTTTTTAAGGGTATTAAATATTTCAATTTGATTTCAAACGTGACGAAAAACGAGTCTATTTGTCATGTTTTTTTCCTGTGATCCTCGTATTTTGGAAAAACAAAGCAGTTTATTTTCCAAATAACCCCTTGTTAAAAAAATCCTCGACTTTTTCAAAAAAGTGAATGGTTTTCACTCTTTCTTGAAAACATAACTTTACACCGGAATTTACATTTCTAACAATGTTTCACCTGAAATTTACAGGAGGAACAGGCGCTCTTTACAAACACCCCCTACCATTAGACATGCAGACACGATTAAAGGAGGACGAGTGAGAATGAGTCTATTTAAACAGGTTCGATCAAAACTTCTGCCGGCGGCAGCCGTATCCGTGCTGACAGCCGGTCTGATTGCGGGCGCGGGGCTTCAGCACTCCGAACAGGCTGCGGCAAAAAAACAGCCTGACAAAAACGAAATCAGAAACGTCATCTTCATGGTCGGCGACGGAATGGGCGCTCCCTATATGAACGCCTACCGTTCGGTCATTAACAAAGGAAAGCCTTCGGATGGTATGAAACTGACGGCATTCGACCCCAATCTCACCGGTATGATGATGACTTACCCTGACGATCCTGATTCCAATATTACCGATTCCGCGGCGGCAGGCACGGCAATGGCCACGGGTGTGAAAACGTATAACGCGGCGATCGGAGTCGATAAAAAAGGAAAGCGGGTAAAATCCGTCCTCGAAGAAGCGAAACAAAGAGGGAAATCCACCGGACTTGTCGCAACTTCGGAGATTGCGCACGCCACCCCTGCGGCATTCGGAGCCCATAACAAATCCCGAAAGAACATGGATGACATCGCAAGCAGCTACTTTGATGACCGCATCAACGGAAAACAGAAAGTCGATGTGCTCCTCGGAGGCGGCAAGTCAAACTTTATCCGTAAAGACCGCAATGTAACAAAGGATTTCAAAAAAGCGGGATACAGCTACGTGACATCAAAACAGGAACTCAAAAAGGATCGTAACAAGAAGATTCTCGGCCTGTTTGCCGATGGCGGACTCGACAAAGCAATCGACCGCTCAAACGCCGTCCCTTCATTAGAAGACATGACAACGGCGGCGATCGACAGGCTGAACAAGAATAAAAAAGGGTTTTTCTTAATGGTCGAAGGCAGCCAAATTGACTGGGCGGGACATGACAATGATATAGTCGGCGCAATGAGCGAAATGAAGGATTTTGAAAAAGCGTATAAAGCAGCGATCGCATTTGCCAAAAAGGACAAACATACGCTTGTCGTTGCCACGGCTGACCATACCACCGGCGGATTGACGATCGGCGCGAATGACGATAAAAACTGGCATGTTGAACCGATTCTTGCCGCCAAAAAAACTCCGGCATTTATGGCTGACCAAATCAAAGCGGGCAAATCCGTATCTTCCGTGCTTGCGCGCTATACAGACCTGAAATGGTCAAAAGCTGAAATCAAACAGATCGAAACGGCCGCAAAACAGGATGCTGACAAGAGCATCTACAAAGCGATCATTAAGCTCTTTAATGCGAAAACCAACAGCGGCTGGACAACCGGCGATCATACAGGCGAAGAAGTTCCCGTTTACGCATACGGTCCGGGAAGAGAGTCATTTACGGGGCTTTTAAACAACACGGACCAGGCCAAAAAGATCTTTCACATCCTGAAACACGGAAAATAAAAAAAGGATGCGGGGGTTTCCCCGCATCCTTTCTTCTTTTACAGATATCTCCGGTGCACTCCTTTGCCGTCATACGAAAACATCACTTCTCTGTCTTCAAGAACAGATTCGATGTGCACGCTCCTGCCCCACAGCTGGTACAGATACGGCAGCACTTTCTCCAAATATTTCAGATCAAGCTCAATTCCCTCATACCAATGTTTAATATAAAGCTCATTATTCTTCAGGTAATCCCCGTCATTGACGGTCAGATAAGGAAATCCCCCGTTGACCCGCATGTTCACGAGCTGGTCGCGCACGGCCTTCCATTCTTTGTCGATCACTTTATAGTCCCTGCCCTGCTTTTGGAATAAATACAAATCCTCACGCATCACGAGATCTTTCGTCAAATAATTGCGGATAAATGATATATCCGATTCAATTTCCCTGACCTCAAACATTTTCTCGCGTCCGGAACCGGGCTTTACTCCTGTTTTTTTCATTTCATCTGTCGGGTTGTCATAACGCTCTTCGATGTCTTCAAAAATTTTCAGCCCTAAATAATACGGGTTGATTCCCGTTTTTGACGGCTGAACGACGCCTGCGTTCAGCTTCGCAAATTCGATGGCTTCATCTGAAGTCAGGTCAAGCTCGCGGATAATCCGCTGATGCCAATAGGATGCCCAGCCTTCGTTCATGATTTTCGTTTCCAGCTGAGGCCAGAAATACAGCATTTCTTCTCTCATCATGGTTAAAATGTCACGCTGCCACGGTTCAAGCTCCCGCGAATGTTCCTCGATAAACAGCAGAATATCTTTTTCCGGCCGGGGCGGAAACGGTTTTTTCCCTTTTTTCTTTTTCACCTGCTTCGGCTTATCCATTCCCCATAAATCATCGTAAGGCGATGGCGCGGTTTCTTCTTCGTCCTCCTCTTCGTCATCGACGCTCCACAGCAGCTTCGGCCTGACGAGCGACGGATCGATATGCTCCTGAACCGCCAGAATGGCATCTAAAAAGGACTCCACCTCTTTTATCCCGTGCATTCTTTCATAATGCTTAATCCGCTCCGCCGCAGCCGCCATACTCTCAACCATGTCCCGGTTCGTATTTTGAAAGCGGCAGTTATGTTTGAAAAAATCACAATGGGCAAGAACATGGGCTACAATTAATTTATTTTGGATCAGCGAATTGCTGTCCAGCAAAAAAGCGTAGCAAGGGTTGGAATTAATGACAAGTTCATAAATTTTGCTCAAACCGAGATCATAATGGAGTTTCATCTTGTGAAATTGTTTGCCGAAACTCCAGTGGCTGAATCTCGTCGGCATGCCGTACGCGCCGAATGTATAAATAATCTCAGCCGGACAAATTTCATATCTCATCGGGTAGAAATCAAGGCCGAAACCCTTCGCAATGTCGGTTATTTCCTCAATTGCCCGCTGTAAACCTTTTGTCTCCTCCGCGTTCAACCGAATCCCCCCTACTTGGACTTATTTATAATGTATGACCCCTCCTCTCAAAAGATGAAATAACAGACCGGTTTCCGGCTGAAAACTTTCGGCACATCCGCCCCGTTTGCTTTATATGTAAGTGGGTAAAACACACACCATACCCCAAAAAGAAAAGGAGCGATTCTACTTGAATACAGCAGACATGCTTACGACGTATCTCAGCAAACTCCCGAATCTGATCATCGCACTGCTCGTCCTGCTTATCGGCTGGGGCATTGCCAAAATCATTGAAAAAGCCGTATACAAAGGCCTGCAAAAAACAAAAATCGACGACAGGCTGTTCGCCGAAAAAAAGCCGGCGCGCTATTCCTCAGAAAAAGTCATCAGTAAAGTCATTTATTTTATCGCATTAATCATCGTTTTTATTCTATTCTTTAACATTCTGCATCTGACAACCGTGGCTTCGCCTTTTGTCAGCATGCTGTCAGCGATAACGGCGGCTGTGCCGAGCATTTTAAAAGCCGGCCTGATTCTGCTGTTGGGCTGGGCGGCCGCTTCGCTTTTCAGCTATCTCGTCAAAAAAGCGGGCATGAAACTCGCTGAAAACGGCCGGCTCAGAAAATGGACAATGGTGTCTGAAGAAGCGGAGATGAGCAGATCCGTTACGGCCGCTTCACGAATCGTTTTTTACTTCGTCTTGCTCTTGTTCCTGCCCGGCGTCTTGGCCGCTCTCCAGATCAGCGGAGTATCAGGGCCGTTTACAAATATGATCCAAAGCGTTTTGTCCTTTATACCGAAATTATTCGCCGCGGCGCTGATTGTTTTAATCGGCTGGCTTGTTGCCCGTCTCGTCCGTGATATCGTCACAAACTTTCTGGCGAGTATCGGCACGGAAAGGCTCGCCGCACGTATGGGGCTTTCTATTTATCTGAAGGATACAAGCCTGTCGGCAATCATCGGAACGATTGTCTACGTGCTGATTTTCATTCCGGTGATCATTTCTGCGCTTGACCGGCTTGATGTGGCGGGTATTTCTGAACCGGCGTCAGCCATGCTGCACACGGTCTTCACAATGCTCCCTAATATCATCATCGGTATCGTGCTGATCATCGCCGGCATCTGGATCGGAAAATGGGTCAACAGCATTGTATCCGGGCTCCTGCACCGGGCCGGTTTCGACTCTCTTCTCGGTAAAATGGGTTTTGAACAGACGGGTACCCCGAAGCTGACGCTTTCTCAGACGGTCGGCATGATTGTTCAGATCATCATCGTCCTGCTCTTTACGGCAGAGGCGCTGCAGCTTGTTCATCTCGAATTTCTCGTCGTTATCGCAACCGGTATTATCGCTTACCTGCCCAATGTTCTGGCCGCTGTATTTATTCTCGGAATCGGGCTTTTGGCCGGACAGCTCGTCAGCAGGCTGCTTGCCGGCATGCTGAGCGGAAAGGAATTCAGATTCCTGGCGCCGCTTGCGAAATATACCATTATCACTCTTTCAATCTTTATGGCGCTGGATCAGCTCGGTGTCGCCGACACGATCGTAAATGCCGCGTTTATTCTGATTCTGGGCGGTTTCGCGCTTGCCTTCGGACTTTCATTCGGTCTTGGCGGAAAAGAATTTGCCTCCCGTTATCTCGCAAAATTGGATCGCAAAATTGAAAAACATCAATCGGCTGACGATCGTAAGCCGCCGATGTCTTAACGAAAAAAACGTGTGCTCAGAAGGAGCGCACGTTTTTTTTTGAGTTAAGGGGGCAAATTCCTTTTTTTTCATTTTAGATTCATATATGATAGACTGTAACAGAAGCAAAATCTCTTTTTTCGAGGTCATTCTATGAAATTAACGAACTATACCGATTATTCTTTACGCGTTTTGATTTTTTTGGCTTCCAGACATTCCGACGAACTTTCCAACATAAAAGAAATCGCAGATACTTATTCCATCTCTAAAAACCACCTCATGAAAGTCATTTACCGCCTCGGCCAGCTCGGGTATGTCGAAACGATCCGGGGCCGGGGAGGCGGAATCCGTTTAGGAATGACACCGGAAGACATAAACATTGGAGAAGTCGTTCGAAATACAGAAGACGACTTTAACATCGTAGAATGCTTTGACTCCAAAAAAAATCTCTGTATCATATCTCCCGCCTGCAACTTAAAGAACCTTCTGAATGAAGCCCTGCAAGCTTACCTGGCCGTTTTAGACAAATATACGTTAAGGGATCTGGTCAAAAACAAAGAGGAGATTATGAGACTGCTCAGAAGCTGAAGGAATGCCCGCATTCCTTCTTTTTTTATGCCGGCATAAGAAAAAAGGACTATTTCTATTAATATGATAAACGATTGCAGACAAGTGCCGATATAAAGATTATCATTACTGATATCCTCACCTTGCGTATGCAACGAATGGGGATAGTAAAATCATCGCAGGAAAAGGGAGATTCATTATGAAAAAAAAGGTAGCGGTCGGTTTGACTGCATCTGCGATCGTCGGGTCTGCGTTAGCTGTAACACCGGCAGAAGCACAAACGATTAAGGTTAAAAGCGGAGATTCATTATGGAAGCTTGCCCAAAACTACAATACAAGCGTGGATGCCATTACATCAGCGAATCATCTAAAATCCACCGTTATTTCTATCGGGCAGACGCTCAACATTCCTAACGGCAAATCAGATTCCGGCAGCAAAAAGCCATCTTCAAAGAACAGCGGCACGACTAAAAGCGTTTATACAGTGAAAAGCGGAGACTCGCTGTGGCTGATCGCATCTGATTTTGAAATGTCCGTACAGGAACTGAAAAAATTGAACGGTCTGACAAGCGACTTAATCCGCGCCGGACAGAAGCTGCAAGTGACGGGGAAAGTTTCCTCAAGCACCGATCAGAAAAAAACCGCTCCTGGCAGCAGCTCAAACAACAGCAAAAAGCAGTCATCATCTTCCGGGACGTATAAAGTCAAACTCGGCGATTCACTATGGAAGATCGCAAACAGCGTCAATATGACCATTGCGGAACTCAAAGTATTAAACAACTTAAAAACGGATACGATCTACGTAAACCAAGTCCTGAAAACAAAAGGAACGTCTTCTTCGGGAAACACGCCGTCAAAGGACAATTCAAACCAAAATAAAAACCAGACGCAAACGTCCTCCTATACAGTAAAAAGCGGAGACTCACTCTGGAAAATCGCAAACGCATACAATATGACGGTTCAGCAAATCAGAAGCATCAACAAACTGACGTCAGACATGCTGCGGGTCGGACAAGTGCTTAAGCTGACCAAAACGTCATCTTCCGGCTCTTCGACTTCACCGTCAACTCCGAACCAGTCCGGAAATACAGGGAAAACCACTACATATACCGTGAAAAGCGGGGATTCTTTATGGGTGATTGCCCAAAAGTTCAATGTGACCGCCCAGCAGATCCGCGAGAAAAACAATCTGAAAACAGATGTTCTTCAAATCGGACAAAAGCTGACGATTACCGGGCAGCAGACAAACACAACACCGAATCAGTCCGGCAACACAGGCGGCACAGGTTCAACAAGCGCGAAGATTAATGTAATGATCGATGCCGCAAAAGCTCAGCTGGGCGTACCGTATGTATGGGGCGGGACGACGCCGAGAGGCTTTGACTGCAGCGGTTTCATTTATTACGTTCTCAATAAGGTCACTTCTGTATCCAGACTTTCAGCCGCAGGCTACTGGAATACGATGACATCAGTCAGCCAGCCGGCGGTCGGTGACTTTGTCTTTTTCTCAACTTATAAAGCCGGACCTTCCCACGTCGGTATTTATCTCGGGAACGGCCAGTTTATTAATGCCAACGATTCGGGTGTCGTTATTTCCAGCATGAACAATTCCTATTGGAAACAGCGTTACCTCGGCGCAAAACGTTTCTTCTGATATCTGACAAGCTGTACGGCCTCAATTAGGCTGTGCAGCTTTTTTTACAGTCTGAAAATATTAATGCTGATCACATGTTTTGTCACGGGATGGAAATACACTTCAGCACGGGATGAAAACGTTTCTTTTGTTGTTTGCACCGTTACGCGAAACACATCTTTCGTCTGTTCCCGGTTCACTTTTGTACGGCCCATGTACGAATAATCGGTAAGCTCGGCCCCCTTGTATTCACGTTCAAGCTGGTTCCATGCGAGCTGCTCCCATTTTTCAACTGATGGATCAAGGTGTTCTGTATGCCCTTTTTCAGCGATCGAGGCAATGAGAATGCCGCAAAACAAGAGGGCAAGCGCAAATGGAAGGGATTTCATCTTTATGTTCTCCTGAGTCGTTTTTTGTCAATCTTAGCGTGTCCAAAGAAGAGACGGATATGCGGTTTTATTTTATGTCTCCCTCATATTGCTATGCCGCTGTGATAAGGACACCAACTTTTCCCCCGTTGCATCGGTCTTCGACGGCATAAACTAACGGAGAACTTCTCATTGAAAGGAGAAGCGTTAGATGGATCATGCCGATTATGACAAAGCCTTGTATTACACACACCGGTCTCAATGGGACAATTTGTTAATATTGATGGTTCGTACAAAAGATGATTTATTATCAAAGCGTATTGAGCACTTTCTGCACGCGTATCATTTCGAATATGATCATGCGGTGCTTGAAAAAGAGCTGTATTCCCTTCTCGGGTATATTGATCATGCGACAGAGCTCGCTTATGAAGATCAATTAGCCATGCTGACATAAAACAATCCCGGCGTCAGACGCCGGGATTTCTTATGTTTGTGAACATATTCAGCTCTTCGATCATCTCTTTCAGGCTGACCGCCATATCCTCAGATACGGTCCGGCGCTCCATGTCAATGTGAATCGGGTCTAAGACCAGCTGTTTCGGGATGACATTTGCATAAACGCCCCGCATGACCGTCCGCATATTCGCCAGCGCGTTCATGCCTCCTTTTCCTCCGCCCGCCGCGGCAATGATTGCCACCGGTTTGTATGCCCAGTGATCGCTGCTTAAAAAATCGATGGCGTTTTTTAAAGCGCCGCTCATGCCGCTGTGATACTCGGGAGATAATAAGACGACGGCCGCCGACTTTTTCACCTGCCGCCTTAACTCTTGCACTGAAGGCAGCTCGTTCTGTTCTTCTTCACCGTTATAAAGCGGCAGATCACTTTCGCTCAAATCAATATAATCGGTATGAAACCGATCTCTGATATAAGAAGCGGCAATTCTAGTCCGCCCGTTTTTTCTCGGTGTTCCGCTGATCACTAATATGCTCATGATTTTACCGCCTTTCCAAAAACATTATATTTTACCGCATACAATGCCGCCTGCGTCCGATCGGAAAGATTCAGCTTTGACAGCAGGTTGGACACGTGGGTCTTCACTGTTTTTTCTGAAATAAACAGTGCCGCCGCAATTTCCTTATTGCTTTTCCCTTTGGCTATTTCTTGAAGAACATCTTTTTCACGAGGGGTCAGGTGATCATATTTTTCCTTATCCTGATCATCCTGAACCATATGGGTCAGCACGTGAGGCACAATATCCGCCGACAGCCGGTAACGTCCGGAATATACTTCCCGGAGCGTTTTTACTAAATCATCGGGCTGAGCGTCTTTCAGCTGATACGCTTTTGCGCCGGCTTTAAGGGCGGGAATGACATGCTCCTGATCAGAATAGCTCGTCAAAACGACGATACTGATGTCCGGGAATCGTTCCGCCGCAATTTTTGCCGCTTCTATGCCGTCCATATCAGGCATTGATAAATCCATCAGAATGATGTCCGGCTCCGTCTTTTCAGCTTGCTGAAGCGCTTCAGCACCGGTGGACGCCTCACCGACAACTTCAATGTCTTCCTGAGTGGCGAAGAAATAGCGCAGTCCTTTGCGGACAACGTGATGATCATCAGCAATCACAATTTTCATCAATCAGACCTCCTGTCCCGAAACGGAAGCCGAACGGAGACAATCGTTCCGGCGCCAAGCTCGGATTGCAGTGTAAAGCGGCCGCCGATTGCTTCAGCCCGCGCTTTCATGCCGGCCACGCCGAGCGATGGGAGCACAGCATGCGCATCAGCGCTGAAGCCCGCTCCACGGTCGCTAATATGAAGCTCAGCGCAATCCGGCTTTTTAACGGCGGAAATGATAACCCGGTCCGTTCCCGCATGCTTTTTACAGTTATTCAAGGCTTCCTGGGCGATCCGCCAAAGCGCGTGTTCCTGTTCATCTGTAAGCTCCAGCTCATCCTCCATTTCACAAACGGCTTCCAGGCCGATAAGAGCGGCATAGCTTTTGATCGACGCATACAGCCCTTTCGTCAAACTTTTCGGCTTCAGCTGCCAAATAAGCGCTCTCATTTCTGTTAGCGCATCCTGCGACAGCTCTTGAATAAACGTAATCATCTGCCGGAGCCGATCATCATCTGTAAAGCTCTTTGCGGCTTTTGCCGTTAAGCTGACAGAAAACAGCATTTGATTGACGGAATCATGCAGCTCTTGCGCAAGTCTGCTTCGTTCCATCAACAGGGCGTTCTGCTGCTCAAATTCGGCCAATTTCATCCGCTGAATCGCCGTTCCGATTTGAAATGCAACCGCTTCAAGAAGATGCAGTTCTTCTTCGTTGAAAAATGTCTTTTCGCTTGCGGCGACGTTTAATAAACCGAACTTCCGGCCGCCGTCCTCAAGCGGTACGGTCGCATGGTGGGTAATGCCCTCTGTATCGCGGCAGTTCGTCGTCTGTTCCGCGAATTCAATCCGTTTACAATTCATTATGTTTACGGCCTTTGTCAATCCGCCATTGCTGAATTTGGTCAGACAATAGCATTCCCCGCTGCACATGAGTGCATTTTCCCGCTGACCGAGAGCCGGCGGTAAATAAGCGGATGCGGCGAGCGTATAAGATCCGTCCGGCTCAATCAGAAAAATCCACCCTGTCTGCAGCCCGGTCAGGCTGAGCAGTTCGCGAAGCACTTTATCAAGCGCTTCCTTTAAATCGTGGCTTTGGTTTAAGGTTTCCGCAATCGCTTTTAACGTTTTTAACGTTTCTACCGTCGTTGTCGTTTTCGTCAATTTCCCTCACTCCGGCCAATCAGAATTATCCATATTATATCAATTCTTTTCTGTATATTCCTTTGTTTTCAGCATGAATTTCCCTCATACTTTCGGATGAGGCGTATAAAAAAACCGCCGGATGTCGCTTCCGGCGGTTTGTTGTTTATTTCGTTTTTTCCACTATGCCATCTACCGTTTTCATGACGGCTTCAGATAATGCGGCAAGACGCTGTTCGCTGTCTTGTAAAGAAGTTCCCTTCACGGCGAAATAAAACTTCACTTTCGGCTCCGTTCCCGATGGACGAAGGCAGAACCAAGAGCCGTCTTCAAGGAAATATTTCAGGACATTTGACTTCGGCAGATCAATATCTTCTTCATGATGATCGGCAAATACAGTCCGTTTTCCCGTTGAATAGTCTTCAGCCTGCGTGATTTGTTTTCCGGCCATCTGCTTCGGCGGATCGTTTCGGAAGGAAGTCAGGATAGCGGAAATCTGCTCTGCTCCCTGTTTTCCTTTTAACGTCAATGACTTCAAGCCTTCACGGTAATAACCGTATTCTTTAAAAATGGACAGCAGCGCGTCATAAAGCGACATGCCCTGCTTTTTATAAAAGGCGCATACCTCGACGGCTAACAGCGCAGCCTGTATCGCGTCTTTGTCACGCGCGAAATCGCCGATTAAGTAGCCGTAGCTTTCTTCATACCCGAACTGGAACGTGTATTGGCCTGATTTTTCATATTCTTTGATTTTTTCACCGATAAATTTGAAGCCTGTCAACGTGTCAACCGTATCTAATCCGAACGATGAAGCGACGGCGCGGCCCAATTCGCTCGTGACAATCGTTTTCATGACGACACCGTTTTCAGGAAGGGCGCCCTGTTTTTTCTTCTCGGAAAGCAGGTAATGCAATAAAAGCGCGCCTGTCTGGTTTCCCGTCAGCACTGTGTACTTGCCTTCGCTGTTTTTTACGGCAATGCCGAGACGGTCGGCATCCGGGTCCGTAGCGACGAGAATATCAGCGTTTTGTTCTTCTCCGAGTTTAATGGCATATTCGAATGCCGCGTGCTCTTCCGGATTCGGCGATTTGACGGTTGAAAAATCCGGGTCCGGCAGCTCTTGCTCCTTTACGACGGTGACGTTTTTGTAACCGAGTGCTTCAAGACCGCGGCGCACCGGTTTATTTGCCGTGCCGTGCAGCGGAGTGAACACGACGCTGACATCCACTTCAGCCGAAAGCTCGGGATGTACGGAGATGGAAGTCAGTTCTTCAGTATACGGTTTATCAATTTCTTCACCGATTATTTTAATCAAACCTTTTTCTTTCAGCGACTGTTCATCTTCAACTTGAATCGTTAATTCATTTTCTATGGCATTCACTTCCGCAATGACGATGTCCGCTTCTTTCGGCGGCAGCTGTGCGCCGTCATCGCCATACACTTTATATCCGTTATATTCAGGCGGGTTATGGCTGGCCGTCACGACGATACCGGCATAAGCGTTCAGCTTTCTCACCGCAAAAGACAGCTCAGGCGTCGGGCGGAGCTCATCAAATACGTATGTTTGAATGCCTTGGGAAGCAAGGGTTTTTGCAGCTTCCATCGCAAACTCAGGAGATTTATGACGGGAGTCGTATGCGATCGCAACCCCTCTTTTTTTCGCGTCTTCCCCCTGTTTCGCGATATACGCCGCAAGTCCGGCGGATGCTTTGCGGACCGTGTAAATATTCATCCTGTTCGTACCCGGCCCGATTTCTCCTCTCATGCCTCCTGTTCCGAACTCAAGATTTTTGTAGAAAAAATCTTCCAGCAGCTGCTCGTTTCCTTCTGCGTCCGCCAATAATTTTTTCAATTCTGAATCTAATTGTTCGGTCTGATTCCAGCGTTCGTAACTCTTACTCCAACTCATGTTCGTCCTCCTATAATTTCAGCTTATGACCATATTTTAATATGAAGCGGCTGCCCGTGTCACTTGATAACTTAACCAAATGCTTTATGTAAAAAGATAAAAGAAGGGCTCATGCCTTTTCGGCACAGCCCTCCGGTTATTATTGTTCGAGCGGAACAACCGCGTCGTGCAGCAGCGTATTTAACCACTCAGTGTGTTTTTCTTTCGTTTCGTCATTCCATTGGAATCGGTCGCTCATGTAATCAATCACGGCCGTTTTATACGTTTGCACCCATTTGATGTCGAAGAACAGTCTTCCCGTTCTGCGGACGAAGAAATCGGCAGGTGTCGCAGCCATTTCTTCTTCGATGCTGTAAGCCGCTTCAGCCAAAATGTGAACTGGAATCTGGCGTTTTTCCGCTTCGTCTTTCAGACCCTCAATCCGGCTGAATACATTTTCAACGTTAGAGCCGTATCTGATGGCTAACTGCTTAGCGGTTTCCTGTGATAAACCGATTTTCAAGCCGTCTTTTGTCTTTGCTTCCACAAATGACTCGAAGTTTTTAGAGCCGCCGACATGTCCGCCGGAAATCGGCATCGTCTTCGTCTTGCAGCCGCCGAAGTCCTGGCCGCCCTCTTCTTTCAAGCGGTCGCGGACAAGATCGACAATGTGCTCAGCCATTTTACGGTAGCCCGTCAGTTTTCCTCCGGCGATCGTAATCAGGCCTGATTGAGATGTCCAGATTTCATCTTTACGGGAGATCTCAGACGGGTCTTTCCCTTCTTCGTGAATAAGCGGTCTGAGGCCGGCCCAGCTTGATTCAATATCGTCCGCCGTAATGTTCAGTTCCGGGAACATATAATTGATGGAGCTGACGACATAATCGCGATCCTGCACCGTCATGCGCGGGTGCTCAAGTTTTTGTTTGTAAACCGTATCGGTCGTACCCACGTATGTTTTTCCTTCACGCGGAATGGCGAACACCATCCGGCCGTCCGGCGTATCAAAGTACACCGCCTGTTTAAGCGGGAATACGGATTGGTCGAATACGAGATGGACCCCTTTTGTGTGCTGAAGATGTTTTCCGCTTTTGCTGTGGTCTTTTTCTCTCAGCTCGTCGACCCACGGACCTGTCGCATTGACGATTTTTTTGGCGTAAACTTTGTATTCCTTGCCTGACAGCAGATCTTCAATTAAAACACCGACAACTTTTCCTTTTTCATAAAGCAGTTCTTTCACTTTAGAATAGTTGACAGGCTCCGCACCGAATTTAACGGCTTCTTTCATGACTTCAATCGTCAGTCTCGCATCGTCCGTCCGGTACTCTACATAATAGCCTCCGCCTTTTAAGCCGTCTTTTTTGACGAGCGGCTCTTTTTGCAGCGTTTCTTTAGCAGACAGCATGCTTCTGCGCTCTGATTTTTTTACTCCCGCTAAATAGTCATACACACGCAGGCCGATGGAAGTAGAAAATGAACCGAACGTGCCGCCTTTATGAAACGGCAGCAGCATCCATTCCGGCGTCGTGACGTGCGGGCCGTTTTCGTACACGATGGCACGTTCCTTACCGACTTCTGCAACCATTTTGACTTCAAATTGCTTCAGATAACGCAAACCGCCGTGGACAAGCTTTGTGGATCTGCTTGATGTGCCGGCCGCGAAATCCTGCATTTCGCTCAAAGCGACTTTCATTCCCCTTGAAGCAGCGTCAAGCGCCGTACCGGCACCCGTAATACCTCCCCCTATAATAAACAGATCGTATGTTTTTTTAGTCATGTCTTCCAGCATATGATCCCGTTCCAAACTTGAAAATTGGTGATTCATCATTACGTTTCCTCCTTGTTGTCACGGTATAGAAAAAGAGACCACAACAGCCAAAGCGCAGTTATCACTTTGGTGCTGTGGTCTCTCCTCATCTCAGGACCGTTCCTATTAACTTGTTTTCAGTATACCACATTTTTATCTTATTTAAAAGCCATAGCTGCATTTACTGCTTTTTTCCATCCGCCGTACAATTCATCGCGTTTTTCATCTTCCATTTCCGGTTTGAATTGCTTATCAAGGTTCCATTGATCAGCGATTTCAGTGCTGTCCTTCCAGTAGCCGACAGCGATTCCGGCCAAATACGCGGCACCGAGCGCCGTCGTTTCATTAATTTCCGGACGTTCGACCGGCACATCAAGCAAGTCGCTTTGGAACTGCATGAGGAAGTTATTTTTTACCGCTCCGCCGTCTACACGCAATGTTTTTAAAGAGATGCCTGAATCAGCCTCCATGGCATCAAGCACATCTTTCGCCTGATAAGCGAGAGATTCAAGCGTAGCCCGGATAAAATGCTCCTTCGTCGTTCCGCGTGTCAGGCCGAAAACTGAGCCGCGCACGTCACTGTCCCAGTACGGTGTGCCTAATCCGACGAAAGCGGGCACGACATAAACACCGTCAGCGGAATCCACACGCTCTGCGTATGTCTCGCTTTCTTTTGAATCTTGGAACATCCGCATGCCGTCTCTCAGCCATTGGATAGCAGAACCTGCGACAAAGATGCTTCCTTCCAGTGCATACTCGACTTTTCCGTCTAATCCCCAGGCGATTGTCGTCAGAAGGCCGTGATCAGAAGTGATGGCTTTTTCTCCGGTATTCATCAGCATAAAGCAGCCTGTGCCGTATGTGTTTTTCCCCATGCCTTCTTCAAAGCACGCCTGACCGAACAGCGCAGACTGCTGGTCTCCGGCCGCTCCCGCAATCGGAATGTTTTTACCGAAGAAATGATAATCAACCGTTTTCGCGTACACATGAGAAGACGGTTTCACTTCCGGCAGCATTGATTTCGGCACGCCTAAAATATCAAGCAGCTCGTCATCCCATTTTAATTCATGTATATTAAACATCAGCGTTCTTGAAGCGTTGGAATAATCCGTTACGTGCGCCGCCCCTCCGGACATTTTCCAGATGAGCCATGAATCAATCGTTCCGAACAGAAGATTTCCGTTTTCCGCTTTTTCCCGTGCGCCTTCTACATTGTCAAGAATCCATTTGACTTTCGTTCCTGAGAAATAAGGGTCGATCAAAAGTCCCGTTTTTTCTCTGAATGTATCATTATATCCTTTTTCACGAAGCTCTTCGCAAATGCCGGATGTTTGTCTCGATTGCCATACAATCGCATTGTATACCGGCTTTCCGGTATCTTTATCCCATACGACCGTCGTTTCCCTTTGGTTCGTGATGCCGATGCCGGCAATTTGATCAGCGCTGATTCCGGACTCGGAGATCACAGTCGCGATAACGGCGAGCACCGATCCCCAAATTTCGTTCGCATTGTGCTCCACCCAGCCCGGCTGAGGGAAATGCTGTGTGAATTCCTTTTGAGCGGAATGCACGATTTTTCCTTCTTTATTAAAAAGAATCGCTCTTGAACTTGTTGTGCCTTGGTCAATTGATAAAATATAGGTCTCCATGATGCCGCTCTCCTTTTTAAATATATTCAGAATTTGATAATGTTTTCTGTGATTGAGATTTCTTGGTATAAATATAGAGTATGAAAAGCACTACAACCATTATAACGCTTACAAACCAAAAGCTAGGTGTCACATTTCCTTTAAACGCGGCATTGTAAAATACGCCGCCGAACGCACCGCCCATGATCGGACCGATTACGGGAATCCAGGCATATTTCCAATTTGACGGCCCTTTTTTCGGAATCGGCAGAAAGGCGTGAGCGATTCTCGGCCCCAAATCCCGCGCAGGGTTGATCGCATATCCGGTCGTCCCTCCAAGAGAAATCCCGATGGCAACGATGAGGAATCCGACAATCAGCGGGTTCAGCCCTTTTGTAAATTCATTCGCTCCGATTGCCAAAATGCCGAGCACAAGCACAAACGTACCAATGACTTCACTTATCATATTCCCAAATGTATGAGGAATACTCGGGCCGGTCGAGAAAACGCCCAGTTTAGCGGCCGGATCATCCGTCGCCTTCCAATGCGGCAGATAATGAAGGTACACAACAACCGCACCGATCATTGCTCCGATCATCTGTCCCGCAATATAAACAGGTACCTCTTTCCAAGGAAAGCTGCCTTCAAGCGCAAGGCCTATCGTTAAAGCCGGATTCAAGTGGGCGCCGCTGATGCTGCCGACGGCATATGCCGCCATGGCTACTCCCAATCCCCAGCCGAATACAATAACAATCCATCCGGATTGGTATGAAAGCGATTTCTTTAAATTGACTCCCGCACAAACGCCGCCGCCGAAAATAACAAGCAGCATTGTACCGATTACTTCTCCCCAAAATGCTGTCATCATCATTCCTCCTAAATGACATAATAGCAGGTTTGACAGAGTTATAGAGAATAAAAAACCCACAACAAACCGCTTTACGCTTTATTGCTTCCGTAAAGAGCTGTTGTGGGTCTCCGGGTCTCCATCACATAGTATTAACCTAGGTCTATTGTAACAATGGGTGTAAGCGGTGTCAATCTTTTTTTGTCATAGAATGTTCATATTTAGCCCATAGTTCGGTGTCTGAAGTCGTCACGGCCGTGGCTCCTGCCTGCAAGGCGTTTTCAACGTCCTGCTCCGTGCGGATGAAGCCGCCGGCAAAAATCGGAATCCCCGTCATTTCTTTAATTTCTCTGATTAAAGTCGGAACGATGCCCGGGAGAACCTCGATAAAGTCAGGCTTATGCTTCCCGACGAATTCCATGCTTTTCTCCATGGCGCTCGTATCTAAGAGAAACAGACGCTGGATCGCGTATATTTTCTTTTGTTTCGCTTTGACGATGACTGATGATCTCGTCGAAATGATGCCCGCGGGCCGGATATCCTGGCAAATGAACTCCGCACCGTATTCATCATGCTTAATGCCGTGGATTAAATCGACGTGAACCATCAGAAGTTTTCCGTGTTTTTTCGCTTCATTCACGACACCTTTTAATTGACCGAGGTGGATATCTAAAATGACGCCGTATAAGAACGGACTTTCTAAAAATGCATCGAATTGCTTCATGTTCCGGATTGCCGGTAGAATCTGCTGGTTGTGAAAACTCATGTTTTACTCCTTTACATTAAAAATCAATGCTCAGCACACTTTCCTTGACGGTCGAAATGATGAAAGAGAGCTCCTCGTCCGACAGGCAAAAAGGCGGAGACAGCTGAATGACATTATTATATCCCGCTACAGTATCGCCATTTTTCCCGACAAGCAGGCCTTTTTCTCTGCACGCGGTGATGACGTGCTGCACAAGGGCGGCATCAGCGGGTTCCTTCGTGATTTTGTCCTTGACGAGCTCAATGCCGGCAAGAAGGCCCTTGCCCCGTACATCTCCGACCGCCGGATGTTCTCTGAGCGGCTCAAGCTCACGGAGCAGCCTTTCTCCAAGCTCCCGGGAGCGGGCGATCAGATTTTCGTCCTCCATCAATTGCAGGTTTTTCAAGGCCAGGGCGCAGGCTGCCGGATTGCCTCCGAATGTATTCACGTGCCGGAAGCGGCCGTACGGCTCACCGCCCGAATACGCCTCAAAAATCTCCCGTTTTACTGCCGTTGCCGACAGCGGCAGATAAGCGCTCGTAATGCCTTTTGCCATTGTGACGATGTCCGGTGAAACGCCGTAATGCTGAAATCCGAACGGCTCTCCCGTGCGGCCGAAACCGCAAATAACTTCATCACTGATCAGAAGCGCGCCGTGGCGGCGGCAAATGTCCTCTACCTTTGCCATATACCCGTCCGGGGGCATCAATATCCCTCCGCCTGTAATAATCGGTTCCATAATAACGCCGGCAATCGTTTCGCTTAATTCCCACGTCATGATCCGGTCGATGTCATGCGCGCTTTCCAATGTGACGGCATCGCCGGGATTCCGATAAAGATCAGGCGGCGCCGCGTGCAAAAAACCTTGTGAGAGCGGCTCATATTTATACTTTCTCTGCGCCTGGCCGGTAG
This sequence comes from Bacillus sp. JHAA, assembly GCF_036961585.1. NCBI lineage: Bacteria > Bacillati > Bacillota > Bacilli > Caryophanales > Bacillaceae > Bacillus > Bacillus sp. JHAA. Next base: position 56,025 of record NZ_JBAMDE010000008.1, on the reverse strand, counting down.
CGGCGAGCGCCCCCATCGTATTGCCGTGATAGCCTCTGTACCGGGAGATGAATTTGAAGCGGCTGTGATCGCCGTTTTCAATGTGGTATTGGCGGGCAATTTTGAACGCGGTTTCATTTGCTTCCGATCCGCTGTTGGAAAAGAAGATTACATAATCGCCGCCTAGCCATTCATTCAGTTTTTCCGCAAGCTCAATCGCGGGTTGATGGCTTTGGGTCAGCGGATAATAAGGAAGCTCCTTCAATTGACTGTAAGCCGCATCGGCAAGTTCCTTTCTCCCATATCCGATATTGACGCACCACAGGCCTGACATGCCGTCCAAATACCGTCTGCCGTCAATGTCCGTAACCCAGGCGCCTTCCCCTTTTTGGACGATTATGCTGTCATCCGGCTCCGCCCCTTTCATCGCGTGCCAAATCAGCTCTTTATCCTTTTGTTTGAGTGACTGATTTTTTTGTACATGTTCCACACCGCTCATCTCCCTTTCAATATCATTGCACTGTATCGAAAGCTGCCCGGCTTCTGACGCCGATTCTCTTGGTGAAGTTTTCCTCTTAATAAGAATATAAAGGCGCGGCATGGGCGAGTCAATAAAGCGGCGGCAATTAAAAAAACGCTTTCTCCCAGAAAGCGAAAGGGCTACAAGAGCATATCCCGAAACCGGGGCCGGTGCAAGTGTTTTTATAAAAAAACCCGCCCCTTAAGCGGAGCGGGCGTTTTTTTTATTTCAGATGCGTAATCCGGTAAATATCTTTGCGCCGGTCTTTCAGCTGGCGCACGGTTCCGTTTTCACGCTGCCTTCTTAAGATTTCAAGGTCCACGTCCCCGATCACGACCATTTCGATATTCGGATTCGTTTCACCGACGATTCCGTCTCTGGCAAATTCAAAATCAGACGGAGCAAAAATGGCTGACTGCGCGTATTGAATATCCATATTTTCTGTTTGCGGCAGGTTTCCGACCGTACCCGAGATGACGGTGTAAATTTGGTTTTCAACCGCTCGCGCCTGAGAGCAGTACCTTACGCGCAAGTAGCCTTGGCGGTCTTCAGTGCAGAACGGCGTAAAGATAATTTTCGCCCCTTGATCCGCGGCAATTCTCGCAAGCTCCGGAAATTCAATATCGTAACAGATCTGAATGGCGATCTTTCCGCAGTCCGTATCAAATACGCGCACCCTGTCTCCGGCGCTGATGCCCCACCATTTCCGCTCATTCGGCGTAATGTGAAGCTTATATTGTTTTTCAATCGTGCCGTCACGTCTGAATAAGTAGGCGATGTTATAAATTTTCCCCTCTTCTTCAACGAAGTGGGAGCCGCCGATGATGTTGACATTATATTTCACCGCGAGATCTGTAAAGAGGCTGATATAGTCCTCGGTATATTCGGTAATCCTCTGAATGGCCAGACTCGGAGAACGCTCCTCGAGGAAAGACATGAGCTGCGTCGTGAAAATTTCCGGGAACACCGCGAAATCAGATCTCGCATCGGAAGCCACATCGACATAATATTCAACCTGATTGGCAAATTCCTCGAAGGAGTAAATCTTTTTCATTTCATATTGAATGACGCAGATGCGCACCGGAAATGCCGATTTGTAATAGCGCTTCGATTGCGGCAGGTAATCGACATTGTTCCATTCCATTAATGTCGCATATTTTATGGACGCGGTGTCATCCGGGAGATAATTCGGATTGATCCGCATGAGCGTAAATCCGTTCATCAGCTGGAAAGAAAGCACCGGATCATAAATCTGATGGCGCGTCACCTGTTCGACATAAGCTCTCGCCGTCATTTCTTCCGCATACTTATGATAATTCGGAATCCGCCCGCCGATAATAATGCTTTTCAGATTCAATCGTCTCGCCAAGTCTTTTCTCGCCTCATACAGCCGGTGTCCGATCTTCATCCGTCTGTATTCCGGGTGAACCATTACCTCAATCCCGTACAGATTCAATCCGTCCGGGTTGTGGTTCGTGATATAACCGTCGTCTGTAATGTCCTGCCACGTGTGGCGGTCATCATATTCATCGAAATTGATGATCAGGCTTGAGCATGAACCGATAATTTCCCCTTCATACTCGGCGCAAAACTGACCTTCGGGAAAGTGCGCGAGATGGCTGATTAAATGCTCAGGCTCCCACGGCTCCATCCCCGGAAAACAATCCTTTTGCAGCTCAATAATTTTGTTGATATCTTTCTCTTCCATATTCCGGATGACCATTTTCTTTTCAAAACGGGTCAGATCAAGTTTCTCAGACAATGCTGCTTCCCCCTGCCGGTTCGTTTTGATCGTTCAATCGCTGTAAGAGTAATTCAAGTTCCATTTCCGCCATCGATTCCAGTCTGTGATCGTACTCTTCAAATAACAGGGCGCTTGTTACCTTATTCGGCACGATGACACATTTCATGCCGGCCCGTTTGGCTGCAATTGAGCCGTTAACCGAATCCTCAAAGGCCAGACATTCAGATGGTTCAACGCCTAAATGTTCCGCAGCTTTCAGATAGAGTTCCGGATTCGGCTTCACTTCTTCTACGTCGTCAGCCGTCTGAATCACTTCAAATTCATCAAACAGGCCTAATTCCTTCAGATGGCCCGATACCCATTTGAAATCTGAGCTGGACGCGAGCCCCACCTTCAATCCTAATTCTTTTGCCGCGGCTAAATAAGCTTCCACCCCGGGGCGAGCCGTTTCCGTCTTCATCCGCTGTTCGAAGCGCCCGCGCCTGATCGCCGTCAGTTCATCATGATCGAGCTTTCTTCCCAGCTGCTCCTCTAAATATGCGAACGGCTTAAACCCCGCGGCCGTTCCGATCACCTTTCCCCAGACGGATAAAGGCAATGTTGAACCGTGTTCCTCAAACATTTCCTGCAGCACTTCATATTCATGGGTTTCTGTATCTAAAATTAACCCGTCAAAATCAAAGATTAATGCTTTTATCAATGGTTACAGCTCCTTTAGTTAAACGTACTGACCTATGTATACACTATACCGTGAATTTCTTTCGCGTTCAAAATGTAACATTCTGACGGAAAGAAGAGCCTGCATAAGTGCAAGCTCTCTTCATCCGTTACTGTGTGTTTTGACTGGAAATATTGGAAAGAGCCGCTCCCGCAGACTCATTTGAACGCTGATCAACCGCTAAGTCTCCAAGCGCAACGATCCCGACCAGATGATTTTGATCGACAATGGGAAGGCGGCGGATTTGGTGTTGGGCCATCAGATGTGACGCCTCTTCAAGACTCATTTCCGGGTTTCCGGATACAACTGCAGAAGACATCACGTGTGAAACAGGTGTTTGGCCGTCGCGGCCTTGAGCCGTTGTTCTCAATGCGATATCACGGTCTGTCAGCATTCCTTTTAATTCCCCTCCGTCAACGACGGGAATTGCTCCGACATTATGCTGGTGCATCAGCGCAGCCGCTTCCTGAATCGTTTGATTGGGAGAAACGGTAGCCACGTGGGTAGTCATTGATTGTTTGATTGAACTCATTGTAAAGCACCCCTTTCGATATTTATTATGCTCGGGGATTTGTCTCATTATAAAGGGAGTTAGAGGAAAGAAATTGTGGTATCATGTCAAGGAAGCAAAAAAGAGCCTGTCAAAAGGCTCTTTATACCCGTCAGATCAGCCTTCTGTGACCGCAGGCTTCTGATCCGGCCCCTGTCTCGAAAGCATCATAGGTAAAGGGAAAATTCATTCCGCATTCATTCAGCAAAGCGCAATTTTTATCAAACAGCGCCCGCTTTTTGACGTCATATACCGGGTGCGGCTTTGACAGCATGATATGTACCGTTTGCAGACAAGCCATAATTTGAAACGCTTCTTTTAAAGTTCCTTGGTAACGTTGGTTTTGTAATGATAATACGCCCCTTTTTTTAAAGCGCTGAATTTCCAGTTCGGAGAAATAAAGAGGAAAGACATTTTGAAACAATTCAGAGGAAAGCTCTTGTATCGCGCTTTCTTGTCCGTCAGTCGCTGCGTTCACAATTCTCACATCAATCACCTTTCTTGCCATGTGAATATCCTTAATCTTTATCAAGAATAGCACAGAAAAAAACGCGAAAGCTAAGGTAAGTGTTTCCTATTGAAACAGCCGCTTTCCGCTTGAAAAGGAGCTTTATGATATGAAACAAAATGACCGCGGTCTGGAACTCCTGATTACGGAAAAGCACGCCGGACAATGGCTGTTTTCAGTCCTGAAATCTGAATTCCAGGCGTCAAAACCCGTAATTACGGAATGGATGAACCAAGAAAGCATTCAGGTGAATCGAACATCCCCGAAAAACAACATCATACTGAAAACCGGAGATCGCTTATTCATTGATCTTCAGGAAAAAACGGGTTCTTCGGTGACTCCGGAATACGGAGAGCCGGACATTTTATTTGAGGACAATCATATGCTGATTGCAAATAAGCCGGCGGGAATGCCGACTCATCCAAATGAAGAGGGTCAGACCGGCACCCTCAGCAACCTGATCGCTTACCATTTTCAAATCAACGGCGAGCAGGCGAAAGTGCGCCACGTTCACCGTCTTGACCGTGACACGTCAGGCGCGGTCGTTTTCGCGAAACACCGCCTGGCCCATGCAATCCTTGACCGTCAGCTCGAAACCAAAACATTAAAACGCACCTATATCGCCGCGGCGGAAGGAAAAGTCGCGCCTAAAAAAGGCACGGTTGACTCGCCGATCGGCCGCGACAGGTCACATTCGGTCAGACGGCGTGTCTCACCCGGCGGACAAGCTGCCGTCACCCATTACAAAGTGAAAGGCTATCATCCCGGTGCGCAGCTTACATTGGCAGAGCTTGAACTGGAAACCGGGAGAACACATCAAATCAGGGTGCATATGGCAAGCATCGGCCATCCGTTGGCGGGCGATGACCTGTACGGCGGAAGCAGGACGCTGTTTCACAGGCAGGCGCTTCACGCAAAAAAAGTCAGTGTCGTCCATCCGATCTCAGGAGAAGAAATCGTTGCCGAGGCGCCGATGCCGGCTGATCTGGCTCATTTTACCGAAACGTATTTTTTTTAAACCGGGTCGGCATATATAATATATCGTTTCGGCGCATTTCCAATGTAAGAAAACGGGTAGCAAGTGGTCAGGATCAGTTCCTCCCGCTTGTGCTGAAGGGTGATGACAGATGTATCATCCCGGCTGACGATTTTTGTACGGCTGATTTTATAAGAAAACGTGCCGTAAGACAAAATCACGTTCAGTCTGTCTCCTTTTTTCAATTCGCCGGTCCGGCGGAACACCGTGTCCCTGTGGCCGGATAACACAATTTGGCCGTGATCGCCCGGATAATAGCTGTCCTTATAATGTCCGACGCCTTTTGCTAAATCATCTGCGTCAGTCCCTTCGACGATCGGGAGCTCAGCGTCGATTTCAGGGATTTCTAAAATGCCGCTTGCCTCACCCGTTTCGGGGTGAAATTCTTTTTTGCGCTGTGTCAGCACAGCGCTTTTTGTTTCGTTCTTTTCCAAGACAGGTTCTGTTGCTTTTTTTGCTTCTTCAAGCGATTGGTTCGTTTTCATATGTGAATCAATGATCTTCCAGCTTCCGTAACATGTGATGATGATACCGGCGATGATGACGAGAAGCGGAATATGTTTCAGTTTGTTCATCGTGTGCGGGTTCCCCTTTTCTTTCTGAAAAGCCAATATACGCCGGCACCCGTGATCACTAGGCCGGCCAATGCCGTCTGATGGCTGCCCGCTGAAGTATCAGGCAATGGGCGGCCTTTTTGTGTGCCGCTTTCAGTCTGTTTTGTGCTTTGTTCCGAATTTGCGGCAGACGCCGGACGGGATTCGGGAATTGACTGCACTGTATCAGATGCTGTTTCTTCTACGACAGGACGTTTAGTTTTTTTGGTTTGATCAGGCTGTTCTGCCGCATCCGGTTTTTTAGCGGGTTTTTCCGCTTGAGGTTTTTCTCCTTTATCAGGCCTGGTGCCGCCCGGTGTTTCCCCGCTTCCCGGCTGATTGCCGGTGTCATCAGGTGTTTCGGCGGCTGATACCGTGCGGATGCGGCCGTCGGTTTGATAAGAAATCGGCGCGGAAAAGCTTTTGACATAGTCTACTGTCGCTTCCAAATCCTCAGGCCCCGTCACCGGATTCTTGCCGAGTTTCCCGATCGGACCGTATTTTGCCCCCGCTGCCGTCGCCATAAATTGATTGACTGTTACTGTATATCCTTTTTCGGGCTGTATGTCTGTCCCGTCCGCCATTTTCATTTCAACCGCTTGTCCGGTTTCCGGGTTCCATGTATAGGAAAATCCGCTGATGCTGTAATCCGGACCGTACACCGGAGAAATTTGCGCGTTAATGATCTCCCGCAAATCTTTTCCTTTGATTTCAAGCTTCGTCAGCACATTGCCGAACGGCTGTACATTATAAAGGTCTCCCCATGTGATCGCCCCTTTTTTTATGCCGTCCCGGATGCCTCCCCCATTCATAAGCGCAAAATCGGATTTCATCTTCGCTTTCATACCGTCGGCAATCAGATTTCCGAGCGCCGTGTCGCCGTCATTTGAATACCCGCCCGTTATATCATGGGCCGCTTCCCCGACCGCTTCGCTGATAATCGGTTTCACTTTCTCTTCATATTTGCTTAATATGCCTGCCGCAGCCGGGTCAGGCTTGATTTTACTTTGATCGATATATTGGATTTCCGCTGATTTTTTCACGATATCCTTCGACTCTTTATCAAGTTCAAGATCGGCGATTCCGATTGCTTTTCCGTATTCAAATGCCTGCACGATCAGCTTGCCGTCGATTTCTCCGTTTACGACTTTATGATTGTGCGCGGCGAAAATCACATCAATCTCTGAGTCTGTTCCGCTTGCAAGCTTTGCGGATTCTCCCGTGATTGCTGAGCCATTTTGTTCAGCAGACATATGGGCGAGCACGGCGATTGCTTTAATTCCTTTTTTCTTCAGGTCAGCGGCGGCGTCATTGACGGCCTTTACCTCATCCGTAAACGTAATATCTTTAATTCCGTCCGGGATGACCATGCCTGCCGCCGATCTGGTTACAACCCCGATAAATGCGACCGGAATTCCGGAAACGTATTTAATTTCATACGGCGGCAGAAAGGACTCCCCTGACTTCAGTTTACAGTTGGCGCAGACGAGCGGGAAATTTTGGCCGTCATAACAGCTTGTCCCCTTACCGTCCGGATGATCTCCTCCATTGATGATCCGTTTAAGCTCATTCGTTCCTTCATCGAATTCGTGATTGCCGACAGTTCCGACATCAAAACCGATGTCTTCCATCAATTCTACTGTCGGTTCATCCTGAAAAAGGGCTGACACGGGAGAGCTGCCCCCGATCATATCGCCCGCATGCACGACAAAGGCGTGTTCTTTCTCGGCTTTCGCCTTTTTAATGTACGCTGCGGCGTAGTCCATCCGCCCGAACGTGCCATCCGGTTTACCGTCTCCGTTAAGGTCAAGCTCATATTGCTGATCAATTTTTCCGTGCAGATCATTCATGCTGATGATTCTGAGCGGGACACGGCCGGAGTCTTCAGTCTGCCGTTCTTTATACGCTTTATCCATTCCAGCTTCATTCAGTGATCCTGCTTGTCCGATTGCTTCTGCATCTTTCACGCTGAACATCATAAAACAAACCGTCAGCAAACAGCACGTAAGACGCATACCCCTTTTTTTCTTCATTTATTTCCCCCCTGTCTTCTAAGAAATACGTTAGCTTATTTTCTTAGAAATCACATCACTTTTTTGTAAAGATTGTCTTCACTGGCGCAAAATAGTAAATAATCCCCACGTAACGAAACAGGTCTTGATGTATAACGGATCGGCTTTTTTCACATCTTAATGATGATTTGACATGAAGGAGGAAAACAACCAGTGGAACAGCAGCAGAATCAGCAGCCGCCAGTAAATCAAGGGATCCCGGGTTCACCGCAAGTGAATCACGGAGGACATGAGCTTTTCGATATGCATGAAGTGCTGGCCGGAACAGTCGGCGTTTTGGATCAATTTATGATGCTCAGACAGTTTATACAGGATCAGCAGCTGGCCGACATCCTTGACCGCCAGTATCAATTCATTCTCGGACTCTATAATCTGACGGCAGAATGCTTTAAGACCGGCCAAAAGCCTTCTCAGGAAACGTCGACATATATGATGAAGGAACAGAACCAGGCCGTCTACGGTATAAAACCGACTCAGCCGAAAAAACCGAATCAATCATTAAATGATGTCAAAGATCTCGGGATCAGCGGCCATATGCTCGGCCTGATTAAAGCTCAAGCTTCTCTCTTGACGATGAGCTCGCTTGAAATGACCAATCCCGTCACTAGAAGAGTGCTCTCCGCCCAAATTCAGCAATATGTCGAAATGGCGTATGAAATCTTCTTATACCAAAACAAACACGGTTATTATCAGGTTCCTCAGCTCAATGCACAAGATATGCAGACCATGCTGAATTCATTTACGCCGGCCCAGGGACAGCCGCAAATGCCTCCGATTAAAGGACAAATGGGACAGCAGCAGCAAAACCTCCATTGATTAAAAAACGGCGTTGGAAACCTGACTCTCCAATGCCGTTTTCTTTTTTTCATATGCTTTTATGAAATCATGTTCAAATTGTTTCAGGCTTTCTTTCGTAGCCGCTTCAAAGCCTTTTTCAAAATCCTGTGTTTCGGCGGTTTTGTTGATAATGGTTAAGATAATGCCTTCTCCGAATGTTTCGGTTAAGTCCTTTATCATATAGAAGCTTTGCAAATAGACATCCGTTTCATATTCCATACGCGATTTCTGCCATTTTCGGTCGGTCGTTAATTGATCAAACGGCACGACGGAAAATGCAATCGGATCAATGACTACATCATAATGCGCGACCCACTCGCTCAGCCCCTCATGAAACCAAAGCGGAAATACAGACGTATCCGTCCCCAATTGCCGCGTTTTTTGATGAAACGCGTAATGTGTATATTCATGTATAATCAATTGCTTATACATGAAAACGGCCAGCTCATCTTTTTTCAAAAGCTGTTTTTTCTCTTCAGGCAAAAGCCCCATCATCTGCTCCTGTTCTGAATAAAAACCGACTACATTTTTCAATCCTGAATATTGCTCCATTTCAGCTTCATCCGAAAAGAAAATGAGTTCAAGCGGCGCTGCACCTTTATAGCCGACAATGATTTGATTGATACGCTTTGCGTGGTCCAGCGTAAGCTTGGTCAGATCCAAGAGCGGCTTTTCATCCGCCGTATAGTAAATCGCTGTATGTTTGTAAATTTCTTTATTCATGTGTTCAGTCACTTGTTCCTTCGTCGGAACAGAGCGGCTGTTTTGGCCTGACAGGACGTACATCATACTTACTGAAACGGCTGAACTGACAGCCAATATGACAAGGACTCCGCACAGGATCAGAGTGAATGCCGCCCGTTTCCCCATGCCGTCACGCAAACAAGCTCCCCTCCCCGATCCTTTCATTTTCATCTCATTCTTTACTTTATGCTCAGGAGCGCTGGGTCGTGACGGCAGATAAAATAAAAAAGCCGCAGCAAATGCGGCTTTTCCATTCATTTATTTATTGGGGTTTGGGAATACACGCTGAACCATTTGGCCGAACTCATCAAACAGACCGGATACAGGATGTCCGTTTTGGATTCGTTTTCCGTAGCCTTGCATACGTTCAACGAAGTCCGGGTTCGCTGATACATATACAGTCCGGACATGTTTATCGGCTGATTTCACCTTATCGGTAATCTTATTTTTTAAATGGTTGGCGATGGCGCCTTTTTGCCCGTTTGTCAAAACAACAGCAACATATGCGCTGTTTCCGGCAACGATCACAGTCGCATTTTTAACCTCTTTTAAATCAGTCACCTTGTCGGCGGCTTTATCAGCCACTCTCAGGTTACGATTGTCATTGTGATCGGTGTTTTGGTTATGACGGTTCACTGTATTCATATTTGTCGCACCGTCGTTAGGCGTGTTGCGGTAATTTACATTCTGGGTGCGGTTGTCATTTCGTTTTCCTTCTCCCTGGTTCCCCATACTGCACCCTGCGGTAATCAGCATCGGCAGAAGAAGGGCAGAGATAACTGCTTGCTTTTTTATCATGTGAATTCCTCCTTTCTCACTTTACGTATAGGTTTTTCTATTCGGCGGGATTTATACACGCCGTTTGCATTCTGAGCGGTTTGGATAAATATCAGAAGGAAAGGGAAAGGTAAGCGTAATCAATTGAATGAGGAGGGATTTAACTTGTTCAGAAAAAAAAGCGGCATCGGCCCGACAGCGCTGCTGATCGGATCATCGATTCTGATTGCAGCTTTATCACCCGAAATCCGCCGGAAAATCTCCGGAATGGTTTCAGGCAGAATGCAGCATAAAGATGGCACACACTCCATGCAGCCTGCTGACCTGATTCAACAGGCGTTCGGCGGGGAATCCGGCGGACAGCAGCACGCAGACAAAGCCCGGCATTCACAAACCGGCTCATTACAGCCTGCCGAGCTGATCAAACAGGCGTTCGGCGGGGAATCCGGCGGACAGCAGCACACGGACAAAGCCCGGCATTCACAAACCGGCTCATTGCAGCCTGCCGAGCTGATCAAACAGGCGTTCGGCGGGGAATCCGGCGGACAGCAGCATGAGCAGACTTCCCGCAATCACTCCGGCTCATCCCATACGGACAGACAGGCAGACCGCAGCCGCAGTAAAGAAACTTCGCCGAAGCCTCACTATACCGAGCCGATTCACTTCGAAGAAAGCGCGGTAAATGTTTTAAATGACAGCACCGTGATGAATATGCTGGAAGAAATTGAACCCGGAAATCATTAGAAACGAAAAAATCCTTCATTCGTTCAACGATGAAGGATTTTTTCGTTTTAGCGCTCTATCTCATATTTTTCTATAAGAAAATGAACCATCGATCTGCTTTTGTTAAGCTTCTTCAGCTTCAATGACGATTGAGGAATCATTGTACACCGCGGTATCGGTTTCCTTCGTCATTTTACTTGTTAACAGCCCTGCGGTCATACTGCCGCTGACATTTAAGGCGGTGCGCCCCATGTCAATTAACGGCTCAATTGAAATGAGCAGCCCGGCAAGCGCGACAGGCATGTTCAAAGAGGATAGGACGAGCAGAGCCGCAAATGTCGCGCCGCCTCCCACGCCTGCTACACCGAATGAACTGATTGCCACGATGGCGATGACGGAGATGATAAATCCCGGTTCAAACGGGTTTTGCCCTACTGTCGGCGCAATCATCATCGCGAGCATCGCCGGGTAAATGCCGGCACAGCCGTTTTGACCGATTGATAAGCCGAATGAACCGGCGAAGTTCGCAATGCCTTCCGGTACGCCCATGCTTTTTTGTGTTTTAATATTGAGCGGCAAAGCCCCTGCGCTTGAACGGGACGTAAACGCAAACACCATAACCGGAAATGCTTTTTTCACGTATGTGATCGGATTTAAACCGCTGAACGTGATCAGCAGCAAGTGAATGATAAACATGGCGATAAGCGCGGCGTATGAAGCGATCACAAACATCCCCAGTTTCGCAATGCTGTCGATGTCGCTTGTCGCGATCGTTTTGGTCATAATCGCCAATACCCCGTAAGGCGTCAGTCTTAAAATTAATGTCACGACGCGCATAATAATCGCGTAAACCGCATCGACAATTCCGCTGAATGTCGCTGCGTGCTCCGGCTGCTTCCGTTTCACCCCCAGAAAAGCGATGCCGAGGAAAGCGGCGAAAATAACGACTCCGATGGTGGAAGTCGGTCTGGCTCCCGTGAAATCAAGAAACGGATTCCCCGGCAGAAGCTCAACGATTTGCTGAGGCAGCGTTTTGGCCGTCATATCCTCAGATTTTTGCTGCAGCTCCTGACCCCTTGATAACTCAGTGCTCCCCTGGTCGATATGAACGGCTTTCAGATCAAAGGAAAGCGCCGAAACAATTCCGACTGCCGCGGCAATTGCTGTCGTAGCGATCAAAATTCCGATGATCAGACCGCTGATTTTCCCGATGTTATGGGTCAGTTTAAGCTTCGTAAATGCGCCGAGAATAGAAATAAAGACTAGCGGCATGACGATCATCTGAAGCAATTTGACATAACCGCCGCCGGCAATATTAAACCAATCGGCCGTTTGTGCCACGACATGTGAGGCCGGCCCGTAAATCAATTGCAGCGCAAAACCGAATACAATGCCTAATCCGAGCGCGGTAAAGACACGTTTAGAAAAGGAAACGTGTTTTTTTTGCATCACAAACAGACCTGCTATAAACAAAAACAAAATAAAAACATGTAAGATTACAAATAAATTCTCCAAAACAGGTAAACACTCCCTTGCTCATTATCCTTAAACACTATATTACATCAATTCCGATCGGTCAAGTAAGAATTGACAATATATGTATTTTTAATGATTTTTCTCTTTTCTTTCCATCCTTTCTTTAGTAACTTATATAAGGGTGATTGTTATGCTGAAGGAACTGTTTCTTAATTTGACGATTTTAATCACATTTAATTATCTCTTCACCGTTCTTTTTAAAGAGTCGCTTTCACATAAAGAAGACCGTCCGATGTTTCAATTACTGAAGGGGGCGGTTTGCGGGCTTTTAGGGGTTTTTCTGATTGCTTTCGGCTTTTCTTACTCCGATTCCATCATTGATCTCAGAAATATCCCCATTATCATCGCCGCTCTTTACGGAGGCTGGGTGTCTACAGCAGCTGCCTTTATCATTATCGTGGCAGGCCGTATCCTGATCAATTTCAATGCCAGCGCCATTTATTCTATCGCCGCAGTCGGCATGATTGCGATACTTTCTGTGGCCGTATTCAGAGGAAAAAAGCCGAATCACAAAAATGCGTTCGTTATGCTGCTCTTTTCAAATGTTATTATCACCCTGACGCTGCTGTTACTTATGCCTGAACAGCCTGCCGGGGCCCTCGTTTATTTTTGGCTCATTTCTACCTTGGGCGGAATGCTGTCGCTGTATATCATTAAACACGAAGCCGATGCCCGCCTTTTGTTCAAGCAATACAAGTTTCAAGCGAATTATGATTTTCTGACGGGGATTTTTAATAAGAGAAAATTCGAGGAAGTCTCGCGCGTTCTGTACGATCGGGCGTCTCAATCCCCCTCGTCTCAGCTCGCGCTTATTTATTTGGATATTGATCACTTTAAGCAGATCAATGATCAATACGGCCATTATGAAGGGGACCAAGTACTGAAGGAACTGGGGGCGCGCCTGAGGTTCTTACTCAGCAGTTCTGATCCGTCAGCCCGCATCGGCGGGGAAGAATTTGCCGTGCTTATGCCCAATTGCACGTATACAAAAGGGCTTCACCTCGCAGAAGAAATCAGGCACACGATTGACGCGAACCCGATTCTGCTGACGAGCGGAGATACAATTCCCGTGACCGTTTCCCTCGGCATCGCGCATTATCCGACAAATACATCGGATCCTCAGACATTGCCCCTGATCGCGGACCGGATGCTGTACAAAGCGAAAACATCAGGGCGCAATCAAGTGTGCAGCACTGAAAAAAAAGAATGATCGCCCGAAGAGGAAATCATTCTTTCTTTTCAGTGAGAAAGCCGCCTTTCAGGAAAACAGGAATCAGGCTGCCCTCATATTCTTTTTCAATAAACGCCGCGGTATCATCTGATTGATACAAAGACAGGAGTTTTTGCATCCGTTCATCATCTTTATCCTCAGCCCTGACGGCGATCAGATGAATATACGCTTCCTTCATTTGCGCCGATCGGATCAGCGCGTCCTTCTCCGCATGAAATCCTGCTCTTTTCGCCTCGCTTTGACTGAGAACTGCTGCGTCAGCATGTTCCGCCGCCTGATAGGCGTTCTTTTTTGTTTCCGTTTTTAAGGTCAGATGCTTCGGGTTGTCCTTGATCATATCAGTTGAACCCGTACCGGTGAATCCCTTTTTCAATGTCATCAGTCCGGCCTCCTGCATGAGAAAAAGCGCCCTGCCGAAGGCCGCCGCTTCACCAGGCACAGCAATGACCGCTCCGTCCGGTATATCCTTCAGCCGTTTATGTTGCTTGGAATACACCCCCAGCGATGCCGCATATGTCGTTCCTAAAGGAGCCAGCTTCTTTTTCACATGAGGCGGCAAAGATTGAAAATAAGAAACGGATTGAAACGCATTGGCGTCGAGATCCCCGCCGGCAAGCGCCAAATCGGCCTCGGCATAATCCGAAAACGTTACCAAAGAAAGCTGCAATCCTTCCTCACCGGCTTTTTTCGCGACAAACTCCCAGATCGATTGATCAGATTCATTGATTCCGATAGTAATTGTCCGGTTCCCGTCAGGATAATGGCATGAAGTAAGTGATATGATCAAAATGAAAAGAAACAGACTGTTTATAAGCCGCAGGTTCAAGTTGACCTACTCCCTATCTATTTTTATGTACAGAGGCTGCACCATGGTATTCGGGCTCATGATTACATACAATACCGATTAAAAAAAGGGTTGTCAATTGCTTCCTTAAGAGGCTGCAAAGCGGTTTTTATCAGCTGAAAATGGGCTGTTCTAGTCTCAAATCAGATTTCCGTATCAGAGCGTTCTCCTCTTAAAACATGTTATTTCGAAAAAAGTTACATTTAGCAGTTGTTTTTTCTTCGAATTACTGGTAGAGTAAAGGTAATTATTTTTGTTCGAACTATCTTTAAGAAGAAAGTTTTGTAAGAGTTTTCGTCTTGGAAGTTTGTTTTAGAGCAAGAATAGTGAATTTAAGCGTTATGTCGCTTTAGGAGGAAATTTCATGTTAGAAGGTAAAGTAAAATGGTTCAACTCTGAAAAAGGATTCGGATTCATCGAAGTAGAAGGTCAAGACGATGTATTCGTTCACTTCTCTGCTATTCAAGGCGAAGGCTTCAAAACTTTAGAAGAAGGCCAATCTGTTTCTTTCGAAATCGTTGAAGGAAACCGCGGACCACAAGCTGCTAACGTAACAAAAGCATAAATTGTTTAAAAACCCTGCCGGTGTACGCCGGCAGGGTTTTTTTCATCTAAAACGAAAAGCTGTTTTGCAAAGGCAAAACAGCTTTTTATATCAGGTGGCAATATCGCGTTTTAAGAAGACGCCGAATGCGAGCGCCAGAAAAATAACGAAGTAAATCACAAGCATCACAACCGAAAATGTCATCGTCATCCCCTCTACTAAAGGAGTCCCGTTCATATATTGCGACAAATCCGTATTGGCGAATAAAATATATTTGGTCCATTCAAATTTCGTGGCAAGAAATACAGTCGCCGTGTTTCCCATAACCAATAGAAAAATAGAAAATCCGACCGCTAATGAGCTGTTCCGGAATACCGCAGACAGCATAAACGCCATCGTCGCAAGCATAAAAGCGGAGACAGATTCATAGACATATGTTTTAGCGAGGAAGGCGATGATATTTTGCTCAAAAACATGGCCGTCTTTGTATACGAGATGAACATCAGCCGCAGTATCTCCCCCTGTACCGAAAAAGACCAATCCCAACAGAGCGGAGCCGGCAAATAAAATCACAAGCATCAGCAGTCCGAACAGCAGCACCGTCATATATTTAGAAAGCAAAATCTGAAAACGGCTGAGCGGACGGATAGCCAGCAGCTTGATCGTCCCCCAGTTGAACTCATTCGCCACGATGCCTGCGGCAATGATAATCGTAAACAGCCCGGTCAAAACAGTCATCATCGAAGAATCAGCTACGTATGACCACACTGTGTACCCTGTATCCTCAGGGATGTTATGATCCATACGGTATTGATTTATCGCGACATTCTGTTTCAGGTTATCAATGAGCGTCTGGTTTCCGGTTTCCTTCATCTGCTGTTTCATTTCTTTGTTTTCGGCCTGGAGCTCCTGTTTCCAATTCGGATTGGCTTCGCTCGAGGTGAAATGGTTTGACAGAAGCGCAAAACCGATCATCGAAACGCCTAAAATTACAATCATAGCCCACGTGCCGACGCGGCTGAAAATTTTTATCCATTCATTATAGATCAGCTTAAACATATTGAACCTCCTCTTTCGTCCCGCCGGTAATCTCCAAGAAACGGTCTTCCAAAGATTTTGTCATGATTTTCACTTCATATAAGCGGATGTTTTCACGGACGAGCAGTGAAATCACATCAGGCACTTCCTGTTTTGACAGCTTGATCTCAATGCCGTTTGTCTTCTTCACACAGTCAAACTGACTCAGAACGGCAAGAGCCTCTTCTCTTTGTTCAATATGGAAGAAGTATGTATCTTTATCCTCTTTTCCTTCATCCCTTACTTTTTGAATATCGACAAGCTCCCCTTTTTGCAGAATGCCGATTCGGTCGCACATTAACTCCATTTCTGACAGCAGATGGCTTGAGACGATGACAGCCATTCCTTTTTCACGTGTCAGCTTTTTCAGATGGTCCCTGATTTCCCTGATGCCCGCGGGATCAAGGCCGTTTGTCGGTTCATCCAGAATCAGCACCTTAGGATTATGCAGCAGGCTTTGGGCGAGGCCGAGACGCTGTCTCATTCCGAGAGAGTAGGTTTTTACTTTGTCATGTATTCTGTCCTGCAACCCGACGAGCTCGATGACCTCATCTATTTTTTCTTTCGTAACGCCTTTTACCATCCTTGCGTACTGCTGTAAATTTTTATAACCGCTCAGGAATTTGTACAGCTCCGGGTTTTCCACGATGGCTCCGACGTGCCTGACCGCTTTTGCATAGTTTTTCGTAATGGATTCCCCGCAGATTACGATGTCTCCCTGAGACAGTTTCATTAATCCGACCATCATTCTGATCGTAGTGGTTTTCCCCGCTCCGTTCGGCCCTAGAAACCCAAACACTTCGCCCGCCCGGACGGAGAAGCTCAGATCATGAATAATCGTTCGTCCTTTTATCGTTTTCTTTACCTGTTGCAGTTCTAATACCGTTTCCAATTAGAATCCCCCTTCTATTTCGTGCGCCTGCATGACGCTTCTGTACCATTGCAGCACGGACATTCCTTCCTGTTCCCTAATTTCTTCGACCTCGCGCCGTTCAGCGATTTTCCCTTTTATGAAAACCATCACTTCGTCTAACAGCGTCTCAATTTCGCCGATCTCATGCGTGGCGATGACGACGATCTGGCTGTCAAAATCAATATAAGATACGAGACTGTTGACAATCGATTCTCTGACCGCCGGATCAAGACCTGAAAACGGCTCATCCAGCAGAATGACGGATGCTTTTCTCGACAGGGCCAAAACGATTTTCAGCCTGCCCCGGCTGCCTTTGGACAGCTCTTTTATCTTCTGCTTCGCTGAAAGATTCATTTCCGTTAATAGGTTATGTGCTTTTTCCAGCTGAAAATCCGGGAATTGCGAATGATAAAATGTGAGCATATCACCGACGGTCGTCCGGGCGAAAAACATATCATGTTCGGTTAAATAAGCCGTACGAAACAGCATGTTCCTGCTTACTGCGCAGTCTCCGATCCGGACGGCGCCCGAGGTCGGGAACGCAAGCCCGGCAAGCATTTTAAGCGTTGTTGATTTACCGCTTCCGTTCGGCCCTAAAATTCCGTAGATTTTACCCGGAGACAATGAAAATGATACATCGCTGACCGCGAGCCTGCGGCCGTATTTTTTTGTTACGCGTTCAAAATCAAGATTCATCGTTTGCTTCCTCCGCATATTGTTTGATCCCGTCGATCATTTCCTCAGGAGATAGCCCCAGCTCCGCCATTTCCTGAATAAAGCGTTTGAAAACGTCTTTAGTCAGCCTGTCTTTCAGCTCCGCTTTCAGATCGGACCTTTCCGCTACAAAGGTTCCCTGTCCTCTTCTCGTCTCCACGATCCCCAGCCTTTCCATTTCACTGTACGTTCTTTGTATCGTATTCGGATTCACTTTCATCTGTACGGCCATCTCCCTTACGGACGGCAGTTTGTCCCCCGGTGAAAGCTCACTTCGGATCAGCCGGTAATATACACGATCGGCAATCTGCAGATAAATCGGCTTGGATGACTGAAATTCATTCTCCATCATTACACCTCAACCTTTCGATTCAGCAGCATAGAGGCCAGTGCGAGACAGAGCGCCGCAAGCACGATCACTGCCAGGAAGCTGAAAAGCGAGATGTGGACGGCCTTCAGCTCCACCGTCCAGCCGGTCAATTTTGTATAGTGAAAATCAAAATCCGCATACACTTTTACCGGCCATAAATCATGTTGAGATGAAGTGAAAGGCGTAATGATTTTATCGTCAATATAGGTCCAGACAAACGCAAGCACGATGCAGATCACCCAACGGAGGACGGGAACATGTTTTAATGAGTGAAAAACAGTCCAAAAGACGGCCACGATCACAGATAAATACGCTGAACTGATCAGCAGGTAAGCATTCAGTCCGGTTAATGTGCCGGCCAGGGGAATGGTGTGTTCCAGCGCTCCTTTTGCAGAAAGCATCCGGTACATCCAAATACCGTAACCGGTCAGCGCCAGCTGCCCGATCAACTGATACAGCAGTGAGGCCGTCAGCTTGGAAGCCAGCAGATAAAATCCTCCATTCGGATTGTAAAGCCACAGCTGATTTTTTCCTTCTTTATGAAGGTGATAGTACATAAAAAGCGGCGCTACAAGAAATTGAAAAAACCCCATTGCCGTAAAAAAGCCGAAAATGACGAGCGGTTCTTTCTGACGGGCAGCGATGACATGGGCTGCAAACGCCCAGCAAATCATGCCGCAAAGCCACACCGCGAGCCAAATCCATGAAACTTTCGCATCTTTTTTCAGCAAACCTAAAAACGATGTCATTCTTTCTCTCTCCATTCGGATCAAGTGTATGAGTAACATAGTACACTAGATCATCACGTATTACAATATCTTCAATAAAAAAAAGACAAATCCGCTCTTACGCAGATTTGCCTTTTCAATTACTTCTTTTTGTTTTTTAAGGAGAGCAGCGCATCACGATAGCTGCTATCCTGCATTTTGCCGCCGCTATCAGGATCGTTTGGTTCCTGATCCGTCTCAGAAGTCTTAAACTTCTGAAGCGCCTGACGGTACACATCATCGCCCATTGTATTCTTTTTCTCACGGGGAGATTCAGATTTTACAACGACTGGAGCATGCTCGGCTGAGCGCTCCTCGGCCGGATCATGCTTTTCCGGCTGTTCGGCTGTAGTGCCGATCGCTTCTCTCTTTTCTTCTTTGACATTCTGTCCTGCAGAAGTGCTGCGGACATTGAATGTGATAAGAAGTGCAATCACAATGACAGCAGCAATAACCGCTATAATAATGGCCATATAACCCTCTCCTTACTGTCGTCCGGCAGTTAGATTACCTGTGACTTGGCTGACACGTCTGCCAAGCGCACGGCCTAATTGAAGGCCTTCTTCCGTCATCAGCACATCGCTGTCAACCGGGCATGTGACGCCCGCGCCGTAGTAAGAGCCGTACAGCGCGTTTTCAGGAACGTTGCCGGGAAGTCCGACAACAATCATGCCTTGGTGAAACATAGGAGTGATCAGATTGTGCATTGTCATTTCTAATCCGCCATGTGTTGTCGCCGTCGTACAGAATACGGCGCCGACTTTATCAATCAGCTCGCCTTCAGCCCACAGATAGCCGAGTCTGTCGATCCACGCTTTTAAGCCTGAACTGATGGTGCCAAAGTGTCCCGGGCATCCCCAGATAATGGCATCCATGTCTTTCAGCTTGCGGATGTCTGCTTGATCGACATGGTCGATCAGGACTTCAGCCTCAGCGTTTTCTCGTGCTCCTTCGGCAATGGCTTCAGCAAGATGTTTTGTATGTTCGCCTTCACTATCGTACACTACGTAAATTTTCATTCAGGAAACCTCCCATTCAGATGATTAAGATTCCTTCACTTCTTTAGGGGCCGGAAGCAATGACAGCTCCTCTTTTTTCTTCGCCCGCTGTTTGTCTTTCCGTACGTCACGCAAGAACAGGCTCAGGACTACGCCGATAACCGCAAAGATCGTCGCCCACATAAACGCGTCATTAATCCCCATAACGTTGGAATTAAGTGAAGCTGTTTTGTAGAGATAAGAATAAACGGTTTGTTTCGCCGCATCAAGCGACATGTTCATGTTGACCATTAAATTCGAAACCGCGCTTTGGAACGACTGCATGAAGCTTGGATCAGCCGTGCTCGTTTTATCCGCAATCTGCGAATAGTGCATTGTCGTACGGTTCGTATAAATCGTTGTGATCAAACTTGTTCCGATTGAACCGCTGATCTGGCGGAGCGTGTTGCTCATCGCCGTGCCGTGGCTGTTCAACCGTGCCGGAAGCTGGTTCATTCCGGCTGTCATAACAGGCATCATTAACAGTGACATACCGAATGCGCGGATGGCATAGACAAGCATAATGTGCGTGTAAGGTGTGTCAATTGTCAATTTTGTGTACTGGAATGTCGTTGCGACCGTGATGACCAGCCCGATAATCGCAAGCGGTCTTGGACCGATTTTGTCAAACAGAATACCGGAAATCGGCGACATGATCAGCATGACAATCGCGCCCGGCAATAGCAAGAGGCCCGATTGCAGCGCCGTAAAGCCGACTAAGTTCTGCAGGTAAATCGGAAGCAGGAACATTCCTGTGTAAAGCGCAACGGTAATAATGATGTTAATCACACTGGAAAGTGAGAAAATATCATATTTAAATACCCGGAAGTCGAGCATCGGTTTTTCAGAGCGCAATTGCTGAATGACAAACGCGGCAATCGCGATGACACCGACAATGACGGTAGACAGCACGATCGGATCTCCCCAGCCGTCGCTGCCCGCTTCACTGACTCCGTAAAGCAATGAGGCAAATCCGACAATGGATAGAATCGCACCCAAGCTGTCGAGTTTGATTTTTTGCGGTTCCACCAAGTTCTTAAAGAGGAAGAACGCTATGATAATAACGATTGCCCCGATCGGAACAAGGCCGTAGAACATAATGCGCCATGTGTAATGCTCGATGATCCAGCCGGAAAGAGTCGGTCCGACCGCCGGAGCAAACATCATCGCAAGACCGAAAATCCCCATTCCTTTCCCCCTGCTTTCAGGCGGGAAGATAAGCAGAATGGTTGTCATGACCAGCGGCTGCAGGATACCGCCGCCGACCGCCTGAATTAACCGGCCGATCAGCATGGTTGAGAAGTTAGGCGCGATTCCGCAGACTAACGTTCCCGCTGTAAAACAGAACATGGCTACGAGAAAGAGGCTTCTCTGTCCGAACCGGGTAATTAAGAACGCAGATAACGGAATCAAAACACCGTTGACCAGCATGTATCCGGTCGTAAGCCACTGAATCGTCGTCGCACTCACACCGAACTCGGTCATTAAGTGCGGCATCGCCACGTTAAGAAGCGTTTGGTTCAAGATCGCCAGGAATAACCCGGCCATAAGCACAATAAGCAATGTTTTAGGACTTTTTACTTGATTATCTGATTTAGCCACCTAAGACAACCTCCCTTCATGGTTTGATGACTGATCTGTATTATTCAGAGATTTTTACAGATGCGTTCATACCAGGAAGCACCTTGTCAGATGGGTTGCTGAGTGAAATTTTAACAGGAACTTTTTGCGTTACTTTTGTGTAGTTGCCGCTTGAGTTTGAAGAAGGCAGCATATCAAATGTTGAATTTGTCGCATAACCGATTTCTTCTACTGTTCCGTCAAATGTTGTATTAGGGTCGCCGTCAACAATTACGTCTACTTTGTTTCCTACTTCAATGTCTCTAATATCTGTTTCTTTAATGTTTGCAGTGATGTAAAGGTGTTTCATGTCAATTTCCTGGGCAATTGTCGTACCGGCTTGCACCATTTGGCCGTTTTTCACTTCGTTTTTCACGATTGTTCCATCCATGATGGCTTTTACGTCAGCATTTTGCTGTCCTTTGATTTTTGCAACAACGTCGTTTTTGCTTACTTCTTTCCCCTCATCAAGGTTCCAGTCAGTTACTTTACCCGCAGCAGGAGCTGTGATAGCAGCCATGTCGCCGGCAACTTTTGCTTCATCGGTTTTTACATAGTGTGTGCTTTGATAATAGTAGTAAGCACCTCCGCCTATAATTGCAAGAACAACAATCAAACCGATAATGTTGGTCAGAATTAAACGTCCTCTGTTCATTTTGTTTTCTCCTTTCGTTTCTTCCTCTATCATTTTGTGGAATGATGATAAAAATATGTGGGGATTTTTTTATTTTCCGTTTTTCACTGCACAGCCGTTTGCAAGCTTCGTTAAACTTTCCGCAAGCTTGCGCAGGTACTGCAGTTCAGCGGTATTGAGCTGCCGGTATAAGACCGCCGCTTTTTCGGCATATTGAACAGCAGCTTTCTTTAGAAGTTCTTCCCCCTCTTCGGTTAACTGAATCATAACAACACGCCGGTCGTCGTGATAGTCGCTCCGAACCATTAGGCGGCGCTTATACAGAATATCGGTCATTCTCGTGACAGACGCCGGTTTCAGATCAAGCGACAAAGCCAGCCTTGAAAGCTGCGTGCTTTTGCTCTTATGTATTTTGAACATCAGCAGATACTGCAGCACTGTAATATCAAAAGGTTCAAGAACTGTCTCCAGAATCATTTTCTGCTTTTTGTAAATCGATCTGGAAGTATCAAACAGTTGTTCAAAACTGAGCAAAGCGAGCTCTGATTCAATCACCGTATTTTCACCTCATTCCCTTAATAATAGTTCACAAGATAAAATATTAATAAATGAAAGAAGGTTTGTAAAGAGAAAAGTTTCATTTTTTAAGGATTTTTTTTATGCCGTTTTTTCTCTTTATTTTTAATTTAAAAAAGCCGGGTGAAGAACCGCGGCCGCACGATTCTTCACTCGGCTTTATATTTCATACGATGCTTTGCTTACACCGGCTTCCTCATTTTTAAAAAAGCTTTTCAGCGCTTGAAATACGTCTGATTTCTGTTTCAGGATGTAGTATTTAAATTTATCATCTTTGACATTTTTATAGGCGGACATGAGGGTGGAATGCCTGTTATATTGATTGACCTCACCGTAACAGAACAGATTCGATTTTTTCATGATGTCATTGACGAGCTTTACGCACCGGGCATTATCCGAAGTCAGGTTATCTCCGTCTGAAAAATGAAACGGATAGATGTTGTAGCGGGCGGGGTCATATTTTTCATCAATTAATTCAAGAGACTTCCGGTAAACGGAGGAACAGATGGTGCCCCCGCTCTCGCCTTTCGAGAAAAAATCTTCTTCGGACACAACCTTCGCTTCCGTATGGTGGGCGATAAATTCGATATCAACCGTTTCATACTTTGTCCGTAAAAATCGTGTCATCCAAAAAAAGAAGCTCCTCGCCATATACTTTTCCCATACGCCCATCGAACCGCTTGTATCCATCATCGCTAAAACGACAGCTTTCGATTCCGGCTTCGTCACATCATTCCATGTTTTGTATTTCAGATCTTCCGGATAAATAGGGTAAAACGACGGCTTGCCTGTCATGGCGTTTCGTTTATAGGCCGACAGCATCGTCCTTTTCTTATCGATATTCCCTGTCAGCCCGGTTTTCCGGATATCATTGAACTCGATATCGGTATGGACGATATTGTCCCTTTCCTTTTGCTGCAGATTCGGCAGTTCTAATTCCTGAAACAGCGCTTCTTCCAGATCCATCAATGAAACTTCCGCTTCATAATAATCCTCGCCTGCCTGATCGCCGGCTCCCTGGCCTTTTCCAGCTCCCTGCTTTTTATCTGCGCCGTCTCTTGCGACGACATCGCCGACTTCGCTGTCGCCGTCGCCTTGGCCGACATGTTTATTTTTATCATAGTTATAACGGATTTTATATTCATCAAGCGAACGAATCGGGATTTTCACGACATCTTTTCCGTTGGACATAATAATGCTTTCCTCAGTGACAAGATCCGGAAGGTTGTTTTTTATCGCTTCCTGTACTTTCTTTTGGTGGCGCTGCTGGTCGTCAAAGCCTTTGCGATGGAGGGACCAGTCTTCCTCTGAAATCAAAAAATTTCCGCTGTCATTACGGGACATGAATTCCCCTCCTTAACCGTTATGGTCGTTTTACATGTGTATTCCGGCTTGGTCCTGTTTATGAAACAAGTCCGGCGAAAAGATTTATTTTTATCTTATGCCGGCCGGACTCTCCAATTGACAAACAATTGCGAAAAACAGACAAAAGAACCCGTCCTTTTACAGACGGGCCTCTCAATGAAATCAAACATCAGCGGTTTAACAAGCTTCCGACATACTTCAGCAGTTCATTAGCGCTTGTCGAATTATAGCCGTGTTCATCTATTAACCTTGCCACTACCTCATTGACCTTTTTAAGCTGCTGCTCATCCGGCGTTTTGGTGGAGGTCGTAATTTTCACCACATCTTTTAAGTCTGCGAACAGCTTTTTCTGAATCGCCTCGCGGAGTCTTTCGTGCGAATTATAGTCAAAGCGTTTTCCTTTTCTTGCATAGGCGGATATGCGGATTAAGATTTCTTCGCGGAACGCTTTTTTCGCGTTTTCTGAAATGCCGATCTGCTCTTCAATGGATCTCATCAGTTTTTCGTCAGGATTCATTTCTTCACCCGTCAGCGGATCGCGGAGCTTATTTTTATTGCAGTACGCTTCCACATTATCTAAATAATTGTCCATGAGAGTTTTCGCGGATTCTTCATATGAATAGACGAACGCCTTCTGCACTTCTTTTTTAGCGATGTCATCGTACTCTTTCCTGGCGGCGGAAATAAAATTCATATACCGCTCTTTGTCCTCGGCGGAGATGGACGGATGCTGGTCAAGTCCTTCTTTTAAGGAACGCAGCACGTCAAGCGAATTGATCGATTCCATATTTTTTCTGATAATTGTTGAGGAAATGCGGTTGATGACATAGCGCGGGTCAATTCCGCTCATTCCTTCATCATGGAATTCCTTCTTCATATCCTCAAGATCAACGGAATTGTAACCTTCAACGCTTTCTCCGTCATAAAGCCTCATTTTTTTGACGAGATCAATATCAGAGCGGTTCGGTTCCTTCAGCCGGGTCAAAATAGAAAACATCGCGGCCACTTTTAATGTATGGGGGGCGATGTGTACGTCAGAAACATCACTTTCAGAAATCATTTTTTCATAAATCCGTTCTTCCTCTGACACCTTTAAATTATAAGGAACAGGCATCACGATGATCCTGGAGTGAAGGGCTTCATTTTTCTTATTGGCAATAAACGAGCGGTACTCCGTTTCGTTCGTATGCGCAACAACCAATTCGTCGGCTGAGATGAGCGCAAACCGTCCGGCTTTGAAATTCCCTTCCTGCGTGAGTGACAGAAGGTGCCACAGAAATTTTTCATCGCATTTCAGCATTTCCTGAAACTCCATCATTCCGCGGTTCGCTTTATTTAATTCACCGTCAAACCGATAAGCGCGCGGATCTGATTCTGAGCCGTATTCGGCAATTGTTGAAAAATCAATACTCCCCGTCAAGTCGGCGATATCCTGTGATTTCGGGTCAGACGGGCTGAAGGTTCCGATTCCGGTACGTTTATCCTCCGAGAAGAATATACGTTCAACCTTTACATCCTCAATTCTGCCGCCGTATTCTTCTTCAAGCCGCATGACATTAAGCGGAGAAAGGCTGCCCTCAATTCTGATGCCGTATTCTCTGTAGAAGTCGTCGCGCAGATGATGGGGAATGAGATGGAGAGGATCTTCATGCATCGGGCAGCCTTTAATGGCGTAAACAGCGCCGTTGTCTGTCAATGAGTAGGCTTCAAGCCCTTTTTTCAGCATGGTGACAAGAGTTGACTTTCCGCCGCTGACGGGTCCCATCAATAGTAAAATCCGTTTTCTTACATCGAGCCGCTTGGCAGCCGGGTGAAAGTATTCCTCCACGAGCCGTTCCAGAGATTCCTCAAGGCCGAACAGCTCCCGCGAGAAAAAGCTGTATGTCTTTTTACCGTCATCCTCCTCGATTCCGCTGTCTTTTATCATATTAAAAACGCGAGAATGAGCAGACTGCGCGACCAATGGATTTTCTTTTATGATCTCCAAATAATCAGCGAACGTCCCTTCCCATTTGAGACGCTGCTCTTCCTCTCTGTACTTTTCAATTTTCTTTAATATATCCATAAGAACCTCCTCTATCATGGTTAATGCACTAGAAATAAGGTACTTTGTTACAATCTATGCGGTGACGTGATAATACATGCTTTTCGTTTCTTAAAAATAAAGACGTTATAAGGCCGTCATTGACAAGGGTCCGGTGCACCGTTCATAATGAAAGAAATACAGTTTCATCCAGACTCGGACATCAAATGGAAAAGCAAAGAGGAGGAGAAATGATGAAAACGATCATTTTACTTGGGGTCATTCTCACTTTTTTAGTATCCATTTTTACGGCGGGTTACGACAGCAAACCTGAAAACAAATAACGGCAAAAGGGTGCTCTTCATAAAGAGCACCCTTTCCTGTACAACATAACAATGTTTCATATTTGAATATGTTCTTGGACAGTTGATTTTTCATGAGATTTGCAGCTTGTTTGATACTCGATTTTTCCGATTTTGCAGCCCGGGCCGATTTCCACATGTTTCCCTCTGACGATGTCCGCTTCCGTGTATTCGAGGTAAATTGCGTCCCCTTCGATCAATTCAGCAGAAAGCGTGCCGGCTTTCCGTTTAAGAAAACCGGGTTTCCGTCTGACGGTGATCGATGTGCCGCCGATTTCTTTCACGCGGCTTCGGTCATAACGCAAATGGATGTTTACGTCCCCCGCGTTTAACAATCCCGCCACATTGATACATCCTGTTACATGAAGCAGCTCCGTCTGGCAATCACCGCTGACGGTGAGACTGCCTTTTATATGACACCGCTCTCCCGCGGCCCCGCCGCCAATTTCAGCAAGTCCTTTCAGCCTCATCGTGGCGAAACGCATGGAGCCGCCGACTTTCAATGTGCCCATCACATTTGCTGAACGTGCTGATAAATCTCCTGCAACTTCATGCTCTCCGAAAATTTTCAGCCTGTTGATCTCGGCATCTCCGAGAAAAAGTCCCGTACCGAATATCCGGCAGCGTTCGCTTTGAAGTCCTTCGCCGACAGTTCCTTCCCCTTTAATGCTTACATTTTGGTAGGAGCCGCCGGAGGCGTGTCCGGCTCCGTACATTTTTAAATGACTCAATTTTTTTGTCGTTTCCATCGCAGTTCCTCCTATCGTTTCACGACTTTGTTAACCAAAGCGGAAGGATCACATGTAAAATCGCCGCTGTATTCCACAGTCCCAATGGTGCAGCCTGCGCCGATCCGTACATGATTTCCGCGGACTGTCTTCGCGTTCGTGTCCGCCAATTCAATGATGTCACCTTCAATCAGCTCCGCTGTCAGCACCGGGGCCGGCATCAGCTTAAAACGCGTAAGCACGCTCTTTCTGCTCATCACTTTCAAATGGCGGCAGCCGATCTCTTTCACATGGCTTTCTCCCGCCGCCAGCTTAATACTGACTTCATCGGCATTCAGCAGGCCGCCGATCTTGCATTTGCCTTCCGAACGGAACGTCTCTGTCTCGCAATCGCCTTCAATCGCGGCTTTCCCGGATATGAAAATATCATCAGCTTTCACACCGCCGCCGAAAGATGAAAATCCCGCGACGTTCAGCCGCTCCGTTTTGACATCACCTTTAATGACACCCGTTCCATTGATACGGATGGATTCAGCTTCGGCACTGCCGGAAATTTTCCCCGAACCGCTGATCGTCAGCGTTTGCGTCTTGACATGTCCGTCTGTTTTTCCGCTGCCGTTAAACAAAAAGCTCGCGCACTCCACATCACCTGACACCGTGCCGCTTCCGTTGATCTCTACTGTATGAAAACGGCCTCCTTTTGAACTTCCTGAACCGTTGATGATTAATTTATCTGTTACTTCCATTGATGGTCCTCCTGCATCCATTTCGTTTTTAATTCTTCCGATGCCGCAGCAAGCGCCACCCGTTCAACCACTTTGACAGTCGGTTCAAATAAAATATGTTCCGCGTCTGCGATGAAGCACGTCGTTACGCCAAGCTTTCGGAGCATGACAAGCTCCGTATTTGCTTTCAGTTCGGAAGCCTCATACGTTTTCAGCACCCCTGCCGCCAATTTTCCTTCCTCAAGGCTGATATTGCCCGATCGCAAAAGTCCTTCAAGCACATATAAAGACAGCAGCGCGCGGGACGTGAATGTCACGCCGTCTTCGCCATAAACTTGCAGCGCGGCTTTTGAAATCAGTCCCTTTTGAAGCAGCTCCGCAGACGTTATATTGACATCAGTCATTTGCGGAGACAGCATTTCTCTCATTTCATCCAAAGACAGATTTTCTTTCATTTTCTGTATTTTTGAGATGCGTTTTAATATTTCCGCTCTCGGAAAAAATGTTTCCTGGCCTGTAAATGTTGATTTTCGGATAAACCATTCTTCAGGAATTAAATTTTTCCGTTTCCAGCGGTACAGCTGCCCGTATGAAATTGATGTTTCTTCCAGCAATTCTTTTTTAGAAATCAGTTGTTCCTCCATGAATCCAGCTCCTTCGATGAATGTATTGTAACATAACACTGTTACGTTGTTAAGCCCATAAATATAAAAACGCCGTGAACCGCTGCTGTCCGTCTTTTTTATTCAATAAAAAAAACGCCCGGATGCGGGCGTTTTTTCTCACGTCAAATCTCTGTAATTTTGCTGGCGCAGCGCTTCATATACAAGAATCGCGGCCGTGTTGGACAGGTTTAATGATCTCACATGCTCGGTCATCGGCAGACGCAGGCAGCGGTCCATATTGTTTTCGATCAATTCTTTCGGAAGTCCGCTCGTTTCTCTGCCGAATACGAAGAAAAAGTCTTCCTCCGTATTTGAGTAATCAAATGATGTGTGCGGCTTTTGGCCGAATTTTGTAATGAAGAAAAACTTTCCGTTCTCATATGCCTCAAATAACTCTTCCAATGAATCATGATATACGACGTTGACGAACTCCCAATAATCGAGTCCGGCGCGCTTCAGCATTTTATCATCGGTCGAGAATCCGAGCGGGCGGATCAAATGAAGCGTTGTGTCTGTTGCCGCACAAGTACGTGCGATATTTCCCGTATTGGCCGGGATTTCGGGTTGATATAAAACGACATGTAATGCCACGATGTTCACCTCTGTTTTTTATTCCGCCCACCATTATATCATTAATTACACTTTTGTCGTATCATCCGTAATATGAAAAAACGCATATCTGATGGAAGGAGTATACGCCGTTGAATCCTCATATGACCAATATCTCATTCTGCTGTCATACGTTTGGGCATTGACAAGCGGCATATTGCTTTTATCTTTCGCGACCACGATCGCCGTATGATTAAAACGGCCGTCCCCTTCAAAATCATAGCAAATGATATCTCCGGGCATCAGTTCTTCGGCTCTTGATACTTGCACCGCGCGAAGCCCTGCCTTGGATTGGGCCAGATACATCTTCATCGAATGCGCGACCGTCCAGCTGTAGCTCCACGAGCTTGCCTTCATCCACCAGCCTGAGCCTCTGTTCGGATGCCCCCGCATCGGTGCTTTTCCGGCATGTAAACATTGGGAAATAAAATTGGTGCAGTTGTCGCTGAAATTGTTATAAGCGGGATTTCGTTTATTCCAAAACTTCTCCGCGTACTGCACGGCAGCCAGACGGTCGTATAGAAACGCCCGCCCGAAATCTTCCCGTTCACTCCGCTCATATTCAATTACGCTGTTTCCGTCAGAAAATCCCGCCGGTTTTTTCTTTACTTCCCGATCTTTAATCAAAAGCTGATCATAGAGAAATGCAGTCCGCTCCTCAATCTGCTCTTCTAAGTAAAGGTGTCCGTCATGCTCCTTGCACAAATATTCGAAATGAATCGTGTACATGACGCATAACGTGCCGTCGTCCTCAAGGCTGCTTTTGACAATGACGGCTTTTGCCTTCGCTTTCACAATGTCAACTTTCCGTTTTTCAAACAGCTCTTTTTTTCTCGTCAGGACCTCAAGATCGCCGGGCTGCCCATTGTGCCTCATCTCGGTTCCGTTGATTAAATAATGAAGCCGGGCCTCCGCTAAATCTTCAATAATATGCTTCAAGCGCTCCACCCACCATACTGTTTTATAAAGAAAAACACTTGAACTCACGCCAAGTGCTTTTTCTCTATACATATGTCAGGACCGGCCGGTTTTAGTCTTATCAGAAACCGATAACAGCTCCAGTCCCTTTTCAATTTCCCGTATGGCGTCCACATCCTGCTCCTTTTGAAGCGCTTTTTCTAATTCCCCCGCATAATCAGGATCACCGATTTTCCCGATGGCCCAGGCGGCCGTCCCCCTGATAACAGGGCGCGGATCTTGGTGCATCAAGGCCGTTAATTCCGGAAGAGACGAGGCATCTTTAAAATGAGCCAAAGCTAAAATCGCATTCCGCTGTATCGGCTTCTTGCCGCGCCATGATCCCGATACATGTCCGAATTTTTCTTTGAATTCGCGGTTGCTTATGGTCAAAAGCGGCTTTAACAGCGGCTTTGCGATTTCCGGATCAGGCTCCATCTGCGGATGAAGATGAAAATCTTTCCCCTTATTAATCGGACAGACCGTCTGGCACGTGTCACAGCCATACAGACGGTTTCCGATTTTCGTGCGGAACTCATCCGGCAAAAATCCCTTTGTCTGGGTCAGGAACGAAATACAGCGCTGGGCGTTAAGCTGTCCGGGATTGACGAGTGCGCCGGTCGGACACGCGTCTAAACATTTTGTGCACGTACCGCACATATCTTCAATCGGCACATCCGGTTCAAAGGGCAGATTGGTGATCATTTCAGCCAGATAGACGTAAGAGCCGTATTCAGGCGTGGTGATCATGCAGTTTTTGGCGCTGAAGCCGATTCCCGCCCGTTCAGCCACGGCCCTGTCGGACAATTCTCCTGTATCCACCATTGACTTCGTGCGGATATCCTCATGTTTGCTTTGGAGAAAATTCTCCAGCAGGTCAAGCTTTTCCCTCAGCACGTCATGATAATCCTTCCCCCAGGAAGCTCTGCAAAAAATGCCGCGCCGCCCGTCCCTCGTGCTCCTCGGCGCATCTTTCATTTTGGAAGGATACGCAAGGGCGATGGCGACGATTGATTTGGCTTTCGGGAGAAGCAAAGACGGAGTAACCCGTTTTTCAATATCCGGCTCTTCAAAACCGGATAAATAGCCGAGTGATTCCTGAAGAATCAGCCGGTCCCGCAGACTGTCGAACGTATCAGCCGTCGTAAACCCGATTTTGTCGACTCCGATGCTTTTGGCGTATTCGATTAATTCCTCTTTCAGTTTATGAATATTCATTTTTTGCACAGCCTCCTTTCTTTGTGATCAGGCTCCCGCACAGGTATAATAGAGTTTTATCATCCCGAAATGGAGTGAACACACTTGAACATCAGTTTAGATCCACTTATTGCTGAACGGGTGCCGGGGATCAAAGCGGCAGCCGTCTTATATGAACAGATCGAAGTCGGGCCTGCTCCGCAAATGCTGAAAGGCCGCCTCCGTTTATTTCAAGAATCTCTTTACTTTGATTATGCTGACGGCGGTATAGAAGAGCAGCCTTTTGTAAAAGAGTTGGCGCGTATAATGGAACAGCTCAGTCCCGCCTTTTCAGGACAAAAAACGCCGATGGAGCTTATGCTCGGCGATATTTCCCGGGAACGATTCATTGAAAGTGTGAATTCAGCCCATGATACCATACTTTTTTTCTCCTTGAAATATTCATTGCCTATCATGGCGTATGACGCCGCAGAAATAGATGAACCGATTTCGATTACGATCGGAGAAAAAGAAAGCGTACTGTCTTTCTCCGGCCCGGACGGCGTTTTCGGCGACTTCACCGGACATATCAATACACGCCCTGTCACGCCCGGCACAAGGAAAATGCTGCAGCTGATCTTTTTCCCGCCTTCATTTCATGCCGACGCGGCGGATGAGCTGCTATCATCCTTAACAAAAATGTTTGAACAAATTCACGGAGGCACGCATACCGTCTCTTGGCTTTCATAAAAAGACACGCCTTCGTGTCTTTTTTCACATAAAAAAACGCAATACTTCGTTTATCAGAGAAACGAAACACTGCGTTAATAACGTATGTATGGAGCGGGTGATGAGAATCGAACTCACGACATCAGCTTGGAAGGCTGAGGTTTTACCACTAAACTACACCCGCATTAAAATTATTTTTTGTCAGTACCGATTTGATGTTTCTAATATTACATGTTTATTTTTTTTTCGTCAAGGGAATGTTAAAAAATTTGTCGAAAAAAATTCTTTTTTTGTCCACATGTTAAGTTGGGTTTACATTTTGTTAAGAGTCTCATACAATATAAAAAAGAAGAAAACTTGAGGTACGCCTGATGATGAAAAATAAAGTAAAAGAGCTGAGAGCCAGATTCGGCTATTCTCAGGAAACGCTCGGAAAAGAAGCCGGAGCCACCAGACAGACGATTGCAGCGATTGAAAAAGGAGATTATGTGCCTTCACTTTTATTGGCGCTTAACATCTGCCGGGCTTTCTCCCTGCCGATGGAGGAAGTTTTCTGGCTGGAGGAGGAGAAAAAATGAGTTTGAAAAGAAAAGCGTGTTTTCACCTTGCACTCTACGGATTGGCCTGCTGGACGCTTATTTCCTTTATGGAAGCGGCGCCGCGGATCGCTCAGTTTTTCCAAACGGAGGGGAGCGGTTCATTTGAGCTGAATATCACTCCGTTTCTGCTGTTTACCGTTTGTGCCGCATTATATATCTATACTGAAAAGAAAAAACGGAACGGCAAAAAGCACAGGCTTGTGCCCGATGAATTTGAGGAACAGGATGAAAGAGAACGAATGATGACGGCTAAAGCTTGCCGTTCCTCGTATATCGCCGTTTACTTCTCATTGCCGGCCGCAGCCGTTCTGCTTTTGTTTTATCCGCTGATTCAGCCGCATCTACCCTTTTTTCCGATTCTTTTGATTTTCATTCTGATGATGATTCAGCATTTGGCTTATGCTTTCACTTTTCATAAGCACGGCAAAAACTCCGGTTCATGACAGATCCGGAGTTTTTTACATTACCAGCTCGCTTTTTTCACCCCGGGAATCCGGCCTTTATGGGCCAGCTCCCTGAATGCGATTCTGGACAGTTTAAATTTTCTCATATATCCGCGGGGCCGCCCCGTCACCGTACAGCGGTTATGAAGCCTGCCCGGAGCAGAATCACGCGGCAGTTTGCTCAGCGCTTCCCAGTCTCCTTTTGCCTTTAATTCTCTTCGGATGTCCGCATATTGTTCAACAAGCTTCTGCCGCTTGAGCTCTTTGATCACTTTTGATTTTTTTGCCATTTCAGCACTCCTAACAAATCGTAATAATTACGTTTTGTATCATATCATCCATATGAGCATCGTGCAAGCTAAGCGCTTAAAAAGGCGGGTGAATACCCGCCTTCACTGCCGGCATTTCCCCGGAAATGAAACCGCAGAAAGCGCTCGCCGTCAATTATCCGCCTTGCGACGTCATCAGACTGTCGCTTTATTTCCTCTTGCAAAATGGTCGTTTCCCATTGCTTCACCCAGTCTGCGCTCAAACTTTTTAGTCCGTTCATTCTGAAACGGCAGAAGCGGAAACACGAGTTCAGCCAGATAATAAGCTTCTTCCAGATGCGGGTAGCCTGAAAAGATAAACGACTCAATGCCGAGTGCCTGATACTCTAAAATTCGAGCAGCGACAGTCTGCGGATCACCGACAAGCGCCGTGCCCGCTCCGCCTCTGACCAGTCCGATGCCGGCCCAGAGATTCGGGCTGATCTCAAGCTTCGAGCGGTCACCGTTATGGAGATCGGCCATCCGTTTTTGTCCCGAAGAATCAGCGCGCCGGAGCGCAGCCTGCGCTTTCGCAATCGTCTCTTCGTCTAAATGGCTGATTAATCGTTCAGCCGCTTCCCATGCCTCTTCCTCAGTCTCCCGGACAATCACGTGAAGTCTGATGCCAAAACGCATCGTCCTTCCTTCCTTGGCAGCCTGTTTTTTAACGGTTTCAATCTTTTCTTTTACCTGCTCCGGCGGCTCTCCCCATGTTAAATAGACATCTGTATGTTTCGCCGCAGCCTCAATTCCCGCCTGTGATGAACCGCCGAAATATAATGGCGGATGCGGAGACTGCTTTGGCGGAAACAGCAGATTGCTGTTTTCCACTTTGATATGGTCCCCTTCATATGTCACCGTTTCGCCCCGCATGAGTCCGCGCCAGACGGTTAAAAATTCTTCAGTCGCCTTATAACGTTCATCGTGGCTGATAAACATACCGTCTCCCGCCAGTTCATAAGGATCTCCGCCCGCTACGACATTTACGAGCAAACGGCCGTCTGACAGCCGATCCATTGTCGACGCCATTCTCGCGGCGACAGACGGCTGCATCAGTCCCGGACGGACCGCCACTAAAAATTTCAAGTCACTCGTTTCCCCCGCTAAAGCGGCAGCCGTCAGCCACGGGTCTTCACATGATCTCCCGGTCGGCAGCAGCACCCCCGTATACCCGAGTCTGTCCGCCGCCTGTGCCACTTGCTTAAAATAAAGATGATCCGCCGTTCTCCCTCCCGTTTGCGTCCCTAAATACCGGCCGTCACCATGCGTCGGAATAAACCAAAGAATCTCCATATGAATCTCTCCTTTTTTAATAGGTTACCCTTCATAACTGTTCCGCCATTTTAATAGTTTCCGTTCGAGCATTCTGACCAATGCATCTGTCAGCTTGCCGACAGCCGCAAAAATGATAATGCCGACAAACACCTTATTTGTCTGTGAAAATTGTCTGGCATCCATAATCATATAACCGACGCCCTCGCTCGATCCCATCAGTTCCGCCACCACGAGACCGAGCCACGCAATGCCCAGAGAGAGCCTGATGCCGAGCAGGGTATTCGGCAGAGATGCCGGAAGAATTAATTTCGTCATCTGCTGATACCAGTTAAATTCCAGCACCCGCGCGACGTCAAACAGCTTCGCGTCCACACTGCGGATTCCGAGAAACGTATTAATGTACACGGGGAAAAAAGCCCCCAATGCGATCAGCAGAATTTTTGATGTCTCATCAAACCCGAACCACAAAATAAACAGAGGAGTCACGGCCAAGTGCGGAACCGTTCTGAGCATTTGAAGAGACGGATCAAGATATGCTTCCGTCCGCTTTGAGAAACCGACCAGCAGCCCGAAAACAAGTCCGAGGCCCGCGCCAAGCAGAAATCCGGCAGCCGCCCTGTATAAACTGATCTCTAAATGACCCCACAGTTCACCTGAAAGAAGAAGTTCCTGAAACGTCTGCAAGATGACGACAGGTGACGGGAGCACCGTTGTCGAGACGATGCCCAGACTTGCGATAACCTGCCATACTGCGATGACCGCAGCCGGGAGTACAACCCCTTTCATCCATTGGTATGAATACTTCCGGGATCTTGCCAGAGCTTTCTTTTCTGATTGGCTTATTGCGCCGGCAGCCGTTGATACTTCTGCTTTCATTACTTGCCATCCCCCGTTTCAAGCGCTTTTTTAATAAATGAATTGTCGACAACGTCTTTTACATGAATTTTCTTATGAATCGCTTTTGTTTGATATTGAAAATCAGCGGTTTCCTGCTGGGCTTTGACAATATCATCATTGATCGGTTCATTGAGAGGCTCAGTATTGTTAAGCACGTTTCTGACGACTTTCGGATCAAGATGTTTGATTTTCGCATATAAAGAGACAGCTTCATCTTTGTGTTCCTTTTGCCATGCAACTGCTTTATTGAACACTTTCAGAAATCGGACAACCTCATCCGGGTGTTCTTTGGAAAATCCCGTTCTGACTAACGTGAAACCGGGAGAATATAAATCTGTGCTTTCTCCGTTCGCCAATATTTCCGCCCCGTGCTGCAGCGTTTCAATCGACAAATACGGCTCCCAAATGGACCATGCGTTAACTGATTTGTTTTCAAAAGCGGAAACCGCCTCATCAGGCTGAAGCTGGATGATGGTGACGTCATCGGCGGAAAGCCCTGCTTTATCTAAAGCTTTATAGAGAAAATCAAAGCCGCTGCTGCCTTTGGCTACAGCGATTTTTTTACCTTTCAATTCTTTCAGGCTCTGAATCCCGCTGCCCTTGTTTACGAGAATGCCATTTGCCTTTAACCCGTCCTGAGACAGCCCGATCTCTTTAAAATCAATTCCAGCCGCCTGACCGGAAATGACCGGTGAATTGCCGACCTGGGAAAAATCAAGCTTATCGGCGGCAAGACCTTCAAACTGCGGAGGACCGCTTTGAAATTCGACCCATTTTACTTTTATTCCGTCTTTTTTGAAGGCCTCTTCAAACCAGCCTTTTTCCTTGGCAATGAGAAGCGGGCTTAAACTCTGCTGGATGCCGATCCGGATTTCTTTCACCGTTTTCCCGCTCCCTCCTGTCCCGTCTGCACTGCATCCGGCTGACATCATGACTGCTGCGGCTAAAAGAATGATGATTTTTTTCACTTCGCTTCGTCCCTTCTATATCCCGGACCCATCCGCAAACCGGAGGTCTTCCGTTTTCTCAAACTCAGAAAGCACCTTCTGCCGGACGGCCTGAAAATCCGCTGAGGTCCGATTGCGCGGATGCGGAAGCTGAATCGGCATCAGGCTGTGCAGCCGGCCGGGCTTTGCCCTGAGGATCGCCAGCTTATCGCCTAAATAGACGGATTCATCAATATCATGCGTGACCAGAATCATCGTCGTTTTTTTCTCGCTCCATATATCAAGCAGCACATCCTGCAAATGTTTTCTCGTAAAAGCGTCAAGCGCCCCGAACGGTTCATCTAAAAGCAGCACCTCCGGCTCGCGCAAAAGGGCTCTGGCGATGGCAACCCGCTGCGACATGCCGCCGGATAATTCGCGCGGATAAGCGTTCTCCGCTCCCTGCAGCCTGACAACCTCAATCAGATCATCCACTTTTTTCCGAACGGCCGGGTCGTTCATATTGAGATCGGCAGCGATGTTTTGTTTTACCGTCAGCCAGGGAAACAGCCGGTGCTCCTGAAAGATAAATCCCTGCCGGATGCCCGGTCCCGATACATTGCGGCCGTTTATTGTGACAGAGCCTTTATAATCGGTATCAAGACCGGCAATCAATTTTAAAAGCGTGCTTTTGCCGCATCCGCTCGGCCCGATGACAGTCAAAAATTCTCCCGATGCAATTGACAGCTCAATATCATTCAGCACCGGCGTTTTCCGGCCTTCATGCTCAAAAGCTTTTTCTTGTATGCTGATGGTTACAGCCATCTGTCTTCCCCTCTCTTTCTGCCGCGTGCGATCGAAAAACAAAAAGGCCCCCATCTCCGATTGCTTGCAGAGATGGGAGCCTTCGGCGGTCCGATCGGCAACCCGTTTGTTTTTAAATTTGAATATCATGTTAATTCAAATTATTCCGACTTGTCAACTGTTTTTTATAAGGATTAAAATACGCCCTCCGGCATAACCCTGCCAGAGAGCGCATCGGCTGTATCACGTATTTACTTCCTTTTCTTGACGGGCGATTTTCAATAATGTCCGCGCGTTGTTGCCGAAAATGTTCTCTATATCTTCTTCCCGCATATTGATTTCCCGGCAGGTCCTCACCTGCTCCTGAAGATATCTGTATACATATCCTCTCGGAAATCCGTTCGAATCCGTCCCGAAGATGATCCGTTCAGCACCGATTAATTCAGATGTCTTCCGAAACAGAATTTCCAAATCAAGCGGGTACGGCATCCACCTCATCCACTGATTTGAGCCGGACGTGTCAATATACACATTCGGGCAGCTCCAGCACAGCTGCAGCAGTTCCTGATAATATCCGGCGCCGAAATGCGGAATGATGAACGGGATATCAGCATACTCTCTCGCGACGCGATAGATGGAGAGCGGGTTGATGTTGCGATGGCTGACAATGCCCCCCGCTCTTCCTAAAAGCCCGAAGTGAATTAATACAGGCAGCCTTTTGTCAGCCAGATACGTCCACAGCTTTTTCAGCGACGGATCATGAAAATCGATGTCTGTCAGCGGCCCGAACAGTTTATATCCTTTCAGACCGAGCTCTTCTACCGCTCTTTTCAGCTCTTCATACGCATCCTCCCGCTCCAAAGGATGATATGCAAATCCGGTAAATCTCGCGGGATTGGCTTGAATAAACGCCGCCATCCGGTCATTGCTCTCTGCTGTTAAAAAATTCAGCACGTCAATGCCATACTTATCTAATTCATTCTCCCATCTTGTCATCAAAGCGATTTCGCCGTCATCGCCCTCAACATCATGCGGATCAGGAAAATCCCAAGTCAGATTCATTCTTTCTGACCGCTCCCGGTTATAATCGGAAAATGTCTTATCGTTTTTGCCGAAATAAAGGCTGTACGGCAGATGACCGTGAATATCGACAGGTTTAAAATGCTGCCGGAAAAGCATACAATCGCCGCCTCCCTTACCGCCTGACAATAAAAAAAGGCCCTTATCCAGTGAAGAATAAGAGCCTCTTGTGTCCAAGTCAGCGGTTTCTATTTTTTCTCATCTTAAACCCATTATTCCCGTCAGTCAAGTATGCTTTCAAACCCAAACCCTTTTTTCGATAATAAAAATAATTATTTTATAATCATTATAAAATAATATTGACTTTTTAATGATAGGTGATATTATATTTTTATAAATCTAAAGAGGTGATCACATGAGTTCAAATAAATTGACAACCAGCTGGGGCGCTCCTGTCGGAGATAACCAAAACTCAATGACGGCCGGCGATCGCGGTCCTGCTTTAATACAAGACGTCCATCTGCTTGAGAAATTGGCGCACTTTAACAGAGAACGCGTTCCCGAGCGTGTCGTTCACGCAAAAGGCGCGGGCGCACACGGTTATTTTGAAGTCACAAATGACGTTACAAAATATACGAAAGCCGCATTTCTGTCAGAAGTCGGTAAACGCACGCCGCTCTTCATCCGTTTCTCAACCGTTGCGGGCGAACTGGGCTCTAGTGACACAGTGCGCGACCCGCGCGGATTTGCCGTTAAGTTTTATACAGAAGAAGGAAACTACGACATCGTCGGAAACAATACACCCGTGTTCTTCATCCGCGATGCCATCAAGTTCCCTGACTTTATCCATACACAAAAAAGAGATCCGAGAACACATCTGAAAAACCCGACGGCCGTTTGGGATTTCTGGTCTCTGTCACCGGAATCCCTGCACCAGGTCACCATTCTGATGTCAGACCGGGGCATTCCGGCGACTCTTCGCCATATGCACGGATTCGGAAGCCATACATTTAAATGGACAAATGATAAAGGCGAAGGCGTCTGGATCAAATATCACTTTAAAACAGAGCAAGGCGTGAAAAACCTTGATGTTAATACAGCCGCAAAAATCGCGGGCGAAAATCCCGATTACCATACGGAAGATTTGTTCAATGCGATTGAAAACGGCGATTTCCCCGCATGGAAATTATATGTTCAAATCATGCCGTTAGAAGACGCAAACACATATCGCTTTGATCCGTTTGACGTCACAAAAGTATGGTCTCAAAAAGACTATCCGCTCATTGAAGTCGGCCGCATGGTTCTGAACCGCAATCCGGAAAATTACTTTGCGGAAGTAGAACAGGCGACGTTCTCTCCCGGCACATTAGTCCCCGGCGTCGACGTCTCACCTGACAAAATGCTTCAAGGCCGGTTGTTCGCATACCATGACGCGCATCGCTACCGTGTCGGCGCGAACCATCAGGCGCTGCCGATCAACCGTTCCCGCAATGAAGTGAAAAACTATCAGCGTGACGGACAAATGCGTTTTGATGATAACGGCGGCCGCTCTGTCTATTACGAGCCTAACAGCTTCGGCGGCCCGAAAGAGTCACCTGAAGATAAACAGGCGGCATATCCTGTATCAGGTTTCGCTGACAGTGTAAGCTATAATCATCATGATCATTACACACAAGCCGGCGACCTGTACCGCCTGATGAGCGAAGAAGAGCGCGCGCGCCTTGTCGCCAATATCGTCAGTGCGATGAAACCTGTGGAAAAAGAAGAAATTAAGCTGCGCCAGATCGGCCACTTCTACAAAGCTGATCCTGAATACGGCAGACGCGTTGCCGAAGGACTCGGACTGCCATCACCAAAATAACATCAAAAAACCTGCCGGTCTGCCCGGCAGGTTTTTCCTGTTTATTATCAATAAAACCGTTTTTTTCTCAATTATACGAAGTGGCATGCCGCAAAATGATGAAGCCCTTTTTCTGACAGCGCCGGACTTTTCTCAGCACATATCTTCTTGGCTGCCGGGCATCTCGTTCGGAATTTACAGCCTGAAGGCGGATCAGAGGGGCTCGGTATATCACCCTTTAAAATTATCCGCTCCCTTTTCGCTCCGGGATCAGGAACAGGCACGGCTGATAACAGCGCTTTCGTATAAGGGTGAAGCGGCCGTGAAAAGAGCTCCTCCTTTGACGCGTATTCCACAATCGTCCCTAAATACATAATGGCGACCTTCGTACATAAGTGCTCCACCACGCTTAAATCATGAGAAATGAACAAATATGACAGCCCGTGCTGTTTTTGAAGGCTGCTGAACAAATTGATCATCTGCGCCTGGATGGAGACATCTAACGCCGCCACGGGTTCATCCATAATGATAAATTGCGGCTTGAGCGCCATCGCTCTTGCAATCACGATCCGCTGCCGCTGCCCTCCGGAAAATTCATGCGGATAACGGTCGATAAAGTTTGCGGAAAGTCCGCAGGCTTCAAGAACTTCCGCCGCTTTATCACGCGCATTCCGCTTCACCGCCAATTGATGCTCGATCATCGCTTCACCAATGGCTTCTCCGATCCGGCGCCGGGGATTTAAAGAACTGAACGGATCTTGAAAGATGAGCTGCGCTTCTGATCTGAAAGTTTTGAGCTCGCGCCGGCTCATCCGAAACACATCACGCCCCTGAAAAAACACCTCTCCCGCTGTTTTTTCATGAAGCCTCAAAATGGTCTTGCCGATTGATGACTTTCCGCTGCCCGATTCTCCCGCTAAGCCGAACACTTCTCCCTTTTCTATCGTAAAACTGACACCGTCAACCGCTTTTACGGGATTTTTGCGGGTCTTTCTCATCCCCCCATGCTCCTCGTAATATTTTTTCAGCCCCTTGACCTCCAGCAACACATCACTCATCTGCTTTCTCCTCTCTGTAAAGCCAGCACGCCGCCTGATGCCCCTTCCCGAATTCAGTAAAATGCGGGCTCGATCTCCGGCATATTTCCGTGCTGTGTTCACATCGCTCCGCAAAATAACAAGACGATCCCGACAGGTCCGCAAGCTCGGGGACCTGCCCCGGAATGGTGTACAGCATCTCCCTTCTTTGACCGATAACCGGCTTGGCCGCGAGCAGCCCTTTCGTATACGGATGCTTCGGATCAGAAAACAGCTTTGCAACCGGTCCTTCCTCCACAATTTTTCCCGCATACATGACAATCACATAATCAGCCATTTCAGCAACCACGCCAAGGTCATGAGTAATGAATAAAATAGACGTGCGGAATTGCTTTTTCATATCCCGCAATAAATCCAATATCTGCGCCTGAATGGTTACGTCAAGCGCTGTCGTCGGCTCGTCGGCAATGATCAATTTCGGTTCGCAGCTTAGCGCGACAGCCGTCATGATGCGCTGCAGCATGCCGCCGCTCAGCTCATGAGGATATCGGTGCATAACCTGCTCGGCATGCGGGATCTCCACTAACGTGATCAGTTCAACGGCCTTCCGCCACGCTTCTTTCTTACTCAGCAACAAATGTTCGCGAATCGGTTCGGCCAGCTGCTCACCGATTGTAAACACCGGATTCAAAGATGTCATCGGTTCCTGAAATATCATCCCGATTTCGCTGCCGCGGATTTTCTGCATGTCTTTTGGTTTCAATTCCAACAGGTTCCGTCCGGAAAAATGCACCGCTCCCCGTTCGATTCTCCCCGTCTCGGGAATAAGCTGCATAATGGACAATGACGCCATGCTTTTCCCGCAGCCGGACTCCCCTACAATACAAACCGTTTCCTCCTCATGTATCGTAAAGCTGACATCGTCCACGGCCTTTACCGCCCCCTCCTCTGTATAAAAAGCCGTTTCCAAATGCATCACTTCTAAAAGCGGTTTTTTCATTTCATTTTCACCTGCCGTTTTACCTTAGGATCAAAAGCGTCTCTTAAACCGTCTCCAAGCAGATGAATCGCCACAACGGTCAGAAAAATGGCCGTTCCCGGCGGAATCCACAGCCACGGACGGAGTGTAAAATCCATAAAATGATTCGCAGCTTCCATCATGTTTCCCCAAGAAGGTGTCGGCGGAGCAACGCCAAGCCCGAGAAAACTCAGCGCCGATTCACTCAGCATCGCTCCCGCCACATGCAAAGTCGCCGCTACCAGTAATAACGGCAATGTATTGGGAAGCAAATGATAGAGGATTTTCCGTTTATCACTAAGCCCCA
The DNA here is from genome assembly GCF_036961585.1 of Bacillus sp. JHAA. Taxonomy (NCBI): domain Bacteria; kingdom Bacillati; phylum Bacillota; class Bacilli; order Caryophanales; family Bacillaceae; genus Bacillus; species Bacillus sp. JHAA. Next base: position 13,548 of record NZ_JBAMDE010000008.1, on the reverse strand, counting down.
AAACTTCCGCGGCCATCATAAACGGCTGCTCCTTCAGCGACAAAATCTGTCCGCGTACAAGCCGCGCCAGACCGGGCCATCCGATCAAGCTTAACATCATCATAATCAGGTACATTCTGTGTTCAGAAGGCACTTTCCACTCCGACATCACCGCAGCCAAAATCAAAAGCAGCGGCAGTCCCGGGATGGACATGAGCATATCAGCAATGCGCATAATGATCATATCAGCGGCTCCCCGATAAAATCCGGCCGCAGCCCCGAGTAAAGAACCGATGACAAGCGACAGCACCATTGAAGCAAGCCCCACAGTCAGAGAAATCTGCCCCGCCAGCATCAGCCTCGTCAGCACATCTCTCCCGTACTGGTCAGTTCCCAGCCAATGATGGATTCCCGGCTGCTGATTGGCATTTGAAATATCCGTCCGATCTGTTATGTACAGAGAAAAAGACGGCCCGATAAAGCACAATAAAAACATAAAACATAAGAAAAGAAGACTGATGACCGTCAGCTTATGCTGCAGCAGGCGGCGGTACGTCTGCTTCCAAAGAGAAGGCGGCACCCCTTTTTGTTTTTTCATTCCGAACACCCCCTATTTCAGCCTGACCCGCGGATCAACCGCGGCATAAGCGATATCCGCCAAGAAGTTCCCCACAATCGTTAAACAAGACAAAAACAAGGTAAACGCCATCAAAACCGGATAATCACGATAATGCACAGATTCCAGCTGAATACGTCCGACACCCGGCCACCCGAAAATCTGTTCAATAATGATGGCTCCGGAAAACAGTCCCGGCAGTTCAAAAGCAAGCAGAGTGATGGCCGGAATGAGCGCGTTTTTCAACGCATGTTTCCAGATGACGGTGCGCTCTTTCAATCCCTTCGCTCTCGCCGTTCTGATATAATCCTGTCTGATCACGTCCAGCATGCCGGAGCGGAAATACCTTGTCAGCGAGCCGATGCCGAGCATAGATAAAATCACGACCGGAAGAATCATATGTCTGGCGGCTTCAAGCACGTACGAAAAACCTGTACTCGTGCTTCCGGTATCAATCATCCCGCCGACGGGCAATATTTTCAAATCCACCCCAAACCACTTAATAAACAGAAGGCTGATAAAAAAAGACGGGAACGCCATGGAAGCAAAAACAAGAAACGTCACGATCCCGTCAAACCATGAGTATTTCCTGACAGCGGATATGACACCCGTTATCATCGCGGCTGACCATGTGACAAGCAACGCCAAAAACGCGACAAAAAACGAATTCCAGACATATTTCCGAAGCAGTGACAGGACGTTCTCCTGATATTTCAAAGAAAACCCAAAATCTCCGCTGAGCACATTTCCGAGCCATGTCACATAGCGCTGCCAAATCGGCTGATCCAGCCCGTAAAGCGCTTTTAACTCCTGCGCTCTTTCAGGAGTCAGGTTTACATTGGAATCAATATAGTCGCCCGGCAGCATGGCGAATAAGAAAAAAATAATAAAGGACGTACCGAATAAGATCACAAGCATTTGAATGAATCGTTCTGCGGCATACCGTTTCACAAAAAGCCCCTCCTTTCCGCTGAAAGGGCAAAATCCCCGGGATGCACCGGGTATTTTGCCCAACCGTTCTATTGAATTGAGACATTTGAGAGACTTGAACTGATTCCAGAATAATTGTCAGGCTCAAGCCCTTTTATTTTTCCGCTGACCGCCCTTGCGCTCTGACGGTAATGAATCAGAATGTAAGGCGGGTTTTCCCCGAGCTCCCGGTACAGCTGGTGATAAATCTCTTTTCTTTTGCTGATATCAAGCGTGCCGGCTCCTTTCTCTATCAGCCGGTCCGCTTTTGGATTGGAATACCCCGTTACATTATTGGGATGGCCGGAAGCCAGCTTTTCCACCGTGTCATTCGGATCAAGAATCTGCGAGGTGGAAACGGCGGCAAGGTCATATTGTTTGTCATTTATTTTCGCTACTTCTGTATTAAAATCCATCACTTCCGGTTTTAATGAGATTCCGATGTCCGCGTAATTTTCTTTCGCGATCGGGATGAAATCATCATCTGCTTTAGACGTGTAATAGCTGATTTCAAGCTTTTTGCCGTTTTTTTCACGTACACCGTCTTTGCCCGTTTTCCAGCCTGCTTCATCGAGAAGCTTTTTGGCTTTTTCAGGGTTAAACGCGTACCGATTGACATCTTTGTCATCATAAGCCCACGAAACCGGAGACACCGGCACATTCGCGACTTCTCCGTAGCGTTTAAAGCGGACATCGACGATTTTTTGACGGTCAAGTCCGTAAATAAGCGCCTGGGACACTTCCTTATCTTGAAAAGGCGGACGCTTGTGATTGACGTACACAAGCCCGTAATCATTCACGACAGATACGCTTATATTGGCAAAACCGAGACTTTTTAAATGCTGAACCGTATCATCATCAGGTGAAAAAGAAGCGTAATCAAGGTCACCCGTTTCAAACAGCTGAAGGGAAGTTGACGGATCGATAATTTTATAAATCAGCTTTTCCGTTTTCGGTTTTCCTGCATAATAGTGTTCATTAGCCTGATAGCGTATTTCCTGTCCCGGAAGGTATTCTGTAAATTGATAAGGTCCCGCTCCGAGCGGTTTGGCATAAAGCTCTTTTAAATAGTCCAGTTTGCCGAATTGATAATTCTTTCCGTAGTAGGCTTCTGACAGCACCTGCCCGCCCAAAAGAAGCAGCGACTTCGCACTGACTTTCTCAGTCGTGATTTGAATGGTTCTGTCATCAAGGACACGAATGCCCTCTATCGTCTTTGCCTTTCCTTCTTTGTAAGCCTTACCGCCTTTAATATAAGCCGTGGTGATATCTTCATAGCCCGCGTATGCAGGATCATGCAACAGTGTTAAAGTGAATGCGGCATCCTTTGCGGTCAGCGGTGAACCGTCGCTGAAAACGAGATTTTTTCTTAAACGGAACGTGTATGTAAGCTGATCTTTGGAAATTTTCCAGCTTTCCGCAAGAGCCGGGGCAGGCTTCCCCGTTTTATCCAGTTTGACTAACGGTTCAAAAATAGGATCTGTCGCATTTCCGTCCCAGCCGTTTTCGTAAAAGTACGGCAGAAACACACCGCCCGGCGCGGAAATCCCAGCAACAAAAGTGTCAGTTCTGGCTTTCGATTTAGCGGGAATCGCCGCCGGATGAGAAGCTTTAAATTCCTTTGTCTTGACATGGGCAATACGTGTTTCTTCCTTTTTATCCGCCGCAGATGACGGTTCTTCCCCGGCGCTCCCTAACGCGCACCCTGATAACATGATGGATACCGACAGCGCGAGTACCGTTGTTTTTATCCTCCATTTTCTCTCCTTCATCTTTATCGAACCCCCGCATGCTTTTCATCTATCTTTATATAAATCTGCTCCATCTGTTCCTCATTTCTCATAATCTCCCGTTTGTTTTTCTCTACAAGCAGTTCGAAATTCAATGTGTGTTTTCTATACTTTTTTCGTTTTTTGCTCTTTTTGCGCACATGTGATACCTTTTTTAACGCCACTTTTCATCCCTCCGCTCTTCATTTCATTCATGACTTTCACGCAAAAAAGGCCCTTATCTGTTTAAAAGATAAGAGCCTTCGGTGATCCGATCAGCCATCGTTTGGAAATATGTAATGATTATGTTAATTCATACAATACCTACCTGTCAACTACAATTTAAAATATCGTTTCCTTCCGGGGGTTTTCCTCATACACTCTCTCATTTTTCCGCATATGCTAGAAAACATAGCAGAGTACAAGTGAAAGTGAGTGAGAATGTGGAAAAGACAACATTGACCGGCCGCATCGTCAAAAAAGATGACCCGGACTATAATGCTGCGAGAACCAATATCAATTTAAGCCTGCAAAGATATCCAGACATCATTGTGTTTTGTCAAAACAAACATGACGCCCTCAATGCGGTGAGATGGGCGCGTGAGAACAATGTGCCTTTCCGTATCAGAGGCGGAAGACACAGCTACGAAAATTTTTCCCTGTTAAATGACGGACTAGTCATTGATCTCAGTGAAATGAAGAAAATAAGAGTAAATGAGGATAAGCGGCTGGTCTCGATTGAAGCGGGAGCCGAATTGGGGGAAGTCTACCGGACACTTTGGCGGTACGGCTTGACTCTTCCTGCGGGAACCATTGCGAATGTGGGAATCACGGGGCTGACGCTCGGGGGAGGAATCGGATATTTAACAAGGACAGCCGGACTTACTTGCGATCGTCTCCTCCAGCTCGAAATGATCATAGCGGACGAAAAAGCGGGTGCTGACTTGATCACAGTCAACCGTTCAAAGCACTCTGATCTATTTTGGGCGTCTCAGGGAGGAGGGGGAGGCAACTTCGGCATTGTCACATCCATGATGTTTAAAGCCGTACCGATCTCGTGCGTGTCTGTTTTTTCTGTCACTTGGGGCTGGGATGATTTTGAGGAAGTATTTAACACATGGCAGCGCTGGGCTCCATTTATAGACAACCGGCTTACCTCATCAATTCAGTTTTGGCCTAAGGAAGTAAACCGCATAGAAGCGCTCGGTCAATTTACCGGGACAAAAGATGAGCTGAAAGAACTGCTGGCTCCGTTAATGAAAGCGGGAAAACCGACAAGCGGCATGGTCAAGACAGTGCCATTTATTAAAGCGGCAGCCTTTTTTAACAGCCCGGGAGGCAATCAGCCGCAAAAGATGAAGCGGTCAGGATCCTTTATTGAAAAACCATTATCAACACGCGCAATATCCACTTTAAAGCGCTATTTAGAGCACGCTCCGAACGAAAACGCCAGTGTCTGGCAGCAATCTCTCGGCGGGGCGGCCGGACGGATCGCTCCGGACCAAACGGCATTCTACTATCGCAACGCAATCATTGCCCAAGAATATATTACAACTTGGACATCTGCTGAAGAAGAAAGACAAAATGTCCGCTGGATCGAAGGACTGAGAACGTCCCTATCAAGAGAAACGATGGGAGATTACGTGAATTGGCCTGATAGAGAAATCAGAAACTGGCTGCAAACGTATTACGGAGAAAATGTTCACCGCCTCCGTCAAGTCAAAACGAAATACGATCCGGAAAATATATTCCGCTTTGAACAGAGCATTCCGCCGCTTCGCCGTTCACCGTTTTTCTAAAAAAGATGAAGATGGGCAAACTCCATCTTCATCTTTTCTTTTATTGATATAAGCGGCTTCCCTTCTCTGCAAACTCTTTTGCTTTTTCTTTCAGCCCTTCGTTGACGGCCTCGTCTTCAGTAAGTCCGTTTTCCTTCGCATAATCACGAATATCCTGAGAAATTCTCATACTGCAGAACTTCGGACCGCACATCGAACAGAAGTGAGCTGTTTTTGCGCCTTCAGCCGGCAGCGTTTCATCATGATATTCCATTGCTCTTTCAGGATCAAGCGACAAATGAAATTGATCACGCCACCGGAATTCAAACCGCGCCTTAGACAGAGCATCGTCACGGATCTGTGCACCCGGATGCCCTTTAGCAAGGTCTGCGGCATGTGCCGCGATTTTGTACGTAATGACGCCTTCTCTTACATCATCACGATTCGGCAGCCCCAAATGCTCCTTCGGCGTGACATAGCAAAGCATCGCCGTCCCGTACCAGCCGATCATCGCCGCGCCGATTGCTGAAGTAATGTGGTCATAACCCGGAGCGATATCCGTCGTTAATGGCCCGAGCGTGTAAAAAGGCGCCTCTTTACAAATTTCCAGCTGCTTGTCCATGTTTTCCTTAATTTTATGCATCGGCACATGACCCGGTCCTTCGATCATCACTTGCACATCGTGCTTCCACGCAATCTCCGTCAATTCTCCGAGAGTCTCCAATTCCGCAAACTGCGCTTCATCATTGGCATCCGCAATCGAACCGGGGCGAAGCCCGTCACCAAGAGAAAAAGCGATATCATAGGCCTTCATGATTTCACAAATTTCTTCAAAATGCGTGTACAGAAAGCTTTCCTGATGATGAGCCAGGCACCATTGCGCCATAATCGCCCCGCCGCGGGATACGATTCCCGTCGTGCGTTTAGCCGTTAACGGAACGTAACGAAGCAGTACGCCGGCATGGATGGTGAAATAATCCACGCCCTGCTCCGCCTGCTCAATCAATGTGTCACGATAAATGTCCCACGTTAAATCCTCGGCAATGCCATTAACTTTTTCAAGCGCCTGATAAATCGGCACCGTCCCCACAGGCACGGGGCAGTTGCGGATAATCCATTCACGCGTCGTATGAATGTCTTTTCCCGTGGATAAGTCCATCATCGTATCGGCGCCCCAGCGAATCGCCCACGTCATTTTTTCGACTTCTTCTTCGATAGAAGATGTAACAGCCGAGTTGCCGATATTTGCATTGATTTTCACATGAAAATTCCGGCCGATAATCATCGGCTCGCTTTCCGGGTGGTTGACGTTAGAAGGAATAATCGCCCGTCCGCTCGCCACCTCTTCCCTGACAAATTCGGGAGACACATGCTCACGTATTGCGATAAACTCCATTTCCGGCGTAATGATGCCTTTTCTCGCATAATGCAATTGTGTTACATTTTTCCCCGGCTTGGCCCGAAGCGGTTTCCGCTGTAGGCCGGGGTATTCGGCGGCACGGCCCTCTTTTTTATAGCCGTTGTCTTCAGGTCTCACGGTCCGGCCGTTATATTCTTCTACATCTCCGCGCCCGGTAATCCACTTTGTGCGGAGCGCCCCCAGCCCTTCATGAATATCAATCTGTACATCCGGGTCTGTATACGGCCCGCTCGTATCATAAACACGGACCGGCGCATTCTCCTCTTCCCCGAATGCCCCTGTAGTCGCACTCAGGCTGATTTCCCGCATCGGCACTCGTATATCGGGCGAAGAACCTTCTGTATAAACCTTTTTACTGCCGGAAAAACTCGACATAATGGAAATGTTCGCTTGCTGTACTGATTGATTTTGCATACAAATCTCTCCTTTATCATTTGAATAACAGAACCAAGCTCAGCACCAGCACAAAAAAACCGGGTTCAAAGAAGAACCCGGTTTTTGCAGTCAGAAAGAAACTATTATTGTTTTCATCAACAATAATAAAACGTTTACTTCCCCACGCTGGTACGAACCAGATCAGGTCCAAAGGGTTAAGAAGCCGCCGCTTCTCTCTCAGCCCGCTCAGACGGGCACCCCCAGTAACTATTGATTTCGCTCTCATCGTAACATAAGTTGTGTACAAAAAAAAGCATATTATCAAAATTCAGATAACGGTACGGTCATAAGCTCTGTTTCCCGAACGCCTTTTTCGGTATTAAAAACCCGATAACCCTTTGCGGTTTCCCGGGAAGAGACAGCCCGGAACAGCTGACCGTCTTTATAATGAAGCGCAGCGCCGTCATCAGCGGCATAACCCTCCCTGAGTTTCATTTCTGAAATCAGACGGTGATACACCGGCCGGCGCTCCGCTTCTCCGTCATAGTGCGGACAAAAGCTTCCCGGCAAAAATCCTAAAGCTCTTAACTCTCTCAAATCTCCAGCCGAATCCGTCAATCCTTCTTCATACCAGCAAATCGCCCCGGCGCTGAGACCCGCCAACATGATGCCGTTTTCCCAAGCCTCACGAAGAATAAGGTCAATCCCCCACTCTTTCCATAAGACAAGCATATTGCGCGTATTTCCGCCGCCGACATATATAATATCTTTCTTCATGAGAAAGGATCTGAGATCAGAACCCGGCGGTTTAAACAGCGACAAGTGATCCGGCTCACACCGCAGCTTTTGAAAGGCCTGATAAAACCTGCCGATATAATTCTCCGAATCTCCGCTTGCCGTCGGCAAAAAACAAATTTTCGGCTCTGACCGCGCCGACTGCTCTAAAATATACTGATCCAGCACAAGATGATCCGGCTCCATGGAAAAGCCCCCGCCGCCCATTGCAATAATCTGCTTCAATGTCATCACCTCTTTTTTCCTCTAGTATAACAGCTCATAAAAAGGCGTTATCCCAATTTCGGATACCGCCTTTAAAAAGTATTTGTTATCTGAAAAATGAAAACGCACCGTATAACACAACGGAGATCCCCGCGGCGATAAGCGCTGGAACAAGCTTCGAACGGGCATACTTCACAACATCGATCCCCAACACCGTACAGGTTGTCACCGTATTATCACTGAGAGGAGAAGCAAACGCTCCAAATGTTCCGCTCGCAAACACGGCCCCGATCGCTAATAATAAGCTGGTATGTGACTGAACCGCCAGCGTTACGCCGAGCGGCATTAATAGCCCCCAAGTCCCCCAGGATGACCCGATAAAATAGGATATAACAGCCCCCAGTATAAAAAGAGACGGCGCAATAAACATATGAGGGATCCATGACGTTAAATGAGAAGTAACATATTTCGAGAATCCAAGGTCTTCAGATACTGCTGTTACGGCCCAAATCAGCGATAACATAATAATAACGTTGACCAATTCGTTTCCGCCCTTAATAAAATGGGTAACAAGCTCGCCTGCATGAAAACGCTGAAACATAAAAAGAGCAAATGCTGCAATAACCGCTGCCAATAATGCGGTTAACATGACGCCAAGCATATCGCTTTTGATAAAAGCATTCAAAAACCCTTGTGCTTTTGAATGGCCGTCCCACCAGCTGAGAAAGAGTGTTAATAGCAAAAACAGCCCGATCGGAATGATTAAATTCCACGGCCGAATCGGTGTTTCCTTAATATAAGCACGGTGCGCCGAATCCAGCTCCTCCTGCTGGTCAGCATGCTCATCACTTTTGAACATTCCCGTATGTTCACCGTGAAAATCTGAGATCGTCCCTGTTTCCATGTTGAATGAACCTGAGCCTTTTGAAAGCAACACACCGCTGTTCCGCGGAATCGGTTCCGTATTTTTGTTATGTTTGCGAGCAGAAGTTTGTCCGCTCTTTTCTGTTTTTTCTAAGCTTTCGTCCGCTTTTTGTTTCTTAAAAAAGCAGTAATAAATTCCGACTACTATAATCACAATGGAGAAAAAATTGAAGGGAATACTTTTCACATACACCGTGTAAGCCGGCTGATCTATTCCTGACGTTTTAAGGGCCTGTCCGATAATGGAAACCATGTAGCCGACAAATGCCGTTGCTATCGGAATCAAGGCAATGACAGGGTTTGCCGTAAACTCAATGGCATACGCAATTTTCTGTTTCGACAGGTCCAGACGCTTGCTTAAAGCTTTCATGATCGGTGCAATTGTGACGATGCGAAAGTCCGGTTCACTGAACGTGCCAAATGTCGACAGCCATGCAAGCAGCATCGCACCTTTTTTGGTTTTAACTTTTTTACTGATCAAATGGACGAATCCTTTTATCCCGCCGGTCAGCTTTATAATCCCTACAAGGCCGGCAAATGAATATAGAAACACAATGATTCTAATATTATTGGTGACGACAATGTTGCTGATTACATATTGAACCATATGCTCAATCCCGCCAAGCAAGCTGGGATGCAAAAGATAGCTTCCGACCAGCAAACCGACAAACAGACCGGACTGCACTTGCTTTGTAATGATTGAAATGGGAATGACCAGAATAAATGGGATAAGACAAGCCCAAGTCCCTTCCATAAAAAACACCTCTTTCAAAGAACTTCTTGTTAGTATCTTTGAAAAAAGCGGATTTATACAATTGCTCGCGTATCATGTTTTCACAAGCCTTGGAGGATATTTTCACACAACAAAAAAGGCTTCTACATATTGTAGAAGCCTTTGTATACCGGTGGCCGGGGTCGAACCGGCACTCCAGAAGGAACACGATTTTGAGTCGAAAAGTTCCTTCTGCACCTAATTTTATTATCGTTAATTTCCCGGTGGTATTAAGTAATTCTGCAGATAATTTAAGTCTAGAATAATTTTGTATTAACACGACTTGTTCTTAACAATACTATATTCTGCAGAGATAAATAAAGAATATTTTTGTGCATTATGTTACCAGGGACAATATTGTAACGTTAGACATGTTTTAAAATTATTGCCTTTATCTCTTCATAAACTTCAATATTCTCAAATTCTAAATCATCTAGATTATGATAAATTTTTCTTTCAAGGATAATCCAGTAGGTGCTTCCTTTTTTCATTTTATTTTGTACGAAACCTCTTAAGTTATCTCCTATTGCTTCTTCAATTGAAAAATCTTTAAAGAATGACCTAAGCGTTCTATTAGTAATCAGTAACAATTGCTTATTAAGGTTCTGATTATTAAAGATATCTTTAAAAACTTCAACATTTATTTTGTCGGCAGAATCGTATTCCTTATCTGCATGTTTATTGACCATTTCTGTAATTAGTAAATAATATGTTGCAATAAAAAGGAATGCTGAATTAACTCTAAAGTCATTTGATCCACTCTTATATTTTAGTTCTTCTTTAGCATACATTAAAATTAAATAAGGAAAGAGAAAATGTTCTAAAGGTAGACCTTTAGTTTCTTCATTCATTATATCTTTCCACCTACTACCTACTGGAGTCAATTCGTTAGCTCGCCCATAAGCTACATTCGGCATTAGTTTTATAGCAGCTGTAAAAGATTGAATTACTTCTTTTGCAGGCAGAACGTATTTTTTCTTTCTATTAACACTTCCAAGCAAATAATTATAACTATCATTACCTCTATAGGACTCTTGTTCTTTTCGATCTAAAGTTATGAATGCCCCTCTTTGTATTTCATAAAAATAACCCAAATTTTTCATTCGATCTTTTAAGCCATTTTGAAATCTGTCTAAAGCATAAAAATCCAGCCCTCTAACAGCATTTTGGCTATTTGTGTACCTTGTAATATTGTCTCTTAACTCTTTCTTTTGAGATTCCTCAGCACTTCGTTTAGTTTTAATCACTTTCACAAGCAAGTGTCCATTGGATTCTAAAGCAGAGAGTTCTTTATTGGTCTTGTGCTTATAGAAATCCCCCAGAGTTTTGGCAGTTTGGCACCCATTAACTATTTGCGGTGCTTTCATTACTAAACTCCCCATAGTCTCATAGTACTCATCACAAACCACAGTAACCCCATTATTGTAATACCAAAAGTTCTCAGGTTCATTTCTTATAGTATCTTTAATACCTTTGTTAATTTTAGTACTCTTTAGATAGTTTCTTATATTTGAATGGAAGAGAAGGTTTTCACCTTCGTTAACAAATTGAGAAAAGTCTTTAACTCTTACTTTTGCTACAGTCGTTTCGAAAGTAGAGAAATTCTCTTCTATATTCAACCTGAACGTTTTTTCACGAAAGTCTTTTGGTAACAGTCCCTTTTTTATTTCTATACTTTCCTGAATATCATCTAAATCATGTAAGAAGAAATTTAAATTCTTAAATTCCATACTAAGATGTTTTAAGTTGGATTTTATTTGCACTCTTTCCCAATCACTTATATGGTTGTTCGTAATATAGTAACAATTTATAGTCTCATCATTCTGATATGACTCTCTAACATTTTTACATGCTTCTTTTACAGAATCTCTTTCTGTAGTTGGTTCTTCTATACAAACTCGTTGGCAATCAGCTATAAACCTTTGTGTGGAGTCAATATTATGGGATGTCTTATACTTACTTTGTAATAAGTGAACTTCACCGTTATATTCAAAAACCGCGTCTAAACCGTTATCAAACTTCCCACCTATTTCTTTAGCTTCTGCTACTTCGTCTTCTCTTAACTCGAATATGTTATAAAGTATCCACTCACAAAAACTGTCCCCGACACTTACAGAGTCATTACTTCCACGCTCACTAAGATACTCTTCTATAGATTCTTCAATTTGATTTTGTAAAATTAGGTCGTATTTGTTCTTTTTTGCTACACCCACACTCATCTCTCCTTAGGTAATAACTTCACAGGATAATTTTAACACTAAATCTCTTAAAAAAGCACGTAAAGCCCTTAAGCGAGCATTGATAGTAATTATCCTGTTCCCTTTATAATTCTTCATGTACAGTATTACATTTTCCTTTGCGTGTTCTTCAGTAAAGTTGTACGGATTTAATAGTTGAGTATCTATTCTTTGATCTCTTAAGTTTATCAAAAAAGCACTAAATTCATTCGTGTATTATTTTATAGTGTGTGATCTTAAATTTTCGCAACTCACAGTTTATTGCCTCCTGAAATGATTCTACATATGACTTTGTTTCGCTTTCTAAGATACCCAATCCCTTTTCGTCTAAGATGTTTTTACATCTAGCCATCATGACAATTCCTCTTTCTCTGTGAACACGATTAGTGCACACGATTTGAAATTATATTGTCATGTGAATAAAAGCCATTAAAACAAGAAAAAACGCCTTCCTACACTACTGTAGAAAGACGTTAAAAACGTTAATATTACTTAATTCTTCTTTAATTGACGTTTTATAAAGTTAATACCGGTGGCCGGGGTCGAACCGGCACTCCAGAAGGAACACGATTTTGAGTCGTGCGCGTCTGCCAATTCCGCCACACCGGCATGTAATTCGTCGTGTTCAACCGACGTATATAAATATAACATGTATTTCATAAAACGTCAACGGTTTTAGCAAAGTTTTTTAAAAGGTAATGCAGTATATACGATACAAGCAAGAAACTTATATTGATAGTCATTACGTTTTTATTATATAAAAAAAGTGATCTGCAATATGCAAATCACTCTCATATATGTTTTATAATGTGAAAACTGATGACCAATTTAACATAGTTCGTTCAAAGTTAAATTGGTGCCGAGGGCCGGACTTGAACCGGCACGGTAGTCACCTACCGCAGGATTTTAAGTCCTGTGTGTCTGCCAATTCCACCACCCCGGCAATAGAAAGGCGACACCCGGATTCGAACCGGGGATAAAGGTTTTGCAGACCTCTGCCTTACCACTTGGCTATGCCGCCGTAATTTGGAGCGGAAGACGGGATTCGAACCCGCGACCCCCACCTTGGCAAGGTGATGTTCTACCACTGAACTACTTCCGCAACATGTAAAAGAACTTAATACATGTTATGCTGTTGTTTTTAAAAAAATGCAACTGGGCTAGCTGGATTCGAACCAACGCATGACGGAGTCAAAGTCCGTTGCCTTACCGCTTGGCTATAGCCCAATGATAAAATGGGGCGATTGATGGGAATCGAACCCACGAGTGCCAGAGCCACAATCTGGTGCGTTAACCACTTCGCCACAACCGCCATAATCTGAAGATGAATAAATAAAATAGTGGCAGGGGCAGTAGGAATCGAACCCACACCGGAGGTTTTGGAGACCTCTGTTCTACCGTTAAACTATGCCCCTATTTATAAAATGGTGGAGGGGGGCAGATTCGAACTGCCGAACCCTGAGGGAGCGGATTTACAGTCCGCCGCGTTTAGCCACTTCGCTACCCCTCCATCATTTAGAGTGCCGGCCAGAGGACTTGAACCCCCAACCTACTGATTACAAGTCAGTTGCTCTACCAATTGAGCTAGACCGGCAAATGGTGGCTCGGGACGGAATCGAACCGCCGACACACGGATTTTCAGTCCGTTGCTCTACCAACTGAGCTACCGAGCCTTTTTATAAATGGCGGTCCGGACGGGACTCGAACCCG
>NZ_JBAMDE010000007.1:0-218406 GCF_036961585.1 Bacillus sp. JHAA | reverse complement strand
ACGATTGTCAGAGGTTTTGTTGATTATTTTGCTTCCAGCCTGCGGATGCGCTCATCGAGATCAGGGTGTGTGGAGAACAGTGACGAATGCTTCTTGCCGTTAATTTTTAACGTCTGCACCGCCGTCTGGTCCTCTTCATTCACATGTCCTGTATAAGACTTCAGCGTACGCAGGGCGTGAATCATTTTATCCTTGCCGGCAAGGTCTGCACCGCCGCGGTCAGCGTGAAACTCTCTATGGCGCGAGTAGGCGAAGACGACAAGACTGCCGAGAATGGAAAAGATAATCTGAAACACGATCATCGCGATAAAATGAACGACCGGCGCGAGGTCTTCTTTGACAAAGCGGCTTGCAACCCATGCCGCGATTCGGGAAAGGAATACGACGAACGTATTGACGATTCCCTGCAGCAGCGTCATCGTGACCATATCACCGTTTGTGATGTGTGCGACTTCATGGGCAAGGACCCCTTCCACCGCAGCATCATCCATCTGCTGCAATAAACCTGAAGAAACCGCGACAAGCGAACGGCGCTTAGAAGGTCCGGTCGCAAAAGCATTGACCTCCGGGGAATGATAAATGCCGACTTCAGGCATTTTCGTCATCCCTGCGGCACGGGACAATCTGTGCACGCGGTCAACCAATTGCTGTTCTTCATAGTTGAGCGACTGTTTCTTCGGATTTAACACCCGGACGCCCATCATCGTTTTGGCCATCCATCTGGACATTCCGAGTGAAATAAAAGAACCGACAAAACCGACGACAAGACTGAACACGAGCAATGCCATCAGATCAATGCGGCCATTTTGTATATACGAGCCGACACCGGTAACGCTTGTAATAATCGTAAGCACAATTCCGATTGTCGTAATGACCAAAAGGTTCGTTAAAATAAACAGAAATATTCTTTTCGCCATAATTACCTCCGTCTTTTTTAAGATCAAAAGAACTTATTTACTTAAATTATAAATGATCTGTTTGAAAATGCAACAATTTCGACGTATGATGTTAATGTAATTCTCAGTGATATTAAAAAAAGTGAACACGTAATCAATCAGAGGTGAACCATGAACACGTTTAAACTGACCCGAACTGATATGGTCCGGCTTCTTTACGCGCTAAAAGGCCAAGGAGACGCAACCCCTCTCCAAATCTTATTGCAATCAGCGGATATGACCTTGGATGAAGCGGAAAGCCGTCTGCATATCCCTGAATTTCTGACGAGATTCGAACGAAAAAAAGAGAAAAAGGAGTACGGGCTTTCAACTAACGAGATTGTCGAGCTGGGAAATCTGTGCGAGCTGACGTCTTTAAAATCAACCGCCGTCCAAAACTGGGTGAAGCGCGATATTAAAGATTTAATCGGCCACCCCTTACTCGGCAAAAAATATACAATTGAACAAGCTGTCATCCTTCTCATTGTACGTGATTTAAAATCAATTTATGACTTCGAACATATACGCGGCATATTAAAAATCGCTTTTAACACGATCACAGACAGATCAGACGACGTCATCAGCCCGATCAGCTACTATGAAAGCTGCGCCCAAGTGATTGATTATCTTCATCATAAGGCAAACCCGCCGATGAAGGAAACGAGCCTGCAGGAGCTCGTCGAAGAGCAGACGGACAAGCTCAAAGGCTGCTTTAAAGAACTCGGAAGCGGACAATGGAACAATATCAGATCCATAATCGCCGTCACGGTGCTCTCCGTTTTGACTTTCCATATTCAAGCCTCAGCCTACAAAATGACCAGCCATTTATTATAATTCATAACGCTTCTTCGCCCCGGTGTCTGCGCCGGGGTTTTTTTGTTGTACAACAATTGCCAGCATAATCAATACCGTTCCGTTTGAAACTAAAACGCGAAAACACATCTTGCCAGAGAAAAGGAGATGAAAAAGATGGCGAGCAGAAATAAACTCTTAGTTCCAGGGGCTGAGCAGGCACTTGACCAATTTAAATACGAAGTGGCTCAAGAATTCGGCGTGAACCTTAGCTCTGATACAGCAGCACGCGCAAACGGCTCTGTAGGCGGGGAAATGACAAAACGTCTTGTACAGCAGGCTCAATCACAATTAAACGGGAAAAATCAATAATGCAGCTTATTCGCCGGGACTTCTCGGCGAATTTTGATATTTATCGGCATTCTCCTTTCCGTGCCGGTAGCCGTTCGGATTCCTTCGGTCTGACGAATCTTCATGATGCCGATAGGATTCCCAATGTTCATTGCGATCATGATTCCAGTAATGATTGTAATACTTTTGCTTAGGCTCTTTGTCATTTCCGTTTTCCTGAGGATTTTGTGTTGGGGGCTGCTCTGTTTCCCCATCTTGTTCCTTCTGTGTGTTTTCCTCTGATCCGGAAGCTGCATTTTTTTCGGTTTGCTGATTGCCGTCCTGACTGTCCGGCTTCGCTTCTTCCGTACCGGGCGTTGTTTCATTGTTTCCCGGCTTCTCTGCTGCCTTTTCTTCATCAGGAGCTGTCTTTTCATCAACCGCCGGCTTGTCTGTGTCCGGCTGCTCGCTTTGATCAGCGTCTGTTTCGGTATCTTTTTGATCTGTTTCATTGCCGTCGGTCTGCTTTTCAGGCTGTTTTTCTTCTGTTTTCTTTTCGTTTCTTCTTATGTAGCTGCCTGTTGACATCCCTTCCTGTTTTGCTTTTTCTCTTGTTTCCATATCAGATTCAAGCGATTGGACCTGGTAGGTGCCCTTATATTTTTCAGTCATGTCGT
The DNA here is from genome assembly GCF_036961585.1 of Bacillus sp. JHAA. Lineage (NCBI taxonomy): Bacteria > Bacillati > Bacillota > Bacilli > Caryophanales > Bacillaceae > Bacillus > Bacillus sp. JHAA. The sequence continues at coordinate 215,672 of NZ_JBAMDE010000007.1, read as the reverse complement.
CCAGCTGTTTTTTAACGCCTTTTTTATATGTATTGTCATCTGTATTTTCATAAACCGTGGAAATTAAAATCTCTTTTGATTCCTTTACATATCCATGCTTGCTGCAATCGGTAATAATATTACTGATGACTTCCTTAAAATCGCTGCTTTTCCAATCTCCGATGTCACTGATGACCTGTTTGGCGTCATGGTTCAGCGGTGTCAGTTCAATGACTTCATATTTGCTGTTTAAAGCCATTTCAATGCTGGGATTAATGTCAAGCGTCATATACGCGTAAGCTTTGTTATCAGAAAAAACCGGGAGCAAAATTAAAATAAACAAAATAATAGCAGTCATCGTAAATACTCCCAATTTAAAAGGGCGCAGTTTCAGAAAATCAAAAAAGCTGGCCCTTCTTCCCATACGCGTTTCGCCTTCGAACGTAATTTCCTCTCCGATTTCACAAGTGCGGTGATCATTTTTTGTTTTTAAAAATTGTCCGTCAGGGGTTAGCAACGTGACGAATTTTTTATTTTTCTCTACTATGATCCCTCTTCTCATGAGTGCAACACCCCTTTAAGATAATCTTTTAAATAAATATAATCACCGGTAATAATAATACTCATGGCGATGATATATTTTCGGTTCCGTTCGATCGTTTTTCTGCTGACCGACACGAGCTGCTCCAGCTGCTTGACAGGAAGCTGTTTTTTCTGGTGCAAAATGGACGCCAGCTCTTCATTTTCAACAAGCGTGTAGGCTACCTTAATCGCATTCTGCCTCGCATCTGTATGCTTCGGCGATTGTTCCAGCAGCTCTTTAAAAGACAGGCCGTATTCTTTCAGCTGCTTCTGAAAAAAAAGAATTTCTTCCCGGCGCTGTTCCTGTTCTATCTGTTTGCGGTATTCATCAATGGAAAGCTCCGCTTCGATAAGGCTCTGCGAAGATTCCTGGTCGTCGCCTTCCTGCACATCCATATTGATATGCTGAGCGGTTCTTGCTTCTTTTCTGATATAATCTATCACTTTTCTTTTTATAATCAGCTCTGCAAATGCAAGCAGCGAATTACCTTTTTCAGCCGAATATTTTTCAATGGCTTCGTTAAACGCGATCAGCCCGATGCTGAATTCGTCGTCTTTTTCATCTATATATCGTTTACAAACGGATGAAACCGTCTTCGCGATAAAAGGCTTATATTGCTGTATTAAATCGTTCTGCAGATCTTTGTCGCCTTTTTGTATTTTTTCAACAGATGTTTCAAGCGTTTGCTTCTTTTTTCCCAATTTAAACAAAAGGCTAAGCACTGGTTTCACCTCAGTTCCTCCCTATAACTACTCATAATCATAGCTAATTTAGTAGGGATTCGCAAAGGAAGAAAAAGAGAAATCGATTTCATTTGTCTCAATTATGACAAGCCAATAAGACGTACTATACATGATTTCGTGCCCCCATGCAGAATTAAGGGGGTTTTCTCTGTGTTTTTTGTAACAATGCTGTTATAAAATTGTTATCATATGTCTTAAATGTAAGCGTTTCAAACAAAAAAGGGAACCTGCTTTTTAAAAAGCCAGACTCCCTTTTTGATCATTTTACGCGTGTTCTCTTTTTTCCGATTCCGCGCCAGACTCTATTTGTTTTGCTCCTGACATAAACCATCCGCAAACCGCAATGGTAGCCAGAACCGCCCAGAAAATGATTTTCCAGGCCGCCGAATGGATGACATCTGCCGGAATGATACCGAGTTCCTCATGGGCCAATGTATAAAGAGCGAGCTTCACGCCTACCCATCCGACAATCACAAATGCCGCCGTTTCAAGGCCCGGCTTGGTTTTTAGTAAGGATACGAACATTGATGCAGCAAAACGCATAATGATTAAACCGATTACGCCGCCGGCTAAAATAACGAGAAACTGACCGCCGTCCAAGCCGCCGATGGCAGGAAGCTGAGTTCCCGGGAGCGTTACGGCAAGCGCGACCGCCGCTAAAATGGAGTCAACGGCAAAAGCGATGTCCGCGAGCTCCACTTTCAAGACTGTCTGCCAAAACCCGCTTTCTTTCTGCATTTTTTGACCGGCGTTATCTTTAAATACATACCGCTTCAGCAAATGGCTGACCGCAATGTAAAACAGATATAAAGCGCCGACGGCCTGGACCTGCCAAACATTCACCAGAAAAGAAATGGCGAACAGCGACCCGAAACGCAAAATAAATGCGCCCGCCAATCCGTAAAATAAAGCCTTCTTCCTTTGTTTTTCAGGAAGATGCTTCACCATCACAGCCATCACCAGCGCGTTATCCGCCGCCAAAATCCCTTCCAGCCCGATTAAAACGAGAAGAACCCATCCATACTCCAATAATAATGCAAAGTCCAATCCATTCCCTCCGTTTCTTTTTTCTATCATCCGAGCTTATACCGGCGGTTTTTTACGCAAAAAAGACCTTTGCCGATATAAGGCAAAGGTCTTGCTAGACATGAATGATTGGCATGCCAACAAAGCCGATGGATATGATCCATGAATTGACGACTTTGTTTCCGGAATATCCGGACGCTACTCCCCTTTGGGATTTCAAGAAATATTTGTTTATACGCTCATGATAAAGCCTGTTTCATCATTTGTCAACGCTTAACTTTTTTAACAAATTGAGAAATTTTTTCTGTTTTGGCCCGCTGTTTTCTTCTCTTTAAAAACATCCAAAGAATGAGAAGCAACACAATGAATATACCGAGCGGCAGCATATATTGATCGAGAATGGAACCGACGCTTTTCCAATTTTCCCCGAGTTTCATTCCGAGGTATACGTAAGCAAATGTAATCGGCAGCATCGCTGCATATGTATATAGAGAGAACACCCAGACATTCATCTTCGCAATGCCGCACGGTAAAGAAATCAGCGTCCTGACCCCCGGTATAAAACGGCCGCTGAACGCGACCAAACCTCCGTGCTTCTGAAAGAAATCATCTGATTTCTGCAGGGATTCGGGTTTTATCCATATATACTTTCCATATTTCAGCAAAAACGGCCGACCGCCCAGCCTGCCGATTCCATATAAGACAAGCGGACCTGAAACACCGCCGAGCGAACCGGCAAACACGGTCCCGGCAAGCGTCATATCCCCTTTTGAGACCCAATAGCCCGCAAGCGGAAGAACAATTTCCGCCGGGATGAATTCTATACTGAGCGCCAAAAAAATTCCGGCGTAAGATAAGCTTTTAAACGCTTCAATTATTGATATGATGAAATCTTCGATGATCTATCACTCCCGGCTTACGTCTATATTCCGAAACTTAAGAATGATTTTAACACAAAACCTTGAGTCTGAAATATCTTTTAGACATGCCCGTTATAAATGTGAGTCGTTTCAGATCGGTATAGCGGGAGGGAATGACATGCGCAATACAACGTCCCGCCTGTCTCCTGATTGCTTGTCTGGCGGCGGTTATATCACTTAAGTTCTCCGGAAAAATTACCCTTCGCGGTAAGCGGCGGCTGACCGCGGATTCAGTTCATATGGGAGCGGGAAATTTTCTCAGTCACTACATGGGAATGCGGGGCATTTCCCGGGGAATGATTTTGTATAATCTTTTTGATTACCACTGATGGTTTTCAGGGACTTCAGCGCTTTAAAGAACTTACCGATTCACTAATTGTAAATAAAGAATTCATTTCCTTTTCAGCCGACCATTTCCGCCTGAGGAAATGGAACAGCATACGCTCCATGAAGCGCCGCATCACCCATAAGTTGCTACACATGGAACGGACCCGTTTATCCACAATAAAGACAAAAAGGAGTTTTTATTCATGCACACGATGTGGAAGGGTTCGATCAGTTTCGGCCTCGTCAATATCCCGGTCAAGCTCTTCGCGGCCACTGAAGATAAAGATATAAAATTCCGCAGTCTTCATAAAGAAGACCATGCGCCGATTAAATACGAAAAAATCTGCACCGGATGTGAAAAGAGTCTGGAACCTGATGAAATCGTGAAAGGCTATGAGTATGTAAAAGGGAAATACGTCATTATGACAGACGAAGACTTGAAAGACGTAAAACAGGAACATGAAGAAAAAGCGGTTGAGATTGTTGACTTTGTCCAGCTGCAGGAAATTGATCCGATTTATTTTAACCGGTCGTATTATGTCGGGCCGGGAGATAACGGCACAAAAGCCTATACACTTCTGCGGGAAGCGCTGAGGACGACGGGTAAAATCGGGATTGCCTCCATTACGATCCGCTCTAAACAGCAGCTTGCGATTCTTCGCGTGTATGACAACTGCATCGTGATGGAATCCATTCATTATCCGGATGAAGTCAGAAATGCCGGACATGTGCCGGGCGTTCCCGAGCAGACAGCCGTTAATGAAAAAGAGCTGCAGACGGCGATTACGTTAATTAATGAGCTGACAACCGAGTTTGACCCGGAACAATACGAAGATACGTACCGGAAAGCCCTTCTCGCTAAAATTAACGATAAGCTCGAACATGAAGAAGCGGGCGTGACACCGGCTGCTGCCGGCCCGCGCGAAGATGTCATCGATCTTGTCAGCGCGCTTCAGGCAAGCATTGACCGGACGAAGCGGCCGGATCGCGAACAGGCTGCACCGGCGCGGCCAAAAGACGCCGCGTCAGCAGGCGGCGGAGGCAAAAAGCAGAAGACGACCAGACAAAAAGCCGGAACGTCTTAATCATGGTGCTGACGATGCAGCCGATTTTGACCTCTGTACCGCCTGAAGGCAGTGAGTGGCGCTATGAGGTAAAGTATGACGGATTCCGCTGTCTTCTCCGCATAGACGAAAGCGGCGTTACATTAACCAGCAGAAACGGACAGACGCTGACGAATCAATTTCCGGAAATCACGGTTTTTGCGGCCCGGTGTTTTCAGCACATGAAAGACAGGTTCCCCATTACGCTTGACGGAGAGCTTGTCTATTTAATCAATCCGTACAGAGCGGACTTTGAGCATCTTCAAATCCGCGGACGTTTAAAACGGACGGAAGCAATTGAACGCACCGCTGATAGACGGCCGTGCCGCTTTCTGGCATTTGATCTCCTCGTTCTGGAAGGCGCCGGCACCGTCTCATTACCGTATGTGAAACGGAAACGCGCCCTTTCCAAACTGCTTAAAGAAGCAAATCTTCCCGCCTGCCCTCATCACTTAGCGGAAGAAGCGATTCAATACATTCCGGAACACACTGAATTTGATGCGCTTTGGGACAAGGTCGTCCGCCATGACGGAGAAGGTATCGTAGCAAAAAGGGCTTCCAGCGGCTGGGCGGAAAATAAACGGTCTCCCGACTGGCAAAAGTATAAACATATGAAAACGGCACATGTGCTATTAACCGGGTTTAATCCGAAGAACGGGTATATAACGGCCTCTGTTTTAAAAGACGGCACCGCCGTCCCGATCGCGTCCGTTTCCCACGGCATGCAGGCGGAAGAAAAAAACGCCGTCAGAACCATTATGGAGACCCACGGAAAAAAACAAAAAAGCGGCGAGTATACACTTGAGCCTTCTATCTGCATGACCGTGCAGTATTTAACCATATTGCAGGACACGCTGCGTGAAGTATCTTTTGTGTCTTTTCAGTTTGAAATGGATTGGACGGAATGCACGTATCAGCAGCTTATCCTCCGCTCTAAAACGCTGCCGCCGAAGCTGCAGTTCACAAGCCTGGATAAGATTGTTTTTAAAAAACGTGAAAAAACGAAAGCAGATTTCCTTAGTTATATGGTGAAAATGAGCGATTTTCTTATGCCCTTTCTTAAAGATCGGGCCGTCACGGTGATCCGTTATCCGCACGGCGCGCCTGGCGAATCTTTTTTTCAAAAAAACAAACCGGACTACACGCCGGACTTTGTCTCAAGCGTGTTTGACGGGAGCCACGAGCACATCGTATGCAGCAGCATACCGTCACTTTTATGGCTGGCTAATCAGCTGGCGCTTGAATTTCACGTTCCGTTTCAGACAGTGCATTCTGAAAGGCCCGCAGAAATCGTCATTGATCTTGATCCTCCGTCAAGGAATGATTTTCCTATGGCAGTGGAGGCTGCGCATGTGCTGAAACAGCTGTTTGACTCATTCAGCATTACGTCATTCCCGAAGCTCTCCGGAAATAAAGGCATTCAGCTCTACATCCCGCTTTCACCGGAAGCATTCACCTATGAAGAAACCCGTGCGTTCACAATGCTCATCGCCGATTATTGCGTCAGGACGCGGCCGGATCTTTTTACGACAGAGCGGTTTATCAAAAACCGAAACGGCAGGCTCTACCTAGATTACTTGCAGCATGCCGAAGGGAAAACCATTATCGCCCCCTATTCGACCCGGGGCAACGAATTGGGAACGGTTGCGGCTCCCCTTTATTGGAGCGAAGTCAACTCCTCTTTAACACCTGATGATTATACGATCGATACAGTAGTGAACCGCGTCAGGACAGAGGGAGATCCGTTTTATGATTTTTACCGGAATCCGCAGGACGGCCCGCTTTCAATCGTGCTTGAGCAAATCAAGAGAAAGAGCTGACGCTTTTTGTCAGCTCTTTTCAGTCTGATACGTGCACATCAATTTTTCTTTGGAAATAAATAAATAGCAGGAGTAAGGAATGTTTCTGAGGGTGAGCTGTTTTGCAGTAAAGTATAAAATGGGAATATGGGCCGCTTTCTTAAACAGCCTGTAGCAGCCGCTGGACGGTTTTATCACATCAAAACCGAGTCTCGCCGCTCCTTTATGAAGCATTGTAATGCCGACGACTCCCTTAATCTCGTCTTTCCGTTTATGCTGGTTAATATAATCCGCTAAATGAGGCATGGATTGATATACCTTCTGATATAGCATAATCCCCCTTCTGACCGCGCTTTCAATAGGCTGCAGCTCTTTCAGGAGTTTGACATTATGAAGATGAATCTTAACTAACACGTCGTTTTTTTTAATTCTGGTTCCGTCGCTCAGGATGACATCTTTTCCTTTATATCTAGTCAAACGGACGCGGAATACATTCGATTGCCGTTTATCAATCAGCGTCAGCCGGGTAAAGAAGAAATAAAGCGGATCAAGTAAGTACCATATAGACAGCAGACAGCTTCTCACATGTTCACCTTCTTTATATTCAAAGCACCCTCATATTTTGGCATGGGGCATGTCACATTATGATTGGTAAATAATGATGCCGACCTGTATCAGCTTATGCAAAAACCGCTTCAGGCTCTACTGTCCGGAACAGAAAAAAACACTCTTCGTGAAGAAGAGTGTCTGTATCCGCTTTCTTTTAACGGAAAAGCAAATGCTGGCTGTGAATTCCCGCTTTTTTCAGTAAGGCTATCAGCTGTTCCTGTTCCTCAGGCATAAGTCCTGAAAACGCTCTCGCAATTCTCAATGAATGAATCGGATAAATTTTATCCAAATACTCGTTTCCTTTATCAGTTAAATGGGCGTAAACAGACCGTTTGTCCTTAGGGTCTTGTTCTCTGACCAAAAACCCGTTTCTTTCAAGCTTGTCGATGACATAGGTAACATTCCCGCTGACAAGCAAAAGACGCGACCCGATTTGCTGAAGCTTTTGCGGTCCTCTCGTATAGAGCAGCTCCAAAACGGCAAATTCAGTCGGATTAAAACCGTGTTCTTTACTGTCGCGGATGCTGTGTTCAGACACACTCTTGAAAGCCCTTGCAAAAACTTTGTACAAATTCATCGAACGCATCACTTCTTCTTCGTTAAATGATAATCTCATCATATCTACCCCGTATTTAAGATTTTTATAAAAAAATAATGTAAACCCTTACAATTCATAAGAGTCGTTCTTTGTTTTATATTCTATTCGTGCCGTTTTTCAGAATTCCTTCTTTTTTATATAAAAAAATACCCTTATACATCATTTAATTTGTATAAGGGTTCCGTTCTTTATAGGGAATGTTCCGAAAAAAATACGCGTATTCCTTTCTCAGCTCCGTAATTGTCATGGAATTGAGTATTTCTTTCGTATAGACTCCGATCTGCAGAAGCTTTTTGGAATAATGGTTTCTCTCTTTGTCCAATGCATTTTGAAGCAAACGACTCATGGCAGCCTCCTTTGTTTTCCGTTATTCTATGATCAGAATAACGCTTTTATATCAAAGACGTATAAAGCCATTGTAAAACTTCTGTAGATTATGATGTTTTTCGGTAAAGTCCGTTCTGAACGGCTCTGAGCAGCGGAAAAGCGTGTTCCCCGGCAATCTGCATGAACGCCTCCAGCATTTCATCACGTTTCATATCTAATTCAATGATTTCTTTTGCCAGCGAAACCGCTTTTTCTTTCTCCATTCCTATCCTTCCTCCTCATTGTGTCTGTACAGTAAGCATAAAACGGGGCACAGGACCATGCATTAACCTTGTCAATTTTTCTGCCGCTTTTTTTCTAAAATTTTCTATTCCGCGTCAGAAAACCTGACAAGCGTCAGGTTTTTTCTCTTTTTTTCTTATATAATATGAGTAAAAGACATCCAGGGGTGGAAAAATGACGACAGACGAACAATCTTACAAAGATAAAAAAGTAATCTCGATCGGCATTGTAAGCGAATTAACCGGATTGTCAGTCAGACAGATCAGATACTATGAAGAACGGAAATTAATCTATCCGCAGCGTTCATCACGGGGAACGAGAAAGTATTCCTTCGCGGACGTTGAGCGGCTGATGGATATTGCCAACAAGCGGGAAGACGGCGTGCAGACGGCTGAGATTTTAAAAGACATGCGAAAAAAAGAACAGGCTCTCAAAAACGACCCGCAGCTCCGCAAAAAAATGCTGGAAGGACAGCTTAATGCTCATTTTAAGTATAAAAACCGCTGATCAAAAAAGTCCGCCTCCTGTGAGACGGACTTTTTTTATAAAGCATGAAGAAATGCAGTTGCAATGCCGAAATAAATTAATAAGGACAAAATATCGTTCAGCGTCGTAATCAGCGGTCCTGATGCAATCGCCGGGTCAATGTTCAGTTTATGAAGAATAATAGGGACGATCGTTCCGGCCATCGTACCGATAATCAACGTTGCAAGCAGCGATGAACCGACGACAAAACCGAGCGTTAAGTCTTTCTGCCAGACGGTTGCGACAATCGTAATCGCGATCGCACAGACGATGCCGATGTAGATACCGGTTCTTAATTCACGGAAAATCAGTTTAAAGATGGTTTTTTTATTCATTTCTTCTTTAGCCAGTCCTCTGATGACGACGGCGAGTGACTGTGTGCCTGTATTACCCGTCGTTCCCGCAATCATTGGCATGAAAAACGCGAGGGCGACGACTTTTTGCAATGTATCTTCAAAATAATTCAGAATGCTTCCGGAAATCAATCCGATAAACAAAAGCAGAATGAGCCACGGCAAACGGCGGTACGCCGCAACGTACGCTTTCGTATCAAATGTAATCGCCTTACCGGAGGCTGCGAATTTTTCGTAATCTTCATCGGCTTCTTTAATCACGACGTCAATAATATCATCGACAGTGACAATACCGACAAGCACATGATTTTCTTCCACGATCGGAATGGCTAAAAAGTCATACCGCTGGATCAGCCGGGCGACTTCTTCCTGGTCTTGGAGCACCCCGGCCGAGATGACACGCGTAAACATGAGATCCTGCACTTTATCCTCAGGCTCGCCGAGAATTAAATCTCTGTAAGAGAGCACTCCGACAAGCTGCTTGCTGTCATTAATTACGTACAAATAATTTATTGATTCTGCGATTTCTGCAAAGCTTTTCAGCTTCACAACCGCATCTTTTACTGTATAATGCTGCGGAATCCAGACGAAGCGGTTCGTCATCATCCGTCCCGCCGATTCTTGCGGATAGTTCATCAAAAGCTGCACGGCCTTTGATTCCTCAGCCTCCATGCTGGATAAAAGCTGTTCTTTCAGTTCTTCATCCATCTCTTCCAGCAATGCGGCGAGATCGTCGTTATCCATTTTATTCATTGCGAGAGTGGCTTTCGTTTTACCGACTTTATGCAAAACGGCAAGCTGAAATTCCCGCTCCAGCTCTCCGATCATGTCGGTGATGTCATCAACCGTCATATATGACAGATAGCGGGCCCGGTGCTTTTCCGGCATTTCTTTAAACAAAAATGCCATGTCATAGGGCTGAAGCTCATCTATCATGTTTCGGAATTCTTTTATTTTTCCGTCCCGCAATAAAATGATAATGCGTAATATGAGTTCGTCATAGGTCATGTTTTGGACCATCGGGACTCGTACCTCCTTTACGGAGACGCGCCGTCCGTCAAGGGAAGTGCGGCGGTTTGTCTCCTCATCATGTCGTCACTGGTTATCTGGCTGTATATGGGTACTTCTTCTGACATACTCGAATGGGGAGAATCCATACTCCGCACCTCCTTATCATGCTCAGTCGTGTACGTTTTGAGGCATAAAAAAAACCTTCTGATATGAAGGCGAAAACAAGCACGGCAAATAAACGTGCGGGGCCTCCAATCGTAGAGCTTTAGCACTGTATGGCATAGGACAGCCATCCAGCTGCGTTAAGAATCACCTTATGTCGATGATTCCTGTTGACCCATTGGCGTCTTTGGACATTTTTGGGCAGCAGCGTATCTCCATACAGGAGCCTCACCTAACGAAGTTCTTATTTGAATTGACACACTGAGATTACAGAAAAAAAAGGAATGTGTCAACCTTAAATTTGTGATTTCAGCACATGCCTATAAAATAATCGGAATAAAGGCATAAAGCCCTTATTCCGGCAAATCGCTTTCATCCTCTTCTGAAAGGAAATGATAGGATTCATGCAGCATGAGCGCGTACTCCCCTTCTTTTGTCGGATGCGGTACATACTCAGCCTCGTTGATATACTGCTCTTCCCTTTTCTTCATATGACAGACCTCCTGTTCAATTTTAGATTGTCCAAAAGAAGACCCGTTATCATAGGAAAAAAATCACTTGCGGAGCGGGACATGCAGCTATATTTTTCGGATCGTGAAAAAGTTCCTAAGCAGCCACGGGCCCGGTTTGAAACCGAGCGTTAATTGCCACGCGCCGATCGCCTGCAGTCCGAACTCCCGAACGAGAACCATTTTTTCACTCATGCTCCGCACATCCTCAAACCACACTTCATGCGTTCTTCCATTTTCATCAGTATACCGGAAGTAAGGGGAACGCTCCTGCTGGGAATAACGGATCACTGATTGATGCTTCATTGCCGTTTCCATGGCGCGCTGATTGGAGATGGCGGATCCGATCGTTCCGGGACGGTACGGAATCACCCAATCATACCCGTACAGCGGAACACCGAGAATCACTTTTCTTCTCGGCACCCTGCTGATGGCAAAATTGATCGTTTGCCTGACCTCTGTCAAAGGCGCCACGGGTCCCGGCTCACTGCCGGCGTGGTGCCAGTCGTACGCCATAATGAACATATAATCGACGACGGTTCCGATTCCGCCGTAATCATATCCCCTCAGCCACGGCACTGCATCACTTGTTTTCGCCGGAACCGATATCGTTAACGCGAGCTGATGCTCTGAAAGCCGGGTTTTTAACTGCCGGAGAAATCCTGTGAAGAGGTCCCTGTCAGCTTCTCTGACCCGTTCAAAATCGATATTTACACCGCCGTACCCCTTTCTTACGGTTAAGGAGACGATATTGTTGACGAGATTCGTTCTTGCCGTCGGATTTTGCAGCACTTGATGGGCTAATTCCGGACTGAATCCCCCTTCTGTCAGATTCGTAATGACGGCAAGCGGACGCACTCTGTTCTGCCATGTGGTTTCTATTGCGGTTCTGTCGTTTAAATCGTTAATGATATCTCCATTCGGGCCAAAATGATATTCAAACAAAGAAATCGCCGAAGAATACGGCGCAAAATCATTAATTAGCTCTCTATCCGCTTCAGGCGTCCGAATGACATAAAATTGCAGGGTTCCCGCAAGATAGTTAGAGATATCAGGAATCTTCACTTTCATACCCGCCCGCAGCCGGTTCGGCGGAATATCCGGGTTTGCCTGCATCAGCTGCATCTGCGGCACATAAGCCTTACCTGCGATAACGGCATACGTATCATTCGGCTGAACCGTATATTCATTAAGAGGGATTAAAAGCGCCTGCCCCGGAACGATATTCGTTTCCTCAAGCCCGTTGACGCTTCTGATGCTGTCAACAGGGTATCCGTACTTTCTGCTGATGGAAAATAACGAGTCACCAGACTGCACTGTATGAACAAACATAGATGTCCTCCGTTTCCTTTTGATCAAAAGGGCTCTTCTTATCTTTATGAATGATCATCCGGTCCGATTCCAAACTCTGTTGGAGAAAGGCTGTTTACAAATCAGACATGATCAACTATGATGATGTCATCATAAAAAACTGTATAGGAAACGCACTAGGGGTGCTGTTATCGGCTGAGATAAAACATGCGGCAGGCGTGTTTTGATCCCTTATAACCCGATCTGGATAATACCAGCGTGGGGAAGTGCAGATTGACCGGAGCGCAGGGTTTTTCCCCATGCGTTTTCGTTCTGCTGCTGCATATTCCCTCGGATATGCAGTTTTTTATTTTTCATTAAAAAACGGGGGAGGACACCGCAATATGAAACTGAATATAAACCGCCTGTAAAATCAACTCTTTCATACATACGACTATCCGATAAGAAAGCAGGAGATCAGAATGAAAAATTGGAAAATGAGAGAAATTGTCGTCATGTCCGTCATCAGTGTTGTATTTGCTGTCATTTATTTAGTATCAACTCATGCAAGCAATATAGCGGCAGGATTTTTCGGCCGGATGAGCTACGAACCGATTTACGGTATCTGGTTTATCGTCTCGGTGATTGCCGCGTACATTATTCAAAAACCGGGAGTGGCTCTTGTTTCTGAAATCATCGCCGCGTTTGTGGAGTGCTTACTCGGAAATCCGTCAGGACCGATGGTGATTCTGATCGGGATCGCACAGGGAATCGGTGCGGAAGCGGTCTTTTTTGCGACACGCTGGCGGGTGTATACCCTGCCCGTGCTTCTTTTATCCGGTATGGGGTCTTCTGTGACGAGCTTCATTTATGACTTGTTCGTTTCCGGATACTCTGTTTTGAATCCGGGTTTATTAGCCGTCATGCTTCTCATCCGTCTGATCTCAGGTGCGCTTCTTGCCGGCCTTCTCGGCAAAGCAATCAGTGATGCGCTGGCTTACACAGGAGTGCTGAACGGCATGGCGCTCGGAAAACAATTCAAGAAGAAAAAGAAACAGGTGAACCAAGATGCAGGCATCTGAGCCCCTTCTATCGGCCGGCCGTCTTACCTTTTCTTATGATCAGGATGAAAAGCCGATTCTTCAAAACGTGTCCTTTCAGCTCCGCAAAGGAGAGCGGGCTTTATTGCTCGGGCCGAGCGGATGCGGCAAAAGCTCGCTCGCTCTCTGTTTAAACGGTCTGTACCCGGAAGCATGCGATGGGGTTCAATCGGGAACCGTTTCTTTATACGGAACACCTCTTTCACATCTGACAGAACCCGCCGCCAGATCCATCGGCGTCGTGTTTCAAGATCCGGACCAGCAGTTTTGCATGCTGACGGTTGAAGATGAAATCGCCTTCGGCCTGGAAAATTTGCAATATACAAAAGAAGATATGGACGCAATCATCGATGACGTTTTGGCAAAATTAGAGATCACTCATCTGAAAACGCGAACGATCGCTTCGCTGTCAGGCGGTTCAAAACAAAAAGTGGCGCTTGCCTGTATCATTGCGATGGAACCGGAACTCATTATTTTGGACGAACCGACGGCACAGCTTGATCCATATTCCGCACGTGAATTAGTGCGGCTGATCAAAGATCTTCAAGCAAAAAAAGGCTTCGGCCTTCTCGTTATCGAACATCAGCTTGATCATTGGGCGCCGTGGATGGATAGGACGATTGTCCTTGACGAAACGGGTCAGAAGGTGATGGACGGAGAGACGGACGTTATCTTTGAGACAAAGATTGAAGAGCTGATGCAGCTCGGCATTCCGATTCCGCGTGTGATCTCATTGCAGGAGCACGTCAGCATTCCTTTTACATTGTGTAAAGAAAAGCTGTTTCAAGAATCTGTACCGTCTCTGCCCGAACCCCGGCCCGCCGCGCTTTCGGCAGAAGACGCGCTGAGCGTTCACGAGCTGTCATTCTCAAGAGGGGCAGACGTCATTTTTCAGGATGTGAGCTTTTCCGTAAAAAAAGGTTCAATCACCGCGATTGCCGGTCCTAACGGAACAGGAAAATCCACGCTCCTGTCTGCCGCGGCCAAGCTCATCCGTCCGCTGGGCGGAGACATCAAAATAGACGGCAGACCGATTGATTCCTATTCTGAAAAAGAGCTGCGGCGGCTGATCGGATATGTTTTCCAAAATCCTGAACACCAGTTTGTCACAGATTCCGTCATTCAAGAGCTGATATTCGGTTTTGAAAGCAGCAGAGCCGCAAAGGAGAAAGCTCTTCAGCTGTTAACCCGATTCGGCCTGAGACGCCATGCCTCACAGCATCCGTTTTCTTTAAGCCAAGGACAAAAACGCCGGCTCAGCGTCGCAACGATGCTTATGCACAATGTGAACGTTTTGATGCTTGATGAACCGACTTTCGGACAGGATGCCAAAACGGCGCGGGAGTGTATGCAAATGCTCCGTGAGATTCAAAAGGAAGGAACGGCTGTTTTGATGGTGACACACGATATGGAACTCGTCTCAGATTATGCCGACACGATCCTTGTGCTCTGCGGCACGAAACTGGTATTCCGGGGAACTCCCGACGCTTTATTTTCTGATAACACCGGGATCGCCGAGCAGGCGCATTTGGCTTTGCCGCTGCGGTATGAATGGATGAGACACGACAGGAGGCGGAGAAATGAACTTGCGGCTGGAGGCTGTTAACCCGTCAATAAAGGCGGCGGCTGTATTGTTATGCGTCATTATGCTGTCGTTTATTTATAATCCGTACACCCCTGCTTTGTTTTATATCATCATTGCGGGAGGCGTCCTCTCGGCGGGGCGTGTGCCGCTGAAAAAATGGCTGCTGTTCACGATTCCATTTGTCATTCTGGCCTTCGGTTCTTTATGGACAGCCGCCGTATTCGGAAACATCCCGACAACCGGAAGCAACCTGCTGTTTAAGCTCGGGCCGATTGCCGTCAACAGTGATAACGCGGCGCTTGGGATTTCTATCGCCTTTCGCATTTTATGTTTTTCCGCTTTGTCGATGATGTTTCTTTTCACAACTGATCCGATTCTGTTCATGCTCAGTCTGATTCAGCAGTGTAAGCTGCCGCCCAAGCTTGCATACGGCGTTATCGCGGGGTTCCGGTTTCTCCCTCTTCTGAAAGATGAAATCCTGATCATCCGGCAGGCGCACAGAATCAGGGGCGCGGCGTCTGATTCCGGGCTGAAAGGAAAGCTCTCCGCCTTCAGGCGCTTCACCATTCCGCTATTGGCAGGCGCAATCAGAAAGGCGGAACGCACGGCGATCGCGATGGAATCTAAAGGCTTTACGGGGAGCCGAAACCGCACGTTTTACAGAACTGTTACCGTGCGCCGCGCCGACTGGTGCTTTTTCCTGCTCGTGCTTCTGTTATTCGGCGCAAGCTGGCTCATTTCATTGTTGTTTGTATAAAAACAGGCCGCCGGAGTGATTCGGCAGCCTGTTTTGTTATGTATGTTATTGATGATAATTGAGAGCCTGAGCGAGATTGGACTTGATCGTAATATCTGAGAAATTAATGCCGAGCTGTACGGCGGTTTGAGCGATTTCCGGCCTGATTCCGGATAAAGTGGACGTGACGCCGATCAATTTCAGCGCCTCAACTAATTTAAAAATCTGATGCGCCACCATCGTATCGACAACCACTACACCCGACAGGTCAATTAACAGATGTTCAATCAGCCGTTTTGCACATGTGCTCAGCGTATTTTCAAGAATGAATTTGGCGCGCTCCGTGTCAATATCGCCGACAAGCGGCAGCAGCGCCGTCCGTTTGCTCAGCGTGATAACCGGCGAGCTTAACTCCAAAATCATTTCTCTTTGCGCATTCAGCTGCATTTTTGAGTTATGCTCGGCATGATCGACAAACGTGTAAATCGTAAAATCAAATACTTGTACAATTAAATTCTCCCATTTCTTCCTTTCTCCCTGTGCAAACGAAGATTCATGTTTATCGGCAAACGCATCATAATAACTGATGTATAGTCTCCGGTTTCTCATGAATTCACGGACCACATACTGTACGGGAGTATCCAGATGCTTCTGGTCTTTCGCAAGCTCAATCACCCACTGCTCGAACTCTTCTAAAAATTCTTTTTTCGGCATGATATACATTTTATTAATATGCCGGTAAAATTCTTTATCCTGCTCCGTCAGTTCTTCTGTGATGACGGGATTTGTCAAAGAATAAATCGAATTCGGATCCGAATCTTCCATCGTTTCGATCCACTCTTTCGCAATTTGATCCACTTGTTCTGAAAAATAGTTGTATAATGCTTCACTTATCTTCATATCTCTTCTCCTTTCCCATTTCCAATTATACCGTCAGCGGATCATGAATGAAAATAAAAGCTGTTAAACTATCCATTTATTTGAAGTTTTTTAGTGCGATAGATTACGCCTTTTTTATGAAAATGCTTCAAATGACTCTTTCCGGCCGGCATGATCTGCCATAAAATAGTAGCAACACCCTTGTATCCACTCGCAAGCATAAAAAAGGAGGGCTTTTTTATGAATGGTGAAATGCATTTGATTCCTTATGTCACGGATGAACAGATCATGGAGGTGAACGAGCTTCCAGAGGGGATTAAAGTGATTAAGGCGCCAGAGTTGTGGGCAAAAGGGTTTAAAGGCAAGGATATTAAAATCGCGGTGCTTGACACAGGCTGCGACATCAATCATCCTGATTTGAAAGACCGAATTGTCGGCGGGAAAAACTTCACCGATGATGACGGAGGCAAAGAAGACGCGATTTCCGATTATAACGGACACGGGACACACGTTTCCGGAACGATTGCCGCCAATGATTCAAACGGCGGAATTTCGGGTGTCGCGCCGGAAGCAAGCCTTTTAATCGTTAAAGTTCTCGGCGGTCAAAATGGCAGCGGCAAATACGAATGGATCATTAACGGCATCAACTACGCCGTTGAACAAAAGGCCGATATCATTTCCATGTCACTCGGCGGGCCAAGCGATGTGCCTGAATTGAAAGAAGCCGTCACAAATGCGGTAAAAAGCGGTGTTCTGGTCGTTTGCGCGGCAGGAAACGAAGGCGACGGAGACGAGCGTACAGAGGAACTGTCGTATCCGGCCGCTTACAACGAGGTGATCGCAGTCGGATCAGTCTCAATCGCCCGTAAATCGTCTGAATTTTCAAACGCTAATAAAGAGATTGACCTGGTGGCTCCGGGAGAAAATATTCTCTCCACCCTTCCCAACCATAAATACGGGAAGCTGACGGGCACTTCAATGGCCGCCCCGCATGTGAGCGGAGCGCTTGCCTTAATAAAAGGGCTTGAACAGGACGCGTTTCAGCGGACGCTTTCTGAGGCTGAAGTCTACGCCCAGCTCGTGCGGCGGACCCTTCCTTTGGACATCGCCAAAACATTGGCCGGGAACGGATTTCTGTATTTAGACGCGCCTGAAGTACTGATGGAAAGAGCCGAACAGGCACAGCTGCTGTCTTTCTGATATTTTTCTCATATAATGATTAATCAGCTTGTCACATCACCAATTTTTAAAATGTGAGATTTTCTATTGACAGTGATCTGAATAAGCTGATAAGATAACCAACAAATGATGTAACTTTTCAAAAAAATTGAAATATTTTCTCTTATCGAGAGTTGGGCGAGGGATTGGCCTTTTGACCCCAACAGCAACCGACCGTAATTCCATTGTGAAATGGGGCGCGTGATTTTTGCGCCGAGACGACTGTCTCATAAGGCACGGTGCTAATTCCATCAGACGTGATCTGAGAGATAAGAGAGGCTTGCATTTTGAAGTTAAAGCCTCTTTCTCTCATGAGAAAGAGGCTTTTTTGTTACATCTCACTTAAAGGAGGAAACTTAATGACAACAATCAAAACTTCGAACCTCGGTTTTCCGAGAATCGGCTTGAACAGAGAATGGAAAAAAACGCTTGAGGCTTATTGGAAAGGTAACACTGACAAAGAAACGTTTCTTAAAGAACTTGACGGTTTATTCTTATCAGCTGTCAAAACACAGCTTGACCAACATATCGATATCGTGCCGGTCTCTGATTTCACCCATTATGACCATGTGCTTGATACAGCCGTCAGCTTTAACTGGATTCCGGAAAGATTCCGCAGCATCACGGATCCCGTTGATACATACTTTGCGATTGCCCGCGGTGTAAAAGACGCCGTTTCCAGTGAAATGACGAAATGGTTTAATACCAACTACCATTACATCGTTCCTGAATATGACGAAAGCATTGAATTCCGTCTGACGAGAAACAAACAGCTTGACGACTACCGCCGGATCAAAGAAGAATTCGGAGCGGAAACGAAACCTGTCATCGTCGGTCCGTATACATTTGTCACGCTTGCGAAAGGATACGAAGAATCAGAAGCGAAAGCGATTCAAAAACGCCTTGTTCCTCTTTATGTTCAGCTGCTGAAAGAACTTGAAGCTGAAGGCGTAAAATGGGTTCAGATCGATGAGCCGGCCCTTGTGACAGCTTCTTCTGAAGACGTCCGTGCCGCAAAAGAACTCTATGAATCTATTACAAAAGAGCTTTCAGGGCTGAATGTCCTCCTGCAGACATACTTCGATTCGGTTGATGCATATGAAGAACTCGTTTCTTATCCCGTACAGGGAATCGGGCTTGACTTCGTGCATGATAAAGGCAGAAACCTTGATCAGCTGAAAAAGCACGGCTTCCCGAAAGATAAAGTGCTGGCAGCCGGTGTGGTCGACGGCCGCAACATTTGGAAAATCGATGTTGAAGAACGCCTTGATGCAGCTCTGGATATCCTCAGCCACGCTGATGTTGAGGAGTTATGGATTCAGCCTTCAAGCAGCCTTCTGCACGTGCCGGTGGCGAAACACCCTGACGAGCATCTTGAAAAGGATTTGCTGAACGGCCTGTCATACGCTAAAGAAAAACTGGCGGAACTCGGCGTCTTAAAAGAAGGGCTTCTGTCCGGCAAAGCGGCCGTCAGTGAGCAGATCGAAGAATCAAAAGCGGCACTTAAGGCTTTAAAAGCATTCGCAACAGGAGCGAACTCAGCTCAAAAAGAAGAGCTGAATCAGCTGACGGAAAAAGATTTCTCCCGTCCGGCAAGCTTTGAAGAACGATTGGCGCTGCAGAATGAATCACTCGGTCTTCCTCTTCTGCCGACGACGACAATCGGAAGCTTCCCTCAATCTGCCGAGGTGCGGAGCGCACGGCAAAAATGGCGGAAAAAAGATTGGACGGATGAACAGTACCAAGCCTTTATTAATGCGGAAACGAAGCGCTGGGTTGACATTCAGGAAGAAATCGGCTTAGACGTGCTCGTTCACGGAGAATTCGAGCGGACGGACATGGTCGAATACTTCGGTGAAAAACTGGCCGGATTCGCCTTTACGAAATATGCATGGGTGCAGTCTTACGGTTCACGCTGCGTACGTCCGCCTGTCATTTTCGGAGATGTCGAATTTATCGAACCGATGACGGTAAAAGATACGGTCTACGCCCAATCGCTGACGGAAAAACACATGAAAGGCATGCTGACGGGACCTGTCACCATCTTAAACTGGTCATTCCCGCGTGTGGATATTTCAAGAAAAGAAATCGCCTTCCAGATCGGGCTTGCCCTCAGAAAAGAAGTAAAAGCGCTTGAAGATGCCGGTATTCAGATTATCCAAGTGGATGAACCCGCGCTCCGCGAAGGACTGCCGTTAAAAACGCAGGATTGGGATGAATATTTAACTTGGGCCGCAGAAGCATTCCGGTTAACGACGTCTTCTGTGCAAAATGAGACGCAGATTCATACGCATATGTGTTACAGCAACTTTGAAGATATCGTAGATACGATCAATGATCTTGACGCGGATGTCATTACAATCGAACACAGCAGAAGCCACGGAGGATTTTTAGAATATTTGAAAGAACATCCTTACGTGAAAGGCCTCGGACTCGGTGTATACGACATTCACAGCCCGCGTGTGCCGGCAACTGAAGAAATCTATCAAATTATTGATGACGCGCTTGAAGTGTGTCCGACTGACCGCTTCTGGGTAAACCCGGACTGCGGACTGAAAACAAGACAGCAGGAAGAAACCGTTGCGGCATTAAAAAATATGGTCGACGCCGCGAAACAGGCACGAAAAAAACAAGCTCAGCTTGTATAAAAAAACAGCCATCCGCAAATCGCGGGTGGCTGTTTTTTCTGGGCGTGCTACTTATTCTTCAGCGCCTTCGCAAGTTCACTTAGTGAATCATGCTGCTTAATTTGATAGCACCGCCCTTCTTTTTGCAAATACCCTTTTTGGCAGAATTGCGTCAGCACATGCAAGAGATGACGGTAAGATACACCCAAATAATCACAGACCGTTACGTGCTTCTCTTTATAAACCCCTTCATAAGCCGTCTGCAAAATAAAATCGGCCAGCCGGTTTTCAAGCGGGAACGCCAGACTTTGTGAATATTTCGAAGCCATAAGCGTTGCCTTAGCACTTAAAAACTTAGCCAATTCACGCAGGAATTTCGCATCTTGCAGCAATTGCGCGCGGCAGCGGTAAATAGGCAGAGCAAAACAAACAGTCTTCACTGAGGCTTGAATTCCTTTTGTGTAATACACTTCATGTAATAGTTCCATCTCTCCGATGTAATCATCTTTGTTGATAAAATTAATTAAAGAAACTTTCCCGTTTTGGTGGGTTACATATATTTTCGCTTTTCCTTCAATCACGTAAAACAGGAAGTCAGGCCTCCTGCCCTCTTGAATAATCCATTCGTCCCGCTCATATTCGCGCACTTCCATAAACTCTTCAGCGGGGAAAGAGAATAAATGCGCGATTGAGTGTTTTTCTAACTGATGCCGCTTTTTCTCGCCTTTATAAACTTCCATCGTCCACCCCAAAAATATGAGATATCTCATATTGTCTTTATGTCTTTACATGATAACATGCCAATTAAAGGAGGAACGGGAATGAAAGCATATCGCTGGATGAGTCTGCATTTTTTTAGTTTTTTTATGACATGGGGTGTTTTTCTGCCCTATTGGACGGGATGGATGGTGCATATAAAAGGGGTTTCCGTATCCGAAGCCAGTTTCATTATGAGCCTGGGCTTGGCGGCAAGAGGGATTTCCACATTATTATTCTTCCCTTATTTATCAGGAAAATTCAGCAGCAAAGCCTTATTAAACGGCGCCAGAATCGGGACGCTTCTCGCACTTTTATGTTATATTCCCGCTGATTCTTTTCAAAGCCTGCTTCTTGTCACATTAGTGCTGCATGTGTTTTACCCTGCTTTAATGCCTGCTTTAGACAGCGCTTGCGGCGTCCTTGTACAGCATAACGAATTAAAGGCCTATGGGACAAGCCGACAGTGGGGGTCCGCGGGTTTTGTTTCAGCCGGCGTCATCCTGTCCGTCTTTACAGGTATATTCGGAGATCAAGCGATTTTATGGGCACTGCTTTTGGGCACCCTGATATTCGCATGCCTCAGCTTTATGCATGCGCCAGCTGTTCTTTCAAAACGGCCGGAAACAGACCGCGCAAGAAAAGAGGGCATGTTTGCCTTATTCCGCATCAAATATTTCGGTCTGGTGCTCGCAATCGTTATCTTACTGCAGGCGGCACATGCATCTTACTACAATTACGGTTATCTCTTTTTGCAGGAAATCGATGCCCCCGCATATGCCATCGGAATCATTATCAACATCGCCGTTATCGCGGAGATTATCTTCTTTGCAATCGCTGACCGATACTTTCATCAATTTACAGCAGGCTCTTTGCTCGCCTTGGCGGCGCTTGGTGCTACCGTACGCTGGATACTCGTATTTGCATTTCCGCATGTCATCATTTTCTGTATTGCGCAGACGCTGCATGCCTGTTCATTCGCGATGGGACACTATGCATTTATGAAATACTTAATTAAAAATATTTCACCCGCGCAAATCCCGAAAGCCCAAGGCATATATTCAGCGCTTGCTCTCAGCTGGAGCACTGCGGTATTTACTATTTTCGGAGGTTTTTTATATGAAATTGAACCCCGGTATGCCTTTATCGGAATGATTGTTTGTACGATCCCATCCATGCTACTCGCCCTTTTATACAGAAAACTTGAAATGAAAAAGAGAGTTTTTGCAGGAAACGCACAAGATATATAGCCATCGCTTTATAGACGATCACATGTCCCGCTGTCATTTTGACCGATTTGCGAATGCTGTGCGATGTATTTTCTCTATATTTAAAGTATTTCCTTCATATATGATGAAATCAAAAACAGTGGTATAACCCGCTCAATTGGTTTATAAAGGGAATCCATTCAGAAACTTGGACAGAATCAGTGAATATACTGATACAGTACTGCTTACGCTCATTTCGGGGAACTTTGTTCGTAATAAAATGATTTTCAGCCAACTCATAAGGAGGGACATTGTGTCACAGCCTAATTTGCCCAATATCACCCCTGTCGTTACACTTTCCAGAGACGATACCATTAACCTTCTTCTTTCGTCAATTGCTATGGAAGAGCTGGGAATGGCACATATTCTGAATGCGGAAGGGGAAAAAATCCAATACGCGCTCGGAACGATTCCCGGATTAACAGGGCCCCCGTCAAGTCTTGCGGATATTCTTAACCTGAATGAGAGCGTCCGTGATACGCTTGACAGCTTAATGAAACAGGAGCTTCTTCTCGGTTCAAAATTGGACAGTATCTCAAATATCCCTACACTGGCGGGACCGACTGGTGCTACGGGGCCGACGGGACCTACGGGAGCAATCGGACCGGCCGGAGCGACGGGGCCAACCGGATCGATCGGACCGACGGGGGTCACCGGTGCGGGCCTTCAAGGGATTGTTGCTTTTAATCCGCTGATTGCTCCCACTTACACAACCGGACAGGTTGTCTTGTATAACGGAAGCTCTTACGTCGCAAACGTAAACAGCCCGGCGGGAACCCCTGGAGCCTCAGCTGACTATACACTTTTAGCTGCGGCGGGAATCACCGGCGCTACTGGCGCTACCGGACCGACCGGAATCACCGGCGCTACTGGCGACACAGGACCGACTGGAATTACCGGTGCTACTGGCGGTACCGGGCCGACCGGGATCACCGGCGCTACTGGCGCTACTGGACCGATCGGAAGCACCGGCGTTACTGGCGACACCGGACCGACTGGAAGCACTGGCGCTACTGGCGGTACCGGGCCGACCGGAAGCACTGGAACAAGTCTGACAGCAACTTCCGGCTATGCGAGCAATACGGGCGGCGGTGTTGTCGCAGTTATTGTCGGCGGCACGACCATTTCCTTACCGAATGAACAAAACCTTTCGGCAGATATTACGGCTAATGCCGCAAATACCATATTTACCGTTGCTCCGGCGGGACGGTACTATATTTCCTACCATATTAATTTAACGGCCGGCTTGCTTGTAAGTTCGCGTATTTTAATCAACGGCACTCCTCCTGCAAGTTCGATTATCGCCCCGGTCGCGTCTTTGGCAAACTTTAATAACTCCTTTATTGTGACTTTGCCAGCAGGCAGCACCATCCAGCTTCAGCTGTTCGGATTATTGGGTGCGGCCACATTGCTTGGAGGAAGCACCGGTGCAGCTTTAAACATTATTCGATTATCTTAATGGAACATGCAAAAAAAGGATCAGGCGTTTGTCCGCTGATCCTTTTTTAATTGAGACAGAAGTTCTTTCGCGGGTTTAAATTGAGGATTGAACTTCACCGATTTTTTGGCGTAAGCGATGGCCGTCATATCATGGTTTAATGCAGCATGGCATTTCGCCATATAATAAAAGGCTCTGAAATCGGCGGCACCTTTTAAAATGAAGTGATCAGCGTTTTCTCCTTCAACCTGCGTTCCGTTTTCAAATGCTTTGATTGCCGCTCTGTACTTTTCCAAATGATATAATACAAGGCCTTTATAATAATGAAGATTGCTGTAATCAGGATATAGCTTGAGCACTTTTTCAATCCCTTGTTCGGCTTCTTCATACCGTTTGAGCTCAAGCAATATTGTATATTTCAAATAATACAGGAGAGACGGAGGCATTCGTTTTTCGCTTAAAAATTGAAAAATTGAGCCGTTGACAAGATGTAATGCTTTTTCATAGTCTTTGATTCTGTAGCATTCACTTGCCAAATGATAGACAAGCCACGGATCAGGATTTTCCTCTGAAAGCTCTTCATTTAAAATGCTGATATTCCGTTTATGTTTTTGCTTGATCTTTTCTTCCTGCTCCAAGTAGCCGTAGTGATGAATCACACATGGGAGCGTGAAAAAAGCATTGTTTTCTTCCTCATTGGAAGCCGAGATATTCTCGTGAATTCTGCCTTGATACAGAAGGCCTTTATGATTGCGGAACAGTCTCGGCTGCATGCTTTCAAACGCTTCGTTTTCATCGAGCTGCTTCCCCGTATAATTGATGATTTTCATAAGACCCCGGCTCGGTAATCCGTCATGAAGCAGCGAAGTTAAAAAACGGCCCGTCTCCTGATCGAGCTCTTCATCCGCGTCAAGCACTAAAATCCAATCTCCTTCGGCATGCTGCAGGGCGTAATTTCTGGCCTTTGCGAAATCATTCTCCCATTCGAAATCAAACACTCTTGCCTGAAAGCTTTTGCATATATCTTTTGTATTATCTTGTGATCCGGTGTCTGCGATGACGATCTCATCAGCGATGTCTTGTACACTTGATAAACAACGGGAGATGTATCTCTCCTCGTTTTTCACAATCATGCAAAGAGTCAGTTTACATTCAGCATTTCCGCTCATTTTCTCACCTTTCCCGATTTTGGAGTTGTTGATTGAACCAAGGCCGTTCAGGAGTGCCGTTCATCGTGATGATGACAGGCCGCACCCATCTGACGGCAGGTTCGGCAGTTTCCGTATTCCATTCCTGAAGCTGCCTGACAGCCCGCTTCGTAATCGGATGCGCCCGGAATTCGCGCGGGCTTTCAGAAATGAATTTTTTCGTTCGTTCCGTAACTGTCTTCATTTCAAGAAAGTGCCGCTCATACATCTGCTTCTGCTCTTCTTCCAAGCTGATCATTAAAAACAGACGGCCGCCTGTTTCCATCTGCCAGCGGCACAATGCGGAGAACAGCCTGATTTCTTCTTTGTAATTTGAACCCCTTCTTTTATCCACGGTCACAGATAATATATGTAACAGCGCAATCGTGAGACAATGCATGGCTTCAAAAGATGCCTGTTTCGCTTTTGAGATGCTTGGATACGGCATATGCTTCACCCGTCTCTTTTTTTATGAACGCTCCCCGCCTTTTTTCTTCCAACCGCAGTCCTCACAATCCCCGCACTCACAGCAGCCAATGCGGCCGTAAAACAGGCCGTCACACGGATCTTCCGGATCACTGGGATCGTCTGGATTCCACGGGTCATCAGGATCGCCCGGATCACTCGGATTGCTCGGGTCGTCCGGATTCCACGGGTCATCAGGATCGCCCGGATCACTCGGATTACTTGGATCATCCGGATTCCACGGGTCATCAGGATCGCCCGGATTACTCGGATTGCTTGGGTCGTCCTGGTCCATACAGGCTTCAGAATCCTGTAAGAAGATAATGTCCTCAAGCTTCGTCTGCAAAAGGAGTTGTGATTTCATGACGGTGCGCAGGAGCCGTTCAGTGCTTCTATTGATTGATGACAATTCCTCCAAGGAGGGATCGCCGGAAGCGCCGAGAAACATTTGAATCCTTTCCGCTTCCGCCTGCAGAATATGGGATAGTCCGATTTCTTCCATAGCCACGGATGAAAGAAGGAGGTTCAGGGTCTCACATCTGGAGAGTGTAATGTCGGGGGTGATGTTCGGTATGTTTGGAAGAGACATCGATTTCTCCCTCTTTTCTCTTGGTGTTATTATGCAAAAGTGCTATATCGTATTCTTATTCCGGGAGAGAAGAGATCATTACTGATGTTTTCGTTAATAAAATATCCCGGATATAAAATCCGGGATATTCGTTCGGTTATTTATTTTAATTCAAGTTTGACGTCTACATTTCCTCTTGTTGCTTTTGAATACGGACAGAACTCGTGAGCGGCATGCACTAGCTTCTCCGCCGTTTCTTTGTCAAGATCTTTTGTATCAATGACGAGCGTTACGCCGATTTTGTAACCTCCGTCACTCTCATCTTTTAAAAGGCTGACCTGTCCTTCAATTTCAGAGGTCATGTCGATTTTTTGTTTTTGGGCGGCGAGCTCAAGCGCTCCCCCGAAGCAGGCAGCATATCCTGCCGCAAAGAGCTGTTCAGGGTTTGTGCCGGTTTCTCCGTCTTTTTTTGCATTCGGCATGATGATGTCAAAATCCAGCACCCCGTCTTCGGATTTAATATGTCCTGCTCGTCCGCCGACTGCGGTCGCTTTTGAAGTAAATAATGCCATTATTATCAGCCTCCTCATTGTACTTACTGTATATATTGCCCCTGCTCATATTTTTAAACATGAGGAATAGGAAATGGGCCGTTTTTCGGCTACAATAGGGGTAACGTTAACAAACAAAGAGTTGGTGAAAGAAGTAATGGCAGAAAAAGATTTTGAACATATGAAACTGGAGAATCAGCTTTGTTTTTTGCTGTACGCAAGCTCAAGGGAAATGACGAAACGGTACAAACCGCTGCTTGATAAGCTCAACGTAACTTATCCCCAATATTTGGCGCTGCTTTTATTATGGGAGCACGAAGAACTGAATGTGAAACGGATGGGTGAGCTTTTGTACCTGGATTCCGGAACGCTGACACCGATGCTGAAACGGATGGAGCAGCACGGAATCATCATGAGAAAGCGGTCGGCTGTAGACGAGCGATCCGTGACGATCAGGCTCACAGATGAAGGACGGGCCTTGCAGAAGACAGCGGCGGATATCCCCATTGCCATGCTGGAACAGACGGGACGGTCAAAAGAGGAATTAAAGCAGTTAAAACAGTCGCTTTATGAGGTTTTGAATACGCTGCACGGCAAAAAATAAGGATGCCCCGAATGGGCATCCTTATTTTTATTCTGCTGCCAGAAGCTTCACTTCAATATTTCCCGCTGTCGCTTTTGAATACGGGCAGACACCGTGCGCTTTTTGGATAAGGGCTTCAAGCTCCTGTTTATCAATGCCGGATGCTTTGACCTCAAGCGTAACGCCTAGTTTATATCCTTGGTCTGCTTCATCTTTCAGCAGACTGACATGCGCAGTGACCTCTGTTTCAATACTCAGACGCTCTTTTCTCGCTACGAGCTGAAGAGCGCTGTC
Organism: Bacillus sp. JHAA; assembly: GCF_036961585.1. Classification (NCBI taxonomy): domain Bacteria; kingdom Bacillati; phylum Bacillota; class Bacilli; order Caryophanales; family Bacillaceae; genus Bacillus; species Bacillus sp. JHAA. Next base: position 188,271 of record NZ_JBAMDE010000007.1, on the reverse strand, counting down.
AAAGCAGGCTGAATATCCTGCGGCAAACAGCTGTTCAGGGTTTGTGGCATGTTCGAGCTTTTTTGCTCTTGGCGTTCCCGGCATAGCAACATCAAGATTCAGCACTCCGTCAGAAGACGTGACTTTCCCTTCACGTCCGCCGGCGGCTGATACGGTTGCAGTAAATAATGGTTTTGTCATGTGAATTCACCTCTATTATATTGTGTACAATTTAATTTTACACAATATAATAAGAACCGTCAATCTTTCCGCATAAAAAAAGCCTACCCTTTTTGAAGGATAAGCTTAAAAGATTATACGCGGATTTGTCCGTTTCCTTTGATGATGATTTTTGTAGATGTTAACGCCGGAAGCCCCATCGGCCCTCTCGCGTGAAGCTTTTGCGTGCTGATGCCGATTTCGGCTCCGTATCCGAATTCAAAGCCGTCCGTAAACCGGGTTGAAGCATTATGATACACGGCGGCGGCGTCAACGGCGGTCTGGAAGTAAGCCGCATGCTCGGCGTTCTCCGTCAGAATGGCTTCTGAATGGTTTGTGCCGTACTGCTGAATGTGGCGGACCGCCTCCTGTACGTCCTGCACCGTTTTCACACTGAGAATCGGCGCCAGGTACTCCGCTCCCCAATCGGCTTCTTCTGCTTGTTTCGCTTGAGGCTCCAGTTTGCAAATTACCTGGTCTCCTCGGAGCTCCACCCCTTTTTCTGTCAGCTGATTCAGCAGCTTTCGTCCGTGTTCTTCGGCCCATTTTTCATGAATCAAAAGAGATTCAATCGCGTTGCAGACCGAAGGACGCTGTGTTTTGGCATTGATGACGACCTCGCTTGCCATTTGAGGATCTGCTGACTCATCTATGTACACGTGGCAATTGCCCGCTCCGGTTTCTAAAACGGGTACGGTTGATTCCCTGACCACTAGATCAATTAAATTTTTACCGCCGCGCGGGATCAATACATCCAGCCCGTCATTTAATGTAAAGAGCTGTTTGGCGGTTTCTTTGCTTGTATCTTCTATGAGCTGAACGGCATCAATCGGAAGCTTTGACAGCCCCAGTGCGCGTTTCATCACACTGACAAGCGCTATGTTGCTGTGGATGGCGGAAGAACTTCCTCTGAGCACAACCGCGTTTCCGGTTTTCAGGCAGAGTGTGGCCGCGTCTACGGTAACGTTCGGTCTGGCCTCATAGATCATGCCCACTACTCCAAGGGGCACGCGGATTTTTTCAATGGATAATCCATTCTCTTTTTGAATGGTCTCCAGCGATTCACCGACGGGATCTTCAAGACCGATTAATAGTTCCACGGCGTCCGCGATATCGAGCAGGCGTTTTTCATCAAGAGTCAGCCTGTCAATAATGTCAGGTGTCAGTCCTCTGTTCCGTCCCGCTTCAATATCTTTCTGATTCTCTGTTAAAATCAGCCGGCGTTCGTTTCTGAGTCCGTCTGCAATACATTGAAGCGCTTCGTTTTTTTCAGCCGTCGTTTTCATGACCATTTCGGCAGCCGCTTCTTTTGCCAAGGCTGCTTTTTGCAATACTTCACTCATTTGTGTTCCCCCTCGTCAAATAAATTCACCCAATCATCTCTGTGAATCACTTCCACCTGCTTCGTTCCTGAAAGCTGGTCGCTCCGCTTCCCTTTGGCTTCTAAAATTTCATCGGATGAGTACTGCGTCTGCCCTTTGCCGATAATGCCGCCGGGCCCTTTGACTTCCACTACGGCCCCTTTCGGAAAACTGCCGCAGACATCAGCGACGCCGGCCGGGAGGAGACTTGACCCGTTATGGATCATCGCCTGCTCCGCTCCCCCATCAATGATGATTTCCCCTGATATCGGAGAATGAAACATGATCCATTGCCGTGTATTATTTACTGAGGACAGGTCTTTATCGCCGATATAAGTGCCGTCGCCTTTTCCGTCTAAAATTCCCATCAGTTTTTCCCGTCCGGAGCCGGTTCCGATAAATACCTTCACCCCGAGCGACAATGCGGTCTGGGCGGCGAGAAGTTTTGACTTCATGCCTCCGGTGCCGACCTTTGAGCCTGCTGATCCGGCATATCCGAGCAATTCTGGTGTGATGTCATTCAGATAGTCGAACCGCTTTGCGTCCGGGTTTTCATTCGGATTGGCATCGTACAGCCCGTTAATGTCTGTGAGAATCATTAATTGGTCTGCATGAATCAAACCGCTTACAAGCGCCGACAGCATGTCGTTATCACCGAACGTCAGCTCTTCGACTGATGTGGAATCATTCTCATTAATAATCGGCACGACGCCACGCTCCAACAGTTCCATTACAGTGGCATAGGCATTTCTGTACCGCTCTCTTTTTGAGAAATCATTTCTTGTTAATAAAATTTGTGCCGGCGTCAGACCGTATCTTTTTAAATGGTCCATATATTGCTGCATTAAAAGCGTCTGGCCGACTGCGGCAGATGCCTGCTTTCCTTTTATCGTAACGGGTCGCGACGGATAGCCGAGAGCGGAAAAACCCGCTGCCACCGCGCCTGAGGTAATGAGGATCACTTCATGCCCGTTTTCTTTTAATAAAGAAATGGCTTCCGTATGTTCCTTGATTTTTGCTTCATCAATGCTTCCGTTACTGTTGGTGAGCGAGCTGCTCCCGATTTTCACAACAATTCTTTGTTTTTTCATCGTTTCTCCTCCGTGGCAATCAATCCAAACCGGCTCTCTTCAATAAAAAAAGCCCATTCCGTCCTGAAAAATAAGGACGAAATGGGCTTTCCGTGGTACCACCTTGTTTGAACGCGTTTTTCACGCGTCCCGCTTTCCTGTAACGCCAGGTTATCGCGCCTGAGTTTTCCCCTCAGGACTCCAAGGCAGGTTCGGCAGGTTTCATGCGGCAAAATGTTTCAGCGGGCCATTTTGCTCTCTGTCACAGAAAGTTCTGCGTACTGATCCTCTTCAACGCTCAATGATTTTTTTATATTATGCAAAGAAAACAGGTTCTTGTCAAGACATTTTCATCCATAAAAAACAGTCCGCCTCCCCGGCGGACCGCCATTAATTAAATACGATCGTTTTGTTTCCGTGAACGATGACGCGGTCTTCCAGATGCCATTTTACGGCTCTTGCCAACACGCTCCGCTCAATCGTTCTGCCGATATTCTTCAGATCCTCTGCGTGATCTCTGTGATCGACGCGTTCAATATCCTGTTCAATAATAGGCCCTTCATCAAGATCGTCCGTCACATAGTGAGAGGTCGCGCCGATTAATTTCACTCCGCGCTCATAAGCCCGTTTATACGGGTTAGCGCCGATAAAGGCCGGCAGAAATGAATGGTGGATGTTAATAATCCGATTCGGATGGGCAGATACAAAATCAGACGTCAAAATCTGCATGTAGCGGGCAAGAACGATCACATCAATCTTATACCGCTCCAGCAGCTCAAGCTGGCGCCGCTCCACTTCGGCGCGGATGTCTTTGTTAGCTTTCATGTAATGGAACGGAATATTCAGCGGTTCGACCACTTCTTTGGCCTCTTCGTGGTTGCTGATGACGACCGCAATTTCGGCCATCATATTGCCGCTTTGCCATTCCCAAATCAGTTCATGAAGGCAGTGCAGCTCCTTCGATACAAAGATCGCCACCCGCTTCAGCTCACTTGCCAGAGACAGGCTCCATGTCATGCCGAATGTCTGGGCGATTGAGGCGAACGCCTGCTGTAAGTCCTCTTTTTTCTCACGAATGCCCTTGCAGTCGAATTCGATCCTAAGAAAAAACCGTCCGCCTTCAGGGTCAGTCGTGTATTGATTTGATTCAATAATGTTTGCACCATGTTCAAACAAAAACGCCGACACGGCCGATACAATTCCCGGCTGGTCGGGGCAGCTGACAAGCAGGCGCCCTTTTTCCTCATTCCCGCGGCGGTATTCTTTCAGCCGCTGTGTCATATATGAATTCATCTGTTTTAATCCCTCGTATCTTCATAATTCGTAACTTACTAATAAATTATACTGAAGATTTGATAAAAATCAATTTACGAAAGAATTTTCAGCCCTACGGCAGCGCATAAAATAAGCGCAATGAAAAAGATGCGCTTCGCATCCTTCTGCTCGCCGTAGAAAAGAATGCCGGCTAATGCGCCGCCCGCCGTGCCGATACCGGTCCAGATCGCATAGGCCGTGCCCATCGCGATCGTCTCCATCGCATAAGAAAGCAGGGAAAAAGAAGCCGCAAATCCGGCGATAATGAAAAGAATCCATTGGACTTTCTTTTCTTTTTGAAATTGATTCATTAAAATGACCCCGAGCATTTCACAAAGACCCGCGGCTATCAGGCTGATCCAATGCATTACGCCTTCTCCTCCTTCGTCTCAGGCTTATCCTGTGTGACCAGCTTTAATCCGATGACACCGATCAGCAAAACGCCGATCAGCACGATTTTCACCGGATCGGCCTGCTCTTTGAAAAGCAGGATTTCACTGAGCACGGTGCCCGCTGTCCCGAGTCCGGTAAAGACCGCATATACCGTTCCTACGGGCAGGCTGTCTGTCGCCTTGATTAATAGATAAAAACTGATGATGATTCCCGTAATCGTGCCGCTCCACGCCAGTGCCGAATCAGCATGTTTCAGGCCGGTGACCCATACCACTTCAAATACGGCCGCTATGACCACTAAACCCCATTTCATGTTCTTCACCCTTTCTGTATCCGGACAATACAAAAAAGCCCGGATAGTCGTCTCACATGAGATTGACTCTCCCGGGCTTTTTTCCCTCCGTGTGCATATGCGGGATATGTCCGCATATGTGTTTTCTCTCGGACCAGGCCATGTATGAACATGCGGAACCCTAGAAAACATGTCTGTTCGTATCATACTACATTTCGCCGAAACGTTCAACGTCAGATGTGATGTCAAAAACCGTCAGCTGCCTCTCCCATTTGGTAACGGTCTCACCGGGCACCATACCGATTTTTTCCGCGACACGGACGGAGGCAGCGTTTTCCGGATCAATCAGCGCCGCTATGCGTCCGTATTGCTGCGTATGAAAACCGTAGTCCAGACAGGCGTTCGCCGCCTCTGTCGCATAGCCGCAGCCCCAGCGGCGGCGGGCAAACATATAGCCGATTTCCATCAAAGTGTTTCCGTTTACCGTCTGCGGAACGATTCCGCATTGACCGAGAAATGCGCCCGTCTCTTTATCCTCTGCGATCCAAAGACTGACGCCGTATCCTGCGGCCAATCGTTTGTTCCAGGCAATCCATTCCTTCGTTTCCCGTCTGCTTTTAAGAGAAGGATAATATTTCATGACCTCTCTGTCGGTAAACAGCCCGTACAAATTTTCTTCATCGTCATCCCGCATAGTCCGCAGACGGATACGCCCGGTTGTCAGGATGGTGCCGGAAGACTTATGTTTCATCATGCACGCCACGTCTCCTTTCCCTGTAATAGATTATGGATCCGGCAGGAAAAGTCCTTTCTCAGCATAAAAAAACCGCTTTTTAAAAAAGCGGTTTGATGATTACCAAGGTTTATCTGTTCCGAGCGCCTCGGCCAGGGCCTTGCTGTGTTTTAAGCGGTTTTTTCGTTCTCCGGCGCGCTGAACGGCCGTATTGTGAAGCATGATTTCTTCCTCGGTTTCCGGCACGATCCGCGGAACGGGTACCGATTTCCCGTTTGAATCAAGCGCGACAAAGGTCAGAAACGACGTTGCCGCAAGCTCGCGTTCGCCCGTCATCAGATGTTCTTTAATGACTTTGACAAACACCTCCATAGACGATGTGCCGACCCATGTGACGTAAGATTCAAGGCATACGGAATCCTGTTGGCCGATGGGGCGCAAAAAATCTACAGAATCCATTGAGGCCGTGACTGTTTCACACCGGCAGTGGCGGGCCGCGGAAATTGAAGCGATATCATCAATGTAGCTCATCAGCTTTCCGCCAAACAGCGTATTGTGATTATTCGTATCAAGCGGAAAAACCCTGCTTGTTTTAACAACCCTTGTTTCTTTGCAAAATCTTGATTCTGGCAACTTCATATTATTTAAACTCCCCTTTGGTGTCTGGTCGTTTTGACTCATTCATCTGTACCCTATTAAACAATACTTTGACCGTTTTGTCTAAAATTTTAAATATTAAGTTGGTTAGATATTCTCTCATAAATGTTTCATTATTCATCACATCCGGGAATAATAAACGCAAAATACCGATAGGAGGATATCACATGGACGTATCCATTCCCAAATCCACGCGGAAATCGGCTTGCCGCAGTGAGTTTGATGCTTTGCAGACAGTCATCTTATGCCGGCCGGAACACATGGCCATCAAGGATATTATTAACGGAACGCAGAAACATTTCAAACAAGAAAATATTAACATACCCGTTGCCCTCAAACAGCATAGTGAGTTTATTGACATTTTAAGATCTCATCAGATTGAAGTCGTCCTGCTGCCTGCCGATCCCGCATTGCCTGAGCAGGTATTCACCCGGGATATCGGATTTGTCTTAGGCGAGACGGCGTTTATTTCAAACATGGCGGCTTCAGTCCGGCAGGGAGAAGAAAAAGTGTTTCAAAACCTGCTTGACAATAAGAAAATCCCCTATACGCGACTGAAAAAAGCGAACATTGAAGGCGGCGACATCTTGATCGCAGACGGCACCGTTTACGCCGGGCTGAGCAAGCGCACGGATAAAGCGGCTGTCCGGGAGCTGCAGGAGGCGCTGCCGGAGATGACGGTTGTGCCGATCCCTCTCAAGGAGGATTTCTTACATTTGGACTGTGTATTTAATATGATCTCAGAAACGGAGGCGCTATACTGCAAAAATGGCTTGCGGCAGAAAGAAATTGATCTTCTCGCCGAACGTTTTGAGATGATAGAAGTGCCTGAAGAAGAGCAATTCACGCTCGGTCCTAATATCTTGTCAATCGGCAATCAGACAATTATCAGCCTGCCGCAGCACCGTCATACGAACCGCGAGCTCAGAAAAAGAGGTTATACAGTCATTGAAACCGAGTTTTCCGAAATTATTAAATCAGGCGGTTCCTTCCGCTGCTGCACCTTGCCGCTTGTCAGAACATCTTAAACATTTACAAGGCAGTTTCCTTCAAGATACGTTAATATAGAGAAGACAAGACTCTAAAGGGGGAAACCGAATGGCTAAGTACATAGGATACGCGGGAACATATACAAAAGGCGGAAGCGAAGGCATTTATTGTTTTGAACTTGATACAGAAGCGAAACGGCTCAGCCGTCCGAAGCTGGCAGCAAAGCTCGGCAACCCGACATACGTCACTCCGAATTCTGATAACAGCATGCTGTATTCCATTGAAAAGGCAGACGGAAAAGGCGGCGTCGCAGCCTATCAGATTCATCAGAACAGCGGGAAATTAACTTTTGTGAACCACCAGCTGATTGAAGGCCCGTCTCCATGCCACGTCAGCATTGATGATAAACATGAATATGTGTTAACCGCTAATTACCACAGCGGAAAAGTGCACGCCTTTCCCGTCAATGAAGACGGAAGTCTGCGGGAGCCGGCTGCCGAAGCCGCTCATACGGGAACAGGTCCTCATGAAAGACAAGAGAAACCGCATACCCATTTCGCAGGCTATACACCTGAGCATAACTACATTGCAGCCGTCGATTTAGGGACGGATACGCTTTATACTTACCAAATGAAAAACGGTTCGCTCACAGAGGTGAAAACTCACTCTTTCGCACCGGGTTCAGGGCCGCGCCACATCGTTTTCCATCCGGCGGAAAAATACGCCTATGTCATGACGGAAATCAGTAATGAAGTCATCGCGCTTGAATACAACCCGACCTTAGGTGAATTCAGAGAGCTGCAGGTCATTTCCGCTTTGCCTGAAGGCTTTACGGACAAATCGCAAGGCAGCGCGATCCGCATATCTAAAGACGGCAGATTTCTTTATGCCGCCAACCGCGGACATGACAGCATCGCCATCTTTAAGATCAACCAATATTCCGGCGAATTGTCTCTTATTGAATGGGTGCCGACAGAAGGAAACTGGCCGCGTGATTTCGCGTTTGACCCTTCCGAGACATTCCTTGTCGCGTCAAACGAAGAAACGGGAAATCTGGTTTTGTTTGAACGTGATACGGAAACGGGCAAATTGACTCTGCTTCAATCTGACATTCCGGTTCCGTATCCGGTCTGCGTGTCATTTCTGCATCAGGTTTAATTAAAAAAGAAAGCTGACTTTATATTGTCAGCTTTCTTTTTTGTATAAATGGCAGGCGACAAAACGCCCCGCCTTCACTTCTTCAAGCTCAGGCGTTATCTTACCGCAGAGCTCCATCGCTTCAGGACACCGCGTCCTGAATACACAGCCGCTCGGCGGGTTAAGGGGGCTCGGCAGCTCCCCTTTCAGAATAATCCGTTCACGCTTGTCCTCAAGAAGCGGGTCAGGAATCGGGATTGAGGATAAAAGCGCCTTCGTATATGGGTGAAGCGGTTCCCGGTAAAGCGCAGCGCTTTCTGTAATTTCCATCATGCGGCCCAAATACATCACGCCGATCCGGTCGCTGATATGCTTGACCATTGATAAATCGTGGGCGATAAATAAAAATGTCAGCCCTTTCTCTTTCTGAAGCCTTTTTAAAAGGTTGACGACCTGAGCCTGTACCGACACATCCAGCGCGGAAATCGGCTCATCCGCCACGATAAATTCGGGATGCAGAGAGAGCGCTCTGGCAATCCCGATTCTCTGCCTCTGTCCGCCGCTGAATTCGTGGGGATACCGGCTGCCGAAATCCGGATGGAGCCCGACAGCTTCAAGCAGTTCATCCGCCATCATCAGACGGGCTTTTCTTGTATTGTAAAGATTGTGGATTTCCATCGGCTCCATAATAATTTCCCTTACGGTCAGGCGCGGATTTAACGAGGCGTAAGGGTCCTGGAAAATCATCTGCAGCTTGCGGAAGAAGACCGACCGCTGTTCTGCCGCGGCACGGTGTATATCCGTCCCTTCATATGATACCGAACCGGCCGTCGGGTCATACAGACGGAGAATAACCCTTCCGAGCGTCGATTTACCGCATCCCGATTCTCCGACAAGTCCGAATGTTTCCCCTCTGTTAATGTGAAAGCTGACACCGTCGACTGCTTTTACGGCTTTCTTTCTTCCTGCGTCAAAATGCATTTTCAGCCCGCTGACTTCAAGGAGCGGAGATGCCGTCATTTTCTATTCCCCCTTTTCGCTTATACAGCGGCGTACGGTGCATAATTCTTTTTCATAGACGGTTCCTTCCAAAGACAGCACTTCGATTGTTTTTCCCGTTTTCGGGGAGTGCAGCATTCGGCCGTCTCCCAGCGCCAAACCGACATGGTGGATCGCGCCTTTTCCTTCTTCATAGGCGAAAAACAAAAGGTCAGCCGGCAGGATATCGTTTACCGCCGCGCCGCATCCGGCTTTTGCTTGGTCAGTTGCATCACGGGGAAGGGTATAGCCGTTTGCTTTAAATATCGAATACATAAACCCGGAACAGTCAAACCCGAAACCGCTCAGTCCTCCCCATAAATACGGAAGCCCGAGAAACATCATGCCCGTTTCGATGACATCGGCCGCCCGTCCTTCCGTATGCCGGCACTCGTCTGCGTCAGCTTCATTTACGAACCTTTCTCCGAGCGGCGTCACCACCCGGAAAAAGCCTTTCTCACGTCCTGATGCCGGAAGACGCGTTAAGAAACTTACTTCCAAGTCCGGTTCGCCATTTGTGTGATATAAAAAAGCTGTCGGTTTGGTAATCCATACGGCGGGGGAAGATGTATGAAAGCCGTCTTTTGAAAGCTGGCTTTTTTTCATCCACCCCGGATATCCGCGCACATCCTTGTTTGAAGGCTGGCCGGGAACGGCGACAAAAGTCCATTCCCCTTCCTCTTTGAGAATGATCACCTCTTCCCCGAAAAGCGCTTGCGTTTGGACAAGGTTGTCTGTGCATAATTGCAGCCGCTCTTCATATCCCATAGACGCTAACCATTTTCTGATCTGCGGCGGGTTTTCAAGCATCGGCGCATCATACGAACGGGGAGATGACGGCAGCGTCCATACGTTGGCTGCCGCCGCTGTAACGGCTGCTCTCATCTTTTCGCCCCCTCTTGTATCGACACACCGGTAATGCCGAGACCCGGTTCGTCGGGAATCGCAATCTGACTGCCGCTGTATATGATGCCGCCTTGAATCAAATCATCTTTCAGCATAAGCGGCGCATCAAAATCAAACCTCGTCACATTCCGTTTGCCCGCGGCAAAATGGGCCGCGGCGGTGATGCCGAGTTTGGTCTCAATCATGCTGCCGACCATGCACTCCACGCCGCACGTTTCCGCCATCGCATTGATTGTTTCCGCCTGCTTTATGCCGCCCGCTTTCATCAGCTTAATATTAATTAAATCGGCGCTTCTCGTCTGCAGCACGTGAAAGGCCTGACGGGGGGTAAAGACGCTCTCATCCGCCATAATCGGCGTGTCTACGGCATCGGTGACCTGCTTCAGCCCGGCGATATCGTCTTTGTGAACAGGCTGCTCGACAAGCTCAATGCCCAGTCCGGCGTCTTCCATCTTTCGGATCGCAGTCACGGCTTCTTTCGAAGTCCAGCCTTGGTTGGCGTCCAATCTCAGTTTGACGTTTCCGCCGACACGTGATCTGATCGCCTGAATCCGGGCAACATCGTCTGATATGTCACCTATGCCGACTTTTATTTTTAAAATATGAAATCCTTTGTTCACATAACGGTCTGCATCCCCCGCCATCTCCTCAGGAGAGTTAACGCTGACGGTAAAATCTGTTTCCAGTGTATTCCGATAGCCGCCGAGAAGCCGGTAAAGCGGCTGTCCGTGCATTTGCGCCCATCCGTCATATACAGCCATATCCACCGCGGCTTTTGCGCTTTGATTTCTTTCCAACAGCCGGCTGATATCAAACAAAACGGCTTCCATGCCGGAAATGCCCCGCCCCAAGAGAGCGGGCTTCAGCACATCGTGGACGGCGCTTTCAATACCGTCCGCGCTGTCGCCTGTAATGACAACCGTCGGCGGCGCCTCCCCCCAGCCGGTCAGACCGTTGTCAAAAGTGAGCTTCACAATGACCGATTCAGCATTGTAAACCGTGCGTAAAGCGGTCTTAAACGGCTTTTTCAGCGGCACGGACATCCGTCCCGTTTGAATATCTGTAATCCTCACGCCTGATCACTCCCTTCCGGAAACCCCCGATTCAATCGTTACCGCTTTGGCCGCCGTATCCATAACCGCGCGGGCTCCGATCGGAACGGCGAAGCTCGGTGAACAATGGCCGATTTTAAAGCCTTTGAGCGCGGGCTTCCCTGATTTGACAATGTAATCGTTCAGCACTTGCTCTAAAGTAAGCGACTTTTCTTTATGCTTCGGTTCGCATTGGTGAAAATCACAGACCAGGATTCCGGCTGCGTCTGACAGTTTTCCGGCCATCTTTAATTGATTCAGCATTCTGTCGATTTGATACGGCTCCTCATCAATATCCTCGATAAACAGCAATTTGTCTTTTGTATCAATTTCAAATGGCGTGCCGAGTGTGGACGTAATGAGCGACAAGTTGCCTCCCGCAAGCTCTCCCTCGGCCCTTCCGCCTGTCAGCACCTCTAAGGGAGAGATGTCCTCCGTATAGGTGAATTCCGTTTCTGTAAAAAGCTGATGATACGACGCTTTTGTCAGGGGATCAGCATCTTCAAGCCCGACATCCGTGCTCAGCATCGGGCCGTGAAATGTGACGAGCCCCGTATTTTGATGAATGGCGGTATGTAAAAACGTGATATCACTGTATCCCCAGAAAATTTTCGGATTGCGGCGGATTAAGCCGAAATCGATGTCGGCGGCAATGCGGCCCGTGCCGAATCCTCCGCACGCGCATATCACCGCTTTGACATTCTGATCACTAAACATGTCATGGAGATCATCGAGGCGCGCCCGGTCCTCTCCCGCCAAATAGCCGTGACGGGTCTTCAGCGCCCGGCCGAGTTTCACTTGAAGGCCAAGCTCATTCTCTAAAAACAGCAGCGCGGTTTGCAGCGTCCCGCTCTCAGGCGGGCTTGCGGGCGCAATCACACCGACCGTGTCGCCTTTTTGCAGTGCTTTCGGTTTATGGTTCATGACTTTTTCAATCTCCTTTCCGGATTGAAAAGTGAAACACGCCGCTCCTTTATCGGCAAAAGAGCGGCGTATGTTTCCGCTGTAAGATCAGGACTTTTCCGCCCACTTCAGATCAATGTAACCGACGGGGTGCCGGACAATGCCCTTCACGCCGCTGTTCTGCAGATGCACCTGATTGTAAAAGTAAATCGGAATGATCGGAGCCTCGTTCATGAGCAGTTTTTCCGCTTTATGCATGAGCGCAAAACGTTTTTTGGCATCGGCTTCCTGTTTTGCCTGCTTGATGTAGCCGTCGTATGCCGCGCTGCCCCAGCCGGTGCGGTTCATGGAATTATCCGTCTGGAAAGCCTCTAGAAAACTGATCGGATCTGCGTAATCCGGTAAAAATGAGCTTTGAGAGAACTGGAACTTCAGTCCTTTCTGCTCTTCTAAAAAGACGTTCCATTCCATATTGGCGAGCTTAACGTCTATACCGAGCACACTTTTGAGCTTCTGCTGAATCGCTTCCGCTATTTTCTTATGCTCCGGTTTTGTGCTGTATGTCAATGTAACGGCGGGCAGCTTGTCATAATGCTCTTCTGCCATGCCTTTTTCCAGCAGTTTTTTGGCTTCTGATTCATCCGGATTTAATAAACTGCCGCCCGCTTCGCGGAAATCTTTCCCGTCAGGCTGAGTAAATCCCGGGGACACAAAGGCATGTGCCGGCTTTTCACTGTTTTTGGTCACATAATCCGTGATTTCTTTCTGATCAATCGCTGCCGCGAACGCTTTTCTGATCTTTTCATTTTGAAACGGCTCCATTTTTACGTTAAAACGATAGAAATAGAGTCCGGCCTGATCCCACGTGCGGACATTTTTCCCTCCCATCAGCTGCTCGCTCAGCTCTGCCGGCACAAAGGCGGTATCCAAATCCCCCGACTGGAACATCTGATAATCGGTATTCCGGTCACTGACCATCGCCCATGTGACTTTATCCAGTTTTACTGTCTTTTTATCCCAATACGTCTCGTTTTTGACCATCGTCATGCTGTCGTCATGCTTCCATTCCGTCAGTTTGAACGGCCCGTTGCCGACAAAGGTTTTTGCTTCAGTGAACCATTTCGGATCAGCCTTGGCGACCTTCTCATTAATCGGGAAATACGCCGGATTGGACACGACGCTCAGAAAATAATCCTGCGGTGCCGCCAGTGTGACGACAAGCGTTTTTTTATCTTTTGCCGTGACTTTCACGTCTTCTTGTTTGCCTTTTCCGCTGTTAAATTCTTCCCCGCCTTTGATCATATAGCCGAGAAAAGCGGAAGATGCGCCCGTTTTCGGATCGAGCATCCGTTTCCAGGCGTACACGAAGTCTTCCGCCGTAACGGGATCGCCATTTGTCCATTCGGCGTTATCCCGGATATTGAAGGTATATGTCAGCTTATCAGCGGACACCTTCCAGCTTTCCGCCATGGCCGGTTCGGGCTTATTATCTTTTCCGAGCCTCGTCAATCCTTCCATGATGTTATTCAGCGGCTGCCAGGAAACATTATTAAATCCGATCGGCGGATCAAGTGAGGTCGGCTCATTTTCGTTATTGAGCCGCAGCACCGTTTCACCCCCCTGTTCTTTTGCTTTGCCGGGTTCTGTCCCCGCCTGTTCATTGGCTGTACAGCCCATCAGAGCAAACGAAACAACAGCAATCACACCGATCGCCCATCTCTTTTTCATTTCAATCCCCCTTTTTCCTCTGCTGCCGTCAGCTGCTGCTTCAGCCGCTCTGCACGGTGATCCTGAAGCCAGCAGTTGACGATATGGCTTTTGGATTTCACGGTTGTTGCCGGGTATACCTTTTCACAGACGATCATCCTGTCCGGGCAGCGGGCGGCAAACGGGCAGCCCGGCGGCGGATCGAATAAATCAGGCGGCGTCCCGTCAATCGGCGACAGCTCACTATCCTCCATATCCAGCCGCGGCACTGAACGAAGCAGCCCCTTTGTGTATGGATGAGCCGGACGGTAAAAAATATCATGCCTCGTGCCGATTTCGGCGATTTTCCCCGCATACATGACGGCGACTCTGTCGGCGGTCTGAGCGACGACGCCGAGATCGTGTGTGATCAGAATAATAGACACGCCTGTTTTTCTTTGAATCTTCTTAAATAATTCAAGGATTTGTGCTTGAATCGTTACATCAAGAGCCGTTGTCGGTTCATCGGCGATCATAATTTCCGGCTCGCAGATCAGAGCCATCGCAATCACGATCCGCTGCCGCATGCCCCCGCTTAATTGGTGGGGGTACTGCTTCAGGCGGGATTTCGAGTCCGGGATACCGACCAGATCCAGCATGGCGAGAACTTCGGATTCAGCTTGTTTTCTTGCCATGGCGCGGTGTTCCAACAGCGCTTCTGAGAGCTGATTCCCTATGGTCAAAGTCGGATTGAGCGCCGTCATCGGGTCCTGAAAGATCATAGAAATATCGCGCCCCCGGATTCCCCGCATTTCCCGATCCGACATTTGGCAAAGGTCTTTCTGTTTAAATTGTATGCTTCCGGATTCAATCTTTGCCGAATGTTTCGGAAGAAGACCCATCACGGCTTGTGACGTCACGCTTTTTCCGCAGCCCGATTCACCGACGATCGCAAACGTTTCACCTTTATATAAATCGAAGCTGACGCCTCTGACGGCTTTTACAGTGCCTCCGTATGTTGAAAAAGTAACATGCAGATTTTGAACGGAAAGAACTTGCTGCGCCATTTTTCCTACCTCCTCAGTTTCGGGTCTAACGCGTCCTGCAAGCCGTCTCCAAGTACGTTAAACGCGTACATCGTCAAGGAAATGAAAAAAGCGGGGAAAAACAGCCGCCACCAATGGCCTGATAAAATCGCCGGCAGCCCGTCGTTTGCCATGACTCCCCAGCTTGCAAACGGCGCCTGAATGCCGAGTCCGAGAAAACTTAAAAATGATTCCGCAAAAATCGCCGCCGGCACCGTAAGCGTCATTTGGACAATAATGGCTCCCATCGTATTCGGCAGCAGATTTTTCTTAATGATCCGAAATGTTTTCGCTCCAAACGTTTTCGAAGCCAATACGTGTTCATCATGCTTCATCCTCAGCACCTGCCCTCTGACAATCCGCGCCATGCCGACCCATCCCGTCACGGTCAGAGCGACGATAATGGAACTGAGCCCCGGCCCCATCAGCACCATTAACAAAATGACAACGAGCAGATACGGCAATCCGTAGAGAACCTCGATGATTCTCATCATAGCGCTGTCTGTCCGGCCCCCTTTGTAGCCGGCGACGCCTCCGTAGATGACGCCGATCAAAAAGTCGATCAGCGCCGCCATCACACCGACAAATAAAGAGATCCTCGCTCCGTACCACGTTCTTGTAAACACGTCCCGGCCAAGTTCATCGGTTCCGAACCAGTGTGAAAAAGACGGCGGAAGATTCTGCTCGGCGAGCGTCTGCCTTGTCACGCTGTGCGGTGATATCAGCGGACCGAACGCAGCCGATAGAAACAGGCAGCATAATATCACAAGCCCGGCCATCGCCAATTTGTTCTTTTTAAGCCGCCGCCACGCATCCTGACTGTAAGACAGGCTCGGACGCTTGACCGACTCGGTTTCACCCTTTCTTTCCGCGCCCGGCTGAAACCAGTCATCAGGCACTTCTGTGTGTTTTACCGTTTCTTGCGGGAGATTCATCAGGATCACCCTTTCTTATGAAGTTTTATGCGCGGGTCTAACAGGCCGTATGCCAAATCAACCAGAAACAGCAGGACGATCAGAATCACACTGTAAAATACGGTCGTTCCCATGATGACCGGGTAATCACGCTGATTGATGCTTTCTACGAAATATTTGCCCATTCCCGGTATGGCAAAAATTTTCTCGATGACGAAACTGCCCGTTAAAATACTTGCGGCAAGCGTCCCGAGTACTGTCACAACAGGCATAAGAGCATTTTTCAATGCGTGTTTGATCACAATTTTGACGGGAGAAAGCCCCTTTGCTTTTGCCGTGCGGATGTAATCCTGAGTCAGCACTTCGGCCATGCTTGATCTTGTCAGCCTCGCGATAATGGCCATGGGACCGACGGCAAGCGCAACAGTCGGCAGGACCATGTGAACGGGACTCGTCCAGGTAGCTGCCGGAAACCATTTCAGATGAACCGCAAATTGCTGAATCAGCAGCGTAGCCATAATAAAATTTGGAATGGAAATCCCGAGCACCGCAAGGCTCATGGCCGCATAATCGAGAAAGCCGCCGCGCCTGAGAGCGGCCATTATGCCGAGCGCGAGTCCGGAAATAACAGCGATGATGATCGCCGTTATCCCAAGCTCAAATGAGACCGGAAACCCGCGTTCAAGCATAGCGTTTACACTGTCTGACGGTTTTTTAATTGAAGGACCGAAATCAAAGGTAAGAATGGATTTTAGATAGATGGCGTATTGAGTGATAAGAGGTTCGTTCAGATGGTAGTAGGATTCGAGATTTCGCTGGACCGCTTCGTTTGTGCCCCGCTCTTCGTTAAAAGGCGAGCCGGGGATTACTTTCATCATGACAAATGTCAGAGTGGTAATGACGAGGACGGTCATAATCATGGCGATAAAACGTTTAATAAAATACCGCAGCAATGCCGTTCACCCCTTTAACAGAATGTTGTTCTCATGGCGAGTTCTGTCATGACGAGCATGGCCTGATAGGCTTCCGGCATGTCTTTTGCCTGAAATTGAACGATTGTCGTTCCCGGGATGATTTCTGTGCCCGGCATTAAATGGGCCCATTCAGCCTGTCCGTAGTTGGCAAATTCAATGCCTAATACAGGTCTTTCAGGCGGAGTCAGCGGTTTGACCTTATCTTTATTTTTGAGCGCATAGGCTGTTTTTTCCGTCAGGAGCCGTCCGGCTTTTTGAGGGGACAGGCATTTGACCGCAGTTCTTGAAATGGTTTGTTTGACGGCGGCAGTCGTCACATTCGGGATCAGCTCCTCCGCTTCTTTTGCGGCGCAATCATCTCCGGCAGCCATGATGACAGGGACATCGTAAAATCCGGCGAGATAGGCATTTAACCCCAGTTCACCGACCGGCTTATCATTTATGTAAAAGTGGCGGACGCCGAATATCATGCTGTGCGACATCACGCCCGGCATCGACGCTCTCGCATGATAGCCGATAAACATCACGCCCGAATACGATTCATCAAGCCCCTGCATCATGGAAAACGGCTTGACATCCCCCGTAATCAGCTCTGCCTCAGGGTGAAGTTTTTCCGCGAGCAGATTATTCATCTTTGAGTGGCTGTCATTCACGGTCACTTCCGTGCATCCGTTATTAAACGCTTCTGCGATGCACCAGTTTGCTTCTTCGGTCATCAGAACCCTGCCGCGCTCATAATTGTGCATGCGGGAATTGACAAATGTTTCATCAGGCAGTCCGGAAATCCCTTCCATATCCACAGATAGATACAGTTTCATGTAATGCCTCCTTTTTTACTTAAAATTTCGATATTAAATTATGAATATTCTAACAAATTATATTAAAAAAGGATGAAACATGCAATATACCATTCTGCCATTATGGGAAAAAACAAACCCTTTTCACCGGGAAAAGGGTTTGCTGATAGAAATAGTTACATACTGTTTTTGCTTATATGATGACGCTGAAACTGTCTGACCGCACTTCTGTATTCATGATCGGGAATGACCTGATGCCTGATCGGTTCAGGAGCCTGCGGCGAAGACTGTTCAGCCGCCTGCTTACGGACGGCATGCGGTTTATGCGCCAGCTTATGTCCCATGCCGGTCGCATTCATGACAAATGATAAACACACTAAAAGCAAGCTTAAGATGAAAGCAATAAGAAACAAATCGCTGTATGTCCCCATCAGCAGGTCATGCGGCGATTGTGTGCCGCGCGCGCCCCGAAGCGTGCCGGAAGCATCTCTTTTCGTAAAATACCCTATTAAAACAGGTGCGCCCATATAAATGAAAAGCCTCAAAAACTGAACTGCCGTCATGCGTTTCACCAGTTCCGGAAGCGGTCCGCCCAACGCGGCTCCCATCAGTCCGGCTGCCACAATAAGCCCTGTCCCGGCCGCCAGCATCACGAAAAGCCCCGCAAATAGAATAAGCGGTATATGATGATCTGCCGTCATCCATTGGAAATTCACGAACACCAGTATAACAGAGCCTGTTATGCCGAGCATGCCCGGACCGACTTTATCATATGCTAATGCACTGATGACAGCGGCGATGGCCACGCCTCCCAAAAGGCTCGCATAAAGGAATATCAGTTGAGTTTGTGACATATGATATGCGGTCTGAAGCTCCCCGTGAAATGCAGAAAGACTGACCGCTATGGAAATACTGCCCGCAGCGATCATGAAAACACCCAGAATCGGCTTTGGAATCAGCATAAGTTTAATCGAAATCAGCGCATGTTCGTTTCTGTACTGCATGATCAGCAAGATCAGAAGAATGACGATGCTTCCTCCAAATCCCGCCAATGTCTGCCATGATGAAAAGCCCCATTTCGGCAGATGAATAAATGTATAGGCGGTCAGCACGGCTGATACACCCGCTAACAGAAAACCGATGCCGTCAAATGGAGATTTTTCAGCATTTTTATAAGCGTCATCCCGCAGCCACATATAACTGAAAATGAGGCCGAAAAAAGACAGCAGGCCAAAAATGCCGAACAGCCAATGCCAATGGCCGGCGCTTGCCGCCGCCGTGCCTAAAACGGTTCCCATAATGACGGACCCGTAAAATCCGCCGATTAACACAAATAATGCGTAATTCCGGCGCTCAATCGGAAACGAAAGCACCAGCATCGGGATCATAATCATCAGCATAGTGCCCGCCGCAGCTCCCTGTAAAAAACGGCCCGCGGCGAGCGGATAAATATCATTTGTCACAGCAGCAAGGAGCGCTCCGATGACACCCGCGGCCATCGAAATCATATAGACAGGCCGGGAGCCGAATCTTTTTCTTAAATACGGCCCCGCCGGCACGAATAAGGCAAATGCCATATTACCGATAATAATCGGATGAAAAGAGTCAAAGTTTTCCCCGCCGACCGTCTGCCGGACAAGGCTTTGGACAGCCGAAAGAGCGGTATTCGACATCAGCCCCGGCCCGACCGCCAATACAGCGAGCAGAGAAATAATCCAGTGATGTTTTTCTTTCATGTGACAGCTCCTTTCTGACTATTTGACAAAGTGAAAAAGCTAACAGATCTCCCCCATTAGCTTGACAGAATTTTCATATCTTTTCATGTGAAGGATTGAACATAATATCTCATTTATTATTTCAAATCCGATGGAAATTGTCAATATAAAGCGCCGCGCGTCCGATTTCGTCTTTTTCACAATTTCCCACAATCTTTTCATTATTATCCCACACTTTTTGTTTAAGATGGAGTCAGTAATAATAGGCAAATCATGCTATGATGAAATAGAGAAACGGAGTGAACATGATGGATAACTATCGTGATGAAAATCGGACAGACCAAAAAGAACAGGAAGTCCTTTTAGTAAAAGAAAACCCGCAGCCGGCCGGATATTCCGCGCCGGACGAGGACAAGAAAAAACGAAGCTTCGGCTGGTTCAGACCGCTTCTCGGCGGAGTGATCGGCGGAGGGCTCGCCCTCGGCATCTATACATTTACGCCGCTTGGAGACCATCAGACTCAAGATACTTCCAATCCGGCTCCCGCTCAGGAAACGTCATCGGTAACCGCCAAGCAGACATCTTCTGAATCAGACAGCGGCAAATCGGCAAACAGCTCATCGGCAAATTCAAGCAGCATTTCGAATATGGTGGAAGACATTTCACCGGCGATCGTCGGGATCACCAATCTGCAGAAGCAGCAAAGCAGTTCCGATTTATTCGGATTCGGATCAAGCTCAGATTCAAACTCTAATTCGTCGGGTGATGCGGAAACGGGATCGGGTTCAGGCGTTATTTTTAAGAAAGCAAACGGCAAAGCGTATATCATTACGAATAACCACGTGGTCGAAGGCGCCTCTTCCCTTAAAGTGTCATTATTTGACGGCACCGATGTAACAGCTAAACTCGTCGGCAGCGACTCTCTGACAGACTTGGCCGTTTTAGAAATCAGTGATAAACACGTGACAAAAACGGCAAGCTTCGGCAGCTCATCCGCTCTCAGAACGGGTGAATCCGTCATCGCCATCGGTGATCCGCTCGGAAAAGACCTTTCCCGCACCGTCACACAAGGCATCGTGAGCGGCTTAAACAGAACCGTCTCGATCTCTACGTCAGCCGGCGAGTCGAGCATCAACGTCATCCAAACCGATGCCGCCATCAATCCCGGAAACAGCGGCGGACCGCTCTTGAATACAGACGGCAAAATCATCGGCATCAACAGCATGAAAATCAGCGAAAGTGATGTAGAAGGCATCGGCTTTGCCATCCCGAGCAACGATGTAAAACCGATCGCCGAAGAGCTTCTCACGAAAGGACAGGTGGAGCGCCCTTATATCGGCGTGAGCATGATCGACTTGGAACAAGTGCCGCAAAACTATCAGGAAGGCACACTCGGGCTTTTCGGCAAACAGCTGAATAAAGGCGTTTATATTCGAGAAGTGGCGCAGGGCTCACCTGCTGCCAAAGCCGGATTAAAAGCAGAAGACATCATTATCAGCTTAAAAGGGAAAGAAACCGGCACGGGCAGCGAACTTCGCAATATTCTCTACAAGAATACGAAAGTCGGCAGCACCGTTGACGTGAAGATTATCAGAAACGGCAAGGAAATGACGAAAAAAATGAAACTGACTCAAAAAGAAGAAACATCTTCTTAACAAAAATCCAAGGCAGCCGCCTTGGATTTTTTATGTATAGCGGAAACTTTAGGCCTGGATCAGCCGTATGACTTAGTGTACAAAGGAGGATACTTACACATGAAACAAACAGGACTTTTGCTGGTCGTTACAGGCCTGATCTTGCTGCAGCTGAGCATTCAGTTTCCTCAGCAAAACGCTGCTTGGGGTATGACGCTTGGCGCAAGCATTTTACTGAACCTTTCGGGAACCGGACTGATCATGCGCTCTCTGCACACGCAGACCGGCCGCAGATGAATGAAAAAAGCCGCGGGACATTCTGTCATCCCGCGGCTTTTATTTCACATAAAAGCACCCTGTCCGCTGGCCGGACAGGGTGTTTCGGTTAAGACATATGCTGGTCCCGATAAATCTTTTCGTTTTTCATGCCGTACGCTTTTTGCACGATATAGAGCGGACGGTCTTTTGCTTCGTCATAAATCCTTCCGATATATTCGCCGATCATTCCAAGCATTAATAGAACGATGCCGCTGAATAACAGCTGTATCACAATCAGAGAGGACCAGCCCGTAATGGTGCTGTTCGTAAACAGCTTCATGTATAAAACGATAAACATATAGAGAAAACCCGCTCCGGACATGATCATTCCCGCATAGCTTGCCGCCTTGAGCGGTTTATGAGAGAACGTTGTGATCCCGTCCATGGAAAGCTTCAGCATTTTTTTAAGCGGGTATTTCGTTTCCCCCGCAAGCCGCTCATCACGTTCATATTCTACAGCAGTCTGCTTAAAGCCGACCCAGCTGACGAGTCCTCTGACAAAAGGATTTTTTTCTTTTAATCTTTTCATCTCATCACAGACTTTTCTGTCCAGCAGGCGGAAATCTCCGGTGTCGAGCGGAATATCAATATCAGTCACGCTCCGCAGCAGCCGGTAAAACATAGAGGCCGTCTGTTTCTTGAAAAAGGTTTCTCCCTTTCGTTTCGTTCTGACGGCGTACACCACATCGTAGCCTTCTTTCCACTGCTCAATCATATCAAGGATTAATTCAGGAGGGTCCTGCAAATCGGCGTCAATGACGGCGATTGCATTCCCCTCTGCATAATCCATACCCGCTGTGATCGCGATCTGATGTCCGAAGTTTCTGGAAAAATCAATAATTTTCACTCTCGGATCAATCAGACTGTGCTCTCTTAAAATCTCAATACTGCGGTCTTTGCTTCCATCATTGACAAAGATCAATTCATAATGCTCTTTTGTTTGATCCATGACTTCTTTCAGGCGCTGATAGGTTGTCTGAATGACGGGTTCCTCGTTATAAACCGGGACGACTATTGAATATTGAATATGTCTGCTCATGTTTTTTCCTCCTATTCATCAGATTGAAGTTCGTATAGTGAAACTGACTGATTCATTCCGCCCGGCCCGCCGCTCATTCGGCTGTTTTTACCCACGGCCTTGCTGCTTTTTGTATCAGCCGGATCACTATTTTTCGTTTTCTGATCTGTGCTTGATTGCCATTTATCTGAAGATACTTTCTTTCCGTTTTTCTCAACCCACTGCACAATATCGTTATTTCCGCCTTTGCCCATTCCGGATGTTAAGAAGTATTTTACTTTCCCTTCTTTTACGAGCTTTTTAAATTGAGTCAGCGTAATGGCCGGGTCAGACCCGCTGAAACCGCCGATCGCCATGACCGCTTTTTTCGTTTTAATAATGTAAGGCGCCGCCGTGTTGGAATCGGTTGCAGCAAATAGATAGTCCGCTCCGGCGTTATGTTTCTCTAAATAGTTGATCAGTTTTGTATTGACAGATGCGTTATCCATTCCCATGCCTTTTCCGCTTGTTGAAGCGAGCTGAGGGCCTGTTTCAGGCAATGAGCTGTTGCCTCCGTACAGAAGCGGTGTGCTCGCCCAATAAATCGGCATGACCATCAAGACGAAAAGGGCTGCAAGTGAAACATAATAACTTAGCGGTTTTTGGCGCTGTTTGAATACGAACAGGGCGATTGCTGCCACTGCGCCGAGAACGCCTGCTCCGATGCTCCAGCCTGCGCCGATTTGATCATTGTAGTTTCTGAGGATAAACAGCTCAAATCCGGTTGTCACAAGAATAGCGGCCGGCAATAGCCAAGTTTTCCATCCCGCCTGCTTGCGGTACAGATGAACGAGGGCGACCCATCCCGCACCGACAAGTGCCGCGATCGGAGGCGCCAGCATAATGAGATAATAATGGTGGAAAAATTCCGCCACACTGAAGAATCCGGCAATCGGCACAAGCCACGCTGCCCAAAAGATCGTTTCCTTCTGTTCTGCTGATAATCGTCTTCTTTCTCTCGCCCCGGCGGTCAATAAACCGGCCATTCCAAAAATCGCAAACGGCAGGAGCCAGCTGATCTGATCAGATAATTCCGTTTGGAAAAGGCGCAGCGGACCAGGAGTTCCCGTTCCGAACATTCCTGAACCTGATTGCATTTTCGAGCCGGTGCCTGTACCGCTTTTTCCTCCGCCACCGGGACCATCTCCGCCGCTTGTAGGACCTCCTTGACCGCCGCTTGGCATTTTCCCGTTAGATGGAGGTGCCGTCATACTGCCGTTTTGTGGTTTGTCTCCGCTTGCTGAACTGCTGCTTGAAGACTGGCCAGGCGGTTTTTGCATTTGTGAAGAACCATCGGAAGAAGACATCTCTTTCGATGCGTTTCCGTCCGGCCCGCCCTGACCGCCGCCGGAACTTTGCCCTGTCAGCCGCTGAATCCCGTTATATCCGAAAGCCAATTCCAATACGGAGTTTGTCTGGCTGCTTCCGACATATGGCCTTTTGCCGGCTGGAATATTATCAACAATGAGCGGCCATGACAATGAAACGGCTGCTAAAACGGCTAACGCGCTTACCAATGAAATGATTTTTTTCTTAATCGTGGTGTTTGCCGCAATCATATAGAACAGCAAGAAGGCCGGCAAAATCATATAAGCCTGAAGCATTTTTGTGTTAAAGCCTGCTCCGACGACAAAAAATGCCGCCAAAAGCCAGATCAGTCTGCCTTTTCTGATCGCTTTAAAGAGAAGCCATGTGGCGAACAAGAGGAAAAAGACCAGTAAAGCATCGACATTATTCGTCCGCGCGACCGCTACTGCGATCGGTGTACACGCCATGACAAATGAGGCGATGCGCGCCGCCGTTTTTCCGAACGTCGGCTTTATTAATAAGTACATGAATAGAACTGAACCTACACCCGCCAATGCCTGAGGCAGGATGACGCTCCACCCGTGCATACCGAATATCAGCGCGCTGATCGTTTGTATCTGGTATGTAACAGGCGGTTTATCTACCGTGATAAACCCGGCTGCGTCAAATGAAGCGTAAAAGAAATTATGAAAGCTTTGAAGCATACTCGTTACCGCTGCGGTGTAATAAGGATTCACCGTATCGTCATTCCAGATGTTGTACATATTCAAGAATGCGGAAGCGAGTAAAATGAGAATTAAGACTGCGTCTATCTCGCGTTTTTTCATTTTCACCTGTGTTTTCACTCCTTTTGTTTAACTTTGAACAAGTGTAACAACCAAATGTGAAAAATTTATTAATAAACAAAGACAATTATTTTGCCGTTTACAAATAGGTAAAAAGAATGACAAAACGGGTAAAAAAGCAAAAAAAAGATGCCCCCGTCAAGCCGGGAGGCATCTGTCATGATTTCTGATTTACTGTATCGGTTTCAGCCGTGCTTCTATTTCAGAACGGCGGTGTTCGAGATAAGGCGGGAGCGCAACCGTTTTGCCTAGCTCTTCAGGTTTTTCATCAACCATAAATCCCGGACCGTCTGTTGACAATTCGAACAGAATTCCGTTCGGCTCCCGGAAGTACAGCGCTTTGAAATAATAACGCTCTACAATGCCTGAGTTGCTGAAACCTTCTTTCGTAATGATGCGGTGCCATAAAGCAAGCTCCTCTTCATTCTGAACGCGGAAGGCCACATGGTGGACGCTGCCTTTTCCAGGACGCTCGCGCGGAAGATCGTTTCTTTCAATGAGATGGACTTCTGTGCGCGCGCCTCCGTTTCCGGATTCGAGCACCGTAACCGTGCCCCGGTCTTCATGCGTTTCTTTCCCGATTTCAGTGAAGCCCAGCACATCGGTTAACACACGCAGCGTCGGTTCTGCATACGGGACGGTCAATTCAACGGGACCAAGACCGCGGAAAGAATATTCTTCCGGTATGCCGCTTTGCTTCACCGCTTCACCGATGTCTTTTCCTTTTTCGTCAGCTGTCAGCACAAGCCGCTGTCCTTCATGATCCCAAAAAGCGAGTGTGTCCCTGCCCGCTATTGTCATGATGTCGCCATGAGCGACCTGATGCTCTTCAAATCGTTTTTTCCAATATTGAAGCGCTTGTGCATCCGGGACACGCAGGCCGATTGAAGAAATACTGTTTGTTCCCGCATGAAACGGCGCGATCCGCGGAATCTCGAAAAACGTCAATTCAGATCCCGGATTGGCTGCTTCATCACCGTAAAATAAGTGATACATCGTCGGTTCATCTTGGTTTACGGACTTTTTCACAAGCTTCAATCCCAGGATGTTCCGATAGAAATCTAAATTTTTCTGCGCATCAGCCGTCAATGCTGATACATGGTGTATTCCATTAACTTTCATTATGTTATCCTCCAGTCAATTATCTCGATTTCGAGATATTTTATATATATACAATTTATGTTATCCGGATCGCAAAGTCAACCCATCTGCTTCACAGACGGTCTGCAGACTGTCGCTCTCCAAATAACGAACCTTCGATATTAAAAAACCATTAATGTTCGCTTTTAAAACAGTATTTTTTCCTTCTCAAAAGCAGAAACCTTTATCTTTTAGGGAAAACAACAAAATCAGAAAATTTATTTTATTCGTGTTTCAGCAATTAGGGTTTACAATATGGAAAATAGTTTTTTCAGCATGACGATTTTACATCTGGAGGGATAGGATATGCAGATTGAAGAGAACGGACTTAAAAAAGAGATCGGCCTTACCATCGCCCTCTCACTTGTTATCGGCACCATCATCGGTTCCGGCGTATTTATGAAACCAGGCGCCGTGCTTGCCTACTCCGGTGATGCGAAAACTGCGCTTATCGCGTGGCTGTTAGGAGGCATTTTGACGCTTGCCGGCGGCTTGACCGTTGCGGAAATCGGCACTCAGATTCCGAAAACGGGCGGACTTTATACATATCTAGAAGAAGTGTACGGCGAATTTTGGGGCTTTTTGTGCGGATGGGTTCAAATTATCATTTACGGCCCCGCCATTATCGGAGCAATCGGCTTGTATTTCGGCTCTTTGATGGCGCACTTGTTCAATTGGGATTCCGGCTGGTCTAAATTGATCGGGATTTCAGCCGTTTTGTTTTTAAGCATCATTAACATTATCGGAACGAAATATGGCGGCATCGTCCAGGGAATTACGACTGTCGGCAAATTGATTCCGATTATCTGCATGATCGTGTTCGGCCTTTGGAAAGGCGATCAGCATATTTTCACAGCCGTTACAAGCAGCATGTCGGACATGAATTTCGGCGCTGCCATACTGGCCACCTTGTTTGCTTATGACGGCTGGATTCTGCTTGCGGCACTCGGCGGCGAAATGAAAAATCCGGAAAAGCTGCTCCCGAGAGCGATGACGGGCGGACTGCTGGTCGTCACCGCCATTTATCTTTTCATTAACTTTGCGCTGCTGCACATTCTTCCTGCGACCGACATCGTCAAACTCGGTGAAAATGCGACCGGCACCGCTGCCGGAATGCTATTTGGCGACATCGGAGGAAAATTGATCAGCGTCGGAATCATCGTCAGCATCTTCGGCTGTTTAAACGGAAAGATTCTCGCTTTTCCGCGTGTCTCATTTGCGATGGCGGAACGGAAACAGCTGCCGTTTGCCGGACAGATTTCGCGGGTGCACCCGACGTTCCGCACCCCGTGGATTGCCGTGTCATTTCAGATCGCGCTGGCCATTATTTTTATGATCGCCAGCAATCCCGATAAGCTGTCTGAAATCTCTATTTTCATGATTTATATTTTTTACGTCATGGCCTTTTTCGCCGTGTTTATCCTCAGAAAAAAAAGCGGCGGAAAACCGCGCGCCTACAGCGTGCCTTTGTATCCGATCATTCCTGTTTTGGCCATCGCGGGTTCACTGTTTGTGCTGATCAGCACGATCATTACAGATACACTGAGCTGCGTGCTGTCCCTCTTGATCGGCCTCGCCGGGCTGCCGCTTTATTTTTGGCTGAAAAACGGCAGAAAAAACTGACAAAAACGGTTCCTTTTACGGGAGCCGTTTTTTTTCTGGCAAAATCACGTGCAAAAGTTGACAGCAAATTCACATCTTTTGTTATACTTTTTAAGCAAGATGTCTGAATTCGAAGTATGTTACGTTTTTTTGGCGAAGTGGGTAACATAAGAAAAACAGGATGAGACACGTTTTTACGAAAAAATCAAGAGGCGTTTTTTTCGACTTTATCTGTTTTTTTTCGACAAAAGGCTATATAATAATTTGATGTGTGCATTGTCTCATTCAAACAATGGAGGGTTTTTAATGATAAAAAGAAAAAAAGATAAGTTCTCACTCCTTTTAACAGAAATCGCAAAAAACATAGACGAAACCGCAGAATATTTTGTCAACTTTAAAGTGACGAACCAGACGACTTTAAAGGAATTTGCCGATACGTTAAAAGAGTTTGAAACAAAAGGAGATAATCATGTTCATGTTATGATTAAAGAGCTGAACAAAGCTTTTATCACTCCCATTGAACGTGAAGACATCCTTGAGCTGACAAACAGCCTCGATGACGTGCTTGACGGAATCGAACATTTTTCAGCAATGATGGAGATTTTCTCGATCACTTCTTCCGATGAGCATATCGATAAGTTCAGCGGATACATCAGAGAGTGCGCGAAGGAAATTTTAATCACGATTGAACTTCTTGCAGAAAACCGATTGAAGGACATTCACCCTCACGCCATTAAAATTAAGGAATACGAGCACAGCTGTGATAACCTGCACCGTAAATCATTAAAAAATCTGTTCGGCACAGAAACCGATCCGATTAAAGTGATTCAGTACCGCGAAATTTACGAAACGCTTGAGGAAATTGCCGACTCTTGCCAAAGCGTTGCCAATAACCTTGAAACCATTATTATGAAAAACGCGTAACGAGGGGTTATAATGGATACTCTATTACTTTTAACGATATTAATTGTCATATGCGCTTTGGTATTTGACTTCATTAACGGATTTCACGATACCGCAAACGCAATCGCCACCTCAGTTTCGACAAAAGCGCTGAAGCCGCGGCACGCAATCGTTATGGCCGCCATCATGAACTTTCTCGGAGCGATGACATTTACCGGTGTGGCGAAAACCATTACAAAGGACATTGTGAATCCTTATACATTAGACAACGGGTCAGTTGTCATTCTGGCGGCTTTACTCGCCGCAATCGTCTGGAACTTGATCACATGGTATTTCGGCATTCCGAGCAGCTCTTCACATGCGATTATCGGAGCGATCGCCGGAGCGGCCATTGCAGCGTCAGGTTTTGCAACGCTTAATTATAAAGGGTTCATTAAAATTATCGAAGCACTTATTTTATCACCGATCATCGCCTTTGTTCTCGGCTTTATCGTATATTCGATCGTGAAGCTGATTTTTAAAGACAGCAATCTGGCGAAAACAAATAAACGCTTCCGCAGAGTGCAGATTTTGACGGCTGCCATTCAGTCCTATACACACGGAACGAACGACGCGCAAAAAGCGATGGGTATCATTACGATGGCGCTTATGACGGCCAATTTACATAAAAGTGATGCCATTCCTTTTTGGGTGCAGCTCTCTTGTGCCCTGGCAATGGGTCTCGGCACATCCATCGGCGGCTGGAAAATCATTAAAACCGTCGGCGGAAAAATTATGAAAATCCGTCCGGTAAACGGCGTATCTGCCGACTTAACCGGCGCAGCCATTATTTTCGGGGCCACGTTTATTCATCTCCCTGTCAGCACGACGCACGTCATTTCGTCTTCCATTCTCGGTGTGGGCGCTTCCCACCGCGTAAAAGGCGTAAACTGGGGAACGGCTAAACGGATGCTCATTACATGGGTCATCACCCTGCCGATTGCAGGTACACTCGGCGCCATCGCCTTTTTCATCTTAGATCTCTTTTTCTAATGACGGCATCCGCTTCTTTACAGAAGCGGTTTTTTTTGTGACAGGAAAATGATGTCATGACATAGAATGAACATAGCAGACCATTTTTCAAATTGTGAGGGATGCTCATGCTTTTGTTTTTTCAGATCATGGTGTGGACGATGGCGGCCGCGCTCATTTTATATGTGTACGCATCCTGGCGGTATGAGGCAAAGGTAAAAGAAAAAATGTTTGCCATCCGTAAAACGTGGTATTTACTATTTGTACTGGGCTCCATGGTCTATTGGACATATGATCCTGAATCGCTCTTTGCCGCATGGAGACAATATTTGATTGTTGCCGTCTGCTTTGCCCTTATTGATGCGTTTATCTTTTTGAGCGCGTATATCAAAAAGCTCGCCGGCAATGAATTAGAGACGGATACGCGGGAAATTTTAGAAGAAAATAACGAAATGCTTCACTCCTATCTTGAAAAACTGAAAACCTATCAATATCTGTTGAAAAATGAACCGATCCATGTATATTATGGAAGTACAGAAGCTTATGCGGAAGGCATCAGCAGACTGCTGGCCGCTTATGCCGAAAAAATGAATGTCACGGCTTCCTTGTGCGACTATTCCGCACAATCGGATAAGGACCGCTTGACGGAGCATATGCCTGATGCGGCGGACGTTCAGTCCCGTCTTAACCGTAAAGATGTCTACTATGATCAAAAAGGCAGGCTTGTGCTTATTCCGTTTACAGTCCAGAACCGCCATTACGTGATCAAACTCACGTCGGAAAACCTGTTGACGGAATTCGATTATTTGCTTTTCACATCGCTAACGAGCATTTATGATTTAATGCTGCCAATAGAAGAGGAAGGTGACGGTTAAATGGAGCAGGCATTTCAAAACGGGCAGCCGGAACAAAGAGCGAAACCGTTCAAAATGTTTAAAAAACGTTCAATGACAAGTATCGCAAGTTACCAGGTCAGCCCTCATACCGCCAGAATTTTCAAAGAAAACGAGCGGCTGATTGACAAGTATAAACAAAAAAAAGCTTGATTACACTAAGGACAGGAGACACGGCTCTTGTCCTTATTCCTTTTTTCCTTATCTTTCATATAATAAAACCAACAAAGAGATGCGACAGGTGATGATGTGAAGAAAATTGTCAGGCGCGTAAAGTTTGTGGATTACGGACGCTTCGGGCTTTCCGCTTATTCGCTGAGGATGCGGGCGAGGAATCTCAGGCTATTGAACCGGTTAAAAAAGAAAAAAGGCTGAATCCCGCAATGTGAACGGGACTCAGCCTTTTTTGTTAAAGCTGCATCAGAATTTTCGCTTTTACAGCGGGGCCGTAGACGCCGTCAGACGTCAGTCCGTTTACAGATTGGAAGCGGGCCACGGCATCTGCGGTTTTCGGACCGTAGATACCGTCAATTCCGTTATTGACAGCTCCTTTTTCAGGATAGAAATAAAGCGCGGCGAGCGCGTTTTGCACCTGGTATACCTTTTCGCCGGACGTGTACGGCTCTGTCAGCTGAATCACCTCGTCCGGAAGAGAATACAGTGCTTCAACCGGCGGGCTGACGATCAGTACTTGTCCGACTTTAATCAGGTTCGGGTCAGCGATGTTATTCCATTTCTGCAGATCGGCCACGCTGACGCCGAATTTCCGCGCGATCGCTGACAGCGTATCTCCTTTTTGGACGGTATACGTCTGTCTTTCCCCAGAACCGATTCCAGCTTTAAACTCATCCCATGTATCCAACAGTCTTCTCGGACAAAGCTTTCCTGACCAATGCTTGTGCGCAACGACATTTGCAAGCGGGATGCCGTGCGAGGTCATTAATGTGCGGATGAGCCATTGGGCGTTTGCCACGGCCTGTGAAAAGTTGCCGTCTGCGTTTTCACAAATTTCAATACCGATGGATTTACGGTTGCCGTCCCCGTTTCCGTCACCGGCATGCCAGCCGCTTTCGTTCAGCGGAAGATGCTGATAAATTTCCGTATCATCGACTGTGAAATGCCAGCTTGTCGGTGTATCGGGATTTTTCACATAGCTTGCGTGACTTTTGGCGTTAGCTCCGACTGCAGTATTGGCTGTATTGTGCACCGTAATGTAAATCGGTGTCATTGCATAGCCTGGGCGGTTATTGTTTCCTGCCGGGATAAAATCCTGTGTGATTTTTACCATATTCTCATCTCTCCTATTTCGATAAATTGTTTATTTTTAATAAAGCCTGCTGTTTTTTCCCTTTTGCTGTAACGTAATTGTTTTTAAACCAGGCGGCGGCAGTCGTTATGATTGTAAAAACGGCCGACCCGGCGGCATACAGCGTATCTGCAAGCTGGCTGACCTGGTCCTCCTGAATATTCAGCGGCGATTTGCCGAACATCAGCAAAGTTTGATTCAATAAAGCAAGCAAAAGAAGCACCGTCCTGACGACCGTGCCTTTGTCCGCGAATTTCATATCGGTTTCCCCCTTACTTTTGCAGCAGATTGTACATGATGGCGATGGCTCCGCCAATGACGCCCGTGCAGATTGCTGTCACGATCGCTCCTGTAATGGTCCGCTTAATCCATGTTGTGTTTTCGTCAATTTTGTTCAGTTTTTCATTCAGCGTCATGATTTGCTGATCCTGCCGGTCGGATACCCGCTCTAATGCGGCTACCCGCTGTTCAAGCACCTTTTGTTCACCTTTGATGCCTGCGAATTCTTTTTGCACCGCTTGTTCATCCAGAAGCACTTCCGCTCCCCCCTCTTACATTGTTCTCACCTCCCTTCGGAAGCTTCATTCTTACGAAAATGCCGTGCCTTTGACAGAAAGGCTCCCGCCGGAAATGCTCTGGATTTCCATGACGATTTCCTTAAAGCCGGCAATATCAAATGACCACACTTCTTCTGTGCCTGACGTACCGGCGGCTGATGTCCCGTCATCAGACCTGATTCCTCTGATCGGCACGTTTTTTCCCGAGATGGATCTCCCCCAAAACGCGACATGGCCCGACTCAGCCGTGCCGGTGATTTCGACGAGAAGTTTTTTCCAAGCGCCCGCCGAGAAGATGCTTCCCTCGCCCGCCTCTGCTGCATTTTCATGAAAAATCACGTCTGTATATGAAAACGCCATATCACCGCCCGTACCGACAGATTGGTATAAAACAAATTCGGACTGCTTTTGATTTCCGTTTTCAAAACGGAACCGGTAATATCGTTTTGTCAGGCAGACCCACCCCGAAGCGGTCAGCACTCCGCCTTTGACTGCGACAAAATGTGAAGCTGTCCACGAATTGTTATCCTCGCTCTCTTCGATAAAAAGAGTTCCGCTGCGGTCCGAATAAGCCCACCCCTGTACTCTGTCTATTAAGACGGCTCCTAAACGGTCTTGTCCGAATTGGCTGTAAACTTCAATCGCTTCTAGCGGCGTATTGGTAAGAAGCTCTGCCACTCCGGACAAATCAGCAACAGGTGTGACATAATCGTTTTTGTTACCGCGATAAGCTTTTACGGCGCCGGGTCTGCCAAGTTGATCGGCGGGAAATTCAAATGAATGCTTTTTCATCGGCCGTCCTCCTTTTCTCATTTATTAAAAATGACAAATAAAAAAAGCCGTTTGGCTTATGACACAGCATTTTTATAATTTTCGTATGTTTCACCCGTTATTTCTTGAAATTCCTCAGGCGTGATATACTTCGCGGCCACACCTTCAGCCAGATCTTCGGCAGAGCAGTCATCATAGCCCATAGCTTGTTTGACCATTTCTATTGAGGCCCACTTATAAAACAAAGCGTAAACCCAAAAGTTAAGTCTCTTCATTTTTTCATTCTCCTTTTACGTTTAATAATTCTAATTTTAAAGACGCTAATTGCCTGCCGAGTGACTGCTGCGCTTGTTCGGCTGCTTTTCTGGCCAATTTCTCATTCGCCAGCTGTCCGCCGAGGCCTGCAAGCTGGTTTGAATCGGGAGCCGTATCTTTTTTTAAGCTGTCTTTATATGCTTCGCCAGCGGTTTCCACCCATTCTTGTTTCTCTTCATCAAAAAATGGGCGCCACATGCCTTCGCCGTTTATTTCCGGCGGAAAGTCCGCAGCGTTAGGCGGCAGCATATAATTTCCTGTCTCAGAATCCGGATAAAGCTCAACCGGAGTGCCTGTATAAATGTTGTTATTGTCATACGGAAATATTAATTTCATATTCTCGCTCCTTTACGTGAGTGCCAAAACAAGGTCAATATAATAGCCGTTCACATTACTTTCTATATTGGCCATAATTCCCGTCAGCTTCATATCTCCATTAGAATAAATAATAAATTTGCTGTAACCGGTGGTGCCGCTGGCTGCAACCATCGTCACAACGCCTTTGGCCGGCGCACAAGAGGATGGCACACTCCCGAATACCACTTCTCTGTCCGTAAGAACGTGTCCGTTCAGGTGAAGGGTGTTTCCCACTTTGCGGTATTGAAGCGGCCTGTCTCCTGATTTAGCGCCATTTTTATAAGGAACATTGATCCAAGGTACATTCTCAGTATCAAGTTCAGTAATGAGGCGACGCCAGCCCTGCCAGCCCAAGTTCAAATCCAAATAGTTCGTGAACATATTATTTTTATAATCGACGGCAATGACATACCCAAACGTTCCCTTTCCCTCACTGTCAAGAGAGGTAAAATGAAACATGCCGCGGGTCGAAGCGCTGCTCGGACTGTCTGCCGCTTTGCCGGTTGAATAAAAGGTGCCGAACGCCCTGCCGTTTTTAACGATTTTTTCAAGAAAGTTATCATCATCACCAATTGTAAGAAGATAGCCGCCGTTATCGTTTGTTATTTTCGAAAGCTGTGCCCCGTTCCACATATTTTTATCCGCCTGTGTGACATGGATGTCTTTTTTATTAGCGTGAGCGTCTACTAGTTTTTGTACAGCTTCTGTGTTGTCCAACTCAACCCAATCACTCCAAACATTATTTGCCAAAGACTTACGGAATGTTCTGTTGTCATTTGTCATGGCAAGAACATGACCATATGACTTTCCGACACTGCAGGTCCAAAACCCGCGTCCGCCTGCAGGAGGGGTATTCGCCGCAGTTTTTTCATATGAGAAATAGGTCAATGAAGGATAATTTAACAATTCAGCATGAAGATCAGTTGTGACATTAAATAACGGCTGGCCGTCATCATTCGAAATTTTATTTAACTGCGCATTGTTCCATTTATCCTTATCAGATTTTGTTACGTGAATATCTGTTTTATTAGCATGTGCATCGACCTTTGACTGCGATCCTTCCACTGACTCAAACTCACGCCATGACGTCCAAGAATCCGAGCCTGAGATTTTATTACGCATAAACTTTCGGCGGCCTGACGACGTTGAGTCGCTGCTGCTATAGGACGTATATTCCTGATAAGCATACGTTCCGTAGTTGTGAACAAACAAATACCCGTTATTATTCACTGGCGCGTTTAATGCGGTCGTGACACTGCTCATATAATATAAACCTGTATCCGTTACCGT
The DNA here is from genome assembly GCF_036961585.1 of Bacillus sp. JHAA. Classification (NCBI taxonomy): domain Bacteria; kingdom Bacillati; phylum Bacillota; class Bacilli; order Caryophanales; family Bacillaceae; genus Bacillus; species Bacillus sp. JHAA. Next base: position 153,710 of record NZ_JBAMDE010000007.1, on the reverse strand, counting down.
ATTAAAGTCAGCACCGCTTCGATACTTTGCCAACCCATTATCTTCCGTTAATTTAAACAGCTGTCCTGCATTCCATGTATCCTTCTCAGCTTTCGTCACATGCCGGTCCAGATCTTGATTGTGCTGATCAAAATCTTTCTTTGCTGCCTGCTGGACATTGTCCACGTTTCCGAGGCCGATTTGCGCCTTTGTCGTTTTGTGCGGGTTGTTCATGTCGTTTTTATGGGCCGCCAGATCCGTGTGTGCGTCATTTATGCCTTTTTCCCAGCGGTTGACGTCATCTTCGTTAATCGGATCGTCCGGAAGCCAGTCTGTTTTTTCTTCGTAAGCCATCGTTACACCACCTCAAAGGTAAATCTTAAATCAAGCGTTCTGTTATTGCTGAGATCTAAATTTGTTTTTCGTTCTGTGATGACGCTTCCTGTTTCGTCAAGCATCTGCACGGTTTCAATGTGTTTGACGTCTTCTTCCCTGCGTGTGAGAACGGTGACTGCGGCATCTTTTACGGAAATGTCCGCAATCGGAGTTTCTTTTCCGTTTAACAGCACTTTTGTGATCCTGTTTTTCAGATCGGCTGCGGCACGCTGTCTGTAAGCGGCTGATATCATGGTAAGACCACCTCGTTATTGTTGAGTGTGACGGAATAACCGACCTTCAGTTCACTGACTTTTCGGTATCTCCGATTGTTGAGAATGACCCGGTCTTTGATTTCCAGTGTTTCGTTTAATGCGGCTCTCAGTGTATACGCCAAATGAGCAGGTTTGATTTTTTCAAGCGTTTCAATCAGCTCGTTCATGTGCTGCAGGTCATCAAGCCCGATATCGGCATAAAAACGATACTGCCCCGGAAACATCCGAACGTAAGCTGACGGATGTTTTAAAAAACGGTTTAGCGCCTGCTCGATCGCTTGATGTGTGATGGGCGGAATATTCGACATCTTTGAAATCAGCCTGAGCCGTCTCATATCCTCCGTGTCACCTGATTCCCGCGGTATTTTTAATATTTTTTCCCAGCGTTCAAGCCCCCACGTCGCCGTCGTGATAAAGAGCTGATCTGTCAAATCGAAAATATCGTTATTCTGCCGCTCAAACTCGGGAGCTTCCGCCTCAAGCAGTTGTGCCATCTCCTTTAATCGGGTTAAAAACGGCGGGAGGTACGCCATCATCTCATCGAGTCTGCTCAAGGATTGTCACCTCTTTGAGTTTAGGAATTTCCACGTCACTGAGCACGAGGTTTTCCGCCGCACCGTTCATTTTGATATCGGCGTAGTCACTGACGGATGCCGAGTTATAAACGATGTTGTTAATTTGTGATAAACGGACGGTGTTTTCTTCAAAAGCCATTTTCTTAAATAAATTCAGGACGCCTTTTTCAATCTCCGCTTTCACGTCATCGATCGAGCTGTTCAGCTCAGGCAGCACGGAAGCGGAGATTTCGATTTCCTTCCATACGGCGCTTTCCACCGTTACTGCCGCTCCGATCGGCGCCTGTCCTTCTCCCTGCCCTTCGTCCGGATCAATATAATCCTTTACTTTTTTGATCAGAATATCTGATGCCGGTTCCAAATTCGCATTTGTGATGACAACCTTCACCGTTCCGGCTCCGTTCCAAAGCGGAAAGATTTTCGCCCTGCCGACGCCATCAACCTCTTCGGCCCATTGTTTATAGTGCTGTTTATTTGCGCTGACTGCTTCCCGGCGGACACGGGTAAAATAGCGCGCCCTTAAGCTGTTGTCGTCTTCTTCCTCACGGCCGGGAATTAATATATCGCGCACGACTGCTTTCTCAAGCCCGGGTATCGTATCAAGCGGCAGCAGGTTCTGCCCTGAAATGCCGGCATTGCCCGCTTCACCGGCTGTTTCACATTCAAGCGTTCCATCCCCCGTATATTGAAAATACAGGTTATCAACGAAGAAACGGGAGCCTGGCGGAATGGTGATGCCCGCTGTGAATTCTCCGGCTCTGACCGCTTTTGTGGCAGGTGTTCGTTCAATTCCCGCTTCAGCAGCCCGCCTGTCCAGAAATTCTCCCTGAGCCGTATCGGAAAACACGAGCTCCAGCACGGTATCAAGCCAAATATAAGACTTTGCGAGCTCAGCGGCCGCAGGCGCGAGCGCATTGTAAATGACGCTGCCTTCTCTCGTATCAATATCTGCCGTAATGCGCGCCAGCATTCTGTCCATAATGTCGTCAAACGTCTGAGCTTCAAACATCCTCACCCAGCACCTCCTCTATCTCAAGCATGCCCTCATCAGTTTCAACGGTAAAAAAGACGATGAAGGCATCATCTTTTTTCTCAATCTCAAAATTGGTAACGGCCAAAATACGGTCATCATACAGCAAGGCTTCTTCTATCAGTCTTGGAATCTCCATTTTTTTATAAGCATCCGTCGTGTTCTGATCTGAAAGCACTTCCTGAAGTTCGTTTCCAATATCATGGCTGAAAACCGAATATGAATACCGTTCTGTGTGAAGAGCGATATAGACGAATTGTCTGATTGCGTCCAGTCCGTTTATCAGTTCATTGGTAATTCGGTTGTTTTCAAAATCAATTCGGTAGGTTTGTGAAGTCTCAACGGCCTCACTCGCATCCTCCAAATCTTCAAATTCGATTTCCGGTGTCAGGGCCATTGCACCCGCTCCTTTTAGATTTGTTCATGTAAAAAAGCCCTCTTCGGCAGATGAAGCGGCTTTAATAGGCTGATATTCTCGTACATCTCCGTCCGGATGCCGGTTAAATTTTGTCCAGTACAAAGAAAGACTGTCCTCCTGTTAAGGCGGCGGTCATCACCCGATCTCCCGCCTGGAGCTGATCATCTTCTCCGGATCTCAGCCGCTTCGGCACAATGAGTGCATCAGACGGAATCAAAAGTTTGTCGTGATCTTTCAGTTTCAGCTCGAGCGGCGAAACGGAGGTCACTTCGGCCGGCATCAGCTCCACCGGCGCTTCGGCGTCAACCGCTCCGACGGCTAAATGTTTAATGGCATCACTTAATCTCATCAGGATGTCCCCTCCGGAAGTGAATTTTTCTCCGTGACGTCAATCGTCATGGTATGTTTTGTTCCTTGGAATTCATGGCGGTCCGTATCTACATAATAGGTTTTCTTCAGCCCGATTTCCGGAATTGAGATATAGACAGGCAATCCGCTTTCCAACCCGGGAATACCGATCGCCTGTATATTTTTCAGCTCTTTCTTAACGCCTTTTTTCTCAGCCTGCTTCACTTTTGCGCGCTGTTTCAGCTGGGCTTCGTTAATGTCGTCAGAAACCGTTTCGGTATACTGCAAAACGCCGAATGTTTTCATGCCCGCGCTGTCTGACGCGGAAGCCTTTATCGTTTTATTGTCTTTTTGCAGCCGCATGACGACACGGGTTGCGGTGTCATCAATTGAGGTGCTGTATTGATACCCTGTGATATTAACTCCTGTTTCCAGCACCCATATGTCAGACGGCTCCGGCCATTCACGCAAGCCGAGCCTGCCTTTTTCTGAATAGAGCTGATAATTGCGCCCCGTCTGGCTTTTTGTCTGCTTTAACGCTTTTAGCATCATATCGTAAAGGCTTGTATCATTTTTAAAAACGAGTGATTTAATGGTATGGCCTGTGTTGGCAATGGATGTGACGGGAATTTGAAAATCGCTGGCGATCCTTTTCAATATTTGATCGGCGCGCTTGTTGGAAAACACGTAAACGTCCTGGTTTTTCACAAGATATTGGAGCATATCGTATGCGGTGAAGGCGACGGTATGCTCATCGGGCGTTCTTGCAAAAACAACGCCGCGGAACAGTTCTTTTCCGTTCCATTTGAACAAAACCGTATCCCCCTCCGATACACCGTAATACGTCTGGCTGCCCTGCTTTACGACAATCGTCGCTTCGATGGAGCGGGGCGCCTGATATCTGTGTCCTTCCAGCGTGACGCTTTCTGTGACAAGCTCGAGCCACTCCGTTTCTTTTATGACAAATAGTTCAATCATCTTTTCACCCGTTTCATTGCGGTATCTTCAGCTTCTGCCCCGGGAAGATCCAATGCCCCGGCTGCCGGATATTCCGTTTGCTGCGCTTAATCATGGCGGTTTTATTCGCGTTCCAGATTTTCCGCCACTCCGTATGGTTTCCGTAAAATTTGCCGGCGATGTCCCAAAGCGTATCCCCTTTTTTGACGGTATATGTTTTGGGTGAGGCTTTGGACGGGCGCTTCGCTTTCGTTTTTTTCTTTTGTTTGATTTTTCTTGGCGAAGCAGTTTTATATTCTTTCAGTACGATATCAAAATTCCAGTCGCCGATTTCATTGTCGCCTTCGCTGTAATTAAAGCTTTCAATGCTGCATGTGACATTGATTTTTGTCCCTGTAATCAAAAACTGAACGGGTTTTTTCGCTTTCATCCATGCTTCAATGATTGAAATGGCTTTTTCCGGCGAAGGGATGCTTTGATATTCGGCAATCGGGCTGTACCGTTTCGGAAAAAAAGAAGAGAACGAAATTTCTTTCGCTCCCGGTTCTTCGATAAACGTCACCTCTCCAAGTCCGGTGACTTTCACGGAATCATTCTGCACGCTGTTTGCGATATCAATCGCTTCAGGGAGAACGGGAAGCCGGAGCTTGTCCTTCCCCTGAGACAGCCAAAATTCGTAAACAGATTTAGTCAAAAGCAACGGCCCCCTTTGCTCCGGTATAAATGTCTTTTTGCAGTTCATCAATCAGCGCCTGTTTGATTTTGGCGGCGAGGCTGTCGGCGTCCTGTCCGTTATGGAAATGCTGATCGCCGCTGAATTCGATTTTAATTTCTTTTGTTCCCGTTTTTTGAACGGTTTGTCCGCCGCCTTTAACGGCTGCGGAAACCGTGCCGGCTGAAAGCGCCGCCGGTTCCGTCTGGGACGGATCGGACACTTCCATGCCGAGCGCTTGAGCGGCTTGTTGCAGCAGATAACGGCCGCGGATGCCCCGCTCTTCAGGGATGATCCACTCCCGTTTGTTCCCTTCGCCGACACGGGCGATCTGCTCCTTGGTAATCAGACCCCCATTGGCATAACCGACGTAAGGGCCTCCATGAGCCATACTTTTAATCCCGGGGACATTGCTGATCGAGCCGTATCGGCTTTTAATATAGCCGATAGCGGCAGCGGCGTTGTGAATTGGATTTCTGATATCATTCATACCCGGCGCTTTGTGATCTTCAAAGGTGCTTGGAATCGTCTGCATAAGCCCCTGTGACGGGTGTCCGGCTTTGGCGTTGCTGTCCCATAGATTAATGGAATTAGGGTTGCCGCCTGACTCATGCTGTGCGATCGTCATTAATCCCGGAAGCCAGCTGATCGGCGTATTGGTTGCTTTCATTGCGGCCAAAAGCCACTCTTTGACGCTTCCTCCCGCTGCACCCATGCCGGAAAAGGCTGCTGCAAGCGAGCCTGCCTGTTTTTCGGCGTATTTTTTCACGTCAACTGAGCTGAGCCCTTTGACGACGCCGACTGAAGCAAAGCGCCCGAGGCTCATCATGACACGGGAAGGAGAGTGAATATCAAGCTCTTCTCTGAATGCGTCCTCGACTTTTTTGGCCATATCTTTGGCCGCCTGTTTGACTTCGCTTCCTTTTGCAGTCATCCCTGATACGAAGTGTCCGATCAGGCCTGACCCCCAGCCGTTCGCGGAATCTCTTGATTGCACAAACGGTTTATTGATATGTGTGCTTACGTATTGCGACGTTCCCGTATCTTTCGCATTCTGTCCGGCCGAATATCCTTTCACCGTTGCGGCGCCCCATGATGACGATTGATTAACCGCCGATTGATAAGGTGTTTTCACCTTTGTTTTTAAAAATGAATCGGTGCCCGTCGGCGAAGTATTCTGACCTTTGGCATAGCCCGCAACGACTTGCTTTCCGTAACCGGATGAAGACGAAATAAGGGCATTGAACGGCATTCCGATGTTTTTTTCCTTCCAGCCGTCCATATCCACCGCTTTTTTGCTGATTCCGCTGTCAAAGCCTTCAGTAAACTGTTTGCCGAGTGATGAAGCCGTCCCGCCAAGTCCGGATGTCTCTACAGACGCTGCGGCCGACACAGATGCAGAAGAAGAAACACCGCCCGCTCCCGCCGGAACAGCAGAAGACTGAGCCGAAGCCGCGCCCATATCATCGACAACACGCATGCCGAGCTTAGACGCAGCTTGTGAAAGCAGCATCTTTCCGCGTCCGCGATTGTTGTCAACGGGAATGACAAATTCTTTACCGGCTTCACCGATCCAGGAAATGGTCGGCTTTGTAATGTAGCCGCCCGTGGCGTTTTTGTCCGTTTTTTTCTTTTTATCTCCGCCGCCTCCTGTGACAAAGTTCATTATGCCTGAAATCATTTTGCCGCCGGTTTTATCCCAAATCTTTTTCACCCAGTCGAATGCTGCAGAAAAAGCATCTGATATGGCTGTTCCCACTTTTACAAGAGGTTCTTTTATATGTTTCTCAAACCAGCCGCTTAACCCTTTCCATATACCCTTTACCGTATCTAAAGCAGTCTGGAAAGCATCTGATATTCCTTTACCGACATTTTTCACCATGTCTTTCACCGGATTCCAGACAGTATCCATGAACCAGCCGGAAACCGTACTGAAAACGGATTTAATTTTATCCCAAGCTCCTGTGATTTTACTCCAAATGGACGTCGCCACTCCGACGACAGCCGATTTTACGGGCCCCCACACCGTGCTCATAAACCAGCCGGATACTGTGCTGAAGACACCTTGAATCGTCGTCCACGCATTCACGATATTTGACCAGATGCTGGTTGCCACTCCGACGACAGCCGATGAAACCGGCGTCCATACATTCTCCATGAACCAGGATGACACCGTGCTGAAAATCCCTTGAATCGTCGTCCACGCATTCACGATATTTGACCAGATGCTTGTCGCCACTCCGACGACAGCTGATGAAACCGGCGTCCATACATTTTCCATGAACCAGGATGAAACGCTTCCCCAAGTATCTTGTATTGTTGTCCAAGCACTTTGCGCCGCTTTGGAAATATCATTCCAAGCGTCTTTCAAAGCCCCTGAATCAAAGGCCTCTCCCAAGCTGGAACCGCCTAAACTGCCGGCGATGCCGCCTACCGCGCCGCCGATTAGCGTGCCCACTCCAGGAACAACGCTTCCTATTGCCGCTCCGGCCGCGGCTCCGGCAAGACCGCCGCCTGCTGAGCCGACCTTCTCTCCTGCATTATCTTTATTGATGCCGGCTAAATCAGTAAGTGATAACAATTCACCTATGCCGGGAATTCCTTTAGCGGCACCTTTTAACCCTTTCATACCGCCTTTTAGCGCCTTTGAATCTCCCAAGCCTTTCAAAAGCGCGCCGATGCCTTTACCTGCCCCTTTTGTTTTCGGCGTGTTTACGGATGCCTGTTTGCTTTCCTTTACGGAGGAACTTCTTTTCGAGGATTTATTCCGCTCTTCGACTTTACTGCTTTTGCCCCTCGTCACTCCGGTACAGCAGCAGCAGCCCCCCAAAGCCCCGCCGGTTTTTTTGGCTGACTTTCCTGAAGATTTTGACGCTGTTACCGTGCGCTGTGAACCCTTTGTCAGATCAGGACGCTTCGGGCCGTTGGAGCCGCCGGCAGTAAGGCCGCCCTTACTCTTTTCTTTTTTCGTGCCGCCTCCTAATAATCCGCCGATATTGAGTTTGCCTAATTTTTCAGCGATTCCTGAAAATATTTTTTCTATTAATTCCCCGGCTTTTTCGATGATTTTGTCCGGGCTGAATTTCTCAAATTTCTTGGCAATCTTGCTGACAATTTTATCAACAAATGCCTCGGCTTTTTCGATGATCGCATCAGGACTGAATTTGCCGAACTTTTTATCAATGCCTCCGAACAGTGAGGATGTAAACTGCTCCACTTTTTCCAAAATCTTATCCGGATTGAGAAAATCGAATTTCTCAGAAATTCGGTCAATCGTGTCATTTACAAATTGTTCGGCGCGATCGATTAGCTTATCAGGACTGAATTTGCCGACAACGTCGTCGACTTTCTTCATAAACGAATCAGTAAAATGATCCAGCTCTTTCAATATGGCCTCCGGACTGAATTTGCTGACAACGTCATCTATCTTTTTCATAAATGAATCAGTGAATTTATCCAGTTCTTTCAATATGGCTTCCGGACTGAATTTACTCACGACCCCGTCTACTTTTTTCATAAACGAATCAGCGAATTTATCCAGTTCTGATAATATCGCCTCAGGGCTGAACTTGCTCGCGATTTCGTCTACTTTCCCCATGAATGAGCTCGTGAACTTGTCCAGTTCGGCTAATATCGTTGCAGGGCTGAATTTGCTCGCGATCTCGTCCACTTTTCCCATGAATGACGTTGTGAACTTATCCAGTTCGGTTAAAATCGTTGCCGGGCTGAATTTGCTTGCGATCTCGTCCACTTTTCCCATAAATGACGTTGTGAACTTATCCAGCTCTGCTAAAATCGTCTCCGGGCTGAATTTGCTCGCGATTTCGTCTACTTTTCCCATGAATGAGCTCGTGAACTTGTCCAGCTCTGCCAAAATCGTCTCCGGGCTGAATTTGCTTGCGATTTCGTCTACTTTTCCCATGAATGATGTTGTGAACTTATCCAGCTCTGCCAAAATCGTCTCCGGGCTGAATTTGCTTGCGATTTCGTCTACTTTCCCCATGAATGATGTCGTGAACTTGTCCAATTCTGCTAAAATCGTCTCCGGGCTGAATTTGCTCGCGATTTCGTCTACTTTTCCCATGAATGAGCTCGTGAACTTGTCCAACTCTGCTAAAATCGTCTCCGGGCTGAATTTGCTCGCGATCTCGTCCACTTTTCCCATGAATGACGTTGTGAACTTATCGAGTTCTGCTAAAATCGTCTCCGGGCTGAATTTGCTTGCGATTTCGTCCGCTTTCTTCATAAAGCTTGCAGCGAATTTATCCAGTTCCGCTATGATTGTTTCCGGATAAAATTTGGATGCGATGTCATTGACTTTTTTCATGAAGGTGTCTGCAATGGAGTCAAGCATTGAAAAATCGTTTTTCGGCGAAGCAGGAGCAGCAGATGCAGAAGCTTTTCCGACGTCCGGCATATTCTTTTGCATTGCAGCCAGCTGTGCTGTCACCTTTTCGTTTAACGATAATTGAATAACATTGTTTTTTCCCGTCAGCGAATCAATGCCCGCTGAAATTCGGCCGACTGTTTTCATGACGTGATCTATGACGCGTATAGTGACAGAGTACCCGTTCTTTAACGCAGATTGCATATAGCGTTTGATACGTTCCATGGCAGGGGTCACTTCGTCTGACGCATAAAGTGAAACGGTAAATCCTTTAAAACCGGCAGCCAGATCCCGCAATCTCTCAAATGCCGCTGTCGCGCTGTCTTTTGCTCCTATTTTAATGGTTAAAGACGCAGGCAGACCCGCTAATTGGGCTTGCACCTTTTGAATGACGGCACTGGCTCCGTCTTCAGCTGAAATAGAGATCATTTGTGCGCCCAGCTTTCTTTTCATAGAGCGCTGAATGCGGTCAATTGTTCTTAAAACTGATTTACTCTCTTTGCGTATATCAATTTCACTTTGGCGTTTTGTCATTTTCCTGTATTTCTCAAGCGCTCTGAAGCCATTTTGGATTTTCCTTATTTTCTTTGAAACCCGATCTTCCAATTCAAAACGGGCGGTCAGCTTTGCCATGATGTCGCTCCCCCTTTCTTCGCTTGTTTTTCAAGAATGTCCAGCTTGTAACCGATTAAACCGTACAACAGCGCCTTAAAATGTCTCGGTGCTTCATATAACTCTTTCAGTTCTGATGGAGAATAATGAAGCTCATGCATCGCGTAATAGAGATACACGGCTTCCTTATTCCCATCTTTTATCAGTTTTTTGCTTCTTGCTCCAGATCTTCTAATTCATCTTCAAAACCATTGATCTCAATCGCTTTATTCAGCCAATTTGCATACTCACCGCCGACTGAAAGCACGCGTTTTGCCACCTCGACCGGATCTGCCGTTTTGTAAGCGTCGCGGAGCTCCTTAGACCGGAAATCAGGGTAAATCGTAGATTCAACCGCGATCCGCGCATAGAAGCGCTGGCTGTCTAAGTCTTTTACGCGGCCTCTGCCCTTCACATTTTTATATGTCGTGCTTTCCTTCTCCAGTTCATCAATGCGCTCAGTCGTAATGGCTTTAAAAATAAAAGGCACGATGTTTCCTTTTTTATCGACAAAACGCTTTGAAAGCGGAACCCGAATCTCCTCAGCCTCGACTGTTTTACCTGGCATAAAGAATGATAGATCATATACTTGTTCGTTTTTTTCGCTCATGATGAAAACTCCCTTACTCTTTTTTTATAAAAAACAGGCCTGTAAAAAGGCCTGTTTCACTCATACCGATCTTAATTAAAACGTTTCAGAAAGCTTTTCCGGCACATCGAAATCTTCAAAGGTAAACGGCACTTCTTCTTCGAGTGCTTCTGAGTCTACGTCCAGTCCGGCGATTTTTGCAGAATCAAAGTTGACGTCATACAGAGTGACGCGTTCTGTTCCGCGGCCCGATGATTTGTCATCAAGAACGGCTTGCAGCGTAAAATACGGGTCGCTGCCTTTTTTGACGTAATCCATCATAAGGACGGCGAATTTGGATGTGACCTTATAGAATGTTGCCGTGCCCGTTCCGTTGGCGCCTGTTGTTTTATGTCCCGTCATGCGGCGGCCCATGATGTTTACTTCTGATTTGTTTTTTTCCACGTTTGCTTCAAACGTTTTAATATGCGCCATCTCTTCTCCGTCGAGAAATAAACGGCCTTCTTTTCCTGAAATCGTGTTTTGCGCTTTTAATGCCATCTTAGTTTACCTCCACGTTAAAGTAGAATTTTTCTGCCGCATCCACAGGCTGTACGGCGAGATCGATTAAAAAGCCGTCGCGGTCTTCATTCAGCCCGATTGTAATGTCTTTGTCTGAATCAAAGTTGGCGATGCCGCCCGCATCCTGAAGCGTAGTCAAATATTGAATGATCATCGTTTTGACGAATTGAAGGCCGTCATTTGTCGCAGGAAGATCGCTGCCCGTGCCTTTTTTCGATTTAATTAAGGCTTTCAGTTCACGTGTCAAATCGTTATTCACCGCATCAAGCACACGGACGATTTTGTTTTTCGCGAACTTTTTGTTTTTCTCTGCCGTAAATGTCACCAATGAGTTGATATCTTTTTCAACGCTGACTGACTTATCACGGGCATCATAAGAGAAAAGGAATTCACCTTTGGAAAGACGTTCGATCACTTCATCATGAGTCAGGCGGTGCAGCACATCGACGGCGCCTTCGTATTCAACGAATGTTAAGGATTGATTAAATGCGGCGCTGGCACTTGCGCCTGCCACCCAGGCGGTCGCATCTTCAGCTTTAATCTCGGTTCCGTCTTCCAGCAGGACACCTTCAGTTACATTGATAATGCCTTCATAATCCCCGCTGTAATGGGCGGTCACCCCTTGCACTTTCTGTCCCTGCGCATCGCGAAGGCGTTTAATGAATGCGGCAAATGTCGCTTTCAGCTGATCGTTTTCCGCGACAGGAAGAGCGATGACATCGAAATTCTCCGTTTCAGCAGCAGCTAAAAAATCCGTATAGTCTGAGTTGACCGGTGCTTTATCAGTTCCGCCCGCGAGACGGATGCCTGCCTGCGGGTTTAACGTTTCCCCGGATTCTTCCTCAGTGCCTGTCAGCGGGATGGAAGCCGACAGTTCGCCCGTTCCCGTGAATGTGACATAGCCGTTTGCTTTTAATTCTTCGGCTTTTTTCACCGTTTGTTTGTCAACTTCCGCTCCATCCATGTAAGTGGTCACATCGAAAGCGGTCTGATCAAGGACGTTTTTACTGATGCGGATGATGATGTCATTTCCTTTTGAACCGCCGTACAAAGCGGTTGCTTTAACACCTTGTGAAAGATCGGCGCTCGCTCTGATTCCCTCTGTCAGACGGTACATCAAAACGGTTTTTGCTTTCTTTTTCGCCTCACGAAGCAGAATCAGTGACGGATCTTCAATGCTGAGCCCCACTTTTTTATTCAAATCTTCAATGCTTGAAATGGAAACGAATGTTTTCGCTTCCCCCCAGCCGGATGCGACGGGAAGGGCGACAATCCCGCGTTCACCGATCGATACCCGTTCCTGGGCGGTTGTTTTAAAGTTAAAATAGATCCCGGCACGTTCTTTTTCTTTTCCTTGCGTAAATGTTCCGCCGTTCATTATTGCATGACCTCCTTGGTTAAAAATGCTTCAATGTAAGACTTGGCTTGCGCTTTTGTCATTTGTTTTTGCTTCACGCCGAATAAAGCCCCCTGGAGAATCTCAGGTTTTACGCCGAAAAGCTCCTTCGCGTGCTTTGTTAAATCCGCCGTGTCATAAAGAACCGCTCGTTCCGCCGCTGCGGCATTTTTCTTTTTATGTTGTTTCACTTTTCTTTCACCCCGCTGTTAATGTCCACATCCCGCAGTGCGGGAGATGTTTGTTTCTGATAGTAGTAGCGGCTCGTCCAGCGGATTGTGATCACTGCCTCGCCTTTGTCTCCGACTCTTGTTTCGATACGGCTGATGCGGACGAAATCACCGGTATCCTCCCCTGATTCCGTAAGCAGCGGAATCAGCTGTCTTGATTCTCTCACCGCATCAGCGATCCGGTCGGCTGCATAGAGCGCCTGCACCGAGTCGGCATGGAACAGCTTCACATTCAGACTGTACGTTTTCTTATAAGTGGAGACTGTATCATTTTCGTCAAAAACAAATGGGGGCGGAATGTATAGTGACGGTACCTGAAATTGTTCAGGCAGTTCATTTTCATATACGGGCACGCCGCACTGCTGATACAAAAAAGCGGCGATTGAACCGGTTTCGCGATTCATCCGATATCTCCCCCCAACGTGTTAAGCCACTGATTGAAACGCTTGTCCAGCGATTCGGCGAAGAGTGTTTCATACAAAAGAAGGGCTTTGTCCCAAAACCCATTCCCGCTGATCCACTGTTTTTTGAGCGCCATTCCCGTTGAAGCTGACGGATCATAGATGAACCGGGAGCCTTGAAAATACCCGGGCACCCATCTGACATTTTCATCTGAGACGGTCCAATGTCCGTCATTTATGAATGAGGCATACTCTACATTGGTGCCGATTTCAAGGGTCAGTCCCCCGTTTTCAATGATCCATACATGATCCTGCGCTCCTTTTCGGAAAGAAGACAGCAGGTTTTCTGTTTCAATTCCTCCCGAATGAACAAGCTCCTCCCTTACCATGTCGAGAAAATCCTCTCCTGACTGTTCCAGCCATTCGCCTGCCTGACGGGCAAATTCTCCGGATGATGCCTTTTGCAGCGACCGATTCCATTGCTCAAGGTTTTTTATGCTCATAGTCTGTCATCTCTCACAGCGATAACCTCCCAATGGTGCTGTCTTGCTTTCTTCGGCATTTCCAGAATATACGCCTGTCCTTCCCAAATGATTTTGTCATTGACACGCACAGCGGCCTCTTTCGGAAAATGAACGAGAAACCGCTGATATACCTTATGATCAGGCGCAAGCTGAATAAGCTGCTGCTGTTTTTCAACAAACAGACACGGCACGTCTTCAGCGTCGGGCACTTCCGGATAAGAAAAGACAGGCTGGAGCTTTTCGGCGGGAATCCCGAAGCGTCCGGCCTTCGGAACTGACACCGTCTCATGATAAATATCGCATCTGTCAGTGAGCAGCCGTTCGTAGCTCATAAAGGTCTCACCTTTGCGTTTGCAGAAACCGGGGAATAACCCGGCGTGATATATTCACAGAGCAGATGGTGCACCGCCGGTTTTCTGATTCCGCCTTCACCTGCCACCGTATACGAGTAGTCGCCTATCTTTTCAGATTGATAGGCGGAAGCGGCTGCTTCATTCTGGTTGATCAGCGCAAAATATTGAGAAAGCTTTAATAACGCAAGCTTAATCTCTTCGGGAAGCGGTGAGTAAATAGGGTCAGTGAACGAATGCCCCGCCATTCTGGCCGCTTCCGCCTCCGCCTCCAGAATGTCCTGTATTAGAAGCGGCTCCGGCCTGTTTTTGACTTGATCATAAACTGAATATGAAACAACGTCAGACGGCTGAATTAACATAACTGCCACCTCCGTCTTATTCTTTAACGTTTACGATTTTGGCGCTTGCATCTTCTTCTTCAAATTTGCTGTCAAGTTTAGCCGTCAGTACGATAATAAATTTGCGGCTGCGAATATCTTTATCTACTTCGATTCGGATATTCCGTGAAAAACCGAGAATGATATTTTTCGGGTGAGTCAAAATGATGTCAGACGCATCGTACTGGGAGTCACCTTCTCCGACCGAGTACGGCTGCAGATTGGACACTCCTTTGACCGGAACGCCGAATGCTGAAGACAAACCGCCCTGCACCGCAAGATCCCCCAGATTGGTCTGACGGTCAGCCACACGGTCTTTCCATTCAATCTCCATGCCTTGAGATGTGTAAAATCTGAATTCCTGAGGCAGGCGCAAATATTTTGCCGGAATGGCTTTTAAGCCTTTTTTAAATGTGGCTCTGGACAGCTCTTCCCCGTTTCCGTCAATGACGTGAGATACAGTCTGCTTACGGATTCCGTCAAGCTGTGCCAAGTACGGATCAGAAGAAGATGTATCGCCGTTTACGACAAGCTCCTCAATATCGACTGCCGCCCGCTCCGCCAAAATCTGCATGATCGTCTGCTGCAGGCCGTCTTTTTCAATATTATTTTCAAGCGTGTCATAGGTGATATTAATTTCCGCAATGACTTCTTTCGTATTCAGCTGCACCGTACTTGTTGCCGGGACGGTCAGCTGATCGTCAGTTAAGGCTTTTCCTTCCTCAGCGGCACGCAGAATCCGCTGACCGAAACCGATTTTTTCAAATTTCTGCGAGTCATTTTCCATTTGAATCACACGCGATTCGCTGAAAATGGTCGGCGTGTTCTGCACCATGCGGATAAATGCTGAAGCTTGTGCGGGGTTCATTAAACCGCCGCTTTTTAAAGCGGAAAGTGACATTTCCGCCTTTCTGATGATATCTTGATTTCTCACTCTACAGTTCCTCCTTCTGACTGGGCTTAAAGCAGTCCGCTCCAAATGGATTTTTTAACAGGCTCTTGGCCGCCCGTCTCTTCTTCCGGCTGCTTTGATGCGCCTCTTACTTTTTCAAGCGCTTCAATGCGTTTAATAATCGGCGCGAGCATGTCCTCGACAAGCGTTTTCAGCTTTTCTTCATCAGACGGCGCAGCCGCCCCGTCTTTGTCTTCCGTGTTTTGGTCCAAGCTGTCAAGCCGCTTTAAAAGCGGGTGCAGCGCGTGCTCAATCGATTCTCTAACGTCTTCTTTTCTCATCTTGTTCAAGTCCTCTCCCTTGCGGTTTCTTGATTTGCGGTCACGGTCGAGAAATTGCTTGACCGCGCCGAATAAGCCGGCTTGCTTTTCTGCCGGCTCTTCGTAAACGTCAGCGGTTCCCGCCATGCTGTAGCCCGTAATGATACCGGCTTTAATCTGATCCCATACTTCATCGGAAGCTTTGGTGACAAGCACCCAAGATCCTTTCCGGATCACAGCATTCCCGATTTCAAAGTCATCCGGGGCGACGTACGACTCCACCACCTCGCCGGTCCCGCCTTCAAAATTATGATTTGTATCGATGTTGCGGGCGTCCGCCAAAAAACCGTGAGCGGCCTTTTCAATCTCTTCAGCCGTCATATAATCGCCATGGGCATCCGGGACATCCGGCTCGTAAACGATGCCGTAAACAAGCTTCTGCTCATCCGATTCGCTTTTTGTAAACACCTGCACCTTTTTTTCAAATGACGGAAGGCCTCCGGCTGATTTTGTAAAAAAGAATTCCGTTTGGTTCGCCGCCTTATCGACATAGCTCACAAAACTGATGACGGCATTTCTCAATTCTCTCGGCACGAGATGTTTTCACCCCCTTTCAGGATTGCTCCTTTTTCCCTTTCAGCACCGGCCGGCTGTAGTACTCTTCAGGCCATTCCTCAAGCGTCTTGCCGAGCACTCTTCCGGCCAGATCACGGAGGTCATTAGGAGAGACCGCGCCGGCGGAAATAAATGGCGTAAGCACCTTCGCAATTTCAAGCGGATCGCGAAAATCAGGCCCCTTTAATGTGAGCTGTACATCGTGGAGCCCCAGTTCAGGCAAAAATAACGTGTTGAGCTTATTAATCAGCGTTTTCCGCTCCGGCTGAAACACCTGCTCCTCCGTTATTTTCCGTGCCGTATCGGCGGTGGCTTTGTTGTATTCCTGCGCCTCGCCCGTATAAAGCGGCGGGAGACGGAAAGCGGAACGGAGTTTATTTCTGCTTTTGTCGTCATATTCAAGAAACAGCGCATCATCCTGCAGAATTTCGGCAAGTGATTTAATTTCCACAGACACGGGCGTAATGTCTTCGCCTCCGTGAAGGTCTTTTTCCTTCGCAATGCCTTCCGCCTCAATCAGCAGAAATTTGTGGGCGTTTTCCACCCCTTCCAGGTCATTCATATAATCCTGGAGCTCTTTGTACGATGCTTCTGACAGCATGCCGTTTTCAACCGTAATGGCGGCCGGCACGTGACGGCCCTGCTTGAAATACATAAAATTCAGTTCTTCCGCTTTCCGGGCGCCGTACAGATTGACGATATTGCCGACCCAGCGCGGAATTCCGTAAGTGCCGCTGCCGATTTTTAAGTGAATGGCTTCATTTGCCCGGTATTCTTCAGACAGGGTCTTTACGTATTCGCCGGTTCTCATGTCCATCATGCGGGGATCGCCGTATTCCTTAAAAAACACTTTCCGACCGTTCAGCATCTGAACATATTTACGGAACCGTTTTTGCCTTTTAATCGTTTTGGATGCGCCATTTTCTTCATAAGAAAATGTAACTTCAACGGGATCAGTCACACCGCAGACGCGCATATGTTTCACATCCAGATATTCAATCCCCGCCGGTTTTCCCGCCCCATCCCGAAGCACTTCGAGAAAACCGTTGCCCGTTTTTTCGCGGTCTTCTATCGCATATCCGAGGATCGTCTCGGCCGATTCATCAAAATGAAGACATTTGTAAAAGCTCTCCAGCTTCATCCAGTTTTTTTCGGCCCGGGCCTTTTTTGACGGGGAGCAATCTGGGCTATTTACATCAAAGGTATATTCCACATCAAACCCAAAACCCGTAATATTGACCCGATACGCGTCAATGCACTGCTGAAGAATCGTCGAGTATTCGGCGATTGTTTTCAGTTCAATGAGATTATAGGGCGGTGAAATGATGTCTTCGCCGTACAGATCGGCAAATTGATCTTCGTTCATCTGCCTTGCCTGCGGCGCGGCCATTTTTGATTTAAAGACGGTGGCTCTAACGTTTTGATAGTTCGGCAACGCCTACCTCCTCCTTTCCCGATTCGGACGTCTCCGTTTTTGTGATGCATCTTTCAAATCCGCCGCGTCATAGTCATCCAGCGCATACCAAATGGCTGAAAGTGTGTGGGGATCAATTGAAAACTCATCTTCCGACAGAACGCCGTTTTTGTTTTTTGCGTACGTTAAGTTCTGCAATTCGCGGATCGTATGTTGACAGCTGTCTGAGCAATAGATGTGTTTGAACCGTTTCAGTTTTTTTGTATACTGAAGTCTTGAGCCCGGAAACTTTTTGGCCGCAACCATGCAAAAGCCCTGCCTGCGAAAATATTGGATGCTTTTCGGCTCAGCCGAATCCGCTTTGATCAGCTCTTTTTGATCCGCCAATTCCTGAAGCTCCTCAGCTGTCTGATCATCGGTCATTTTGTTTTTGTAATACTCCCAGAAAATATAAAGCTCTTTTTGATCCGGATCGACGGCAAGCCGGATGACCGCATTGTATGACTCTTCAAAACCGAAATCCATGCCGGTCCGAAACAGGGGGCGCCTGATGGAAGCAATCCGCTCCGTTACTTCGTTGTGCTCCATGACCTGAAACTGCGGAAACACGCGGATGCCGTTGACGCCGAACTGTCCTTTGCGGGCGATCCGGTATAAATCGGGATCGTAATGCCGTAAACTGTCCAGCTGCTTAATATAGCTTTTCGGCAAAAACAGATTATCGCACGCTGTGGAGTGGTGGTAATACGTATCCCCCTTAACGACGGTGCCTTTTTCATACAGCGTCTGATCATCCAATACGAAGCGTTTTTTTTGCTCATCACGAAAAAAATGCCGGTACGTCCAATTGGAGGTGCCGACGGGATTTGTGGTGCATATCATATGAAGCGAAAGCTCGGGATGGCGCAGACGCCCGATCAGCTCCTTAAAGCCTTCATACTTCACTTCAGAGCATTCTTCAATCCAAATCAGTGAAATATGATGAATGGATTTCAATTTGGCCGGGTTGTCCATCCCTTTAAACATAATCCGGCTTCCGTTTGAAAATCTCAGCTGCATCGGTGAAGACACGGCTTTTACGGCAAGTCCCAGCTCAAGCTCCCCGATAATATCTTCAAACAAGGCAAACGTAGAATCTCTGTGCGTATCGAAAACTTCCCGCACGACAAGCGCCGTCCGCTTTTCACGAAGCAGCTTCAGGATGATTTTCAGCGCGGTATGATAGCTTTTTGACGAACCGTAGCCTCCGACGAGAAATTGGTACGTTTCATTCCAATTGAACAAATAATCTTCAAAGCGCGGGTTGACCGCTTTTTCAATCATGACCGTTCCTCTTTCCGCGTAATGACAATGTCAATCGGCTTTTGGCTGTCTTCTGTTTTTTCCATCTTCTGCTGTGCCAGCTTTAATTTTTCATTTTCGATTTTTTGTTTAAATTGATCAGGGAAAAGGTCAAAGTACAAGGACAGCTTTTCAAGAGCCTTCATCTTGTCGGCAAGCTTTATTGCAATGCCCTCTTTTCCGAGTTTTGCTTCTGTGACGATGGTTCCGTCCAGAAGGTGCGAATCTTTAACGTCAACGTAGCTGATTTCCTGCATAATCGGCTTATCATTTTCGTCAAAGAGCGGCCCTGATTTTCCGAAGGCCTGAACCTCTTTTTTTCCGAAGGTTACATAATCGGTAATGTCGGCGAAAGCGATTTTCACATAGACTTGAAGAACGTCCATCGCTTCGACAAACACTTTATTGACCATTTCCTTTTTCATGCGGCTGATTTCTTTGGCGACTTTTTCGTTTTTTAACAGCCTGCTTCCCGTCACATGCGCGCTTTCCGGTGAATACCCGGCTTTTATCGCAGATTGGGTGGCGTTAAAGCTTTTCACATAATAAAGACAAAACAGCCGCTGGCGTTCGTTTAACTCATCACCTTCGCCCGGGGTGCTTTTTCCGCCGCTTTCCGCGTTCTTATGGAGCGCCTCGTCCCAGCGCCCTTCTTTTTTCCATCTGCCGATCGTTCTTGCGGATACGCCTGATTTGCCGGCAAGGGCGCGATTTGTGATGCGGCCTTTATGAGACTGATAGATTGTAAATGCCTGTTCTCTTTTTGCGTTTTTCATGCTACGGCATCACCGCCACCTCCGACATGATTGTCTATAATAAAAAGCGGCTTCTAATCGGGCCGCTTTTTGTGATCGTCTGTTCACTTCTAGGTGGCAAACGTATGACAACTTATGAAGCAGGCGATTGATTTCTTTGTTCCTGCTGTTTTTGTATTTTCAGAAGCGCCCGTTTGACCGTCGTCTGTACGGTTGATTTCTTTACATTCAGCAAGGCGGCAATCCGTTCATATGAAAAGCATTCCGCTTTGTGGAGCAGCAGCATTTCTTTTTCTCTATCCGTTAAAACGGCTAATGCGTCCCGCAGTCTGATTCTGTCTTCTTCAGTCACATTCCCGGAAGGTTCAAACATCAGCGCCTGCGAATAGGTTTCTATGATTCTCGGATCTTTAATCAGCATTCTCTGATAAGCGTCTCTGCGGTCTATCGCTCTTCTTATGCCGGGCTGCCGGCCTTTTTCAAGCCATTCGATGACATATTCCACATCTGTAATGATCGTTCTGATGATTTTTTTATCTTTCAGTTCTTCTGAAGTAAGCACCGTTTCATCGGCTTCCTCCAGCTGCTTGTACCACTTTTTCGTCTCTTTCAGCGTGCGTTTATATTCAAATAGTAAGTCTTCCATGCAGATCCTCCTCTTTTTCGGAACAAAAAAAGGACACCAACCAATGCGCAGCATGTACGCGATTGATCAGTGTCCGCAGGCTTTCCGTCTTGGACGTATTCTGTTTTTTTCGATTAATTCAATTTAAAGCCGATTTCATATTCGACCCGGGCCAGATCCCCTTTTCGCGTTTCGACAAGCGTTTTGCCGTGCTCCGGCGCTTCGGCGAGCCATGCTTCCTTCTTCAGTCCGTCTATAATAATCACCCGAACCTTGCCTTCTTCCAGCTGGCTTTGTAATGTTGTATGTTCAATGTCAGTCAGTTTTTTAGGATTCATGTTTTACGTCCTCCGTTTTTTTCAGGATGTTTACTTCATGTATGAGACTTCCGAGCTCATTTATGAACGCTTCTTTTTCTTCAGAACTTTCTCACCGGAGCAGGCGGAGAGCCGTTTCGGCCGCCTCAAAAAGTTCCGGAGCCTTTGCCATCAATGCCGCGTTGATCTGCTGAGAGTATGAACTTAAGTTGAAAACGGCCGCGATGAGCCTTCCGTTTGAATAAGGGAACTTCTCTTTATCCGCTTCGCTGTAAGCGGAATAAATGTAAATGGTTTTTTCTTCTCCGCTGTGTACGGCCCGCCATGGAGCGGGGCTGTGTTTTTCTTGCAATGGTTATCCTCACTTTCCATCAGCCTCATGCCATGCTTCAATTTGCTTTTCTATCCGTTTCGCCCTGAACAGCAGGCAAAAAAGCCATTTAATATATTTATACACGTGCATCAAGCCTCGCTTTTGCGTCTTGAACCATTCGCTCAAGACGTTTAATGACCGGCGTTAAATCAGTGCCTGTTTTGCAGTTCGGGCAAGGGTGAAAGACAGCGCCGAAACCCGTTTCCGTCACAATGACCTTCTTCGGCCCGCACAGCTTACACATTATCTCGCCCCCTCTAATCTGTGGTTTACGTCAAATGAATTGCCATTAATGATGACTAAATAATCGCTGCACATCTCATAAATTCTTGTGCCTAAGGCTTCATCAACCTGCACCAGTCCGTCACAGGCCAGCTCGCTCGAGATAAGAACCGGTTTATGATTTAAATAGCGGTAATTCACGACGGCGTACATTTGTTCAATCTGCCAATCGGTCGCCCGGGGTTTTCCGTTCAGCGGTTTGAACAGATCGTCAATAAAAAGCACATCCGCCTGTTTCATACGGCCAAGCTTTGCATCAAGCAGATCAAAATCATTTTTTAAATCCGTAAATCCCTCCACAAAAGGAAAATACAGCACGGGTGTCTGCTTCTGTCTCATGACATAATTGCTGAGAGCGGTCAAAAGATGGGTTTTTCCCGACCCCGGACGCCCTAAAAGGGCAATGCTGTTTTTCCGGCAGTTTTTAATCTTGTCGAAGTTTTCAACATATTCAAGGGCGCACTCATATGCGTCGACGACTGCCTGAGGCTTGCCCCGCGTGATAAATCCTTTGAAATCCAGCTTCCGAAAGGCGCCTGTAATCTCACTTGCGCTGAGGATGCGCTCTGCTTTTCGTTCGGCGGCGCAGCGGCACTTAACCCACACATCCATTCCCAGCTGGTTTTTGAGATAACCGCCCTGATCTTTACAGAGCGGACAGTCAAAGCGGCTTTCGTCTGATTCTTCCGGTCTGTCCGCCAGTAATGGACGTTTTCCGTTTTTCAGGTCGGCCAGTATCTGCTCGATCGTTCGTTTTGTCATGTATCGTATTCCTCTCTTTTTTTGTTGTGATTGTCCTTCCCGCAATTCGTGCATTCAAGCGGTCTTCCATATACTTGGCGCAATAGCTGAAAGCCTTGATCGTTTCAGCTGAAGCTGTGCGCCGCTGTTCAAAAGCGGTAAAGCATTCGCCGAGCCATTTGATTGCTTCTTGTGCTGACGCACCGAGGGAAACAATACGGGCGATGGCCTGATAATCCCGGGGCGACGGGTATACGCTCCGCCCCTCCTGTGCAGACCTTAATCTGATAAAATGGGCGGCAATGTCGTTAATCGTTTCTTCAGCAGTATGATTTTTTGTTATATCTATTTCTCTCCGGACATTTTTGTCCCGGTGATCCGCCGATATTGTCCGGTCAGTTGCTTCCGGGCGGGTCAATGTCTTTTTCGGCGTGAATCTTTTCGAGTGCTTTACGGAGACGATGAGTCCGTAAGGGGCGCGGACGGTTTTGATATATTCATGCTGTTCCAAAACCTCAAGCCACCGTCTGACGGTTTTTTCGCTGACGGCAAATACATCGGCCATCTCTCTTGCTTTTACGGGCTTATGACCAAGGACGATCCCCCACTTTACACCGTCTTTTACGTGTTCCTTTGTCGTTGAGCTGATGAACCATAAAAACAGCCAAATGGCGGACCCTATTTTGTCATAATGTTCTGAATTCAGTAATCCGGAATAGATGAAAAACGGGTAGCTTTTACGATTCATAAGGGACGTCTCCGTTTGTCTTCAGACCTATATAGCGTTCATACTGCAATCGGTTATCAAATCGGAATACCGGAAGTCCGCAAGCGGTAAAAGATATCGAACCGCCTGCTTTTCCTAAACATCTCTGGTCAGCCGGATCGCTGCTGAAACGGATGATTATCGGCTGCATCTCTCACCCTCCTGATCAATTTTTTATCGTACATTGATACATTTTGTATCCTTATGATGTTGATTATATACGATACATTTCGTATCATCAAGACCTTTTTGATACTTTTTTTATCATCTCTTTATTTTGATACATTTTGTATCTATAATCATAAGTAACTTAGGGTGTTGAAAAAAGAGAGGTCATTCGGATGATAGGCGGAAGATTAAAGAGTCTCAGAGGAAAGAAAACACAGGAAGAAGTCGCAAATCATATCGGTGTCTCGCGCGCCAGATATTCTCATTATGAAAACGGCCGATCTGAACCCGATTACGACACGCTGCAAAAGCTTGCGGATTATTTCAAAGTGTCGACTGATTATTTGTTAACCGGAAAAGAACCTTCAGATGAAGACATGTTTGCCGATCCCGACCTGCAGATCGCATATCGGGACATGCAGGACTTTTCCCCGGAGAGCAAACAGCAGGCCATTGAATTCATTAATTATTTAAAAGAAAAAGAGAAAAACCGCAGGCCGAAACATAAATAATCCGCTCTTTTCCTTTAAACTGCTTAACGTTCAGCCGATATAAAAGCTGAATGTTTATTTTTAAAAGAAAAGGGAATTGATTCAAAGTCCGATCAGGGCTTTTCTTTCTCGCTTAAAAAAGAACATATGTTCGAAAGGGTGTATTCAATTGGGCGATTTTTTAACACATCTTGAGGAATACGTCAAAAACTTATATTGCCGCATGGGAATGACCGCCCCTCTCCATATTGATATGCAGATGATTGCCAAGGAGCTTGACATTTGGATTCATTTTGAAGATACGCACAGTATGATGCTGAAGCGGGACGGCATGTACAGCATCGTCCTGAATCAAAAAAAGTCACCCGAAGAGCAATGGCAGGATTTTGCGCACGAACTGTGCCATGTGCTGAAGCATACCGGCAACCATTTTCATATGAACAAGCTGTTCAGAGAACTGCAGGAATTTCAGGCCAACCATTTTATGTACCACTTCTGTGTGCCGACCTTTATGCTGTTAAACATGGAGCTTCCCCAGCGAAGGAGCCACGCCGTCATTTTAATCGCAGCCGCTTTCCGGGTGACGGCATCATTTGCGGAAAAAAGGCTGGAGCTGTTTGAACGGCGTAAAGCAGGTATTCAATTTCAGAAGCGGCTCGCTTGTCTGTTATCCGACAAGCGGCCGAATGTGTATTATGAAAGCGGACAGACACACTTGCATGCCGCTGAAGAAAAAACGCCGTATTTTATTGAAAATTAGCGATACTCTGCCGGCTTGGAACGCAGCCGGCAGAATGTCATCATTCTCACCGTGCTGCCCGCCACGCACTTCTTGCGCCGCATAGCAGCTCCAGTAAATATAAGAACGGGCCCCCTGTTCATTTATCATAAAAACCGGCCTTCACGGCTTCTACATACCGAAAAAACAGATCGGTTGGCGTATATTTTTCTCCCCGGCAGCCAAAATTGCTGAACAGCGCGTGTCTCTGCGCCGTGCTCACTTCCAATTGCAGCCCCATTTTCCTTTTTGTCCGATTGACAATGTTGCGGGGATTTACACCTGCCAGCCGATCATTCTTCTCTGTCAGCTCGGCATCAAACCCCGCTTCACGCAGCAGATCACAAATCAGTCTTGCTTTTTCCAGATCCGCGCCCCCGACGAGTGTATTTGCCTTTTTCAGATCATGATACCCATGAAAAGCCAATCCGTAATGATGGGCGGTCACTTTTTCTAAAGCCAGGGGTTCGTCAAAGCGTGTGCTTGTCAAATGGAGAGAACGGTTATCGCACCGCTTCGTTCCTTCAAATAAATAAATTGAGCTTTGGTCAGAAAATGCCCGCACCAGCTCACTGACACCCGGCTCAATCCTGCCGCCGTGGGGAGCGAGGACGATACATTTACTTCCCTCCTTTTCTTCATAAATAATTCTGTATTCCGATTCAGCAGCAGATAGGGCTGCGAAATTATCATATCTATCTTTCATGTGTAACATGCTCTCCTTTTCCAGTCAGCACCAGTTTACTCTACTCACCTGGGAATGGAAACCTTTTTATAGTATGATTTGATAGAATACGTATCAGGGGGGGATATATCATGGGGTTCATCAATGGATTGCTGGGCAATGCGTCGACAATATCGACGGCTGAAGCAAAAGCAGAACTGGCTCGTATTCTGCTGGAAGGTGAGAATGTCAACGCCGCATTTAAGCTTGTCCGAGATATCATTGTCTTTACGGATAAGCGTCTTATTCTTGTTGATAAACAGGGACTCACAGGGAAGAAAA
Organism: Bacillus sp. JHAA; assembly: GCF_036961585.1. NCBI lineage: Bacteria > Bacillati > Bacillota > Bacilli > Caryophanales > Bacillaceae > Bacillus > Bacillus sp. JHAA. The sequence continues at coordinate 128,688 of NZ_JBAMDE010000007.1, read as the reverse complement.
CGGAGATTCAATCCATTCCGTACAAGAGCATTTCCAGATTCAGCGTAGAAACTGCCGGCCGCTTTGACCTTGATTCAGAGCTGAAAATTTGGATTTCAGGCGCGGAGCTTCCCGCTGTCTCAAAGCAGTTTAAAAAAGATGAAAGCATTTATGATATTCAAAAGGCCCTTGCAGCAGTTTGTATGTAAGAAGAAACGGAAGCCCGGGGGGCTTCCGTTTTATTGATTACAGTTTTTCTTCAATTTTCGCCTTCGTTTTCGGGCCGTAAATTCCGTCTGCCGTTAATCCGCTGACGGATTGAAAACGTTTTACGGCATTTGCCGTTTTCGGACCGTAAACGCCGTCCGCCCCATGATTTTTTGCTCCTTTATCGGGATAAAAATAAAGAGCGGATAAAGCGTTTTGCACTTGTTTTACGTTTGTCCCTTTCGTCAGCGGTTTCGTCACTTTGATCACACCGGATGGAAGCGGATAGGAAGACACAGCCTGACTTTTTGAAGAAGAACCCGTCTGAGCGAGCTTGATCACTTGTCCGACTGTAATGTGATTCGGATCGGTGATATGGTTGATGCTTTGCAGCGATTTTACGCTGACACCGTGCGATGCGGCGATTTCCGATAAGGTGTCGCCTTTTTTCACATGGTAATCAGACGCGGAAGAAGCAATAGAGGCTTTTTTCGCCGGCATACTCCCGCTTAATTTTTTTTCAATCTTCGCCTTCACTTCATCCCAGCGGCCTTCAGACAAAATGCGGTGCGGGCAGTACTTTCCGTTCCAGTCCTGATGCTTTCTGATTCTGTCAATCCCCCAGCCCCGTTCTTTCAAAAGCTGCGCCGCGAACGCAATCGCCAGTTCTTCTGCGGCTCTGTACCGTTCGCCGCCTGACTTGCTGTAACAGATTTCTATAGCAATCGACTTTCGGTTTCCGGTACCGTTCGTGCCGTCTCCCGAATGCCAGGCATTCCGGTCCAACGGAATTCCCTGGATCACTTCTTTGTCATCAACCGCAAAATGATAGCTCGTTGATTCGCTGTTTCCCGTCATATAGCTGATTTCATTAGCGGCGGATGCGTCGTTTGCCGTGTTATGAATGGTAATATACTCCGGCGTCATCGGATTCGGACATTTTAACGCATATTTATCAGCCGATACGAGCCGTTTTTTCACTTCAATCCCCACTCTTCATCTCTCCTTATGCCTTTTTCATCAATAGGTGGCATTCGTAGGACAGATAACTTGAGCATATAGACCCTGCATTCGGATAAAAATGGAATGGATACGCACGCAAAAAATAAGACCCTTCCACAGAAGGGTCTTTATGTTATGTTTGGTTGCGCGCGGCAATATGGAATGTGCCGTCCGCTTGGTTTTCCAAATGGCTTTCATGGCCGATCACCTGTGTAAAGCTGAACCCGACAGCAACAAGCAGCAATCCTGACAACAGTTTAGATTTCATATAGACAATCTCCTCTCTGGATTTGTTTTTGGGCGTGCACCATTTTTTCATAAAACGTGAGCGCTTTTTCAGGCTGTCCGTGTTTCATGTAAAATTTGGCAGCGTCATGCGCCAATTCTTCCACATACGGATACAGCATGTGTTCTTCCAGAAAATCAAACGTGTGCCTGACGGATGCGTTATCCATTTCCTTGCCGTATAACGCATGTAAAAATTGGAACAGATTCACAAACAATTCATCATTGTATTCGCGGGCGATACTGAGCCCGAGGCGGTATTGCTTCTCTGCTTCGGCTGTAGTGTTCTGTTTATAAAGAACCTGTGTTAATGAGTAAATAGAATGCGGAAGATTATCGAACTTTTCTGACCTGCAAATGGAAACGGATGTCTCAAAATATTCGGCTGCTTTAGAGAGGTCTCCCATTTTTTCGTAACAGTTTCCGAGATTATATAAGGCTGAACTGATAAGACGGGGATTGCCTTCTTGTTTTGCAAGATCTAAAGCAAGTTCTAAGTGGGGCAATGCTCTTTCTGGATACTGCATGTCATCATAATTCCCTGCAATAACGAATTCACATTGGATTCTGCGGACGTTGTACGTCTCATACGATTGGTACGTTTCAAGGGCTTGAACGGCATAACTCATGGAGACGTAGGTTTGTTTCAGGTTGTAAAATATCTCGGCCATTTTAAAAGCAAACTCAGCTTTCTCGATGTCATCAGAAACGAGTGCAAGGTTTTTTTCAGCCCGTTTGTAATACATCATGGCGTTTAGGAACATTTTCTGTTTAAATTCGTACATTCCTCGAAAAAAATTAAAGTAGTAATCAAGCAGTCCTGTCAGTTTATACTGGTTGCCTTCAATGTCTTCCAATAATTCTGAAAACTCAGGCTGAGAAGGGTCCTCTTTTAAGGGCTTGATGTAATCCAGCATGACACGGTGTCTGAATTCCATTAATGAATAATACAGCAGCAGATCCTGATCTTCTTCCATATCCTCGATCTCTCTCTCTACTTCACGTTTGACGCGCTCCGCCTCAAGGACGTGAAACTGCCGGATATGGGTATACCATTCATTAATTTTGAGCCCGACAAAAGAGGACGGAATAGTCTGCTTCATCCTCAATAAATCCCCCCTTTTGGAATGACCGAGATATGTCATATTTTATCATATTTGCTAGAAAAAGAAGAACGCAAAAAGACCGCAATTGTCGAATTTCGGATATCCGCAACGATTTATCTCCGTCACAAGCTTATTGCTTGTTTCTTCCGTGCCGTTGATATAGCATATCCTTGCAGCTTTTTATTCTGTATTAAATGGGGGTTTTCACATGACAGCACAAAATCAATTGGTCAGCCACTTTCTGTCACATCGAAACGTGACGATTGAGCTGGCGGAAAAAATCAGCCGCGAACATTACGATTACAAGCCGGCAGAGACATCAATGTCCGCTCAGGAACTTGTAAAACACATGGTTTATTCTTTTCTTATGTTTGCAAACGTCATTAACGACGGAAACGCATCAGCCATCCAGAACAAACCGAAAGAAGAAGCAGAAACAGACCTCGTCAAACTGGCTGAAACGTGTACTGAAAAAACGACAGACATCCTGTCACAGCTGACAGAAGAGCAGCTGAACCGCGAAATTGACCTGACCGCCTCTTTCGGCAGAAAAGTGACCGGCGCGGCTCTCCTTCAGCTTGCCATGGAGCATGAAATTCATCATAAAGGCAATCTTTTCGTGTATGTCAGAGAAATGGGCCACACGGAACTTCCGTTTTATCAGCAAAAATCATAATCCGGCCATCCGCCGGTCTGCGACATAACAGCAGGCTGGCGGATTTTTTGTTCTGTATAAAATTTTCCGAAAATTTAATTGATTACCGCCTCTTAATCATATATAATCTGATAAAAATAGTAGGATTATTCAGGAGGCACACAGATGACAGTAAGCATTGTGTTTATGGGTTTCTTTGTCGGAACGCTTGTTGGATTGACGGGTGTGGGAGGAGCAGCGCTTTTGACTCCTTTACTGATCGTTTTGGGGATCAACCCCTCAATCGCCGTCGGCACTGACCTTTTATATAACTCCATCACCAAACTGTTCGGTGTCGTTTCTCATTGGAAGCAGCGCACCGTTCAATTTAAACTTGTCGGTTACTTGGCGCTCGGAAGCATTCCCAGCGCAACAGCCGCCATCGGTGTTCTTCACGTGTTTCCCGCTTTTCACCAGCATCAGGAGCAGATTATCAAACAGGCGCTCGGCTACGTACTGACCCTTGTCGCCATTTCCATTATCGCCCGCCTTTTTTTCGATAAAAGACTGCGGCCGAACCGCTGGCAGCAAAAAACGCTTGAAGAAAAGCGGACACTCATGATACTGATCGGCGTCATTTTCGGTTTCATCGTCGGCCTGACATCTATTGGATCCGGCTCATTATTTGCGATCGCCATGTTATACCTGTTCAGAATGAAAACGGCAGAAGTGGTGGGAACGGATATCGCACATGCCTTTCTGCTCGTAACTGCTGCCGGTTTGTTAAACGCAAGCTTTGGAAGCGTCGATTACCTGCTTGTATTGAATCTGTTGATCGGCTCTGTGCCGGGTGTGCTTCTCGGCAGCTTCTTTTCGCCGAAATTCTCACCGCGCCCCCTGCAGTTTGTGATGGCGGCGATTATTTTAATCAGCGGAATAAAACTAATATAAAAAAGGCGGTCTGTTGTCAGATCGCCTTTTCCCTTATAACGTCACACCGGACTTAAAGATTGCAAGCTCCCGAAAATCGTTTTTTTCGTTATTGACGAATTCTCCGCTTGCAACTTTAATAATGTATTGAATAAAATCTCTTACAATGTGATCTTCTGTTGTTTGGTCTTCCGCCAATCTGCCCGCGTTGTAATCAATCCAATGAGGCTTTGATTGAAATAAATCGGTATTTGTTGATACTTTCACAGTCGGGACAAATGTGCCGAACGGCGTGCCTCTTCCGGTTGTAAACAAAACGATGTGACAGCCCGCCGCGGCGAGCGCTGAAGAAGCGATTAAATCATTGCCGGGCGCACTGAGCAGTGTCAATCCCTTTGTTTTCAGTGTTTCACCGTATGTCAGCACATCAGAAACCGGTGCAAGACCGGCTTTTTGGGTGCAGCCGAGCGACTTGTCTTCGAGCGTTGAAATGCCGCCTTCCTTATTCCCTGGTGACGGGTTTTCATAAATCGGCTGCTCATGCTTCATAAAATATTGCTTGAAATCATTGATCAATCGGACTGTTTTATGAAACACTTCTTCACTCGCCGCACGCTGCATGAGAATCGTCTCAGCGCCGAACATCTCAGGCACCTCCGTTAAGACCGTGCTCCCTCCCTGTGCAATCAAGTAATCTGAAAATCTCCCTAATAAAGGGTTTGCGGTGATGCCGGAAAAACCGTCCGACCCGCCGCATTTCAATCCGATGCTCAATTCTGACAGCGGAATCTCCTCACGTTTATCTCCCTTTGCCGCAAGGTGTATCTCTTTAAGAAGCGCAGTACCCGCTTCAATTTCATCTGTGACAGCTTGTGATTCGAGAAATTTCACCCGATCTCCATTCACTTCAGAAAGCGTTTCCTTAATCGCCGCAAGCTCATTATTTTCACAGCCGAGCCCTAAAACCAGTACACCGCCAGCATTTGGATGACGGATGGCGTTCATCAGCATTTGTTTCGTATTCTCATGATCATCGCCAAGCTGGGAGCAGCCGTATTGGTGCTTTAAAACCAGCACATTGTCAAAGGGCGCAATGTCTTTCGCCTCTTTTACGAAGCGCTGCAGGATTTTCTCAGCGACGCCGTTTACGCAGCCGACTGTAGGCACGATCCACAGTTCATTCCGGACGCCGGATGTACCATTTTCTCTTCTGTAGCCTTTAAATGTCCGGTTCTCATTTGTAAAAGGATTGTCCTCGAAGCGCGGTGAATACGTGTATTCTTGCACATCGGATAAATTTGTTTGCAGATTATGGGTATGAATATGCTCGCCGGCCGAAATCCGCCTTGTCGCACGCCCGATTGAAAAACCGTATTTAATGATGCTGCCGTTTTCTTCAATGGTTTGCAGCGCGATTTTATGCCCCCGCTTTACAGGGTCCTTCACTTCAATCGTCAGTCCGTCTGTATGCAGCCGCTCCCCTTTGTTAAAATGGCGCATGGCGAGAAGCACGTTATCGTTTTTATGGATTTTTATGACCTCTTTCATTTCACTTCCCCCTTTTTTCCGCAGCATTCATGTAACGCATGCTTCATACCCCGCTTATGAATGACAGACAGAAAAAAAGCCGTTCGTTCAGTAAGCCCCGGAAGATGATTCAGATTCTCCCCCCACAATCGCTCTTCTCCTAATATGGCAGATGCCGCTTGAAACATATCATCTTTGCAACGGGACCGCGCCATTTGAAAACGGTTAAGAACCTCCTCGCCGTCTGCCGGTTTGTTCGGTCCGTTCCAGTATGAATAGATCATGGCGCTGAACGAAAATACCAGCTTCTCAGGTAGCCGGCCCTCCTGTTCGATATAAGCCTTCAGCGTCGGCAGGTTTCTTGTTTTGAATTTCGCGGCGGCGTTAAGGGTAATGCTTTGCAGATAATGGTGGATATAAGGGTTTTTAAACCGCTGTAACACATCTGCCGCGTATTGGATGACACCCTCCATTTGCAGCACAGGGAGGATTTCTTCATTGATCAGCTCTTCAATGAATCTGCCCGTCACCTCGTGCTCAGCCGCTTCCCGGACGGTTTGCAGTCCGTATAGTAAAGCCACTGGCGCCAATGCCGTGTGAGCGCCGTTTAAGATTCTCACCTTTTTTGTCCTGTAAGACGTAAGGTCAGACGTGATCAGTGCGTTCAGCCCGGCCTCAGCAAAAGGAAGCTCATTCTGAAGCTGTTCCGGCCCTTCTATCACCCACAAATAATAATGCTCACCAACCACAAGCAGACGGTCTTCGTATCCGAGAAAATCGGTAAGTTCTTCCGCGGTATCAACAGGAAATCCGGGAACAATCCGATCCACGAGGGTATTGCAGAAGATGTTCGCGTCATGAATCCATTGAGTAAAACCAGGTTCCAGCTCCCACAGCCCGGCATATTGAAGCACGGCCGCCTTCAGTTTCCGTCCGTTTTCTTCGACCAGTTCACATGGAAGCATAATGCACCCTTTCTCGGCGTCACCCGCAAATGCCTTATAGCGGAAATAAAGGAACGCCGCTAATTTCCCGGGGAATGTTTTTTGAGGTCTATCCTCAAGCCGGTCGCCTTTCTCAAACGTAATTCCCGCTTCCGTCGTATTGGAAATGATAAAACGAAGCTCCTCTTGTGCTGCCAGCCGTTTAAAGGAATCATAGTCAGAAAAAAGATCAATGCCGCGGCTGATGGATTTGACGATCGTGTGTTCTTCAGCCGGTTTTCCATCCTTTATCCCCTGCAAAAAAAGCGTAAATAAACCGTCCTGTTCGTTTAAACGTTTGATTTTCTCAGAGCCTCTCGGCTGTACTGCGACCACGCTTCCGTTAAAATCCGTTAATTGATTCAATTGATCGATCTGCCAGTCTGCGAAGGCCCGCAAAAAGTTGCCTTCGCCGAACTGAAGGACTTTTTCAGGATATTGAATGTATTCGCCGCACATTTTTTTATTCAGCTGCCGCAAGCTGTCCGCCTCCTTCTGCTTTTTGCACACGTTAACATTTTTTCTCGCGAAAACCCGGTTATTCAGACGAGCCGTTATGTGAGTTTTTTGATTGAATCTCTTATCATCACCTCGGTGTTTTCATACATTTTTTCCGCCGCCGTATTCGGGTCGGCGATAAGCGCCAAAATCTTCTCTGCGCCGAGTATGCTGATTTTTTCAACCGGGCGTTTTACTGTTGAAAGCCTCGGCGTCATATATTGGGAAATCCCGATGTCATCAAACCCGATAACGGATATGTCTTCCGGAACGTTCAGGCCTTTGGCGAAAATGGCATTCATCGCCCCAATCGCCATATCATCATTTGAACAGAAAACAGCCGTGGGCGGTGATTGAAGCGCTAATAGTTCTTCCATCGCCTGACTGCCGCTTTCCATATCATAGCGGCCTTTTACACTGTATTCATGCTTAATCGGAATAGAATGATCAATTAAAGCCGTCAAATAGCCTTCTTTCCGCTGTGCTGTTGACCTGAATCCTTCCTTCCCCTCAATAATCGCGATATCTCTGTGTCCGTTTGCAATCAGGCAGTCGACCGCTTGTCTGGAACCTTCTTTATCGTTTGATAAAATATTGGTGATGCTCCGGTCGTCAATGTCCCGGTTTAGCACAACGAGCGGGATGTTTTTCTCGCGGATATGATAAATAAAGGAATTATCGCTGTCGCTTTGGCTCATTAAGATGATTCCGTCATACCTCATAGTCGTAATGGTTTCAAAGCTTTTCAGATCATCAATCGCGCGCACGAACAAATTGTATTCCTCACTGATTGTGCGGTTTACACCTTTGATGGTGTCGGAAAAAAAGCTGTGTGAGGTTCCGTTTGTGATGCTTGTAAAAAACAGTCCGATCGTATGGGACTTTTGCATAGCAAGACTTTTTGCATTTACATTCGGTGTGTAATTCAGCTGTGAAGCGAGCTCTAATATTTTCTGTTTTGTACGCTCTTTAATGTAGGGGCTGCCGTTAAGTGCCCGGGATACGGTTGTGTGGGATACGTTGGCGAGTTTTGCGATATCTTTTATGGTTACCATTCGGTTTTCCTTTCTTTCTGTATACTGTCATTTATTTCTATTGTACCATTAACGGGCAGTCCATAAAATCACTAAAGTTAAGGTTTTGCATGATGTAAGTCCTGAACGAGCTCGGCATGCTGCCGGTCCGTCAGCTTATACATCAAACCGATAATCAGCATGGCGCACGCTAAAGCGAAAGCCGGGTACAGCAGCAGAAGCGCTTTAATCCCGATCAGCGTGCCTTTTGTCTGAGATGCATTCGGGATATAGCCAATAACGCTCAGCCCGATGCCTGAAAGAAAACCTGATAAAGATTGGGCGAGTTTTCTGGAGAAGTTGAAAAGCGAATATGTCGTCGCCTCCTTCCGTTCACCCGTCTTCCATTCTCCGTAATCAATAATGTCCGACACGAGCGCCCACGTAATGCCGTTTGGTATGCTGATCCCGATAAAAGCAATGCTCGCTAACGCCGTAAAGATAAATACGTTTGACGGGAGACAGAAATTCAGCGCATCAGCCGCGGCGCTGACGGCGAAACCGATCATCACCGTTTGCTTTTTTCCGAAACGTTTGACGAGTTTCGGCATAAACAAAACACCTAAAAATGAAGAACCGATGATGATAAAACTCATGTAGGACATCAGCTCCGCATTGTTGAGATTGTACTGGGCGAAGTAAACAAGCATTGCGGATTTAATGTTGTATGCCGATATTGAGAAAATCGTCATGAAAACGACGGTCAGAAGCGGTTTGTTGCCGATAAAGCATTTGAAAACCGACATGACGGAAAGCTTTTCTTTCGGCGCTTCACGGACGATAATTCTTTCTTTGCAGTTTCGGTAGCAGATCATAAATCCCGCGATTCCGATTACGGCCATCATTCCCATGACTGCCGGGTAGCCGATGTGAACGTTATCAAAATGAACAAGAATCGGGATGACGATGACACTTGTAATGAGCAGCGCGCCGAGGGAGCCGATCTGGCGGAATGCGGAAAGCGCCGTTCTGTCCTCCGCATCCTGTGTAATGGCCGCGCCGAGGGAGCCGTACGGAATATTGACGAAAGAATAAGCGACCCCCCACAGCATGTAAGAAGCATAGGCGTACACAAGCTTCCAGGTGACGCTCACGTCCGGTGACACAAAAATCAATACGGTCATGACCGCAAGAATAATACTTCCGAATAATAAGTACGGCCTGAATTTCCCCCGGGGGCCGATCTTTTTTCTGTAGTCAATGGCCGAGCCGACAATCGGATCAGTCACAGCCGCAAACAGCTTGCTGACCAAAAAAATACTGCCGGCGAACGCTGCCGGAATGCCTGCGACATCTGTGAAAAACTTCAGCAAATAGATCTGCCCGAGATCAAACATAAATCCGTTCCCAAAATCTCCAAAACCATAGGATACTTTTTCTTTCAGACTCAGCTTATGCTCCTTCACTTTTGCGGCAGGTGCTGTCACGACAGGCACATTACTCATAGGCCACCTCTTTCATTCCATTTTTTAAAAGCGGAAATATTCCTCAGCATTCCGGTAACAAATACCCTCGACAATTTTTCCTAAAAGCTCCATATCGTAAGGCGCTTCGCCTTGTTCCGCCCAGCCGCCGATCAGCATGCAGACAAGCCGCCTGAAGTATTCATGGCGGGGATAGGACAGGAAACTTCTTGAATCCGTCAGCATCCCGATAAAACGGCTGAACAGGCCCATGTTTGATAACGCTTTCATTTGCTGGAGCATTCCATCTTTCGTGTCATTGAACCACCAGGCTGTGCCGAATTGAATTTTCCCCGGTGTTTTTCCATCCTGAAAGCTGTTGATCATGCTGGCGATAATATAGTTGTCATTCGGATTCAAAGAATACAAAATCGTTTTAGGCAATTGCCGCTTTTTTTCGGCGGAATCTAACAGCCGGGCAAGCGGTTTTGCGATACGTTCATCATTAATTGAGTCATATCCCGTATCAGGACCGAGGCTGCTGAACTTATTTGTATTGGTATTTCTTAACGCGTTTATATGGAACTGCATCGCCCAGTCCAGTTCGGCGTAAAGACCGCAAAGATATTGCAGCGTCCGTGTTCTGAATTTCTTTTCATCTTCAAAAGACACATGCTCTCCGCTTAATCCGGCTGCAAAAATCCGGGCCGCTTCCTCTTCGGTCGTCTCGGCATAAACCATTTGATCTAACGCATGATCCGACACTCTTCCCCCGGCATTGTGAAAAAAGCGGACGCGGGATTCTAACGCATCTAAATACGATTGGTAGGTGGTGACAGCCATTCCGGAAGCGCTCTCCAGCGAACGGACCCAATCGGCAAAACCCGGGCTGCTGATGTCCAGTCCTTTGTCAGGCCGAAATCCGGGCAGCACTTGAACCGGAAAATCACTTTCTTTCAACAGTTCGTGGTATGTCAGCGCATCGGCAGGATCGTCTGTTGTGCAAATGACTTTGACATTTGATTTCAGAATGAGATCCTTTGCGCCAAACCCGTCTCCCTGCAGGAGCTCATTCGTTTTTTTCCAAATTGCCGCGGCCGTTTTTTCATTCAATACGTCATAAATGCCGAACCAGCGCTGCAGCTCTAAATGCGTCCAGCTGTACAGCGGATTGCCTATCGCCATCGGCACCGTTTTTGCCCAGGCGAAAAACTTCTCTTCATCTGAAGCGTTTCCGGTAATGCAGCGCTCTTCAATGCCGTTGCCCCTCATGATCCGCCACTTGTAGTGGTCACCGTAAAGCCATGCCTCCGTAATCGTTGCGAAGGTTTTATTTTCATAGATTTCCTTTGGGCTTAAGTGACAGTGATAATCAATGATCGGCATGTTTTCGGCGTATTCCCGGTACAGCTTTACGGCCGTTGTACTATCCAGTAAAAAATCATCACCCATAAAAGCTTTCACACTTTCATCCTCCCTCTTAAAAAATGTTAACGTTAACAAAATGGTTCTTTTTTATTTTAGCTTCCTCTTTCTCACATATCAATCATTTTTATTTTATTTTTCAGAAAATTTCATCCGTTAACATTTTCATACAAAAAAAGACACTGCCGAGAAAGTCCGGCAATGTCTTCTGTGTGATCTTAAGGATTAGTAAGCGAGGCTGAATAATCCTTTGATATGTGTTAAATAACGTACGTTACTTGCTTCTTTCATTAAAGATGCCGGAAGACCTTTCAGCGGAGTAGAGTTCGCTCCGATGATGGCAACCGCGTCTTTACGTCCGAGGCTTGCAAGCGTACCAGAGTTTACAGGCTTGAATGTTTCAAGCGTTTTTCCTTCTAAGTAAGCGAACAGGTTGTAACCGACAAGTTCACCCATCTGCCAAGCGATTTGCGCTGTCGGCGGGTACGGACGGCCGTCCGGCGCAAAGTATACAGCGCTGTCTCCGACAACGAATACATCTTCATGAGAAGTAGATTGTAAGAAATCGTTAACCGTCGCACGGCCGCGGTTCACTTCAAGGCCGGATTCGCCGACTAACGGGTTGCCTTGTACGCCGCCTGTCCATACAAATGTGTTGGCAACGACTTTTGAACCGTCTTTCAGATCAATAACGTTTCCTTCAACATTTGTAACAGGAAGACCTGTTAAGAACTCAACGCCGCGTTTTTCAAGACTTTTTGTCGCGCGTTCGATAAGGTCATCAGGAAGAACAGGAAGAATTTTCGGACCTGCTTCTACTAATTTCAGTTTGATTGCTTTCGGATCTACGCCGTATTTTTTCGTAAGGTTCGGCATGATGTCAGCAAGCTCACCGACAAGCTCAACGCCTGTTAAGCCGCCGCCGCCGATAAGGATTGTTGCATCAGCTTCGTTTTTCGTTTTAGCGTATTCACGCACACGGTCTTCCACGTGTTTGTATACTTTGTTGGCATCAGCCGCAGATTTCAGCACCATGCTGTTTTCTTCGAGTCCAGGAATGCCGAAATAAGCCGTAACAGAACCAAGTCCGACAACAAGCGCGTCATAAGTCAGCTTAGAACCGTCAGAAAGGGCAACTTCTTTCTTATCAACTGAGAAAGAATTGACTTCTGCGATTTTAATGTCGACGTCTTTTCCTTTCAGAAGTTTTTCAAGCGGCATAGCAACAGCCTGTTCAGACACGTTGCCCGCTGCAAGGCGGTGCAGTTCCGTAATGATTTGGTGAGTCGGGTATTTGTTCACAACGGTTACGCGTGCTTCATCTTTACTGTAATGTTTGCGAACGGTTAAAGCAGAAAGAACTCCGCCGTAACCAGCGCCTAAAATGACAATATGTTTTGACATCGTATATCCTCCGTCCTTTATATCAATTTGAATCTGAGATTATTTTTGTTTTTCGTTCATGATTTCAAGATAGCTGTTAGCAAAACGGAACAGCTTTTGAGCTTGAGGATCTTTCAGCATGCGCAGCAGGCCGAAAAGTCCGATCGTTTCATTGCTTGCATCCGCGCGGTCTTTTGCTTCGATCGCAGTAGCCGCCACTTCTTTCGCTGTTTCTTTCACCGGCTCAAGAATTTCTGTAAGCGCACCCACTGTATCGCTCTTCAATACTTCGTCTGTCGCTACAGACTGTGCAAAATCATAAGACTTCGTTAAAATATTTACTAACTCAGTCAGTTTTGGAAGCTGATCCACTAAAACAGTCAGTGATTCTTGAACTTCAGGTTTTAGCAGCTGATCAATAAGATCGCGTTGGCCTTGGCTGACAGATGCATTTGTTTGATCGATTGTTTCTGGCATATCCGATTCTCCTTTACTATAAGCAGTATGCTGATTTTTTTGGAAAGGGTAGCCTTTCCCCCTTCATGCAGAAAAGCATGAAAAAGCAAGATTGTGAATTCATGCACAATCATTTACAAAAATAAATGTTTACTACCCAGTTTTTCACTTTGCCATATCCAGTATTATTTTTATATCAACAAAAACAATTGAATAAGTCAAAATTTCTTTTTCCTCTCTGAAAATAGCAAACATAAAAAACCCCAATTTGATTTACTCTTATATAATAACACTTTTTGAACAAAATTTGAACGTGAATTGTTTCGTTTATGAAATTATTTATATGGCGGGGGTGTAATAACGTTTCTTTTAGGCTATTTTTTTACAGACCATCCGCTTTTCCCCTGTCATTTTTCCCACAATTTTAATAGCGGGCCCGTTTTTCCCGTAAAGGGGTCGCATTCCGGGAGGGGGACACGGCTGATTTCTTCTGAAGTTCTATCATTTTTCTCCGTTTTTGTATCGTACTGCCGGCCGCCCGGATAAGCCCCGATCACGGTAAAATCAAAACTGCCCGACAGTTTTTTATGTCCGGTGCCGGCCGGAATGACCGCTGCGTCCCCCGTTTGAAGAACGGCATCCGCTCCTTGTTCCCCGCCGAACCTCAAAACCGCGTTTCCTTTTACCGCGACAAGAACTTCGTGCGTGGTGCTGTGAAAATGGTGATACGGAAATACTCCGCCCGTCCAGCTGTTCGACCAATCGTGCCGGCTGAGGACGGACTCTGCTTTCTGCACCGTTTCTTCATTAAATACCGCTTTATAAATAACAAGCGGAAGATTCGGGTTATTCGGAATGCGGCCGTCATCTTCAAAATAAAGCACTTGAATATCCTCTTTCTGCATTGTTTTCACCTCCGTATATGTCTGTTTCCCATTCATCATTTGTTAAAACGCTATTTTCTCATATTCCATTGCGAAGCCTGCCGGTGAATAGTATAGTATAAAAAAATATGTGTCAAAATGAGGGATTTAATGAAAGCCATCGTGATCGGAATATTGGCATCTCTGTTTTTTGCAGTCACATTTATTTTAAACAGGGCGATGGAGCTTTCCGGCGGAAGCTGGATGTGGAGCTCTTCCCTGCGTTTTCTTTTTATGGTTCCGTTTTTATTTTTGATCGTTTATGCGAAAGGAAAATGGGCGCCGCTCTGGCATGAAATCCGGAAAAAACCGTTTTTTTGGCTGAAGTGGAGTTTTACCGGGTTCGTGCTTTTTTATGCCCCGATTACGTTTGCGGCGGCATATGGGCCGGGCTGGCTGATCGCCGGCACGTGGCAGATTACAATTGTCGCGGGTGTGCTTCTGTCGCCGTTTTTCTACGAAACAAAACATTCACCGGCGGGCCCGGTTTCCGCCAGACAAAAGATCCCGCTGATTTCGCTGGTTACTTCCGTCATCATCCTGATCGGAGCCGGTCTGATTCAGCTTCAGCATGCGGGTTCTCTGTCCGGCCGCACGATACTATTCAGCGTGGTGCCGGTCGTCATCGCCGCTTTTGCCTATCCGCTCGGCAACCGCAAAATGCTGGAACAATACGGCGGAAAACTCGATACGTTTCAGCGGGTGCTCGGGATGACGCTCGCAAGCCTTCCGTTTTGGCTTTTGATCGCCGCTTTCGGCTGGCATAGAGACGGGCTTCCGTCAATGGGACAGTCATTCCAATCCTTTATCGTCGCACTCAGCTCTGGCGTTATCGCAACAGTATTATTTTTCCGCGCCACCGATATGGTGAGGAATGAGCCGCAGAAGCTCGCTGCTGTTGAAGCGACGCAGTCCGGAGAGGTTCTTTTTGCACTGATCGGCGAAATCGTCTTTTTATCCGCGGCGTTTCCGTCACTTCTTTCATTTGCCGGACTGTTCATTATTATTGCGGGAATGGTCATGCATACATTCGCTTCCCGGCAGACAGACCAGAAAACGGCTGAGCAAACGTCAGCCAATCTCACCGGTTCCTGATTTTTTTACGAAAGGTGTCCTCCTGTATGAAAGAAGAAATTCCGGCAATATCTTTTCTGTCAGCCGGCAAACGCTTTGAACAAAACAATACGTCCTTTGATGTCCTAAGCCGTGTAACCGGACATATTCAAAAAGGTTCTATCACGGCGTTGATAGGCCCTTCCGGCGCGGGAAAAAGCACATTGCTGTCACTGTGCAATCTGATGAATACACCTGATGAAGGGGAAGTGCTTGTATTCGGAAAAGAAATAAGACACTGGGACATCAGAGAGCTCAGAAAAACCGCGGGCCTTGCATTTCAATCAGCTCCCGTCCTCGAGGGAACGGTGCGGGACAACCTTCTGCTCGCAGAAAAACTCCACGGGGCACAGCACTATACGCCTGAAGAGCTCGCAGATTTTACAGACCTTCCGCGCGTGCTTCTGGATCGGAATGCAAAAGAATTATCCGGAGGCCAGCGGCAGAAGCTCTCATTAGCGCGAACCCTCGCCGGACTGCCGTCCATCCTGCTGCTGGATGAAATCACCTCGGCGCTGGACCCGTCATCCGTTCTCATCATTGAGAAACTGATTACGAAACTCCATCGGCAAAAACAGCTGACGGTCCTGTGGATCACCCATAACCTTGAACAAGCGGAACGGTTATCCGATACGGTATGGTTTATGGCTGAGGGTCGGCTTTTAGAGACCGCGGAAACGAAAACGTTCTTTAAGGAACCGAAACACGAAAAGGCCCGGGCGCTTTTACAAGGGAGCGGGTGCTGATATGAATGATCTTTCTCTGTTATTGACAAGTATATTTGTCATTATCGCTTTATTCCTGTCTAAATCTTTTAAAGCCGGCGTCGAAAAGGATATGATCGTCGCAACCGTCAGGGCCGTCATTCAGCTTCTCATCATCGGCTATGTGCTGTCATTGATTTTTCGCGGTGATCACCCGATATTTATCATATTAATGGTGCTTCTCATGCTCACGGCCGCTTCGCACAATGTCTCCAAACGGAAAAAAATGCGGATCGGCTCATTTTGGCGCGTTTTTCTGACACTGGCGATCGCGGAAACCGTGACGCAGGGACTTTTACTGACCCTTCACATCATTCCGTTCACTTCAAGATATGTCATTCCGATAAGCGGCATGGTCATCGGAAACGCCATGGTGCTCTCAAGCCTGTTTTTATGCAGGCTCAGTTCGGAAGCAGACCTGCGGAAAGAAGAAATCCAGCTGATTCTCTCTCTCGGAGGAACGCCTAAGCAGGCCGTCCGGCAGATATTGACGTCCAGTATGAAGCTCAGTATGATCCCGACGCTTGAAAGCCAGAAAACATTGGGTCTCGTTCAGCTTCCCGGCATGATGACGGGGCAGATTTTAGCGGGGGCTGATCCGATACAGGCGGTGCGCTTTCAGCTGCTGATCGTTTTTACAACGATGGCCTCCGCTCTTCTTACATGTATCATACTCAGCGCCTTGACATATCCTTCCCTTTTCACGGAACACTGGCAATTAAAAAAATTCAGCAGGGAAGCGTAGGCTTTTTTCCCTGCTGAATGATGGTTTATGACAAGGTCAGAGATTCATAGTAACGGGATAATTCAATAATCATCGCTCCCATCCGCTCAATGTCCGGAGCAAGGACCCTCTTTACCCCTTCATCCCGGATCGCTTCAGCCGTCACTTTGCCGACTGCGGCGGCAAGCACTTGTTTTTCGAATGCCTGCTGCAATTCTTTTGTGGATCCTTTTTCTTTTGCATAATCAAAGAGAGAGCGCACTTGAATGGCTGTTGTAAAACATACGGCATCGACCTCTCCGTTTAACAGCTCTCCCAGCAGTTTATCAACCGTCTCCCTTTCAGGCGGAATATGCTGATACGGCAGAACAGGGAATACCTCCGCTCCGTTTTTCTCAAGGAACTCCGTTAAGACCGGCGCTTTTTCGCCATGAAGCTGTATCATGACTTTTTTATCTTTAAAGTCAAATCGTTCCAAGGAGCGGATCAGCCCTCTTGTTGTACCGTCTTCATCTGAGGCATGCGGCGTGATGCCGAGCTTTTTTAAGGCCGCATATGTTTTATAGCCTCTGCAGCCGATTTTCGCTTCATGAACGGCCGCTAAAAATTCTTCTTTCAGACCGATTTTTTCCGATACCGACAATAACGTTTCCGTACCGATGCCTGTGGTGAATATTACCCAGTCGGCTTTTTGCCCGGCAAATGTTCTTACGTCGGGTTCAATTTGATCCTCCGCCAGGTATACGGTTCCTTGGAGGGAACGGACGACCGCCGTTCCGCCCTGCTTTTCTATTAATCTTGTGATCTCTTCTGTTTTCCGCGAACCGCCGATGGCAATCCGTTTCCCGTTCAATCCTTTTCCCATCGCTGTTTTCTTCTTCCCTTCAGATGCCGGGCGCCCTATGGCAGGCCGTCATTTATTTCTATTATTGTTACGCAATCAGCCGGGAAAATCAAGCTATGCTCCCGTTGAATCCCCCGTGCAGTTGCTGTATCATTAACCGGGCAGAACGATTTGATTCGCGGAGGGATTTTCAATCATGGAAACAAAAAAAGAGTTCGAGACAAAAGGATACGATACTTCGGTCATTTATGAGTTCAATGAATATCCTGATGTTCACAGCGGCCGATGTGACAATTGCGACTACACGCTGTTTAAAAGCTCAGTGAAGGGCGGAAAATTTTTGAGGGAATGCCGGAGATGCGGCATGAAGAAAAACATATAACAAAACAGGCAGCCGTCTTCCGGTGCGCTGCCTGTTTCTCAATCAATTTTCGACGGCCGCATTTTTCAAAAATTCTTCAATGGCGCAAACAGCCTGTTTGGGGCCGCCGGTTTCTTCTATTTTCTGCTGCATGCTTTTCACGCGGCTGAGGATGTTTTTATCGCCGTATACGTTTTGAACGTCTTTTTGCAAACGGGCCACAGTGACTTCTTTCGGCGGCAGATGCACGCCAAGCCCCAATTCATCCACACGCTTTGCGGTAACCTCTTGTTCGTGCATTTGCGGAACGACAACGAGCGGGACACCCGCATTCATCGCCTCCATTGTACTGTTCATCCCGCCGTGAGATACGAACAGCTTTGCTTTCTCCAGCACATCAAGCTGAGGAACGTGCTGGCGGATGATAAAGTGATCGGGGACATCCGAAAAACTTTCCGGATCAATTGTTGTGCCGACTGACATAATAACCCGCCAGTCCGAGTCCCGAAACGCGTCAATACACATCTGGTAAAATTCAGGCCAGGCGTTAAACGCCGTTCCCAGTGAGATGAGCATAAGCGGACGGTCATCGGCTGCATCAATTTCCAGACTTCCCGTATTTGTGCGTTCTCCAAGAGACGGACCCGCAAAACAGAATCGTTCATCAAAGGTTTCCTGTTTCGGCTGAAAGGCCCTTGGCATAAAGACAATATTCAGTTTTTCAGGCATGAAAAATTCTTCCATTGTCATCCGTTTCAATTGTTCATTTTCAATCTGCTCCTGGTATTCTTCTATCGCCTGTTTGGCCGCTTCCAGTGTTTCTTCGTCTCTTCCTAATTGAAAATACTCATTCATTGCATAGCTCGGGCAGAACTTTACGACCGGGATGCCGCCGTTATCCGCAAACAATTTTCCGGCAAGAGCTAAAAAATCAAACAGGACGATGTCAGGAAGGTCGTCTTTGTACAGCTCTTCCAGCTGCGGAAGCACTTCAACCGCTTCTTCCAGAAACATCACAAACGCGTCATTTTTATTTACCCGTTCTTTTATCGTCTCCGGGTCCGCCTTTATGCTTGTGCGGTATAAAACGGGAATGGCGCCCGTTTTGGCAACGGAAGCTTCAAATTCCTCAGTCGTAGCGAATGTCACTTTATACCCGCGATTGACAAGTTCCTCGGCTACAGGCAGCGTGGGATTGACATGACCGTGAGCGGCCACATTAATAATGGCGATGTGTGTTTTTCTCATCTTTTTTCTTCTCCCTTATTTTCGTTTATCTCCGCTTCTAAAGACTCCAGCCCGTACATGACACTGTTTCGGATCGGCTCAATCCGGATCGGCTCAAGGTGTGAAAAGGCTTTTACAATTCCTTTCAGCGCGACTTCCGCTTCAAGTCTGGCAAGCGGAGCGCCTAAGCAGAAGTGTACGCCGAATCCGAAGGAAAGGTGCGGATTCGATTGGCGATGAATATCAAATACGCCCGCCTTCTCAAATTTGTTTTCATCACGGTTGGCAGATGCAACGTAGCAGAGAACGATCTCCCCGCTTTTCAAGCGGCGTCCGCGAAGTTTAGTGTCGTGCCGGACCGTCCTTCTGACAAACGGAGCGGGAGCGCGAAAACGCAGCGTTTCTTCCACCGTTTGCGCGATGAGAGAAGGGTCCTGTCTCAGCTCTTCATAAAGGCCGGGCGTCTCTAATATGCTGTAAACCGCATTTGAAATGAGATTAGTCGTTGTTTCATTTCCCGCCACTAAAAGCAGGTTGCAAAACGGGATCAGATCTTCTGCCGTGAGCTTCTCTCCCTCTTCTTCCTCTTTTATCAAAATAGAGATAATGTCTTGGCCGGGCTGTTTTCGTTTGCTTTCTATTATTTCCGCAAAAAACGCCGCCAGCTCCGCCTCACATTGGTCACGTTCCTGCTGATTTTTCTCCGCCGCTTCAGGACTCGCATCTTTCGGCATGCTGACGAGAATGTCCGACCATTTTTTAAACTGATCCATACGTTCGGACGGAACGCCTAATAATTCTGAAATCACCATGACCGGCAAAGGGTAAGAGAGATCTTTAACGATATCAATCCGCCCTTTGTTCTTTGCCTGTTTCAGGAGATGATCGGTAATGTCTTTAATTCTCGGCTCCCATTCCTTCAAGACGCGGGGAGTGAAAGCGCGATTGACGGCGGATCTGATTTGGGTATGCTTCGGCGGGTCCATATTCAGCATGGACTTTGCAATCGAGCTTTTCACATCAGTCATGAGGCTTGAGAACGTCTCTTTATCACTGATGACTTTTTTGACATCATCGTATAAAAACACACTCCAAACCTTCGTTTCTTCATCAAAGTGTATAGGGCTTTCCCGTCTCATTTTTTCGTACCAAGGAAAAGGGTTGTATACGTCCAGGCCGTTTTTTCCTTTCATCAGGGTTCTTTGGATGGCTTGTCTCGTGCTCCTCAGCTTACTCATGTTTCATCACTCCTGATTGTTTCATATTTGAATAGTTGACGTACCTTGAATTTTATCCTAGCACATATTTTCAATTTTTTTCTATTCATAACCTGAACTATTAACATAACACAACAAAAGTCATGAATCCGGAGGTGAAATTTCTCCCAAGAAAACAGCAGAAGCGCACAAAAAACCCGAGCCTTCGGCCAGGCTCGGGAGATATGTTCACTCATTCGTCTGCGGTTTCTGGTGCTGCTTTTGGTCTTCAGGAGGCTGCGTATTTCTTTCCATATCGTCCGTATCAGCGCCCATGCCTTTCAGGAAAGAAAACAGCAGAGTGACGGCCTTGTTGATTTCCGGGTCTTTTAAAGCGCGGACGATATCAAAATACCCGGTCTTCCTGCCGCTGTCTTTTTCCTCGACGGCCTTTGTGACCCCCGCATTGATTTTAACGATAAACGGCTCAAGCTGTTTTACATCGAGCATGCCGAGAACGCCGCTTAACAACAGGAGATTTTTCAGCATATTGGCCGTTTCCGGAGTATTCGCCTTCTTCACGAGGATATCCATCACTTTGTCTCCCTGGCCGAAGAGCCCGCGCAGAAGCGCCAAAACGCCGCGCTCGTTCATGTGCTGAAGAATATGCAGAGATTCCAAAATCGCGTCTTTATTTCGTAAAAGAGCCGTCTCGATCTCTTCTAAGTCCTTTTTTCGTTTGTCTTCTTCTGTGACGGTCTGTTTTCGGATGCCGCTGATTGCTTTAGCCATTTTGCTGTTTCCCCCTTTTTACGGCGTCTCCCGGGAATACATAATCTTTACGCGCCCATTTCCGATCAACCCGGACACCGATCTGCGGCTGCGGGTTTCCGTAACGGAAATTGATTTTCGGAAGCGGATTAACGCCTTCTTTTTTCAAAATCTCCATCTTCGCTGATGTTTCTTTATAAGCCGGTGTATCGGTATCCTTATCGGCATAGCTGCTTGTCAAAAGGTTAATGGCGGCGTCTTTTGAATCGTTCATCGGAAGATAGACTTGTTTGCCTTTTACCCTGTCTGTGATGACGCATTTGACTTTCACATTTCCGTACGGTGATGTCAGACGGACAAGCGTTCCGTCTTCCAGCCCTCTTTCTTCGGCGAGTTCGGGCGAGACCTCAAGGAACACACTCGGTGTTTTTTCGGATATTCCTTTTGATCGGTAAGTCAGATTCCCTTCGTGAAAATGCTCGAGCAGCCGCCCATTATTCACATGGATATCATATTCTTCACCAAATTCTTTCGGCTCGGTCCACTGAACGGGATATAGAATCGCTTTGCCGTCTGAAAACGGGAACTTATCCGTAAATAAAAGCGGTGAATCGGTTCCGTCCGCTGCAACCGGCCATTGCAGTGAATTGTAGCCTTCGAGACGTTCGTAAGTGACGCCTGCGTAGAGCGGCGAAAGCATCGCCGCTTCTTCCATAATGTCTGCCGGATGTTCATAGTGCCAATCAGCGCCCAGACGGTTGGCGATGTCCGTAATGATCTGCCAATCAGGCTTTGAATCGCCCAGCGGTTCAAACACTTTGTAAAGGCGCTGCACCCTCCGTTCCGTATTCGTAAACGTCCCTTCTTTTTCAAGGCTCGGGCTTGCCGGAAGCACGACATCGGCGAACTCGGCCGTACGCGAAAGAAAGATATCCTGCACAACGAAGAAATCAAGCTTTTCAAATGCGGCATGAACATGGTTAATATTGGAGTCGACAAGCCCCATTTCTTCTCCTTTTAAGTACATGGACTTCAGTTTTCCTGAGTGGATGCCTTCGATCATTTCATGATTTGTCATTCCGATTTCTTTCGGCAAGTCTGTTCCCCAGCCCTGCTCATACTTTTTGCGGGCTTTTTCATCCGTTACTTTTTCATAACCGGGGAAGCTGTCAGGCATACTGCCGAAATCACTGGCTCCCTGCACGTTATTATGGCCCCGAAGCGGATATGAGCCTGCGCCGGGCTTGCCGTAATTTCCGGTCACAAGAAGCATGTTGGAAATGGCCGTGCTCGTATCACTCCCTCCGATATGCTGGGTGACACCCATCGCCCACAGTGCGCACACGCTGCCGGCTTCATGAATCATCCGGGCCACTTTGATTAGGGTATCCTTGTCCACACCGGTATGTTTTTCCGCATATTCCATTGTATAAGGTTCAAGGCTTTTCACAAATTCATCTAATCCGTTCACTCTCTCCTTCAGAAATGCAGTATCCGCCAAATCGTGATCAAGCAGATATTTCGATACGGCATTCAGCCAGACAATATCTGATCCGGCACGCGGCTGGAAAAACACATCGGAGCGCTCGGCCATTTCATGTTTTCGCAAGTCAGCGACAACGAGCTTCTGTCCGTGCAGTTTATGAGAACGTTTAATGCGTGTGGACAGGACGGGGTGAGACTCAGACGTATTTGAGCCGATAATCAGCACGAGCTCAGCTTTTTCTATATCTGTAATCGACCCTGAATCACCGCCGTATCCGACCGTTCTGAACAATCCGGCCGTGGCGGGAGACTGGCAGTAGCGTGAGCAGTTGTCGACATTATTTGTGCCGATGACGGCTCTCGCAAGCTTCTGCATCACGTATGATTCTTCATTCGTGCATTTGGAAGATGTGATAAAGGCAAGTGCGTCCGGGCCGAAATGTTCTTTTATATCGGTAAATTTATCAGCGATCAGCTGCAGCGCTTCATCCCATTCCGCCTCCCGAAACGAGTCTCCTTCCCGGATAAGCGGTTTGGTAAGGCGCTTTTCACTATTGACGAAATCCCAGCCGAATTTCCCTTTCACACACGTCGAAATGCCATTTGCTGGCGCCTCGGCCTGAGGTTCTACCTTTAAAATGTCTCTTCCTTTCGTCCATATATCAAAACTGCAGCCGACACCGCAGTAAGTGCATACGGTTTTCGTTTTTTTGATTCTTTCATCCCGCATGGCCGATTCCATGTCCGATATGGCCAAAATCGATCCGTATCCGGTTTCGACCCCTTTTGTGATGTCAATCATCGGCCGAAGCGTCTCTTGGTTAATGCCTGTTAAATACCCCGCTTCGCCCTCCATGCCTTTTTCCATCATGGCATTGCACGGACATACCGTCGAACAATGTCCGCAGGAAACACATGATGATTCATTGATCGGCACATCCTGATCCCAAATGACCCGCGGGCGTTTCCGCTCCCAATCAATGCTTAACGTTTCGGTTACCTGTACGTCCTGACAGGCTTCGACGCAGCGTCCGCACAAAATGCACTGGTCGGGATCATATCGGTAAAACGGATTTGATTCATCTTTAGGATACGGTTTTTGATCGAACGGAATGCTTTGATGATTGATTTTCATTTCCTTTACGGTATTATGTACTTCGCAGCTCCCATTGTTGTAATCACAGACCGTGCAGTACAATTCATGGTTGTGCAAAATGTTGTCCATGCCCATAATCTGCGCTTTTTTCACATCGGACGAAAGCGTATCGATGACATCTCCGTCCTTTATTTGCGCGGAACACGAACGCACCAGTTCCCCGTTAACATTGACGATACAGGTATCGCACGTTTCAATCGGCCCGAGACTCGGATGATAACACACGTGCGGCACGTCAATTGAACTATTGTTCAAAAGCTGCAAAACGGTTTGGCCGTCCGGCGCTTCCATTTCAACCCCATTGATTGTAACTTTCTTTGTACCAGCCATTTTCTTTTCCCCTTTCTGTACCCCTCTATACATCCTCTATGATTCCCAGCCGGCCTTTCACTAAAACATCTCGTTTATCTCATGAAACATACGGGTATGAGCGGTAAAAAGGAGGCGTTCACATATGTTGAAGAAAAAAACACTCGCCACGGGATTATCGGCAGTGATGCTCACGGGATGCGCATTCGGCGCAGAAGCATTTTCGGTTACACAGCCCGTCCATGCCGCAGCCGCTTCAAAAACGGAAAATCAACGTGCACAAGAACTGGTGAACAGCCTTTACCAATCGGCGTTTAAAGGGGAAATGCCGCAAAATGTGAGAGGCCTGAAAATCAACCAAAGCACAAGACAGGACGTTTACGATAAAATCGGCGAGCCGGAACAAAAAGCAGACAGCCGCAATCCATTTGATTTATACAGCTGGAACATGGGAAACCCCGGTTATGGATTTTCCTATCATAAAAACGGAAAAATCTCGGAAATACGCTATTTCGGAACAGGGGTCGAGCGGCGCTTAAACCTCGGCAGCGTCACACCTGACGTCTTAAGCAAACAAATCGGCAGCGCTGACAAAATCCTGACAGTGCCCAAAACGGGCGAAACAGATTACGTCTACCATACGGGGCAGTATGAGCTCAGCTTCGTCATCGGCAGTGACCAAAAAGCAGACCACGTCAACCTAAAAGCCAGATAACGCAAAAAAAGCGGCCTCCCGGGCCGTTTTTTCATAGACAGCTTTTCCATCGTTCCTTACAATACATGGGAGTACAAAAAAAAGGGGAACAGTGTGAAGTGAATAGACATCCATTGACATACGGAATATGTACCGTTTTTATCATCGCCCTCGGTTTGCTGTCCAGAACCGCATACATCACCGCCCTATTGCCCGGCATCATAAACGCTTATTTAGGAGATGCCTTGTGGGCGGCAATGATTTTTACAGGATCCGGGCTTCTGTTTCGGAACATCCGGACGGAAACAGCCGCATTTTTGAGCCTCTCGTTTTGCTGTCTGATTGAATGCAGCCAGCTGTATCACGCGCCTTGGATTGACGCAATCAGAAGCAGCACGCTCGGCGGGCTGATCCTCGGCTGGCAATTTGTCTGGAGTGACATTTTCGCCTATACCCTCGGGGTATGCGCTGCCGCATTTTTAGAATGGGCCGTAAAAAGAAACCGCCAGTCCCCTTCATAATCGGAGCATGCCGCCGATATGAAGGGATAAGGAGGTGGAAGCTATGGATATCCCTGCGTTATCAATCGCTATGCACCAAGCATCTCTGGCGCAGAATGTAAATATCGCTTTAACAAAAACGGTCATGCAGCATGCACAGGCTGCGGCGGAAGAAACAGTGAAAATGCTGCCGTCCCAGCACCCGACTGCCGGACATTCAATTGATGTGAAAGTGTAAAAAAAGATGCCGGATGATAACCGGCGTCTTTTTTTTGCCCGTTGTACGTACACCATACCTGGCATACAGGAATAAGGTAAACGGAACCAACATTTGAAAAGGAGGTTTTCCTCTTGTACGATCCTTTCTATCATGAATACACAGCCGAGAGCCACGAACGGGTGCCATATCATTATCCGCGGCCGCCTTATTATTTCCCCAGACCATATCCATACTATCCGCGGCCGCCTTATTATTTCCCCAGACCGTATCCATACTATCCGCGGCCGTATATCCCGTTCTATCCTTGGTATTAATGTTTTAAAAGAAATGACCGCAGACAGGAGGCTTCCCCTGTCTGCTATTCAACTTTGACCGACAGAATATACGGGAGAGCTTGAACTTTTTCCATTACTGCCGCTTTCCCGCTTTTGCTTTTCACCCTTCCCTTCACTTCAAGCACCGCCTTATTCAATTCATAGGACGTAATAAGAATTCCTTTTTCCTCAAGAGAAGTTAAAATATCATGCATGACGGCTTTCTCCTCAATCCTGAAACTGACAGACAAAGAATGCGCCGCCGGTTTAAACAGAAAATTTAACAGTTCAAGCCCGATTAACGCCAAAATCGTGCCGCTGATGCCGATGACATACATACCTGCCCCGATCGTCAGCCCGATGCCCGACGTAGCCCAAATCCCCGCAGCCGTCGTAAGCCCCCGCACGACATGCCGCTGCAAAATAATCGTGCCGGCTCCTAAAAATCCGACGCCGCTGACGACCTGCGCCGCCACCCGGCTCGGATCAAAGGACGTATGGCTGTTGGATAACAAATCAAAAAAGCCGTATTTGGAAACGATCATCATCAAGGCGCTGCCGACGGCCACTAAAAAATGCGTCCTCAAACCGGCTTCCTTCGCCCTGAATTCTCTCTCCAATCCAATAAGAGCCCCAAGCAGACCTGAAACCGCCAGACGAATCACAAAATCAAGTTCCATCCGTCTCTCTCCTTTCCTTATCTTCTTACCTGCTTTTACACCCCAATCATGCTGTGTATCTTTTTTTAAAATGCACCGACTAATTGACATAAGGAGGTTTTATGAAATATATTCTGTGGTTTTTTATATTATTGTTATTTAGCTTATTTATTTTGGGAGGATATAAAGCATCTGTTTCTCACCCGGATTTCCCGGTTCCATTATTTGCTATGCACAGCAAAACAAAGGAATATGAAAAAGGAAAATACGTTTCAAACTATACATACCGTTTCGCAAAAGAAGAAGAAGGTCCGAGCGGTTTATACCAATTGGAAATAGCCGAAAAAGGCTGGAAACTTAAAGGGCAGGAAGGACTTATCAAAACCTATGAAAAGCGAGGAGAACGTGTTTCACTTTTTTTCGGTACGGGGGAAATAAGCGTCATTGAAGAATGATCCTTCTCAAAAGACAGGCTGAAATCCGCAAACGGCATATCTTTTACGACTCCCTTTATCTCTGCGAATCTATAAATTCAACCAATATCTCAATTAAGGCGAACACTTTCTAATCCAAAAAATGCCGCCTTCAATGAGAAAATCATTATACAAAAACAAAAGCGCAACTGAAAAAGAATAAGCACCTCATAAAAAAAGCCCTCTTTTTAAAAAGAGGGCTGCAGAAGGAAACAGGTAATTATTTATTTATCTAAAGTGTATTCATTCACATTAAAAGTAAGAATGTTCCCAAAAACAATATGGTCCCTTCTATTTTGAAAAGGGCCTATATTATTATAGTGCTTCTCGATAACATATCTAGATAAGCCTATTCCAGAACTTTTTTGATCATACCATCTGATAAAATCTTTAATCTCTTCCATTGAAAGATCAAATTCTTTCTCAAGACCTGTGGTCATTGTAACAAGAAGAATTGCCCGATTACTGGCGGGCTGTTTATTTGGTGGTTCGTCAGGATTCTTTGGTTCTCTATCTTTATCCTCTTCGGTTTTTACCGGAGTAAGAGCATGCAGATATTCTAATGCATATCCAGACGGCGTTAGACCGCCAAAAAGATAAAGATTGTCTCCAACTGCGGCTATTCTGGCATCATATCTTTCAAAAGGATAGGGTTTTTCTACGCTAATTTCATCTTTAATTGGATCATATACTTTTGTTAAAGGCTCAATCACACTTGGATTTTTTCTACCGCCAATAATGTAAATCTTATTATTAAGGACAGCCGTTGATGTATTTTGCAAAGGTCCTAAAAATTTTTTACGATTCCATCTATCCAAAACAGGATCATATTCGTGAATATATTCGTTTAGATCGCTTCTGATATGTCCTTGAACTACTTCTTTAGTTTGCCCACCAACTAAATAAATCTTTCCGTTAAAAACTTCAGTTTCTGTTGCATATATATTAATTGGGGGCGCTTTTTTAACACTCCAAGTTTTGGATAAAGTATCAAAAGCATAATGTTGCGAATGAGCAGCATCGGTGTCGAATCCCCCAATCAAATAAATTGTATCGTTAATAACAGCGGCTGATGCATGGCAGGTCGGGGTCGGAATATCAGGTGCACTTCCCCATGTATTTGTTTTAGTATCATAAACATCTACAGAGCTGTAAACATTTGCTCCCTTATAACCGCCCAATACATAAATATAATTACCTATCACTGCTGTACATGAACCTACCCTGGGCGTGGGTATATCTAATCCTTGCGTCCATTTTTGACTTATGGTGTCAAAACTATAATTTTTGTTATATTCTTGATTACGTGCACCTCCTAATACATAAATGGAGTTACCCACAACAGCTGATTCAAAAGCATAATTAGGTTCAATCATATCAAGTAATCTTGTCCACTTTTCATATTTCTCTGTCAATTTATTCATCCCTCTCATCTTTGTGATAATTCTCATTTATAGATGGCGATCATATGACAAGAGATTCATTTAACTAAGCGATCCAAGATCACTTACTTTTGATCAAAGAAATATTGAAAAAGCCTCTCAATTTAAAAGTGATTTGGTTTTCACTTCTCGGTTATCGGCCAGCAGTTTACTAAAAACTTAGTACATAAGAGTAATATAGAATAACACCTCTCGATGAATCCTTAATGAAGCTCATAATAGCTTCAATCAAAGGCATATCACATTAAAGTAAAGATCACTCTCAATCCAACTGCATCTCTCAAACAGAACGTCCGGCAATCACCTCAAAAAACGAGGTGAAATCTGTCAGTATCCCGTCATCCGCCAGCTGTTTTTCTTCAAATAGCGCGCGGTTTTTTCCGAGCGGGTCAATGGCCATAATCTTGCCTGCACCTGCTTTTTTCGCCGCTGTGAGCCCCGAAAAGGCATCTTCAATGACTAAGCATTCTTCAGGCCTGAGGCCTAACTTTTCCGATGCGATGAGAAAAATATCCGGCGCCGGTTTTCCGGGGAAGCTCCCGTCATCAAACGTGACTTTGTCAAAATCAAACCACCGATCCAACTGAAAGACGTCAAAGTAAAACTCGACATTTTCCTTTACCGTAGCCGTGGCAATGGTCATTGGCGTTTCTGATTTTTTCAGATGGTTCAATACGCCGGTCAGTCCCTTCGTCAGCTTTAACTCATCTTTGTTTTCAAGGCATAATTCTCTGTAGTAGGCTTCTTTTTCAAAAGACAGCTTCTTGATTTCTTCATTTGTTAAATCGCCGGAAATAAAATACGTCAGGATTTCACTGTTTGTTCTCCCGTGAATGTTAACGAAAATGTCTTCATCAGAAATGGTTTTCGGCGCGTATTTTTTCACCATGAAAAACCATGCTTTTTCGTGCAGATGCGAATCTTGAAACATCGTGCCGTTAAAATCAAAAATAACCCCTTTCATCGAACCGCCCGCCTTTTTTATTTTTTTGCGATTTTGACATCTACATATTGCTCGTAATGAATTTGAACATCTTTCATCACTTTATCATCCGTAATCAGATAATCCATATCGTGCAAGTTATAGAACACGTAAAAATCTTCCCGGTTGAATTTTTTATTATCCGCCAGCAAAAATTTCGTCCGCGAATTATTCAGCGCGATTTGATGAGCTTCCCCTTCTTCAATGCTGTAAGAAGAAATCTCATCATTATGTATGCCGTTGGCGCTGATGAAGGCTTTCGTAAAATTGAATTTCTGCAGATTGCCGTTCACGATGGGCCCGACGAAGGCACCGGTATTTTTTCGGAAATCGCCGCCAATCAGGATGGTGTCGGCAGTGTCACCATGCTTTAAAATATCAAATACGGGATAGTTGTTTGTGATAATCCTGATTCGCTTATGCAGCAGGTGTTTGGCTAAAAGTTCAATCGTCGTGCCGGGCCCTAAAAAAACGGTATCGCCGTCATTTACATAGGAAGCTGCGAGTTCCGCGATCTTCTCCTTCTCCTCCATTTGAACACCCAGTTTTTCATTATGCGATAATTCGTGATCAATGGAATAAGAAATGCTCTGTGCGCCTCCGTGAATACGTACGATTTTTCCGGCTTTATCCAGCTCGTCCAGATCTCTTCTCACTGTCATATCAGAAACATCCAGTTCATCGATAATATCACTCACCGTAATAAACCCCCGCGAGTTTACGATATCGATGATTTTTAAAAGACGCTCTTTTTTTAACATGTTCAATCATCCCCTCAACTTTACACACAATCTAACACACCGCGGCACTCTGGTCAACAAAAACAAACACTAACAAACAACATAATCAACATATAAAACAACGAAAAACTTATAAAACCCCTATGAAAACAGATGTTATTTCTTTATGAAGCTATTGACAACAAAAATGTATGCGTTTACTATTAAACAAAAGATAACAATTACAAACATTAACAAACTTCAATTCACACATTGGCGAAGGAGGATTCAGTAATGCTCAAATTACCTCATGACTTTATTTTCGGCGGGGCGACTGCGGCATATCAAGCGGAAGGCGCCACAAAAGAAGGCGGCAAAGGGCCTGTGGCCTGGGATGAATTTCTTGAAAAACAGGGAAGATTCAGCCCTGATCCGGCAAGTGATTTTTACCGCCAGTTTCCGGAAGATATTAAACTATGTGAAAAATTCGGAATAAACGGCATCCGCCTTTCTATAGCCTGGACGAGAATTTTCCCTGACGGCACGGGTAAAATCAATCAGGAAGGTGTTGATTACTATCATCGTATTTTCTCAGAGTGCCATAAACGCAACGTCACCCCTTTTGTCACGCTGCATCATTTCGATACACCGAAAGGATTATTTGACCAGGGAGATTTCCTCAACCGCGCTTCAATAGAAGCGTTCGTCAGCTATGCGGAGTTTTGCTTTAAAGAATTCAGCGAAATCAGATATTGGAGCACGTTTAACGAAATTTATCCCACAGCCACCAACCAGTATTTACTCGGGGTTTTCCCGCCATCAATTAAAAGTGATATCACAAAAGTCATTCAATGCCTCCATCACATGATGGTAGCGCATGCGATGACCGTCAATCTTTTTAAAGACGGCGGCTATCCGGGAGAAATCGGTGTCGTCCACTCATTGGAAACAAAATATCCCGCCAGCGACTCAGAAGAAGACCGCCACGCCTGTTTTCTGGATGACGCGTTATCAGTGAGATTTCTCCTCGACGCCACCTACCTCGGCTATTATTCTGAGGAAACCATGCGGGCTCTGGATGAAATCTGTGAGGCAAACGGCGCTTCATACGAGTTTTCAGACAGTGACTTTGACGTGATGAAAAAAGCTTCAACGCGCAATGATTATCTCGGCATCAATCATTATCAATGCCATTTCGTCAAAGCGTACGACGGAGAAACCGTTATTCACCATAACGGAACGGGCGATAAGGGCACTTCGGTCTATAAAGTAAAAGGAATCAGCGAAAGAATTTACAAAGAAGGCCTGAAGCGGACTGATTGGGACTGGCTCATTTATCCTGAAGGCATGTATGACATGCTGATGCGCATCAAACGGGACTATCCGCAATATAACAAAATGTACATTACCGAAAACGGCATGGGCTATAAAGATGAGTTTGAAGACGGCATCATTATGGATAAGGCAAGAATCGACTATTTAAAAGTCTATTTAGAAGCCGTCAGTAAAGCGATTACCGACGGAGTCAATGTAAAGGGGTACTTCTTATGGTCCTTAATGGATTTATTTTCATGGACCAACGGCTACAACAAACGTTACGGTCTTTTTTACGTCGACTTTGACACCCAAAAACGGTATCCGAAAGAATCGGCCTACTGGTACAAACTTGTAAGTGAAACAAAAACAATCATTTAACGATCATACATGGTGAAAAGAGTCTCTTTTCATCATGTGTGCCGTCTTTAGGAGGTTTTTTTCATGACAAAGGAAGAATTGCAGATGCTCGGTTTTGAAATCGTCGCCTATGCCGGCGACGCCAGAAGCACTTTATTGAAAGTCCTGAAAGAAGTCCGTACCGGAAACTTCGAAAACACGGAAGCAGCATTGAAAAGCGCCGATGAAAATTTAACCCTCGCCCACAATGCGCAAACGAAAATGTTAGCTGAAGAAGCTGACGGCAAGGACATGGAATTAGGATTTATTTTCGTTCACGGTCAGGACCACTTGATGACAACCCTTTTGCTCCGTGATCTTATTCAGGATTTTATAGAACTCTACCGAAGCCGCCGATAAGGAGTGGAAAAATGAACGGTATCATCAAGCAAATCGAAAAGGGAAAACCGTTTTTTGAAAAAATCTCAAGAAACATTTATTTAGGCGCGATCCGCGACGGCTTCTTAACGGCCATGCCTGTTATTTTATTCGCCAGCATTTTCATCCTCACCGCCGCTGTGCCGGAAGTGTTGGGTTTCACTTGGCCTAAAAGTGTTTCTGAATGGCTTTGGAAAGTTTATAACTATTCAATGGGCGCCCTCGGTCTGATCGTTGCGGCAACAAGTGCGAAATGCCTGAGTGAATCAATGAACCGAAAAATGCCGAAAAACAAAGGGATCAACCCCGTTTCAGCGATGCTTGCTTCAGTCGTCGGGTTTCTCATTTTAAGCGTCACTCAAATCGATGGCGGGTTCTCCACGGAATACCTCGGCACAAAAGGTCTTTTAGCCGCTTTTGTATCCGCTTTCATAACAGTGAACGTTTACAGATTCTGCGTGCTGAAAAATATTACGATTAAAATGCCTAAAGAAGTACCGGGTACCATTTCACAAACATTTAAAGATGTTTTTCCGTTCGCTTTTTCCGTTTTGGCCATGGTGATCGTTGATTTATTGATCAGGAACACGCTGAACGTATCGTTTGCAGAGGCTCTCTCCTCTCTCTTATCGCCGTTTTTTACCGCCGCAGACGGTTATCTGGGGATTTGTGTCATTTGGGGAATGATGGCGCTGTTCTGGTTTGTCGGCGTTCACGGGCCTTCTATTGTGGAACCGGCCATCGCAGCTATTATTTACGCAAATGTGGAGGCGAACCTTCAGCTTCATAATGCCGGTGAGCAGGCGTCCAACGTGCTGACCGTCGGACTCGGGAACTTCGTCGGCACAATGGGAGGAACCGGCGCAACCCTTGTGGTTCCGTTTATCTTTCTTCTTTTCGCGAAATCCAAGCAATTGAAAGCAGTCGGAAAAGCATCCGCGGTTCCGGTGTCTTTCGCAGTAAACGAACCTCTGCTCTTTGCTGCGCCGATCATTTTAAATCCTTATTTTTTCATTCCGTTTGTTGTAACGCCGATGGTGAATGTCTGTCTGTTTAAATTTTTTGTGGATGTCATCGGAATGAACAGTTTTATGTATGTTCTTCCGTGGGCCACCCCGGCGCCCGCCGGCTTGATTCTCGGAACCGGCATGGGGCTCTCGGCTTTTGTGCTGACAGCTGTATTAATCATTGTCGATTTCCTGATATACCTGCCATTCTGTAAAGCTTATGACAAAGTATTAGCGGCGAAAGAAGCCCAACACACCGAGCCTGAAACCGCGCCGCAAACATTACAGCCCGCCATGGCCGGCGCCTCCGAAGACGCGTCCTCCGTCATCAGCACAAATCTTCAGGAATCCTCATCCGCCTTGGAACACAGCACCAATGTGTTAGTGCTGTGCGCCGGAGCGGGAACGAGCGCCATGCTTGCGAACGCACTGACAGAAGGAGCCGAAGAATATAACGTGCCGATTACCGCCTCAGCAGGCGCCTACGGATCCCATTACGACATCATGAAAGACTTCGATATGATCATTTTGGCTCCGCAGGTCGGCTCTTATTACGATGACATTAAAGAAGATGCGGACCGCCTGCAAGTGAAACTCATCGCAACGAAAGGAGCAGAATATATCAGCCTCACCAGAAATTCACAAAAAGCCATTCAGTTCATACTGGAGCATACCTCAAAATAGAATCGGAGGTTTATCATGGAAGCCAAACTTTTGAAATCAAGATTCGAAGACATTTTCAAGAGAAGTAACGGAGAACTGTTTTTCGCACCCGGCCGGATCAACCTGATCGGGGAACATACGGATTATATAGGCGGCCACGTTCTTCCATGCGCGATCACGATCGGAACTTATGCCGTATGCGCAAAACGCGGAGATCACCAGATCCGGTTATACTCAGAAAACTTTCCTGACAGCGGCATTGTCTGCCTTGATCTTTCCGCCACAGCATACAAAAAAGAAGACGGCTGGGCCAATTATCCGAAGGGGATGATCCATTACCTTCTTAAAGCCGGCGGCCAAATAGACAGCGGAATGGATATTCTTTTTCACGGTACAATTCCAAACGGAGCCGGTTTAAGCTCCTCCGCTTCTATTGAAATGTTAACAGGTTCCATTTTAAGAAAGTTATTCAGCCTGGATGTTTCCGATACTGAACTGGCGCTTATCGGAAAAAGAGTCGAAAATGAATTTATCGGCGTGAATTCAGGCATTATGGATCAATTCGCAGTGCAAAAAGGCAAAAAGAACATGGCCATTCTGTTAAACTGCGATAAGCTTGAGCACGAAATGATTCCGGCTGCTTTTAACGGATATAAAATCGTCATTATGAATACGAACAAGCGCCGGGAGCTGGCGGCTTCAAAATATAATGAACGCCGCAGCGAATGCGACGAGGCTCTTTCAGAACTGCGGCAATATCGGAATATCGCATCACTTGCGGAATTGACGTCAGAAGAATTCAACGAACTCGAATCCCTTCTCTCCTGTGAAACTTTGCGTAAAAGAGCCCGGCACGCGGTCAATGAAAACGAGCGGACCCTCTCAGCCGCGGAAGCTCTCAAATCGAATGATTTGAAAACGTTCGGCGAGCTGATGAATGCGTCCCACCGTTCGTTACGCGATGATTATGAAGTGACCGGTGACGAATTAGACGCGCTCGCTGAAGCAGCCTGGAAAGAAGGAGCACTCGGAGCGCGGATGACGGGCGCGGGGTTCGGCGGCTGCGCCATAGCCATTGTGGAAAGTGAAGAAACCGCCGGCTTTATCCGGGCCGTTTCATCTCACTACCGCAGCAGGACAGGTCTTGAAGCTTCTTTTTACATCGCTGATATAAGCGATGGCGCGGCTGAATGGAGGGGAAAATAAATCATGGCGATTCTCGTTCTCGGCGGAGCCGGCTATATCGGTTCTCATGCGGTTGATCAATTATTAAACAAAGGATTGAAAACGATAGCTGTGGATCATCTGCAGACAGGCCACCGGAAAGCTGTTCATGAAAAAGCAGTTTTTTACCATGGAGATATCCGTGACAAACCGTTTCTTCGCTCTGTGTTTGCGAAGGAGAACGTAACAGGCGTTCTCCATTTTGCCGCTCAATCCCTTGTCGGCGAATCAATGAAAGACCCTCTTTCATATTTCAATAATAATGTGTACGGTACGCAAATTACACTGGAGGTCATGCAGGAATTCGGGGTGAAACACATTGTGTTTTCTTCATCCGCCGCTGTATACGGCGAACCTGAAAAAGTGCCCATCACAGAAGACATGCCGGAAAAGCCGGAAAGCGCATACGGCGAATCAAAACTCATGGCAGAAAAAATGCTGAAGTGGTGTGAAACCGCCTGCGGCATAAAATATGTCTCGCTTCGGTATTTTAACGTTGCCGGCGCGAAAACGGACGGTTCCATCGGAGAAGATCATCATCCGGAAACCCACCTTATCCCTATCCTTTTACAAACCGCGCTCGGTCAGCGCGAGGAGGTTTTGATATTCGGCACTGACTATGATACAAAAGACGGCACGTGCATCCGCGATTATGTCCATGTTTCCGATTTAATCGATGCCCATATTCTCGCTCTGGAATATTTGCAAAACGGCGGAGACAGCGGCATTTTCAATTTAGGATCAAGCAGCGGGTTTTCCGTATCAGAAATGGCGGAAGCGGCCCGGCAAGTGACCGAAAGAGACATAAAAGTAAGAGCGGCCGCAAGAAGACCCGGTGATCCAAGCACCCTCATCGCTTCCAGCGATAAAGCGCGGAACATTCTGGGCTGGAATCCGAAACAAACGGACATATCGGAAATCATTGCGTCAGCATGGAATTGGCATCGGCAACATCCAAACGGATACAAGGACAAATGAAATGGAGGCGGCGGTCATTGAAGTTTTTGAATCAGTGGCAGGGTTTCTGAAAGAAAGCACTGTCTTAGGCGACATAAATGAAACAGATGTGATTTACACAAGAAACAGACTTCTCGATCTGCTCGGACTGACGGATTATGCAGAACCGAAGCATATCAAGAAACAAAACAGGCTTCACTATTTGGACGAAATGGTGAAAGACGCGGTAAAACGGTCAATCATTAACGATACGCCGGCTGAAAGAGACATGCTGGGAAGCAGAATCATGGACGTGATCACGCCGGCCCCTTCTCTGATCAATGCCGCATTCAGCAAATTGTTATCAGATTGCCCGAAAAAAGCAACAGATTACTTTTACCGACTGAGCCAAAACAACGACTATATTAAGACGCGGGCCATTCGAAAAAATATCGTGTACCGCTCAATAACACCTTTTGGGGAATTGGACATCACCATTAATTTATCAAAGCCCGAAAAAGACCCTAAAGACATCGCCGCGGTAAAAAACAGTCCGGAAAACCGGTATCCGACATGCCTGCTCTGTATGGAAAACGAGGGGTATGCCGGAACACCGCATCACCCCGCCCGTTCAAATCACCGCATCATCAGGCTTGACTTAGCGGGAGAACAGTGGGGGTTTCAATACTCTCCTTATGCGTATTACAGCGAGCACGCTATCTTTCTTTCAAGCGTGCACAAGCCGATGAACATCAGCCGTGACAGCTTCAGAAGGCTTCTGGCCATAACGGAAATCTTCCCGCATTATTTCGCGGGATCAAACGCAGACTTGCCGATCGTAGGAGGCTCCATTCTTTCTCACGATCATTATCAAGGCGGCGCCCATGAGTTTCCGATGGCAAAAGCGGGTTCCCTCTACCCTTTTCATATACGTCATTTTCCAGACGTTCAGGCCGAAGCCGTGAAGTGGCCGGTATCAGTGATCCGCCTTCGCGCAAAAGATCCGGATTTGCTGACAGATGCCGCTGCGTATGTTTTTGAAAAGTGGCGGGAATATTCAGACGAAACCGTCAGCATCATCGCAAAGACAAATGAACCCCATAATACCGTCACCCCAATTGCCAGACGCAGGGGAACGGATTTTGAAATCGATCTCGCTCTCAGAAACAACCGCACCTCCGAAAATTATCCGGATGGCATTTTTCACCCGCATCAAGATGTGCATCACATCAAAAAAGAAAATATCGGTCTGATTGAAGTGATGGGACTCGCCGTTTTACCTCCCCGCCTGAAAGATGAGCTGGCAGAAGTGAAAAAGTATTTACTGAATGAACCTCATGACATCAAAGACATTCATCTTCCGTGGGCCGAAAACATCAAAGCGGATGAAGACGTGACACCGGAAAATGCAGCCGCTGTTTTACAAAAAGAAACCGCGAATGTATTTTTACGCGCGCTGACCGATGCAGGCGTTTTTAAAATGACACACGAAGGAATTCAGGCGTTTCAGCGTTTCACGACGTTATTGGAGAATGGCAGCTGAAACATTCAGAGTGAAATCAATCAACAATCTTTTTTATCAGGAGGTATTGTGATGTTCAAAAACCGATTGAAACGTGTATTTGTAAACGCAATCTGTCTTTCTCTCATTTTCACTGCTTTTACATTCTTTGAGAAGTCTCCTAAAGCAAAAGCGGATGCCCCGTTTGCCTATGGCGCTGATATAGGATGGCTGAAACAAATGGAGGACGAAGGTGTGCGCTGGCTGGATGACGGCGGAAAACAGAAAGATGCCTTGCAGATTCTTAAAGATCACGGAATAAATGCCGTGAGACTGAGAGTGTTTGTGAATCCGCCAAGCAGCTATTATTGGCTGAAAGACGGCACAACATGGACCATGCTCGGCTATAGTGACAAAGCGGGCGTACTTGCGGCGGCCAAAAGGGCAAAAGCGTTAGGAATGAAGGTAATGGTTGACTTCCATTACAGTGATGTGTTCGCTGATCCAGGCCACCAGATCAAGCCGAACCAATGGACCGGCTATTCAAACAGCCAGCTGCAGGCAGCCGTGTATAACCATACGTACGATGTCATGAAAGAACTTAAAAATCACGGCATCTCCCCTGATTGGGTGCAAGTAGGGAATGAAATGAATTCAGGAATTTTACTGCCCGACGGCAGCACGAACGATTTCAGCAAATTGACCGCCTTACTGAACAAAGGCTATGACGCCGTGAAATCCGTCAGCCCGGCCACCAAGGTCATCAGCCATTTGGCACACGGCACGGACAACAGCCTATTCAGATGGTGGTTTGATCAATTCTTTAAAAACGGCGGGAAAACCGACATTATCGGCGTTTCGTTCTATCCCTATTGGGAAGGTAAGCCGTACTGGGAGCTCACCGGCCATTTATCATCTAATTTGAATGACATCGCCTCACGCTACAACAAGGAAGTCATGGTGGTTGAACTGGGCGGAGATGAAAATAATCCGAAAGATTCCTACTGGACCATAAAAGACACCATAAAACTGGTGAAAGCCGTTCCGAACGGCAAAGGAACCGGCGTATTTTACTGGGAACCCGAAGCTCACTCCAGCGTTCTGTCAGACGCGTATCCATTAGGCGCAACCGCCAAAGTGTCTAAAAACGTCTTGAAATACACAACCGCAATCGACGCTTTTCATGATGCCGCAACAGGAAAATGATTGATGCGAATCTCAAGCAGGCTCATTGCGCAGCCTGCTTTTTTATAAGGCTGTAGTGCTGGCCTGTTATGAAACAGAGCAAGTAACGAATACGGAAAGAAAAATACCCGAAAAACCACGTTTCGGTTAAAAAGCCGCTTTTTAAATAGAATACTTTTTCTATCCCCCTCCTTCTTAATTTCTGCGCACTATCTCTCAGTTCCTAAATAATAACTTTACGATTGTTGAAAAAGAAACAAACATTTTATAATATTGTGTAAGCACCACCGAGCAGGAGGACGGGACATGGACAAAAAAGAACAGCTCCTCACGGATTTCAGGGACTTTTTTAACAAGATGGTGTGGCTGAATAGGCTGAAGATGGAAGAAAGCCTTAAGGGGCATAAACCTTCTGAAGTGCATTGCATCGAATTCATCGAAAAAATTGAAGACGCCAATGTGACAAAACTTGCGGAGTCCCTTTATATGACAAGAGGCGCCATAAGTAAATTAACGAAGAAGCTTATCAATAAAGGCCTTATCGAAAGCTATCAGAAGCCGCTTAACAAGAAAGAAATCTATTTCAGGCTTACCGAACAAGGAAAAGTCATTTATAAAATTCACGAGGAATTGCACAAAGAGTTTCAAGAACGGGACAAAATCGTGTTTGAACAAGTAACTGATGAACAATTTGACACGATGCTGAACTTCGTGGAAACATACAGCAGGCATTTGGATTCAGAAATAAAGAAACTTGGTGCAGACATGAAATCGGAATAAATATGAATAAAACCATAGGCAGCCCTTCTCCATGAAAACGGGCTGCCTTTTTATATCCCTCTTATTGTTGACAAAGAAACAAAATCACTCTATTATTTTGTTGACGAGGAAACAAAGACAGCAATTTTGAGAGGAGAGTAATATGTCAACACATAAAAGAAAGGAACTTCGGGTGCCAAAAGAAGTTCTCACAGCCGCCTGGGCTATTGCACTGGGAGCAATCGCTCCAATGCTTGACTCTACGATGGTAAACATCGCCATCGACAAACTGACCAAAGACTTCAACACGACATTGGATACCATTCAGTGGTCCGTTACAGGCTATGTCTTAGCACTTGCGATTGCAGTACCCGTATCCGGCTGGCTTATGAATAAATATAACGGTAAGAAAATCTTCATCGGCTCAGTCATCGCCTTTGGTGTCATTTCTGTTTTTGCGGGGATGAGCCGTGACGTTTCCAGCTTCATCTTCTTCCGTTTGCTTCAAGGATTCAACGCCGGCATTATAACTCCGCTTATGTCAACACTCTTGGTTAAAACGGCAGGTCCGGAAAACCTGGGAAAAGTGATGGCAATCGTCAGCACCCCTATGATCTTCGGCCCGATCTTAGGACCTGTCATCGGAGGCTTCATCGTCCAAGGCGCTTCATGGCATTGGATTTTTTACATCAACGTGTTCATCGTTTTGATTGCTGCACCGCTTATGATGAAAACCATTCCAGACTTTGAACCATTCAACAAAGATCGTAAACTCGATATTTTCGGGATTATCAATTTGTCATTAATGAGCGCGGCATTGATGTACGGTATTACGAAAGCGGCGGATCATGCATCATTTAACAATAGCTACACCATTTTATGGGCGGGTATCGGTCTTGTTTCAGCAGCCATTTATCTTGTATATAATCTGATCAAGAAAAACCAAACCGTGCTGCCTATGAATTTGTTTGCAAACAAGAGCTTCTTAGCATCTTCGATCGGGTTGTTCTTAGCGAATGTTGCCATCATGGGGCCGATGTTAATACTTCCGCTGTTTTTTCAAAACATTCGTCAGTTCACGGCAGTCGGAGCAGCACTCGCTTTAATCCCTCAAGGAGTCGGAATGCTCGTGACTCGTCCGCTGATCGGAAAAATGATTGATAAGATCGGTGCGAAATACGTGGTTACGGTCAGTCTTGTTCTTTCGCTGATCGGATCTATCCCGCTTATTTTTATCACCGATAACACAAGTATGATTTGGATTTCCGTCGTATTATTTATCCGCGGCACCAGTTTTGGAGGAATTATGCTCCCATTGATGAGTGACGCTTATACAGGTCTTGACAGCAAACAGCTTCCGGAAGCAGGTGTCGGTATTCATATGATTGAAAACCTCGGTTCCAGCTTTGGGTCAGCTGTGATCGCAACCGTTACCGCAACTGTCATACAAGGATTGCAGCCGACGATTCCGAACAGTTTAAAAGGCTACCATGCCGGATTCTTAGTATCCGTCATCATCCTTGCGGCCATCTTCGTTCCAAGTCTGTTCCTTACCCATAAAAAGACTGCGATATAAAGAACTTTTTAAAGTAAAAAACCCTTGCACAGCAAGGGTTTTAGTGAATGAAACTGATGATGGTTGCCGGCAGAGTCAGCCAACAATAGACAAAGCCTTTTACTCATTCACATTGCTTTTCATTAACCATTCTACTTCCGTTAATTCTTGTTTTTGAACGTCTTTTGTATGTTTTTTCGTAAAATGGACTTTAACAGCTTCTTCGTTTTCCCAAATCTCCCAAAGCATGATTTTGCGTTCTGATGGTTCGAGCGGATAAGCATGGAACTGAATACAGCCTTCTTCTTTGTTCGTTTCTTCCTCAAGTTTTTTGAACTCTTTCATTATTTCATTAAGGTCTTTATCACTGATGATTTTTAAGCATGCCGTTATGTAATGCATCGAAATTCCCCCTCTTCCCATCTTTTTATGACTTTACATTATAACATTTATCGAAAAACGAAACCGGCATACCGCATTCTCAACATATAAAAAACCGTCCATAAAAAATGAACGGCAATGTTTATTTAAGAGCATTTAGACCGACTTTTGCAGCCTCAGCGATAAGAGCATTATTATAATTGGCATCTTCCGTAAACCGGTTTGACAGGATTGCCAAAACAATTGGGGCTCTGTCAGGCGGCCAAACGATCGCAATGTCGTTTCGTGTGCCGTAGCTTCCGGCTCCGGATTTATCGCCGACTTCCCATCCTGCAGGAGCGCCTGCCCGAATCAGTTCGTCGCCGGTAGCGTTGCCCCGCATCCAATCTGTTAAAATCGTGCGCTTGTCAGCCGTGAGAGTGTTACCCAAAGCGAAAGTCTTAAGGTCAGTTGCCAGTGCTTTTGCGGTGCTTGTGTCACGACGATCCCCGGGAATCGCCGAGTTTAGATCCGTCTCGAATCGATCAGCTTTTGTTACATGATCCCCGATCTGTTTCAATGACTTTTCAAAACCTTTGGGGCCGCCAAGCTGCTGCAGCAATAGGTTCCCGGCGGTATTATCGCTGTAACGGACAGCGGCTTCTGAGATTTCTTTCAGGCTCATGCCTGTATCCAGGTGTTTTTCTGTGATTGGAGAATATGTAACTAAATCGTCTTTGCTGTAGCGGATGATAGCATTAAGTTTTTCATTTGAGCTTGTCTTCAGAACAGCAGCTGCAGCCAGAACTTTATAGGTTGATGCGTAAGCAAACCGTTCATTCGGCCGATAGGCGATTGTCTTGTTTGAACCTGTATCAATCGCATAAACCCCAAGCCTGGCATCAAATTTTTTCTCAAGCTGAACAAATTTTTGATTCGTTATACAGCTTGTCATTTTTGTGTTTTCTATAGATTTCGCTTCAGCATGCGCTGAGCCGAATAAAGGATTGAAACCGGTAAAGCTTAAACATAAAAGTCCAATGCATAGTCCAACTTGGATTCCCGCTTTATTTTTCACATTCAGGCCTCCTTATTATAATAATTTTGTATACATCTTCTAATTAACATTACAAACAGGATGAAAGTCAATATATTTCCTGTGAGATGATTAAATCCTGCATTCTGACTCCTCCCCTTATTAAATGCGCCGCCCTCGCCGCGTCTGAATGTTTGCATGTCCGCTTCGTGTTCATCATCTATTTGCTATCCCTCCGTGCAAATAAAAACGGACACCAATCAGAGCATAGTGAGCTGTGCAATGATCAGTATCCGCAGGCTTTCCGTCTTGGACCTATATATGTTTCTCTTACAGACTATAAAAATCATAAGGTAAGTTAACAAACGCATTACCTTAATCTCGTCAGTCAAAAAATTATATCATTTTATATATTTCAATAAGATTATCATCTGGATCTCTGAAATGAGCCACTCGTGCACGCCATTCCTGACGATCATGTGGTTCATTGACGCATTTAATCCCTTGCTTGTGCAGATAGTCATACGTTTTATCAACATCTTCTACCTTAAACTGAAGCAAAAATCTTGATTGCGCATCTCCGTCTAAAGATTTTCTTTCTTCTCCAACTATTTCAGCCATATTTTCTCGAGATAAAAGCTCTATTTTCGTTTCTCCATTATCGAAAAGTG
Organism: Bacillus sp. JHAA; assembly: GCF_036961585.1. Classification (NCBI taxonomy): domain Bacteria; kingdom Bacillati; phylum Bacillota; class Bacilli; order Caryophanales; family Bacillaceae; genus Bacillus; species Bacillus sp. JHAA. The sequence goes on along the minus strand of NZ_JBAMDE010000007.1, from coordinate 85,933 downwards.
CATATTCCATTTCCTTCTCTAACCAACTGATTGGAAGTCCTAATGAATCTTTGTAAAACTCGACGCTTTTCTTAAAGTCATTAACCAATAGTCTAATTTGCAGCAACTTCATATTGAACGCCTCCTATCATTTTACTGGCCATTCATTTAATCATACAATAGGGACCTGACAGCATTATGTCAAGTTTCCATAAATTTTTTTCCATACTGCACCTGAATTTCGGATGAAAGCCTTCGGAGATTCATGAAACTGCGTTTGATCAATTCACATTCTTGGTTTGAATTTTCCTTCACTTCACCGTGGAGGCTCCGGCCGTGTAAGTCGCGCATCCGTAAACATCCGGCCGCCGCTCCTGTAAGTAACACAACTGATAAATGATTGACTGAATCGTTTTTTCACCGTCATTGCTTCCCCTGTTTTTTGTATTCTGCGATTTCCCTAGGGGTAGCCTTCCGGACTCCGTCTGTGTCTGTCCTGTTTGCCACTTGAACGCCTTCCATGTTTTTTATCTCGCTGACTACTCCCAAATGCTCTAAATACACATGATCACCAATCTTGAAACGATTCAGTTTAGCCCGCTCCTCAGTCATGCTCCTGTATTCAGTCGCGGCTTTCATTTTTAATTCAGCCAGACACATTTGACAAAGGGTTACTGTTACAGAATTGCCGTTAAAATCAGTAAACGAAACCGCTCTGACAGATTCCTTTTCCGGGTGCATCGTGCATGTTTTCTTCATAGGTGATGGCCGTGTAAATTCAATCATTCCGCTTCCTCCTCCATAAAAGTCTTTTCGTCCCTCTGACATAACTCCCGATGAACGGGAAGTTCCATACACCCGCATTCAAACCGTCACAATTACATGGAGGTTGCCTTCCCTTCGCCGTCTGACGGATTTTCATACATCCTGCATAGCTGTAAGCCTATATTCCTTTATATTCCCAATGCTTGCCGCACTTCCCTGTTAGGATGAAATTTCTAAAGCTGTGGACCAGTTGCCGCATGTTGGTTCCATGCGACAAGCCTTTGGGCAGCCATATCCCAATTCATATGGGTAAATTTCAGCCCTCTAATATGTGTGTATGCTTTTTAAAGGAGGTGCATCACATGATGTTCTAACAACCGATTCAACTTAAACAGAGTGATTTAGTCGACAAAAAGATTTGTCGAGAACAAAAAGAACGGTGAATCTAAAAAACAATTGATCTTTCTGAATATGAATTGCTAGCCAACGCATATTCCAAATTAATAAGATAAATAAAATAGACCCCCTCAAAATGGTGAGGGGGCCTGTGGCCGATATTTCTTTATTGAACTCCAAACGAAGAGATGCAAAAATGGATTGAAGAGGTGATGATTTTGCCGCCATGTTAATGTACAAATATTTAATTAAAAAGGGAAAGAATTAAATAAGGGGTTAGATTGTTTCAAATTAAGGTCCTTCAGAGCGATGGAGAAGAAACATAAAGAACTTGCTTAATGCGGATTCTTCGACTTTGTAAGTCCACTGCAAGAACCATTTTCTTTTGTCACCTTCTCCGCAACCTTTTTAATCACACCCAACAACTCGAGCAAAAGTTCATTGTCGTCTTCTTCCAAAGTTATTAAAGAAGAGATATGTTTTTTAGGGATGGCAACAATATGCACTGGCCAAAAAGGTCTTGTATGATGATACGCCAATACATTCTCGGTTTCTAAAACTTTATTTACTTTTGTTTTTCCGCTTAATACTTCATCGCGATGCTCTACTTTATTTTTCACCTTTATCATTAAAATAAGAGAACCACAATAAACTTATGAACCCAGCAGCTCCTATAATTGTAGATATTATATAAGTCCAATTAAGTAAATCCATAAGCTTTCTCCCCTAAGAAAAATTCAGATCCCTCTAAATAAAATTCGTATTTTATAAAGACATTATCCTCTTAATAGAGGTCATGTCAGTTATTTGTATTGGTAATAAACACCCTTCTTGTTTAGCTTATCAATAACTTCGTCTTTGAATGGTATATCTCCGATTATTGCATATCTAACTGTATAGTTACCTGCTTTGATATCTTGAAAAGACAGATTGGTTTTTGTTTTCTTGGTTTCTGCTTCCGGTTGGAGTCTAAATAGTAAACTCCTTCTGTAATCTTTAAAGTCGTTTATTTCGCATTCATTGACTTTTGCAAAATGTTCAATTAATCGTTCCATTTTTTCCTTACTCGAATACAATTGTGTGAAACCAAAGTGATGAAAAGCGTGACAGTTTGCACAAATTAAATTTAATCCACTTAATGTGACCACAATATTTTCAAAGTCATAGTCCTCGATCTCGTGAAGATGAAGATTCCGCATTTCGTCTGGTTGAGGGGAAAATCCACAAATGCTACATACAGGTGTATCCTTTTGTAATATGTGATCCCTGATTCTATACCAAAGTGATTGACCAACTGCTTTCCTTACAGTTCTTCCATGAAATAAAGAAGGTTTTGCATCAATCTTTAGTTTGAAGTTTGAGTATTTATCCATATGTCTCCCTTTAAAACAATTATTTAATTTCAATGTCAAAAATTTGGATTCCAAGCAAATTCAATGTTGCCTTCTGTTCTTACAACTAAATCTTTGCATAATCTCTCCTTGTTGACCTTATTTTCTTTACAGTTGAAATATTGAGCTTGTGCAATAAAGTTATCATTACTTGACATTATAAATTTTTTACGGTCACCCCTTCTTCCAAATTCCTTGAAAATATCTATAAATATAACATCTGCCGGCATCTTACCAAACTTTTTATCGTGTGTAATCTCCGGAAAATTTTCTAAATTTCTAACTTTGCTTATGATTTGTTCAATGTTCTTTTTCACATGATTTCGGCGCTTGGTATTCTTCATATAGACCTCAAGTTTAAACCGTTTTAAATTGTTTGTACTTGTGTCTTTAATATTCTTTACAATATACTCTTCTTTTTTAATATCATGATAATAACACTGCAAAGTATAATCTTCGCTAACTGTATTATCTTCTTTAAAATTCAAACCAAAAAGACTGTTTCCACTAATTTTACGAACTAAGGACTGTGCATCTACTTTGTTTTGAATAAATGCAATAATATCTGCCGTTTCAGTAAGTAAAAAAGAATTAATTTGTTTATCGTTATTAAATGTAAGGAATAGCCTCTCTGAATCAGGATAAAGTATAGCTAATTTAATGAAGGTAAAGATACCGAATTGCACCAATTCATCATTCGAAGGAATTACATCAGTAGAAAAATAGAGGTTGACTTGGTTGATTACATCATCTATGTCCAAAAGATGGCATCTTAAATTATAGGTAGACATCTCAAATTTTATCCAGGATTGAAAAACAATATCGGTTTTATTTAAACCAACAGCCTGAACAATACCCTTATAATTCTTCACATTAAATTTTATAATGCCGGCCAGTATACCATTAACCAAATCAATTATTTTGTATATCTTTCTCCTGAATTGCGAAACACTTACTTCCTTACTTTGGGGCTTACCCCCGGTATTAAAGTTAAAGATAATTGTACCTTTCTCTTTTAGATATGTCCCTCCATGATTAATGGCATTTCTAATATCTACATCAATTTCCTCTGTTAAAATTGTACACCCTTTTGATTTAAGTAAGTTTACTAAGGGTCCTAGATTATTTTGGCTTAACAAGTCTTTCTCATCTATAGTGTTAAGCAAATTTCTAAGAAATTTATATAGATTCCCGATTACTCCTTCAACTAACGAATTATATAATGGCAAATACTTGACTTGAATTTCAATGTCTCTAGGTATTATTGTTTTATTAAATAAATTCAGCGTATTCAGTACACGATCATATGATGAAAGGCTTAAAAAAAAGTGACCAAGACTTTCTCTGAAACTTTCAAAAAACAAAATAGTGCTATCATTCTTATATTTTACTTCATCAATTAAATTGTAAATAAAATCTTTAATATCTTTATCCCAAAACTTTTTTTCCTCATGAAATATTAAATCATAAATTAAAGGAAGCCATGTTTTGGGTATATACTGAAGCTCCTCAATATCTTCTTCTATTCTTTCCATGTACCCCTTTAAAACTAATTCACTATCAAAACCCATAAAATCTAATGACTCAAATGCCGTTTCAATGTATTCACGGTTCAACTATTTTCTCTCCCCATTCCTTATTCCAAAAGTATGCGAACTTGCACCTTCTTTATCATGTTCTGTCTTATACCTTATTTGCTCCCTATATTCCCTTTGTATTTCATCTTTTTTCTTATCCATCTTACTTGACCCCTTTCAAAATAAAGTAAAGCCAAGCAATTCTGAATTATTTTTATTCCTTTCTTATGACTCTTAATTTAATCCATTCTTCATCATCAGATTATGGTTTTTTGGTTGTTCTATACCACTCGTTAAAATGAGCAACTAACTGAACCATTATTTTCTTAGCTCGTCCTTTAGAACCCATGCCTAATTGCGTAAATTTTGCTGTTTAGCGGATCTCCATCCCCAGGCTTATCAAACTGTATTAGAGCAATGTAGTAGCTCCTCATTCTATGCCAAAAAGTCTATAGAGCCGCCAAAATGATCTCGATAGTGGTTAACATAAATTTAGGTTTAAACCCCTTGGATTTTAAATAAGCAGGAATTGCTTAAGTGCCAAATTCTTGTCCTATTTGACCTTTTTCCTTAAGCACACACTATAACGATACTTCACTCACTTTGTATACAATTTTCATCCTTTAATGCTCTGCTTTATTTTCACTTTTGTTATTAAGATAAGAAAACCACAATAAACATATGAACCCAGCGGCTCCTATAATTGTAGATATAATGTAAGTCCAATTAAGTAAATCCATAAGCTTTCTCCTCTAAAAAAATTCCAATACGTCTAAATAAAATAATTATTTCATAACCGTAAGGAATTTTAACATTTTATGTTTTTTCCTGATTAATAAATTCTTTATTCTTCCTCAAATTTATTTATTCTGCTTAACATTCTCCTATCATTTTTCGAAGCTCTCTTCAGCGATCTTTTCTCATATGATGTCCCTTTAGTAATCACAACAAAATCAGAATTATTTTGCACATAAACTTGGGAGTCAGATGATTCATAGTAACCCGTAACATTTTCTAAAACCGTCTTGGAATTGTCTTTATGATATAGATCATAGTTGACCGGCGGCCTGCTGATTGCAAATTTCCCAAAAACAGCAACATCATCCTTACCGGGAGTATGGCTCGCTCCTTTAATAAATATGACGCTAAATATTAAAATCAAAAAAATTGCAATTAAAGTTCCTGCAAACATAAATTTTTCATTTCTTTTCCAGTTCAACATAAACACCCTTTTCTTTATCATGCCGTGTTGATATAAGTAAATTTCACAATTTATGTACTAACAAATTTAAACAAGCAGCTTCCATTCAACATACTTAAATCGCTGCTGATAAAGGTCTTCCAGGATTGATGCCCATTCACCCCAGCCTTCCGCAACAATGCTTTTTTCTCTCCATCCTCAATCCGTTCACTTCAAAGTTACTCACTCTTCCGAAAGTGTTTTTACTTAGAGCTCAGTTACTTAACCACAACTTTCTGTACAAGAATAGAGTCCCAAAGCCAAAAGATCAGAGCAAATAATACGCTGAATAAATATATCTCATAACTCGCTAGTATAGACCCTATTGGGTTATAAGGTTCAAAGAGAACGGTCATGATTAGCCATGAGTTAAATGAAAATACTGTGTATATTAAAAGATATTTAAAATTGAACCTTCTAGGTTTTCGGTTTAAGAAAAGCTGCAATGGCAATTCAAAAATTAAATAACATGTCAACATGATCCCGCTAATTATAAGATAAGGAACATATTCGGCTTGATGCAGGGTGATCACATATATCAGTGTAGAACATATGGCCGACAAAATAAGGACAGCTAGGTATCTTACTACCATCAAATCTATCTCCCCCTTACGATTAAAAAACAAAAATGCTTGCAATTGCTATTTTTCGTAATAATAAGATTTGACCCAAGGATAGATTCTGCCCTTATTTTCACACCATTCAACAAATCCCTTTGATTGTTCTTCTTTAAACAACATCCAGTCATTCAACAAATCTTGATAATAGTTAAGTTGTTCGTTATTGCTTTTTCTTGTTTGTTGACATTCTATCTTGTTGTTCAACTGCCGGGACTTAGTAAGAAGTGCTTGATCTTCTTTAATATCGCCTAGATATAAATCTTCGGATATGTGATGAAATGAATACCACAAGGCGTTCAAATGAATATCGATTAACGTTAATAAAGATAATTGTTCATTACTTCCACCTAGTCTAAGTGCATTATTCAAGTAATCGACACGGTTTTCAGTATTTAAAAACACACCATACCACCTGTATGGTCTTGGATCTTCGGGGTTACTCTTCATCCATGCTTCAAGCAGAGGCTTTAAAAAATCCATTTCCAAAGGGTGAACAAGTATATGGTGAATATCATCTGATTTTTCTAATAAAGCAAATAGCCAACAAGCAAAATTCTGTTGTGCATGATTTTCCCACGTCTTGGCTTCATCGATAAACGAAGATAATGCTTTAAGGGATTCTTTACGTAATCCTTTTTCTTTGAGAAAGCAAAACTTTTCAAATGATGGGTATTCATCTAATCTGTCATTTTTTAAGATATTAGTTAAGATATTTATCATTGTTCACATCTCTCTTTGTCTAGAGTAAAGACGTGTTTATACTTAAACCATTTGAAACACGGCATACAATGCAACTTCAGCTACAAACAAATAAATCATATATCTAGCATAATTTAATACATCTTCATCAGTATTTTTCTCTTTTTTAAAAGTCCATGCAAATAACCCTAATACAGTTGCCACTAATGCGATTTCTATTATTGTTAATATTGACATACCTTCCTCCTAAAAAGAACAGGGTAAATAGACTTATGTTAATTTTCATTTAATTAAGTCTCTTCAGTCAGGATTTATCTTATAAAAACTTTCCATTTCTTCATGTTCATCACCTTCAATGAGTTCAAAGCTGCCTGGTACATTATACATTATTTTCCGTTAATATATCAATTCCGGTTAATAAATCACCTGCATCTTGAATTACGCCATTTTCATCTTTTACACACTACAATTCATTATCTAAAAATATGCTCCAACCTTTTAACCGACTTAATCTTTCCAATTCATTCAAACGCTACCGAGTAATTCCTGCACTCCGGTTTCCCATCCATAAGCTCTCTTCTCAAATGCTTAATCACATAATTAAAAGGACAAAGAAGTGGGTCAAATGATTCATTTTACCATTTTAGATAGTACATTGACCTTATTCCTCATTCCTCCATGGTAAAATCTTGTTGAAACATTTCGAATGAAAGGATATGGTCATGAAAGTTTTCGAAGCAACCACCATCCTCGCCGCCGCCAAACAGCGCGCGGGTGAATATAAAAAACTGCGCGGTCAGATGATCAATCTGAAAAAAGCGTTTCAAGGCATGGCTGATCTTGGTGACAATGATTTCTCCGGCCGGGGCGCAAATAATATCAAAGCTTTTTTCAAGGACCAAGCAGGCGTCACAGACAGCTGGCTTGATCTGATCGATATGAAAATCGCATTTCTCACAAGCCTTTCCGGCAAAGTCGAAGACGCAGGTCTTTCCGAATCACATGTAGAAGAATCTTTTCTTGAGCACGAGCTCACCCATGCCCTCAGTAAATCAAAGGCGATTATGGAAGAGCAGAAAAAGGACATGCGCTCCATCCTCGGAGAGATCGAAGACATCATCTCGCTCGAATTATTTTCAACCGAAAGCACGGATCAGAAGCTTTCTTCAGCTGATAAAAAAAGAAGCGAAACGATACATAAACTCGGCAAGCTTGATCACGATCTAACGAAAGAATACGCAGAAACCGAAGCAAATGAACATTTTATCCAAGCAGATTTCCAGCAGCTTCAAAACGCAACAGGCAAAGGAAAAAGCGCCACGCCGCTTCACTACAACGCCAAGGCATACCGAGAAAGCGACATCCATAAGAAGAAAGGCGATATCGCAAGACATTCGGATGCTTATTTGGCGATTAAAAAGGAAGAAGCGAAAGAGCGGGAAATCAAGAATCTGAAGAAAAAGCTGGCCGATGGTGTCACCGATCCGGATGAGTATTTGGAAATCGCGAAGAAGATCGGCTATGAAAACCTTGAACCCGCTCAGGTGGGATATGTGATGCAGCTTGAACAAGCAAAACAGCTCGAAGAAGTCGGAGAAACGGCTTGGGATATCGTCAAAGGAATAGGCGTCGGCCTTTATGATGTCGGGAAAGACACAATAACCGGCGTCAAAGATCTGGCTGTCGGCGCATGGGATTTTTACCATCTCTCTGATGAACAAAAAGTCGCTAAAACCATATCGGCTGTATTGAACACACCCTCCTACGCAAAAATCATATGGACAAACCTGGCGGATTCATGGAATGATAAAATGGTTAACGGGGATGCGTATTCAAGATCACATTACATCACCTACGCCATCGGGAGCATTGTCGGACTCAAAGGTTCCGGCTCAGCCGTAAAAGTATCAAGCAAGCTCGCGAAAACAGGTGCCGCCAAAGTGGATAACGTCTTGGAAGCTGGAGAAAAAGCGGCTGCAAAACATGTAAAAACCGGGATTGAAAAAGGACAAAACTACATCAATTCCTTTTCGAAAAACAAGTACGAACCCGCGCTTGCCGGAATAGCACAGGATATTGAAAATACTCACAATGTGAAGAATACCCCTTTGTTGAAAAGTATTATTGAAGATCAGAAAGAGAGTGTTCTCAGTAAATCTGTGACTTCTGACAATAACGGCATACATAGTGTTAAACAAGGAGACAGCAGTCCTCTCGCACCAGGCGGTGGCTTAGCTGCTCATGAAGCAAAAGGCGGACACCTTATAGATAGACATGTTGGTAAGACTGATGAAGAGTTATTACAGAGGCTACAGATAAACAAGAAGATACGGGCCTCTTCTAGTTTCACTGATAGGCCAACTGCAGAAAGAGTCGCTAATGAAACATTAACTAAACATAAAAAGGAAATTGAAGAGTGGTTAAAAAGTGATGTTAATGATCCATTACCGTTACCTTATAGAGGAACCGAAGTTATAGGTAGAGGAGTTCGTAAAGGTTCAAATGAAGTTAAAGATATGACTAATGCTAGAATAGTATTAAAGAAAAATGAAGATGGTAGCTTTATACTAACAGGCTACCCAACGAGGTGATATATAATGATTGAGATTAAAGTTTCTGATCCTGTATTTAGATTTCTCGGTGGACATTTCCACCAAGATATAGAGTCTCCGGAAAATGCACTTGATGAATATTTAAATGAAGCATCACAAAAACTAAAAGAAAGAGATTTAATAGCACTAACTGAGTTTGTAAATAGTGATCATTCAGAAGAAGACAAGAATGAATTTATAGAAGAAGCAGCGGATGGCATATACTTTCCAGAAGATGATATAACACCATTAGAATGGCTTAAGCAAGTCACTGAACAAATTAAAAAACACCTTAAAACAACATAGTTAGAAAAAGAGCCCTCTTTTAAGAAGGGCTTCTTTTATTAATTCAATTTCGCTTTCGTTTTTGGTCCGTAAATGCCGTCTGGCTTCAAACCATACATGAGCTGAATCGTACTGAAACGTTCAGCCGCATTTACTGATGTAAGTGCATTTGAATAAATTGCAGAAAAACCCTCCTCGTCTTGAGAAGGGCTCTGACTTATACTTCTTTTTCTCTAAATCAGTTCGAAGCAAAAAACTGATGCCGCTCAACTTTTCAATCGAAGTGCTTCTCGGGTTCTCCAACTATTTGCCCCTATGCTTTTCTTTTGCTTTTTGTTTTCTGATTAAATATTTTTGTTCCTTTATTTTTTCTCTTTATTTTCTATTCAGTTGTTTTTTTGTTTCAAGCTCCTGTTTTATCGCTTTTTATGCCTTAGTTGATATCCCGATATTTTTCATCTCTTTAGAAGCTTGTCGTTGCAATCTTTTTGGGTTTAATTTCTTAGATTTTGCTTTAACACAAACCTCTTCTTGTCAGTGTGGGAGAGAGTCTGTAAAAAAGGAAAGGGTCTCCGCTTATTTTAACAACACTTCAAGTTTTACTTTGGTTCAAGCGCATAAATTCCATCAGCTTTTAATCCATTCATCAATTGAAATCGAATTACTGCATTCGCTGTCTTCGCTCCATATGCACCATCAATCCCGAAGTTCTTTCGCTTTAATGAAGGGCGACAGCGCCGTTCGAATCTGTTTTACGCTCTCCCCTCGGATTTTAATGGGTTTTCAACTTTAAAAAACCGGAAGACAAGAGGAAGGATGCTTTCTTGCCTTCAGATGAAGAGCCCCCTGAATCACTTCTTTATCATCGACGGCAAAATGATAGCTTGTCGATTCGCTGTTACCCGACATATAACTGATTTCATTGGCGGCCGCATGCGTCATTTCCTGTATTGTGAATGATTTTCGGAGTGCCGCTGTATTTGCCATAAAAAACTAAATATTCCGTTTTTCAAATACAAAAAAACAGCTGGATTAACCAGCTGCTGATCGTTATCACTTTAGCCGCTCAGTGATACGAAATTTCTGTATTTCTCTGAAATGAACAGGTTTCGGCAAAGACCGCCGCCTTAAAGGCGATGTTTATCTCCCTTGCAGTATACAGCGAATGTACTTCAAAATCAGCCCAAAAAGCAGTTCCGGCCCCAATTCGCCCCTCGATGAATGATGACAAAATCAATAAATAAGCATTGTGGGACTCAAAGGTTCCGGCTCAGCTGTAAAAGTATCAAGCAAGCTCGCTAAAACAGGTGCAGCCAAAGTGGATAACGTCTTGGAAGCCGGAGAAAAAGCAGCTGCAAAACATGTAAAAACCGGGATTGAAAAAGGACAAAACTACATCAAGTCCTTTTCGAAAAACAAGTACGAACCCGCGCTTGCCGGAATAGCACAGGATATTGAAAATACTCACAATGTGAAAAATACGCCTTTGTTGAAAAGTATTATTGAAGATCAGAAAGAGAGTGTTCTCAGTAAATCTGTGACTTCTGACAATAACGGCATACATAGTGTTAAACAAGGAGACAGCAGTCCTCTCGCACCAGGCGGGGGTTTAGCTGCTCATGAAGCAAAAGGCGGACATCTTATAGAAAGACATGTTGGGAAAACAGATAAAGAATTAATAGAAAGACTGAAAACTGATCCTAACCCACATATTACAGCTTCATCTACTTTTAAAGATAGGGCTACCGCTGAAAGAATTGCTAATTCAGTTTTAAACGATCCAAAAAATATAAAGAAAATCGAAAATTGGATTGATGATCCTAAAAAACCTAAATTAATGTTAAGATACAAGGGCGATGGAGAAATAATCGGCAAAAGCGTATCAAGAAATTCAGAACTAGTAGAAAACGTTACAAACGCAAAAATTATACTCAAAAAAGATAATAACGGTAACTTTATTCTTACAGGATATCCAACCAAATAGAAAGAGAGGAAGTATCATGGATGAAAGGTATGATTTCTTAGATGAATTAGAAAATTTTTTAGGTGCAACATTTCATCAAGATATCCAATCCCCTGAACACGCCTTAGACGAATTTATTGAGGAAATTAGTAAAGAAGGTTTGCTATTTACAGTAAAGTATTGCGAAGAGTTTCTAAATAGCGATCTAACTAAAGAAGAAAAGGAAGACATTATAAAGTGTAATGCAGAAATATATTTCCCGACAATTGGCTTACCGCCTATAGAATGGTTAAAAAGTGTAATAGAACAACTAAAAGAGGCTATTTAAAAGAAACACTGAAAGGCCCCCATTTTATGGAGGGTCTTTTTATATTGATACCGAAGTTTTTGGCTTTCTTATCCGGATAGAAATGCAATACCGACAGTGCGGTTTGGATCTACTTGACGGCATCACTAGCTGAACTTTTCAACAATTTTGACCCTAAAAAGAGATACGGACAATAAATTTCTAGCCAAAAAATCAAGTTCGCCAACAACTTACGAATTTGATAAACCGGCTTTATTAAGGGAAATTAAAAAACCCTTGCGTAGCAAGGGTTTCGGCTATGATTCCGACTGGGCTCGAACCAGCGACCTCTACCCTGTCAAGGTAGCGCTCTCCCAGCTGAGCTACGGAATCATGATATGTATGTGTTGCTGGGTATGTTGTTGTCTCTCTGACATTTATAATTATATATCCTGATTTCTCATTCGTCAACACTTTTTTTATCTAAAATAAAAAAAGGGCGCGTCACAAAATTGACGACGCCCTTTTCGTTTATGATCTCACTTGGGTGGGGGTTATTTTTTTCAATGCCTGTTCGAAGTCCCGCTCTAAATCTTCGGGGTTTTCGACTCCGACGCTCAGGCGCAGAAGGCCGTCTGTGATGCCGCGTTTCTCCCTCTCTGCTTTCGGCATAGCGGCATGCGACATGGCTGCAGGGTATGAGAGAATGGATTCGACGGCGCCGAGGCTGACGGCAAATACCGGAAGCGATACGTTTTCGACCAGCTTTTTGACGGCTTCTTTGCTTTCCAATTCAAAGGACAGGACGGCGCCCGCACCGCTCGCTTGACGTTTATGGGTATCGGCTCCCGGGTGTCCGGCAAGGCCGGGATAGTAAACGTTTTTGACGGCCGGATGCCCGTCAAAATAGGCAGCCAGCCGCTCAGCCGTCCGGCTCGCTTTTTCCAGTCTGACCTGCAATGTTTTTAAGCCTCTCAATACGAGCCAGCAGTCCTGAACGCCGAGCACCGCTCCAAATGAATTTTGCAGCTTATACAGCTGATTGCCGAGCTCTTCATCCTTTACGGCGGCAAGGCCTGACAGCACGTCGCTGTGGCCGCTTAAAAATTTCGTCGCACTGTGAAGCACGATATCTACGCCGAGATCAAGCGGCCGCTGCAGAGCAGGCGTCATGAAAGTATTGTCAAGGTATGTCAGACAGCCGTGATCCTTTGCCAGTTTGACGACGCCCTTAATATCCGTGATGCCGAGCGTCGGGTTTGACGGTGTTTCCATATAAATGGCTTTCGTGTTCGGCCGGATGGCGCGGGCGACCGCTTCTGTGTCCGTCATATCGACAAAGGTATGTTCGATTCCGAAACGGGACAGAACCTCAGTCACCATGCGGAATGTTCCGCCGTACACATCCTCCGTGACGAGGACATGGTCGCCTTGGGATAAGAGCAGAAACGCCGTCGAAATCGCCGCCATTCCTGAGCTGAAAGCAAAACCTCTCGTTCCGCCTTCAAGACCTGCGATCGTTTCTTCAAGCGCTGTTCTTGTCGGTGTGCCTGAGCGGCTGTAGTCATATGTCCCGAATTCTTCAAATGAAGACTGATGGAATGTGGAAGCATGCTGGATCGGGACGCTGACGGCTCCGGTGGCTCCGTCTGTTTTAAATGGATTGTGCACGAGCTGGGTTTCCAGCGTCCAATTGTGATTACTCATATGACACGGCCCCCTCTTTTACTTGCTGTAATGCCTGCTTTACATCCCGCTTCAAATCTTCTGCATGTTCAATGCCCACTGAAAATCTCAGCAGACGGTTGCAGACGCCGTTTGCGATACGGATGTCTTCCGGAATGTCCATGTGCGTCTGCGTCGCGGGGTATGTAATAAAGCTTTCCACCCCGCCGAGACTTTCTGCGAAACAGATCGTTTTCAGCGCCTTTAAAAACGGATTGACCCATTCCTCTTTTTGCAGCCGGAAAGACAGCATCCCGCCTTTTCCGGGATATAACACGTCGGCGATTTCTTCTTCCTGTTCTAAAAATTCCGCAAGTTCACGGGCGTTTTCTTCATGACGGCGCATTCTGAGTCCGAGTGTTTTCATCCCTCTCATTAAAAGCCACGAATCAAACGGCGGGAGAACGGCTCCGATCGCATTTTGGTGATTAAACATGATCTCGCCGAGCTCTTCATCCTTTACGACAGCAAGACCGGCAAGGAGATCATTGTGCCCGCCTAAATATTTTGTGGCGCTGTGAATGACGATGTCCGCTCCCAGTTCAAGCGGACGCTGGAGCACCGGGGTATAAAACGTATTATCCACAATCAAAAGCAGGCCGGCTTCTTTCGTAATCCGGGCGATTTTTTCAATGTCCGCCTCCTGCATTAACGGGTTTGTCGGCGTTTCAACAAATACCGCTTTCGTGTTTTCCGTTATTTTGGAGCGTAAACAGTCTTCATCGCTGAAATCATCATAAATAAAGCTTAAGCCGTATTTTCTCCATTCGTTTTCAAACAAACGGTACGTGCCTCCGTATAAATCGGAGGATACAATCAATTCATCTCCGCTTTTAAATAAAGCCATAATCGTTTGAATGGCTGCCATTCCCGAGCTGAAAGCAAAGCCTCTCGCACCGTTTTCCAACACGGCGATAGCGTCTTCAACGAGCTGGCGTGTCGGGTTTTTCGTACGCACATAATCAAAGCCTGTAGATTCTCCAATTCCTCTATGGCGATAGGCGGTGGACAGATAAATCGGCGGACTGACCGTTCCCGTTGCTTCTTCGCTTCTATTTCCGATTTGGGCTAATTTTGTATCAACATGCTGCGTCATCAGTAAGCACCATCCTTTTTCAAAATAAAAAAGCCCCCTCTTCATAAGAAGAAGGAGCTTTTCTCTTCCTCTTATCTTCCAAGCATGTGAATCGCTTGCTGGATTTAGCACCTTGGCACTTTGCCTTCCCGCGGCAAAGCAAACCGGTTGCTGAGGTTTCAAAGGGCCAGTCCCTCCACCTCTCGTGATAAGAATATTGTTTTGTATTTTCTGATTGTTCTATATTAACGCACTATAAAATGAATTTCAATAACTTTTTATTTATCTGAACTCTCGCAAGAAGTGCATCTGAAGAAAGAAATTTCTAATAATTCATGGTACAATAGGAAAAAACCATCAAGACAAGAAGCGGCCTGGAGGAATGCGAAGTGGCATCAAAAAACGGAATCATTCATGAGAAAAAACTTTTCTCCCATGAGCTTGAAGAGGAAATGACCGTTTTGGTCTACCTGCCCGCCACCTTCTCCCCCCTGTATAAATATCATACGATCATCGCTCAGGACGGCCATGATTATTTCAGATTAGGGAGAATCGGGCGGCAGGCGGAAGAGCTTATGTCAAAAGGGGAAATTGACCGCTGCATCATTATCGGCGTCCCTTATAAAAATGTGCGGGAGCGAAGAAACACATACCATCCAGAAGGCTCTAAGTTCGCCTCATATAAGCGATTTATCGCAAATGAGCTCGTTCCTTTTATCGACAAAGAATACCCGACTTATCAAGTCGGATACGGCCGCACCATGATTGGGGATTCCCTCGGCGGAACCGTTTCGCTCATGACGGCGATTGACTATCCGAACATGTTTGGAAACGTCATCATGCAGTCTCCGTATGTTGACGGGCACGTGCTGGATGCCGTCCGGCAGTCGGAGGATCTCAAACAGATTTCCGTTTATCATCAAATCGGAGAAAAAGAAACCGGCGTTCACACGACAGACGGCCAGGTTCTTGATTTCACCGCGCCGAACGAAGAGCTCAAACAGCTGCTGGAAAGCAAACAGTCTGAATACACGTATGAAACCTTCGACGGGGATCATAAATGGACCTACTGGCAGCCGCTCATCACGCCGGCGCTGAAAAAAATGCTGTAACCATTCATTTAAGGAGGGAACTTTCATGAAATACGGTATTGTTTTATTTCCATCAAAAAAATTACAGGATCTCGCAAATTCGTACCGGAAACGCTACGACCCGAGCTACGCGCTCATTCCTCCGCACCTGACGCTAAGAGATCCGTTTGAAGCGACAGAACAGGAAATCGAGCAGGTCGTATCACAACTGAGACAGACGGCGAAAGAGTCGCATCCGCTCGTTCTGAAAATCACAAAATACAGCTCGTTTTCTCCTGTGAATAATGTGATATATATGAAAGCAGAGCCGACGGAGGAATTAAAATCTCTGAGTGAGAAATGCTACTCAGGAGCATTATCCGGCGAGCCGGAATACAGCTTCGTTCCGCATGTCACGGTCGGCCAAAAGCTGTCGTCAGATGAACATTCCGACGTACTCGGACAGCTGAAAATGCTGGACATTTCCCACGAAGAAGTCATCGACCGTTTTCACTTGCTCTATCAGCTGGATAACGGCTCATGGACTGTGTACGAAACATTTTTATTAAGCGGAGGAGAATAACTGCTTGGAATCCATCATCGCAAAAACTGAAAAACAGCTAAACGACGCTTTTTTCATCAGAAAAGAGGTCTTTGTTAAAGAACAGCACGTTCCGGAAGAAGAAGAGATTGATCAATTCGAAGACACGTCAGAGCATATAGTCATATATGACGGCGGCCAGCCGGTCGGAGCCGGCAGATGGCGCTTGAAAGACGGGCATGGAAAATTAGAGCGCATCTGCGTGATGAAAAGCCATCGTTCTTTAGGCGTCGGAGCCATCATTATGCAGGCGCTTGAAAAAGCGGCGGCAGCCAAGGGCGCCGACAGCTTTATCTTACATGCGCAGACGCAGGCGGTTCCGTTTTACGAAAAACAAGGATACCGCGTCACATCCGGCGAAGAATTTCTCGATGCGGGCATCCCCCATCTGGAAATGATAAAGGAACACAAACGATAAAATCAAAAGCACTCCTGTTATATGGCAGGAGTGCTTTTTTTATGAAAATAATACTATTTCATGAATTTTATTGCATTTTATGGAAGGTTAATGTATGTTTAGTATGCGAAGTATTACAATTCATACAAAAAGTACAATTCATATTTCGGAGGGATAAACATGACGGCACCAAAAGGAAAACACATATTCGGGACTGTTAAAGTGGGTACAAAAGGACAGATTGTCATTCCTAAAGAAGCAAGAGATGTTTTCGATATAAATCCGGGGGATTCACTGCTTATGCTCGGAGATGACCAGCAAGGTATCGCACTTGTTAAACAAGAACTCTTTTTCGAGTTTGCAAAAGATATTTTAAACGCTAAGCAAATCGATGAAGATAGCGAGGATGAGTAAATGCACGCGATTGAGCTGAAGCAATTAACGAAACATTATAAAGAAACCGCCGCCGTTGACCGTCTTGAGTTCTCAGTTGAGAAAGGGGAATTTTTCGCTTTACTCGGTGAGAACGGAGCCGGAAAAACGACATTAATCAGTATGCTTTGCGGACTCCTTTCTCCGGATGACGGTGATGCATCAGTGCTTGGACACAGTATTTTGACTGATTTGGATAAAATAAAACCGAAATTGAATATGTCCCCGCAGGAAACAGCCATCGCTCCTCATCTAACCGTACGGGAAAACTTAGAGTTTATAGCCGGAGTCTACGGAATTCCGAAAAAAGAAGCAAAAAAAAGAACAGATGAGATGCTCGAATTGTTTCAATTAAAAGAGAAAGAAAGAGCAAAAACAAAAACATTATCAGGAGGAATGCAGCGCCGCCTCAGCATCGCAATGGGAATGATCACCAAGCCGGATATTTATTTCTTAGATGAGCCGACATTAGGGCTTGACGTCCGTTCACGCCGCGAGTTGTGGAAAAATCTTGAGGCATTAAAGGGTGACATGACGATTATTTTAACGACACACTATTTAGAAGAGGCTGAAGCCCTGGCAGATCGTATTTGCATTTTAGAAAATGGGACTTTAAAAGCACTGGGTACGGCGGAGGCTCTGAAAAAGCAAACTCATTCAGCCACATTTGAAGATGCCTTTTTAGCGATTTGTGACGGGGAGGCGGGTCTTTATGCTTGATTTCGCCATTCGCAACCGCAAAGAAATTTTTCGTGACCCCCTGTCTATTATCCTTGGAATCGCACTGCCTGTTATTCTATTGTTTCTGTTTACGGCGATTGAAAAAAATGCGCCGCTTGATACCTTTAAAATTCAGCATTTAGCACCCGGACTCATTGTTTTCGGTTTTGCTTTCCTTACGATGTTCTCTGCATTGCTGATCGCAAAAGACAAACAGACCGCCCTTTTGACCCGTTTGTTTGCTTCCCCTTTAAAAACAGCCGATTATGTCATCGGTTATGCAATACCGATGCTGCCGTTAGCCATTTTACAAATCGTCATTTGTTTTATCGCAGCAGCGGCTGCCGGTTTATCCGCCGAGTGGATGAATCTTCTCGCAGGTATCGCTGTCTTGCTGCCGATTGCGATGATGTCCGTTTTCTTCGGTTTATGTTTAGGGGCTGTGTTTACGGACAAACAAATTTCAGGCATCGGAACGATTTATATTACACTCGTGCAATTTCTGGGCGGGGCTTGGATGGAGGTGAGCCTGCTCGGTGACACATTCAAACATATCGCTTATGCCTTACCGTTTATTCACTCGATCGAGCTGGCCCAGGAAGTCATATCCGGAGATTATTCTTCCTTTCATCAGCATATTTGGCCGATAGCGGGATATACCGTTTTGGCGCTTGCACTTGCTTTCCTCAGTTTTATGAAAATCAGGAAGAGATAAAAAAAGCCGGCACTCCGTAATGGGAGCGCCGGTCTTCTTTATTACGTTTCTTTCAGAAGGCTTATCGTATGCGGCAGCAGACGGTCATCCCCCGGACTGCCATGGCCCGGAACGACAATGCTGATGTCCTGATATCTTTTCATGACTTTGCGGACGGCGCGCGGCCACTGATCCGGATAAAAACCCGGAGTAGGCACGATTTCCTTTGTTTCTAAAGCCTTGATTAAGCATCCGCCGAATAAGAGCTTATCCTTAGGCAGCCAGACGGTAATATTGTCTTCCGTATGCCCTTTTCCCGGATAAAACGTTTCAATTTTCATATCGCCAAACTGCAGCTTTGTCACGTTTTTCAAATCTCCGAGCGGCCGGTCATATCCCTGCTGTCGGGCGAAGTCGGCGGTCAGTTTCGTGCTGTGCACCTTTACACCGTATTTGTACAGGGTGTTCAGACCGCCGATACGATCATCATGGGCGTGTGTCACAATGGCATCGGTCATCCTTTTGCCGGGAAACCGCTTTTTTATTTGTGTCATTAATTGCTCTGTGAGACTGTCATTCCACGGAGTATCAATCAGTACGATTCCTTTGGAAGTCTCAAGAAGCAATCCGTTCGCAGGGACGGGATTTCCGTCTGCCGTACCGGTGCTTGTATGCATCCAAACATGCGGCGCCAGCTGTGTGAGAGTGACATCTTTTGCTGCGGAGCTCTCCGCCGCGTGTGCCGGTTTCATTCCGGCAGTAAAGAGGCCGAATAGAAATAACCCCGCAATTAATAATGAAAGCTTTCTCAAATTGAATCATTCCTTTCCGCATCTTTCATATATACGACCTCAAAAAAACCCGGATATATCCGGGCTTTTTCACACGTATTGATTTATCAACCGGCCTTTTCCCATGATTTGCGGCAGACGGGAAAGAGAGCGCTTACGTTTTTCCTCATGTACTTTCTTTTCTGCGGCTGCGGTGTTTTCCTGGCGGCGCTCCACCTCCCTGTACACCCTGTCATTGGCAAGGGCGGCCGCTTTCGTAATGCCGGCATAATCAGACTTATAACCCGCTGCCCGGTTTGCGTATTGAGAATACTGCTGGTTTTGAATCCGTCCTGCATAAATCATATGTACCCCTCCCCTTCGCTTTTCATTTCCCTTAATCTTACTTTTTGAAACGCTGTTCTTTTGTTATGATATTCTTTGTCTATCAAATGGATGAACACCTTTTAATGGGAGGACCCCTTTTTGAAATGCGCCCGACTGAATAACCGAACGATACATTTACATACATATTCTAGAGAACATTACCAATTCCTTTTTGAAGAAGCTCAGAAAGGAAATATTTTTTGCGCACATTGTGAGCAGCCCGTCTTGATGCGGCTTTCGATTTTAGAGCAGCCGGCATTTTATCACCGGCAAAAGGGAGACTTCACCGCCTGTGAAAAAGCATGCGCGGCCGAGGAACCACAAGCGGAGAAAGAAAAAGAAGAGTATAAGGAAGCCGGCATGTTCCGCCTGCCGAAAGGAAAAGCGATTTCAGAGAATCCGAAACCGATCGTCTCAGAATGGAAAAGCCCGAAAAAAGTGCCTGCGGCCGAACCGTTTTCACCAACATCCGAGGCGGCTGATACATCTTTGTTCCCCGGCATCGGCCTGAACCGTGAACAGATGAAGGCAGTTACTGAAACGGACGGGCCTTTATTAGTGCTTGCCGGAGCGGGAAGCGGAAAAACAAGGGTGCTGACAGCACGCGCCGCCCATATGATTGAACACCTCGGCATTTCACCTGAGAATATGCTGCTTGTGACCTTTACGACAAAAGCCGTCGCCGAAATGAAAGAGCGGATGGCGAATGAGTACGGTCTGGCAGCCGGAAAAGTCTCCCGTCTCGTGACCGGAACATTCCACAGTTTTTTCTATAAAATACTCTGTCATTATGATTCTTCAAAATGGAACGGCAGCCAGCTTTTAAAAATGGAGTGGCAAAAAGAGCAATATGTGAAAAAGGCGCTCTATGAAGAAAATTTGGATGAAAAAGAGTTTCCCGTCGACCAGGCGCTTCAGCTTATCGGCTGCTGGAAAAACACGTATCTCCCCCATGAGACCATTCCGCTTGCGGACGACTGGGAGAAAAAAGTGTACAGGCTTTACGAACATTACGAACGGCAGAAGCGGGAAAAACGGCAATTTGATTTTGATGACATGGCCCAAGGCTGTTATGAACTGTTTCAAAGCCGGCCTGATATTCTCGCGCAGTACCAAAACAGATTTTCTCATATTTTGATTGATGAGTTTCAAGATATCAATCCTGTCCAGTACAACATTATGCAAATGATCGCAAGCCCTGAGAATAACCTGTGCTGCGTGGGTGATGACGACCAATCCATTTATGCGTTCCGCGGCAGCAGCCCGTCTTTCATTTTAGATTTTCAGAAAGATTACCCGGCAGCAAAGACCATTTACTTAACGGCAAATTACCGATCGCCTCATCCGATCGTCTCAAGCGCTCATGCCGTCGTAAAGAAAAATAAAAAACGGTATGAAAAAACACTTTCTGCCGTCAAAGACGGCGTTCACAATCCCGTGATGTTTTATCCTTACGATGAAGAAGAAGAAGCGACCATGATCGTTTCGGATATGAAAGAGAAGATTCAAAACGGGGCGAGTCCTGACGATTTTGCCGTACTTTACCGGACAAACAGCGCCGGACGGGCCATTTATGAAAGACTGCATCAATCATCGATTCCTTACCATGCCGACAGGGGCGTGCAGACGTTCTACAGCCGCAGAATCGTACGCCAGATCCTCGCCTACTTATATGCGAGTCAGAATGAAGATGATCCGGATGCGGTGAAAGACCTGCTGCCCGCCTTATTTTTAAAGCAATCCGCCCTGCAAACGTTAAAGGCGCTGTCAATTACGGAAGATTGCACGATGATTAAGGCACTGACGAAACTGCCTGACCTGAAGCCTTTTCAAATAGGGAAGATCAAGCAGATCGTTCCGTTTTTCGCAAGCATCCGGACAATGAAGCCGGTTGAAGCCATCACCTTTGCAGAAAGCAAAATGGGTTTTTCCGAGTATTTAAAAAAACGGGGCAATGAGGGAAACAAACTGGAAAAAGGCTCTGATGATCTCAGGGATGTCAAAGTGGCCGCCAAAAAATTCAAAACCATTCCCGATTTTCTTGCGCATGTCGATCATATGCGCGCCGCTGAGAATCTGAAAACCGATGAAAACGGCGTCGAACTGCTGACCATTCACCGCTCTAAAGGTCTTGAATTCAATACGGTCTATATTTTAGGCGCGGCTGACGGCTCGATCCCCCATGACTTCGCACTTGAGACGGCCAGACAGGGCGATCCCGCTCCGCTCGAAGAAGAAAGACGGCTTCTCTATGTCGCAATGACAAGGGCCATGCAGCATTTATATGTATCTTGTCCCGCGTACAGGCGGGGAAAAACAGCGCGCAGCTCAAGATTTCTCGAGCCCCTTCTTCGGACGGACAGACGGAGCGCACTCAGGATATAAAGAACCCGGCAGATCACTGCCGGGTTCTTCTCACATAAAAAGGCCTTTTTAGCAAGGCCGGCTGACGCCTATTTATTGTTCAGCATTTTAGAAATGGTGCCAAAATCAAGTTTCTCTTTACCGCTTGTAATAGATTGAACGATTTTGTCTTCCAATTCTTTCGGAACACGCTTGTTAGCCAGCTGGGACACCTTCTGAATGACGCCTCTCACCGTGTTTTCATCTTTGAAATTGGCATTTTGCAATGATCCTGCAAGGTTCATGACATCCTTCATGCTGACGCCTGTTTTCTTCTCAATATTTTTGAAAAATTGATTATCCATGGTGTGCCTCCTTTTGTGGAGTAATACGATATTGTATGAATAAAGAGCGGAACATGTGCCCGTAAGACAAGGAAAAAATTCCGAGTGCCCCGTCTCTATACTCCTTCATACATCAGGGAAGCACGGGACTGAACGGTCCCGCGCTTATCCAAGGTCTTGCTAAGGTTTAGCCAAAAAAGGATGCACCGACAATGATCAGAAGGATGAACAATACGACAACAAGAACAAATGTTGAGCCGTATCCGCCTCCGACATAGCCGCCTCCGTATCCGCCGCAGCCGCCATAACCGCCGTAGCCGCCGCCGAATCCGCCATATCCGAATCCCATATCTAAGCACCTCCTTTACTCCCTATACTCTATGTGAGCCGACTTGTTTGGCTTGGATAAATGCATAGGGCCGGTGCGGATTTCATTCATTTTAGTGAGAATGCTCATTTTTCTTCAGTTTTGCTTCTGTTTCGGCGGCAAACACATCTATCCATTCCTCAAAGCGCGATCCCGCTTCATCAAACTCAGACAGCTGTTTTTCAATAGATAAGATATATTTGTCATGCTCCCGCTGGTTTTGATTGTGCCGGCGGTATTTACCGTTTATGAATGATTCAAATATATTCATAACATCCCCTCCTCCTATGATCTATGCCGAACAGAGGCCGGCGTTCGGCAAAAAACAAAAAAACCGGAAGCTCCGGTTTTTTAGAAAACGGCTATTTCGGTTTTTTCTTTTGGCCGCAGCCGCAGCCTTTTTTCTTGATTTTTTTTTCGTAAGGCTGATGCACAGTTGATTTGTATGGAGAATGTTGGGAAGGTTTGCTTGATTGACTCATGGTGATCCTTCCTTTCCTTATGTCATATATGCCAGTTTATGCCGAAGGTGACGGTAAGTTGCTGGTGGAACCGCCTTATTCCTGCAGAAGACGAGAAACCGCAGCTTCAATGATCCCGGCCGCGCCGGCTATGGCTAACAGCAAAATCAGCCATTGCGCAGCCTCGGGTACCACAATCTGGACCGCAATTAAAAAGGCGGCACACCACACGCCCGTACACCAGTAGCAGCTGAGAAGTTCACCGATAAATGCCCTGATGCCTTTTCCTTTTATGACAATGTAGGTTTCTGTCGTGCCGTCGGGTGCGGTTTCTGTTTTTTCCTCGTGAAAAAGGCTCCGAAGCGGCGCCATAATGGTGTCAAATACGAAAAGCCTGGCCAGCCGGAAAACGGCAAACGATAACAGAATAAATGAAAGCCAATTGATAACCACCTGTTCACTCCTTTTCAAAACTTGACCTCTTTATACATATGCGAAAACCCTGATCTTCATGAATCGCACCTTGTCCGGTAAAAAAATAGGTGCGGTTTAGTTGTTTTTCTTATTCCGCTCGGCGTTTCATTTGCATTATATAAAGTATGAATGAGAAAGGAGTGAAGGTTATGTCGTTTGAAGAAAAAGTCGAAACACTGCAACCGCAAATATACGAACAATTATCCAACGAATTCGAGCAGACGATCGAAGTGATTGATTGCGAAAATGTCACAATAGATACAACACATATAACGGCCGCTCTTTCTATACAAGCCTCAGTTACTACGGCGATTATCCTCGCGACACAGCTCGCGATCGCAGATGAAGACACAGCCGACCAAATAGCAACCGAACTGCTGATCCTGGATGATTGCCAAATAAAAAAGAGGACCGTCATTCAAGTCCTGAACAGCCGCAATATTAAAATCACACTGACTGCAGACGATATTATGGCCTTTGTACAAATTTTGTTTCAATTATTAAATATACTTTTTGCTGAACTAGACATCCTTTAACCTTTCTTTTCAAATATTTAAATAGAGGTGAGAATAAATGGCAGATAACGAAAAATTAAAAAAAGAACTCGAAAATCTACCAGAAGTGGATCCGCTTTTAAAGGTGCTTGTCAGCAATGTCTTCAAAAAACACGGCGTGACAAAAGATAAAATGCGGGAAATTCCTGATGAAGAAAAAGAAATGCTGATCGCATTAGTCAAAGACATGCAGGCAAAAACAGAAGCTTTTCTTGAAAGCCAGAAACAGAAAAAAGAGCAGGGAAAAGCGCAAGATCAGCAGACCAATCCGCAAACCCGCAGAGAACAATTAATCGAACAGCTCCGGCAAAGACGCCAAAATCCCGGTCAATAACTAAAAAATAGTGATTTTTATCAGGATAGATGCCTGAGTCAAAGTAAGGGGCCGGCTCATTTAATAATAGTAAAAGAAAAGGAGGAATAGATATGGAAAGCAGACCATACTCTTGGGTTGCACTTGATCCTGAATGCGAACATCCGCGAGAAGAAAAAGAAGAAAAAGAAGGCAGAAGATGTAATGTTTGCTGTAACGGACATGGATTTGGCGAAGATAATGCCTTCCTTGACCAAGACCTTGCTCAAGCGAATATCAACAAACAAGTTTCTGAAGAAGCGATTATTATCAGAGACTCTTGTGATATTAACGTGACGTCAACAGACGTTCAAGCAGTCGCTTCAGTCATGACAGCGATTAATGCAGCAGTCGTAACGGCCACTCTCACTTCAATTGCTGACGGAGTCATCGCTGAATTGGTCGCACAAGACTTATTGCAGCTAACAGCTAACAAACAAATCAACCGTCAAAAACTGCTCATCGAAAACTCCCGCGGCGTAAACGTGACAACAGTAGATGCCGATATCGCAGTTTTGATCTCAACAGCGACAAATTTACTGATTGCTGTCTTAGTCATCACCCTTGTCCTCTAAAAAGAAAAAGCAGAGCTAAAAATGCTCTGCTTTTTCTTATTTTCTCCGCATATGATGAATATATAGACGTTCACCCACACCAAGTGAGGCTCGCGTACATATGTTGTTAAAGACAAAAGTCAAATACCCTAAAAGAAGGAGCTGAAATCCATGAGCTGCGGAAAACACCATGGCCGAGATGAAAGTTGTGTATGCGATGCAGTCGAGAAGATTTTAGCAGAACAAGAGGCTGTTGAAGAACAATGCCCGACTGGATGCTATACCAATCTGTTAAGCCCGACGGTTACCGGTAAAGATACCATCCCGTTTCTCTTGTTTGATAAAAAAGGCGGTTTGTTCTCCACATTCGGGAACGTCGGAGGCTTTGCGGATGACAGCCAGTGCTTCGAGTCTATTTTCTTCCGGGCAGAAAGAGTTTGTGATTGCTGCGCAACGCTTTCAGTATTGCGCCCCGTAGATGTGCACGGCGACACCCTCAGCGTCTGCCATCCTTGTGACCCGGATTTCTTCGGTTTAGAAAAAACAGATTTTTGCATTGAAGTTGATCTGAGCTGCTTCAGCGCCATTCAATGCCTTTCACCGGAGCTTGTTGACCGGCCTGAGCCGCACAAAGAGAAAAAGCATCACGGATAGTCATTGATTCGCATCTTTCCTAAAGAAGAATCCCCTTCCAACCTTCTATTACAGATGCAATCATCAGCCCGCCCGGATTTCCGGGCGGCTGACTCTCCGATATCGTTTAATCCGGTATATAAAACGTGAAGTCAGGAGGGATATTATGAGCAAGCATACAACATACTGTGTGCGTGAAGCGGTAGAAAATATTGAAGACCTGCAAAATGCGGTCGAGGAAGATTGCCCAGCCGGATGCTTTTCCAACCTTTTATCGCCGGGTTTTTCATTAGGCGATACAGTGCCGTTTGTGCTTTTCACTTCTAAATCATCACCGTTTACCGCATTCGGAAATGTCGGCGAGCTGGATAACGGTCCGTGTTTTAACACCGTTTTTTTCAGAGTTGAAAGGGTCTGTGACGGCTGTGCCACATTAAGCCTGCTTATTGCTTTTGACGAGCATAAGCACATTCTTGATTTTACAGATAAAGACTCTCTCTGCGATGTATTCCGTTTAGAAAAAACGAACTATTGCGTTGAAGTCGATCTCCATAGCTTCTGCGCCATTAATTGCCTGAACCCGAGACTGATCAACCGCACACATTCTTAAATCAAAAAGCATAAAAATAAGCTGCCGGATTAAGAATTCAGGCAGCTTTTTGTATGGTTAAAATCCAAGCGGATGCAGCGAGGTAATATCGTCTATTGCGAGTTCTGCCGGCGCTCCGTTGCTTGTCGTCCGCAGGAAGATCGCATTATTTTTTCTGCCGACGATTACGCCTCTGTAGGTTTTCCCGTTGGCTTCTATCAGACAAAGGGTCCGCGGCATATTATGCGGCAGCTTCGTTAAGAAATCAATTTTTTCAAGAATGGACATTCTGCTCATCGGCTTTTTCACGCGCTTTGGCGGAACCTTTTCCTCTGGGGCGGCATTGTGAACCGCTTCAGGCTCTTTTTCAGCGGCATCAGGCTCTTTTTTAGCGGCGTCAGGCTTGGCAGTGTCCTGCTCTGCTTGCGCCGGAACTTCTTGAACGGCTTCTTCTGCGCGGCTGTGCTGTTCAGGTACTTGCTTTTCTGGTTCAACAGCCACTGCTCCTTCAGGCTGAGTTTGACATTCTTCCTCCCGCTTTCCATGCATCGGCTCTTCTTCCGGCGGCTGAGGCGCTTTCCTTTTTTTGATTAATATGTCCTGCATTGATGATTGCGTGTCTGAATAATCCGCCTGAACAATATACATGAGCGGTTTTTTTTCCGCGTTTCTGTTTTGTTTTGACATCTTCATCCCTCCGATTCTGTCATGTTTTATTTATATGACGGAATGATTAAAATCAGAAGAAAGAAAAAAGCAATCCCTGAAAGGGACTGCTTGTTATTTAACGTGCGGTAATATGGAATCCTGAATCAACGTGAAGATTTTCGCCCGTGATGCCTCTTGACAGGTCACTGAACAAGAATGCAGCCGTGTCGCCCACTTCTTCAGGTGTTGTCGTGCGGCGCAGCGGCGCGCGCTCTTCAATTTCTTTCAGGATGGAGTTGAAATCACTGATTCCTTTTGCAGACAGCGTACGGATCGGTCCTGCTGAAATGCTGTTGACGCGGATGTTTTCTTTTCCTAGGTCAGCGGCTAAATATCTTACGCTCGCATCAAGAGACGCTTTTGCCACACCCATTACGTTATAGTTTGAAACGACGCGCTCTCCGCCGAGGTAAGTGAGTGTAACGATGCTTCCGCCTTCAGTCATAATCGGACGCGCCGCTTTTGCGACCGCTGTCAGAGAGTAAGAACTGATGTTATGCGCAAGCAGGAATCCTTCGCGGTTCGTATTTAAATATTCGCCGACAAGCTCTTCTTTGTTTGCGAACGCGATGCAGTGCGCGATGCCGTGAATCACGCCGACCTGCTCTTTAATGCTCGCAAAGCAAGCTTCGATCTCAGCGTCATTTGTCACATCACACGGAAGGATGATGGAATCATTTCTTTCTAATGTAGCCGCAAGGTCATGAACTGATTTTTCCAAGCGCTCTCCCGCGTAAGTGAAAATGAGGCGCGCTCCGGCTTCATGCAGCGAACGGGCGATTCCCCATGCGATACTGCGTTTATTGGCAACGCCCATCACAACGATGTTGCGGCCTTCAAGTGAGAAATTCATATGTATAAAGCCTCCTGTAATCGTCTTAAAGACATAGTTTTAGTACCTGATCTTAATTTTTATCATATCATAACCTTGTCCAGATTGAAAGCATGGGAAAAAGACCGCGGATGTTGAAGCGGTCTCTTTTTTATCTCGTCTGCAGACTGTTCCTTTTAAAGGCAAAATGATTGGTCGGGCCGTGTCCCTCTCCAATGCCGAGCGTATGTTCCACGGCTTCCCGCACAAAATTGACGGCTGTCTCAAAGGCGGTCTGAATGTTTTTCCCCTTTGCCGTTTCCGCCGTCAGCGCGGCTGCGAACGTGCAGCCTGTTCCGTGGGTGTGTTTGGTGTCAATATAGGCGTGGCTGATTTGGGTAAAAGACGAACCGTCAAATAATAAATCAACGATCCTCCCTTGTTCAGGCTGGTGTCCGCCTTTTATGATGACATGCTTTGCACCAAGCTTGCAAAGGCGTTCGGCCGCTTTTTTCCGGTCCTCAAACGTGCGGATTTCCATTCCCGTCAATACCTCAGCTTCCGGAACATTCGGCGTCACCGCATAGCTGCGCGGAATTAACAGCTCTTTTAACGCGGCCTGAGATTCCTCACGCAGCAGGGAAGCGCCTCCTTTGGCAATCATGACGGGGTCCGTGATGAGATGATCAAGCCCGTACTGATCCGTTTTTTCCGCAATTTCCGCAATCATTTCTGCGCTCCACAGCATTCCCGTTTTTACAGCGTCAGGCCGCAAATCTTCCGCCACCGCGTCAATCTGGCTGCCCAGCGCTTCCCGGGTGAGCGGATAAATGCCGTGAACGCCCAAAGTGTTCTGGGCGGTTACCGCTGTAATGGCTGACATTCCGAAAACGCCGAGCTCCTGAAAGGTTTTGAGATCCGCCTGTATACCGGCGCCGCCTCCTGAATCTGATCCGGCAATCGTCAATGCTTTGCATATGCTCATGATGTTTTTCTCTCCTTTCGCATTATCCGATCCATTTATGATAAAAGGATTTCGCTCTGCTGATATCACTTGTGCCGTGTATTAATGCTCTGCCGTCACGAAACAGTACCATCTTGAAATTGTCTTTGCAAAACGAAATTAAATACGGGTTGGCTGAAACATCAAGCCCTGTCCGTCTGAGCTGTCCCGCAAGTTTTTGCAGATCAAACTGTTCAGAGATCCCCGCTCTGATCTGCACCGTGTTCCGCCCGCACAGAACCGCCGCTTTTGTCTGATTTTCATAGGATAAAAACGGATAATCGTTCGTGCCGCAGCTTGGGCAATCAGCCGACTTAAGACGGGCGACGTTTATTTCTGACCGTTCATTTTTCCATAAATCAAAGGAACGGAGAACATGCTCGATAGATCCGCCCGTTAACAGTTTCAGCGCATCTGCTGCCTGAAAAACGGCCGTCTGCAATACAGCCGGGCTGATGATTCCCCCCGTATCGCATGTCATACCGCCTAAAGGCAATGTCTCAAGCAGACAATGAAGGCACGGCGTGACACCGGGAATGACGGTAAAAGAGAGCCCGTAGCTGCCGACACAGGCGCCATACAGAAAGGGAATCCCTTTCTGCACAGCCGCATCATTCACAATCAGCCTCGTTTCAAAGTTGTCGGCGGCATCCACGATGAGGGAGGCGTCACGAATCAATCCGGGTGCGTTTTCCGCAGTGACATCCATGACAAATCCCTCGACCTCTACATCACTATTTATAGATCGAAGCCGTTTTTCAGCCGCCGCGGCTTTCGGCATTTCATTTCTTACATCGTCTTCGGTATAAAGCTGCTGGCGCTGGAGATTACTCCACTCCACATAATCTCTGTCAGCGATCGTTACCTTCCCGACTCCTGCTCTGACAAGCATCTCCGCACTTGCCGTCCCAAGCGCACCCGCGCCGATAATCACGGCATGAGACGACCGGAGCTTCTCTTGGCCGGAGGGACCGATCGGCTGAAACAGCTCCTGTCTGGAATATCTGTCCGTCATACCGGAAGACCGTCTCGCGGACTGCTTGCAGTTCCGTAATCTTTCACCGGAATTCTCCCCGCTTCATAAGAAAGACGGCCCGCTTCTACGGCAAGCTTCATCGCCCGGGCCATTTTGACCGGATCATCAGCGCCTGACACAGCGGTATTTAACAGCACACCGTCAGCCCCGAGCTCCATCGCGTAGGCGGCGTCTTTTGAAGATCCGACGCCGGCATCGACAATGATCGGCACCTTCGCCTGTTCAATGATAAAGGATAGATTCAGCGGATTTAAAATTCCCTGACCGGAACCGATCGGCGAAGCGCCCGGCATAATGGCATGCACTCCGAGCTCCTCAAGACGTCTTGCGAGCACAACATCATCTGACGTATACGGAAGCACGATAAATCCCTCTTCGAGCAGCTGTTCTGATGCTTTCAGCGTTTCAACCGGATCAGGCAAAAGTGACCGGCTGCACCCGATGACTTCTACTTTTATCATGTCACAAAGCCCTGAAGCTTTGGCAAGCCTTGCGATTCTGACCGCCTCTTCAGCCGTTGCGGCGCCGGCCGTATTCGGCAGAAGCGTGTATTTAGACAAATCAAGCTGTTCAAGAAAGTTAGGCTGAGACTCTTCAAAGATGTTCATCCGCCTTACCGCAAAGGTTAAAATATCTGATTCCGAGACAGCCACCGCCTCTTTCTGAATCTCAAAACTCGGATATTTTCCCGTTCCTAACAGCAATCTTGACTGAAACTGTTTTCCGCCTATTGTTAACATCCTCATCCGCCTCCTACAAAATGGACAATTTCTATGACATCGCGGTCACACAAACTCGTATTTTCATAATTCTTTTTTTCAATGATTTCTTTATTTCTCTCCACAACTACGATTCTTTGATCAAGCTGGTACGATTCAAGCAAATCCTGAACCGTCCCCTCATTTCGATTCCAATCAATTTGTTTTCCGTTCAGCTGAAGGATCATATATGAACAGCCTCCTTGCGATCAATTCGAAACGCTTCTTCCCATTCCTGCTTAATCTGTCTTCCCAGGATCATATCCCGCACCATTTCAGCCGTTGCCGGCGCCAACAGGATGCCGTTCCGAAAATGGCCGGCGGCGAAGATGATGCCGCTGTCTTCAGGATGCCGCCCGATAAACGGCTTTCCGTCTCTTGTTCCCGGCCTGAGACCCGCCCAAAACCGGTCTATTTTCATATGTTCGATGGCGGGAAGCATGGTTTTCGCTTTTGCAATGACGGCCTCAATTCCTCCGATGTCAGGCGTATCGCTCCAGTCGCCCTGTTTCATCGTGGCGCCGATGACAAGCCGGCCGCTTTTTCTCGGGACGACATAACAATGATCATGGTAAAGGGTTTTGGTCAGCGGGATATCGTCATTCCACACGGAAAGGCATTCTCCTTTCACAGGAAAAAAAGGCTGTCCCAAGCCGAGCTGGCTGAAAAACCGGCCGCTCCATACACCGCTTGCAACTGCGACTTTGTCAGCATAAACATCACCGCCGGACGTTGTGATGCAATATTCTCCGTTCACCCGTTTTACGGAGGTGACTTGTGTATGCTCATATATGTCAGCGCCATAGCGCCGCGCTCCTTTTGCATACGCTTTGCAAACATAGTACGGTTCGACATGGACATCGTCTTTTATATAACTTGCGCCGAGAATGTCTTTTGAAGCGTAAGGCTCTTTTTCAAGGGCATCTTCGGCTGAAAGCCAGGTGACGGAAGGCAGATCATCCATCTTCCGTAGACGGACGATATCTTCTTCGGTATACGCCAGTTTAAGCATTCCGCCGTTATGGCGCCTGATGTCAATGCCGCAAGCTTCCTCAAGCTCTTGCCCCGCCGTTTCATACAGCCTTTGACTGTACATGGCAAAATCAAAAAACGCATCCCGGTTTTCACATTCCGCATGAGCGCCCAGCATTCCCGCGGCAGCGCTTGTCGTTTTTCGGCCGACTTCTCCGGCTTCAAGCAAGACAACGTTCTGCTGCGTCTTCGCCAGCTCATAAGAAATGGCGCATCCGATAATTCCGCCGCCGATCACCGCCGTATCATAGTGCTTCTTCATAATCGGCCTCCCTTACCGCGCGTGCATACCGTTTTGCCGCCTCCTCAGGATTTTCAGCTGAGAATATACCTGACATGACGGCAATTCCGTCCGGTTTCGCCTGCTTTGTGTGTCCGATCGTCTGCAGTGTCATTCCGCCGATTGCGATGACGGGGATGGAAAGCGTGCGTTTGATCTCTGAAAGCAGGCTGATGCCTCTTGCTTCAAGTCCTTGTTTACATTCGGTTTCAAATACATGGCCGAACACCACATAATCCGCATCTTCCTTTTCAGCTTGGATGGCTTCTTTCAGCGAATGAACCGAACGTCCGATATGAAGATGGGGAAATCTGCTTCGCACCTGCTTTACGGAAAAGCTGCGGGACGGAAGCTGAACACGGTGTATATTGGCAAAAAGCGCGATATCCGCCCTGTCATTGATGATCAATTTGTCCTTATCCGCACCGCCCTTTTTCAAAAGGGTCAAAAGCTGCATGATTTCTCCCGCTGTTTTATCCCGCTCACGGATATGGATAAAGCTTACTTCGCGCTGAATCGAAAGAATATCTTCGGCCAGCTCGGCAACGGATTTGCGATTATCAGTTACCGCGTGCAGCTCCAAAAGATTCCACCTCTTTTCCGCCCTTCTCGGACCAGCCTTCTTTTTGATAGGCCATTCCCCAAAATTGATATTCATAATAGCTTGAAATCACAAAATTCTCTTTCATTTTCGCGCGGATGTCCTCTGTGCTGTTTTCAGCAATCTCGTCAAAACGGCTGATCTGTTCTTCGACTTGCTGTCTGAACCAGTCTCCGCCGTATGTACCGATCCATTTTTCATAAATCGGATGCTCCGGTTTGCACTCCTTTAAGTGTTCGCCGACTTCATAATAAAGCCAATAACAGGGCAGAAGCGCAGCTAATATTTCTCCAAAATTGCCGCTCATCACCGATCTGTACATATGAGACGTATAAGAATAGGCGGTCGGTGCCGGTTTAAATGCCGCACGCTCTTCTTCCGTAATCCCTAAAAGCTCCGTAAACTCGCGGTGCAGCGCCATTTCCGCTTCATATGTCCCTTGAGCGTGGCCCGCCATCCTGCCCGTCGTAAACAAGTCTTCGGCATATGCGGCGCCGAACGCCTGAACTTTTGCAAAATGCGTCAAATAGTAGGAATCTTGCAGCACGTAATAGCTGAAACGGTCTATCGGCAGGCTTCCGTCACCGATTCCCGTTACAAACGGATGAACAAAACTTCCGTCCCACCATTCGGCAGCCGCCTGTCTGCATTCTTCAGAAAATGTCATCATGTCTTCCCCCCTGATAAAATAAAAAAACCACTTTCCCGCATCGGAAAAGTGGTTTGGAATTTAAATGGATAAAAGGAACCCCAAAAAAATACCGCTCCACTTCCCTACGCAGGTCTGAACCTGTTCAAGTTATGAGGGTCTAAAAGTCTCACTTTTATCTCAGCCCTTATGAAGGACACCCCTAGTGGTCATACGATTAATGATTTATTTGTTATGCCTTCTATATTATCACGAATTGCAATTTGGTCAAGCTTCAAGGATTTTTCTCAGTTCCGACACGTAGTTGCGCGAGCCCGTGACGATGAGACGGTCTCCTGTTTTCAGCCGCGTGTCTCCGTGCGGAACGATGCTGTCCACACCTCTGAAAATCCGGACGAAAATCACATCGCCCATCAGCGGAAATTCCCGCAGAATGATGCCGTTATACGCCGGGTTTTCCAGATTGATCTGATATAACGAAGACTCCTCATTCGTCAGGAGGCTCATCACGCCCGGCGCCTCAATTAATGCGCGCAAGAGCGTCTTTGTAGACAGAAGGATAGAAAAAATACTGATGCCCTCTTCTTTCAGTTTTGTTTCATGCTCAACCGAGCCGACGCTTGCGATGATACGCTCAGTCCCTTTCTCTTTCGCTATTAAGGCGATTTCGGCGTTCACATCTTCATTTCCCGTCGCCACGACAAGAATATCCGTTTTGAAAATACCGTGCGACTCAAGCGTGCCGGGCTCGTAATCAGAAATCGTGTCAACCGAAAAAACGGATTCCGCAAGCGTTTTCCCGGCATTTTCCTGATACACATGGACGACCCGTACTTCATATTCCTCATCGGGCAATTCCAGCGTAACCGGAAGTGTCATTTGGTTGGCGCCGATAAATGTAATGCGCTTTTTTTCCTGCGGCGCACTTTGCCGTTTGTATAATTTCTTAAAGCCGATCGGCGTGATGATGCTGGCAATAACCGCAACTAAAGTCAACGCGCCGGACATATTGGCGCTGATAATGTGGAGCCTTTCTCCGATCGTAGCCGCCGCGATAACAAGCGACAGCGTGGACGTCAGCAAAAAGCCCGAAGCAAACACGGTTCTTTTGTCATACCATTTCTTTAAATAAAACACCGGAAACATTTTGCTGATAAACAGCGCAAGCAGAAGCAGCGGAATCATCGTTAATGTTTTCGGATCTTGGAAAAGCGTCCAAATGTCCAATTTCACCCCGACCATGACGAAAAAGATCGGAATTAAAAACCCGTAGCCGAAGGAATCCAGCTGTTCCACCATTTCTTTATTCGGAGACAGAAGCGATACCAGAACGCCTGCCAAAAACGCGCCGAGAATATTTTCCGCCCCGAGAGATTCCGATAAAGCGACAAGCACGATAATCAGTGTGAAAATGGCTCTCGTGCCGATCTGCACGGTGCCTTTAGACATCGACTGCACAAATGAACGGTGTTTAAAGATCCTGCCGAAGAAATACAGCACGACCCCCGCGGCAAAGAGAATCAACAGAAGCCACATATTTCCGCTGTCTTCTCCGTAAAGAGAAGAGAAGAAAGCGAGCAGAATCATCGTAGCCAAGTCCGCGATAACGGCGACAAGCAGGATGATCTGGCCGATATTGGAGTTCATGATCCGTTCTTCCTTTAAAGTCGGGACCACCACACCGAGTGATATCGTCGAAATAATAAGCGTCATTAAAAATGCGTTTTGAATAAAACCGGCTAATACAAAGGCATAGGACAGCAGCAATGATAAAATAAAGATGCCGAAAAAGATAATCAGTGCGGCAGAAAACGTGTTGGGCGCTTCCTTGCCATTCGGAAGGAATTGTTTTTTCTTCCCTTTCTCAAATGAAGAAAAATCAATTTCCAAGCCGCTTAAAAACATTAAAAAGATAAAGCCGAGAACAGACAGCGTCTCCAGCCACGTGTCTCCCTGAACGACAAGATTCAGGCCGCTTTTTCCGATAATAAGCCCCATGATGATCTCCGCGACGACGACGGGGATGCTGAGCTTAAACCGATGTAAAAGGAGCGGCGTCAAAAAAGCGATGATCAGAACGACGACTAAAGATGCGACTGATGTGTGTTCCATTCGTAAATACCTCCTTAAAACAAGGGTTATAAAAGCCCGCTTAAAGCGGGCGAAACCTTACTTTTTTTTAAAAACATAACGCATATTCTAACAAGGCTGAACGCGAAAAAAAAGTGATAAGGCTTTATTTCTTTAATTCTTTTTTTAATTTGTACAAAAACAGCGTAATTAGGTATAGGAATTAGCCGCATAATAAATAAAAAACCGTTAATAAGGAGGCTGACACGAATGGCTTATGACATCATCAGCGATATACACGGATGTTATGACGAAATGATCGCGTTAATGCAAAAGCTCGGATATGAAGTCAAAGACGGAACGCCCGTTCACTCTGAAGGCAGGACGCTTGTCTTTGCGGGGGATTTAACGGACAGAGGCCCAAAATCCGTAGAAGTGATGCGTTTTGTGGCAAAAGCATATGAAAAAGGAGCCGTCCGTTATGTCCCGGGAAATCATTGCAACAAACTGTATCGTTACTTAAAAGGAAACCCCGTAAAAGTGATGCACGGACTGGAAACGACGGCAGCCGAACTGAAAGAGCTGTCTCCCGCCGACAGAACGGAAGTCTCCAGACAATTCATCCGCTTATATGAGTCAGCGCCGCTTTATGACATTTTACATAATGGCGATCTCGTTGTCGCCCACGCCGGCATAAAAGCTGACGATATCGGTAAATACTCGCGTAAGGTAAAAGAATTTGTTCTGTACGGCGATATCACGGGTGAAACGCATCTCGACGGCAGACCCGTCAGAAGAGACTGGGCCGCCGCTTATGAAGGCAAGGCATGGATTGTTTACGGCCATACCCCGGTAAAACGTCCCCGGATCGTCAACCGTACAATCAACATTGATACAGGATGCGTCTTCGGCAATCAACTGACAGGCTTTCGCTTTCCGGAGCATGAAACCGTCTCTGTGGAAAGCTCAATGCCCTATGATGCCTCACGATTTCGCGAGGATCACGGAAGGCAGGCATGAAAAAAAGCCCGAAACCGGCAAACGGTTCGGGCTTTACATTTGTTCAATTAATGTTTTCATATCGTCAGGCACCGGAGCGTGAAAAACGAGCGTTTTTCCGGTCATGGGGTGTACGAATGAAAGCCGCTCACTGTGAAGAGCCTGCCGCGCAATTCCCTCATTTTTTCCGCCGTACAGTGTATCACCGACTAACGGGTGGCCGAGGTAGCTCATGTGCACCCGGATTTGATGCGTCCGCCCCGTTTCCAGCCGCAGGGCTGCAAGCGTAA
Source organism: Bacillus sp. JHAA (assembly GCF_036961585.1). NCBI lineage: Bacteria > Bacillati > Bacillota > Bacilli > Caryophanales > Bacillaceae > Bacillus > Bacillus sp. JHAA. The sequence goes on along the minus strand of NZ_JBAMDE010000007.1, from coordinate 49,362 downwards.
ACGCATGTCCCGCTTTTTCCGTTTGAAAATGCGTCACCGCTCGTTGTCCCTCCGGCGTTACCATCCGCTCAATAATACTGTCGTGTTTTCTTCCGATGGGCGCGTCCACCGTTCCTTCCTTCTGAGACATGATCCCGTGTACGACAGCGAGATACCGCCTGCTGACAAGCCCCTTTTTCTGCGCTGCCGACAAAAGAGAATGGGAAAGCCGATGTTTGGCGATGAGCATCGCCCCCGATGTATCCCTGTCAAGGCGGGTGACAAGATGAACCGTTGATTGCACACCGCTTTTTCGGTAGTGGCTGATCACTCCGTTAGCGATGCTCTCCGACGGGTGTTCTCTTGATGGAATTGAGGAGACATACGGCTGTTTATTGACCACAAGCACATGGTCATCTTCATAAAGAATATCAAGAGGAACCGGCTCAGGCAAAAGCGTTTCACTCACATGCTCCTTCGGAAATTCAATCTTAAGCACGTCTCCTTCCGCTAACACGGCGCGGACGGTTACATGCTCTCCGTTCACAAGCAGGTCTCCCCCGCCGAATTTAATGTCAGCGAGAAGCCGCTTTGAAATGCCGAGCTGCGCCGTATATTCTTTTACCGTCATGCCGGCTTCCCGGGCAGTCATGTTCTTTTGGATAAAAAAGTTGTCCAATCCGTTTCCTCTTTCTATTCGCCTTTTCCGATAAAGGAATCCTGCACCCTTTTCCAAAACGGAAAAGGACGGAATCTTGCAAATCTGACTTTTTCATTTGCCACACGGCATAGAATGGACTTGACATCCTTATGCAGCAAGGTTAAATGATCAATTGTGACTTGAAAGTCGACGTCGTTTCTCGGTTTGATGACACAGTTATGATGATCGGGAAGCAAAAGCGGCGAGCCGACAGTCCTGAACACTCTGTTGTTGATGGATGCCATTTCCGCAAGCTGAATCGCTCTGATGGAAGGGTGGATGATCGCGCCGCCTAACGCCTTATTATAAGCCGTGCTTCCGGAAGGCGTGGACAGACATAAACCGTCTCCCCTGAACGTTTCAAACAGCTGGCCTTTAATTTCCACGTCAGCGACGAGACTGCCTTCTATGCTTTTGATCGTACATTCGTTCAAAGCCAGATACCGCTCCTCACGCTCTTCATCATGATAAGTGACAATCACCTCAAGAAGGGGATACTCCACGGTATGATACGGCGTTTTGGCAATGGCCAGAACAAGTTTTTCTATCTCCTGCGGAACCCAATCGGCATAAAAACCCAAATGCCCCGTGTGAACTCCGACAAACGCCGTTTTATCGAGACGGTCGCTGTACCTGTGAAATGCGTAAAGAAGCGTTCCGTCACCGCCGACGGAAATCACGATTTCCGGCTCTTTTTCATCCAAGGTCATATCAAAATCGAGTAAATACGCCTGTATTTTGCTTTTCAGTGTATCTGAAACCTCGTCTCCTTTTGAAGAAACGGCAAATTTCATGCCATTCCCCTCCTTTCCTACTGGTGGTCTCCCGCTTTTTTCTTTCGCGAGAACGCGGCTTGGGCTTCCTGGATTTCTCCGCGGATTTCTGACATTTCTTCATCGAGCCGGGATGCGGCTTCTGAGGCCCGCTGCAGCCTCAGCTTTACTTTTTCGGGAATGTTCCCGCTGTATTTGTAATTCAGTGAATGCTCAATGGTTGCCCAAAAGTTCATGGCAAGCGTCCGAATCTGTATTTCCACAAGAACGTGCTTTTCTCCGGACGTTGTTTGTAAAGGATATAAAACGACAAGGTGGTAAGACCGATATCCGCTTTCCTTATGCTCTGCTATGTAATCCCGCTTATCGACAACGGTAAAATCTTTTCTGGCAAACAGCATATTTTTGACGATCTGGATATCATCGACGAATTGGCACATAATACGCAGCCCCGCGATATCCTGCATCGTTTCAATCTGATGAAGCGGTATGCTTTTTCGTCTCGCTTTTTCAAGTATGCTCGCCACCGGCTTCACGCGGCCTGTCACAAACTCAATCGGTGAGTGGTCATCTTCATACTCATAAAGGGTTCTGACGCCTTTCAGCTTCACCTTTAATTCTTCAACAGCCTGGCGGTATGGCGCTAGAAATTGCTCCCATTGTTTGTCATCCATCGTACATCCCCCAATTCCGAACCTGTTCTAAAGAAATACGTTTTTCACTTTTTCTTCCATATCTCCGTAGTTTGCATTATCTTTAATATTTTCAAGAAGATAATCGAGTTCTTCATGCAGCCCTGAAAGTTCAACCGTTTTTCCGCCGGCCTCAAGGACCGCCGGTTTTCTTTGGTCTAAGGCTTCTTTCAGATCCGGCCAGATATGTTCTTTTATAATGACATATTCAAAAGAGTCAGCTGATTCAAGTATGTATACAAAAGCAAAGTGATCGGAATCAACAAGCATTTGACCTGATGCTTTGCGTTCCGCTCCGCTTAAGTCCTCTCCGCACTTCAAGCGGAGCGCGTCTTCTGTTAATGATGCATTTTGGATTTCAATTCTCTTTTGCATAATGTTCTCCTTTTTTAACAAAGTACAGCATTTATTTTATCATATCAAGGTCGATATTGATAAACGTAACCTCTAAAGAGATAATGGGAATTATACAATTTTTCGTCCTGAAAGGAAGACTGTCATGACCCAAGAAATAGAAATTGAATTCAAAAACCTGCTGACAAAATCAGAATTTCTGAAGCTGAGTGAAGCACTCTGCATGAAAGAACATGATTTTAAACAGCAGGTCAATCATTATTTCGACACGAAAGATTTTTCCCTGAAACAAAAAAAATCAGCACTCCGCATCCGAGAAAAAGACGGCGCGTTCGTTCTGACGTTAAAAGAGCCTGCATCGGTCGGTCTGCTGGAAACGCACCAAGAGCTTGCGGCACCTGATCTTGACGTCTTCAAGATTCCGGATGGCCCCGTCAAACGTCAGCTGGAAGGTCTCGGAATCAACTCAGAACACATTTGCTATTTCGGAACGCTGTCGACCGCACGCGCGGAAAAAGAATCAGAAAAAGGCTTAATCATTTTAGATCACAGCCGATATTTAGAGAAAGAAGACTTTGAATTGGAATTCGAAGCTGCTGACTGGGATGAAGGAAAACGGGCGTTTGAACAATTGCTCAAGCAATTCGGCATCCCAGAGCGGATCACGAAAAATAAAATCCAGCGTTTTTATGAACAGAAACAAAAAAAGGTGGAATGACACAGTGAATATCACGAATTGGGCGGCCCTTCTCCAGCTGCAATCAATCTCTCATACAAGCACGGCTTCAGGCGGACAATCTTCAGAAAGCCCGCTTTCAAATTTCAGCGCGCTGCTCAGCCAGTATACGGACACAGCCGTCCGGCAGCAGCCGGAATCAGGAATTTTAAACGGTGTGCGGACCGCTCACGCTTCATATTCACCGAGAATTCCCGTTTCATCCGGCTCCGCGGCTGCTTCACAGACCGCTTCCCCGGGCATAAAGTCTCCGGATGCGGCTTCTGATATCAGCACCGGAAACTTTTCAATAGACAGCGCCATTCAGAAAGCGGCCGAAAAATACGGAGTGGACGAAAAGCTGATCCGCGCGGTTATTAAACAGGAATCAGGCTTTAATCCGAAAGCGGTCAGCGGTGCGGGGGCAATGGGACTGATGCAGCTCATGCCTTCCACGGCAGAATCACTCGGGGTGTCAAACCCGCTTGATCCCGTCCAGAACGCTGAGGGCGGCACAAAGTACCTAAAGCAGATGCTCACGAAATACGACGGAAATGTATCTCTGGCGTTAGCCGCCTACAACGCAGGCCCCGGCAACGTAGATCGGTACGGAGGCATTCCGCCGTTTAAGGAAACACAGCAATATGTCAAAAACATAACCAAACAGTATTACGCGTAAACCAGAGAGGCTTCCTTCGCCCTCTGGTTTTTTTGCGGAGTGAAATCTTACACATGAATGAAGGCGATGTGATATGATATGAAATACAAGCGCCTGACAGAAAGGCACTTTGTTTGTAGAAATAAAATGTTATTGCTAAAATATACAGTAACTGAAGATAGTAAAACTGAAAGATAAATTCGCAATGGGAATTATGATTCCTATTAGCCATATAAAGGAGTAGTCAACATGGGACAATCGTTTAACGCACCATATGAAGCGATTGGAGAGGAACTTCTATCGCAACTTGTTGATACTTTTTATGAGCGTGTCTCGTCTCATCCCTTGCTGAAGCCGATATTTCCAAGTGATTTGACTGAAACGGCCAGAAAACAAAAGCAATTTTTAACCCAGTATTTGGGCGGACCTCCTCTTTATACTGAAGAGCACGGACATCCCATGCTGAGGGCAAGGCATCTCCCCTTTCCGATTACGGACGAGAGGGCTGATGCGTGGCTAAGCTGTATGAGCAAAGCGATGGATCAGGTCGGGCTGGAGGGCGATATTCGTGAATTTCTGTACGGGCGTCTGGAACTGACGGCCAGGCATATGGTAAACCAGTCAGAAGCGGAGGATCGATCATATTGACGAATTATCAGCATGAGCAATACTTCGCCCATTGCCACGGACATCCAAAAAAACCGCTCGAAATTTACATGTTTGTCGACCCTTTATGTCCTGAATGCTGGTCGCTGGAGCCCGCCATAAAAAAATTAAAAATCAAATACGGACGTTTTTTTACGCTGCGGATCATTGTTTCCGCGAGCATTACATCGCTGAATAAGCATAAGCGGAAAAAACACCTCCTTGCCGAAGCTTGGGAAAAAATTGCGAACCGTTCCGGGATGCCCTGTGACGGAAGCCTTTGGCTTGAGCAGGATCAGCCTCTTTCATCGCCCTACCTTGCCGCACTCGCTTTAAAAGCGGCCGAACTGCAGGGAAGAAAAGCGGGCATTCTGTTTCTCCGCAGCATGCAGGAAAGCCTGTTTGTTTCCAAGCAGAATATTACGGATGAAGACGTTCTTTTAGAAATTGCCGAAAAGACGAAATTGGATGTTGAAGAATTCAAGCGCGACCTCCATTCGCAAAGCGCGGTAAAAGCGCTTCAGTGCGATATGAAAATCGCGGCGGAAATGGATGTCACCGTCAACCCGACATTGACGTTCTTTAACAGCCTGCATGATGATGAAGGGCTGAAGGTTCCCGGCAACTATTCTTATGACGTGTACGAAGAGATCTTATTCGAAATGCTCGGGGATGAACCGAAGCCTTCTGAAACGCCGCCTTTGGAATGTTTCATTGAATATTTCCGGTTTGTCGCATCGAAAGAAATCGCACTCGTTTATGATTTGAGTCTAGAAGAAGTTGAAAAAGAAATGAAAAAACTGGCATTCGCCAAAAAGGTCGCCAGAGTGGAAGCAAAGCACGGTCTGTTTTGGAAGTCTCTTTCCGGCACCCAGGAGGATGTCACCTGTTGTGATCATTAAAAAAAGCTGATTCCTTACGGAGCCGGCTTTTTTTGTGCAAATAAAGAAACCGCGCCGGGATAAGCGCGGTTTCATATGTCTTAACGACAACAAAGGGGATGGGAGAAATTTTTCACGGTCAAACAAAGGGGTAATGTTTGTTTGTGATCAATTTCACATCCTTATCATATCAAATCTTGTCGAGTTTTGACAAGCCATAAGATTAATGTTCATATTTTTGTCACAAAACATAACTGACTGCTTGTTTTCATAGAATATATCAATGAAAAACAAGGAGGGAAATCAATGCTCCGCACCGTATTGATCATCGGAATGATTGTGTTTTTCTTCTTTTTAAATCTGCTGGCCATGATGCACATGCTGCCGATTTACATTACATCTCCCCTGCTGTTTCTGTCCATATTGTTTGCCTTGTACCGGCTGAATCACAGAAAAACGTTTAAAGGGTTTTAGAAAAAGCCTGTGCAACTTATGCACAGGCTTTTTTGAACTACGAAGGGTTCACTTTCGAAAGAAGCTCTTCCATTTCGTTCAGTTTCTCTTCAAACATTTTGCAGGCTGCCTCGATCGGTTCAGGCGATGTCATATCGACTCCCGCTTTTTTCAGTATGTCGATCGGATATTCCGAGCTTCCCGCTTTTAAGAATTCGGTATAGCGCTCCACCGCAGGCTTGCCTTCTTTTAAGATCTGGCTGCTCAGCGCTTGGGCCGCACTGTAGCCTGTCGCATATTGATACACATAATAATTGTAATAGAAATGCGGAATTCTTGACCATTCCAGACTGATTTCTTTATCAATCACCATGTTGTCACCGAAATACTTTTTATTCAGATCATAATAAAGTTCGTTCAGCAGTTCAGGCGTTAGCGGCTCGCCTTCCTGCGCTTTCGTATGAATCAGATGCTCAAATTCAGCGAACATCGTCTGTCTGAACACTGTGCCTCTGAATCCTTCAAGCATATGGTTGAGCAGGTACAGACGCTGTTTTTCATCCTTTAAGCTGTTCAGCATATATTCACCGAGCAGCGCTTCATTGGTCGTTGAAGCGACTTCAGCGACAAAAATGCTGTAGTTACCGTACGGATACGGCTGATATTTTCTCGTATAGTAGCTGTGCACGGAATGGCCGAACTCGTGAACGAGCGTAAACAGATTATTGACATTGTCATGCCAGTTCATCAAGATGTACGGATTCGTGCCGTATGTACCGGACGAATAAGCACCGCTGCGTTTTCCTTTATTTTCGTATATATCGACCCAGCGGTTTTCAAGTCCTTCTTTTAAAATAGACGCGTATTCCTCGCCCAGCGGAGCAAGTCCTTTGAGCATATAATCTTTCGCTTCCTCATATGTGACCTTCATTCCCGAATCTTTTACAAGCGGTGTGTAAAGGTCATAAATATGGACTTCATCAAGGCCGAGAACCTTTTTCCGCAGGTCAATGTAACGGTGTAATAACGGAAGATGTTTATTGATCGTTTTAATAAGGTTATCGTAAACTTCTTCAGGGATGCTGTTATTGGATAAAGCCGCTTCCCGTGCTGATTTATACTTTTTCACACGGGCGTAAAAATTATCTTTTTTCACAGTGCCGCTGAGTGTAGTCGCCATCGTGTTTTTATACTGTCCGTATGTTTTATATACGGCTTCAAATGCGTTTTTGCGGACTTCACGATTGCTGCTTTCCAGGAAATTAATAAAGTTGCCGTGTGTGATTTGAGTTTCCTTGCCGTTTTCATCTTTAATCGACGGAAACGTAATATCGGCGTTATTTAAAACACTGAATGTATTGGAAGGCGACGACAGCGCTTCTGAGGCTTCCGCAAGCAGGGCCTCTTCTTGTTCGCTCAGCACGTGCGGACGCTGTTTTGTAATTTCTTCAATTGCATGGGAGTAAAGTTTAAGCTCCTCTTTTTCCAGAATAAACTGGTGCAGCTTGTCCTCCTGAATCGCCAGAATTTCCGGTTCAATGTAAGCAGTCGCGCTGGCAGCCTGAGAATACAGGCTTGCGGCTTTGTCGTTCAGCCCTTGGTAGAAAGAATTTCCCGTATCCTGGTCTGAGCGCATATGTGCGTATGCATAAAGTTTGCCAAGGCGGTTCGTCACTTCATCCTGTGCCGTAAGCGCCGCGTATAAATTATCAGCCGAATGAGCAAGCGTGCCTTTAAAAGAAGATAAATTCGGGATTAATTCTTTAACTGCTTGAAATTCTTTATTCCAGGCCTCATCACTAGGAAAAATATCCTCTAGTCTCCATGTATGCTCTGCCTTTACTTCACTTCTGTCAGGCAGCTGTGCTGCTTTATTTTCCTCAGTCATGGTGATCCCCCTCGTTTTCTTTACTTCAAGCCAATTGAAAAAACGATTGTTTCTCCAAAAACTTGTGTTGTGATTATCTTCCGGCTTTTCACTGCCTTTTGTCAAATCATATGCGGCATATAAGACCAAGCATACCAATAATACAGTGAAAAAACGAAAACAAACTGCTTGTACGCCCCTCACATTCGCCACCACCTTGACGTTAGGGTGAACGAAATGAAGCATTCTCATTCCCCAAAAAAGAGCAGATCCCGCCGGCGCAGCTCTTCTGCCGTTTGAGGGAGCTTCCGTTGAGATGAGGGCATATATACTTCATTCTCAATTTCCCTTAAAAAATCCTGCAAGCATAAGAAATCAGCATATTGTTTTACCGCCATTCTGATAAGGCTATCTTGTGAACCATACCGCATCCGGATCTCCTTACGCCTGATTTTTTGCCGCAAATCATGAACCATGCCGGATAATCGGATCGGCGCGCCTTTTTTAGAAAGTTCCGCAAGCCGCAAGTATAAATGGCTCTGCCACACAAAAACGGGACTTGCAAACACAAAGCCCGCTGAAACGGGAATAAACACTTCAGAGGGGAGAAATGGAAATGCGACCTGATGTCTTTCGTAAAAAAGACGCCGGATAAGACCGGCATCTTCAGATAAAAACCGCCCGCTTTTGTTTCGGAAGCCGGCTACGGCACGTCCCCACGAGGGAAGTCTGACGCTGTGCCGCCCTTCCGGATGACATATGTCTTTCAGGTTTGCTTTATGAAGAGGGATTGTGGTTAAGCCGGCATAAGAATAGCCGGTGTAAAACGGAGTGATGGAATGCAGCCTGTAAAAGGAGCGGGCGTCGGGACAGTAAAACAGTAAAGAGGAAAATGAATGGACTTCAAAGAACTGCCAGTGAAAAGCAGAAAGCCGGAAAAATTGCCCGGCCATCCGTTTTAACCGTTTTGCCCCGATGATCCAGACCGGCCGGTACCCGGCGTTTTTCAGGCCTGCCGTCCGGCTCTTTAAAGAGTCCGCCGAAAGGTTCGCACATTGAAATTCAAAAGCCAGCCTCTCTTCTCCGCTTTCCGCCGTCAAGTCAGGCCGCTGTCCAGCGGAAGTCAGATACGGTTCCAGGCTGACGCTGCACCCTTGTGTCTTTAGCCAGAGAAAAAGCTGCCTTTTTCCTTCCAGATGGTATTCGCTTTCAGGTTCGGATTCCCCCGGACACAGCCTGCTTTTTTTATGAGCGAAGTGCGGCAGTTTCTCCCGTCCCAGTTTGATATCAAGTTCACTTTCGCAAACGGGGCAGAACCAGCGTTTCTTTCTCAGCTCCTCCGCTTTTTCCTTTGAATAGCTTCCGGCCAGCTGAATGAGCCGTCCGTCGGCAGTCACAGCACTGAACATGTTGCATCTTCTCCTTTCCTGAATCTTGTTGTATTCAGCAGGAAGAAGATATAATCCTGTTTGCGGATGAGAGCCGTTATACGGTTTTCAGCCGTTCATCCTGTCATTCAGAACAAAAAAAACCGATTTCTGCTGAGAGAAATCGGTTTGTTATGATGCAAAGTGTTTTTTTATTGTATATAACGCATGATCAGCGATCACCAATTTGCCGTATTCTTCAAGACGGTGAATGCTGACTGATGATTCGTGCGCGTACTCCAACAGGATGCTTAGCTGATTTTCAACCTCTTCATCAGTTTGCTCATAAAAATCTGCATATAAATAATATCGGTCTTCAAACGAATACAGGGTCGTTTTGATTCCGTTAAGATTCAATTTTGATAGCGAGATGAGATCCTCAAAATCATCGAACCGCAAAGTGAACTGAAGCTTTTGCTCCTTATCTTCCCGGCTCTCGGCCTGCTCTTCTTTCTGGAAATCATCAAGTAAAGCATCGAGATTTTCATCTGCCGGCTCTTGTTTTTTATCTTCCGGGATCGGCAGTTCGAGTTTTTGTCCGTCCTTGGAAAGCTGGGCTTTTGTTACGATTATTTCCAGTCCTTTGTCCAATGCCTGAACCTGAATCCAAAGAGGACCCTCGACAGCGAATTCCTCTTCATCATGCACTTCATCCATGACTTCCCAGAACAGTTCTTCACTGCGCTCGCGATTGTACCAGATTTCTTCTCTGTCAAAACCGCGATCTTCAATATCACCATAAGACATATAAAATTTTACAGTATGCTCATTAATTCTTTCTATTTCCATTTTGCCAACCTTCCCTTCTTTATAAGATGTTGAAGGGACATCTAAGCTCCCGATGAATAGTACTTTACTACACTTTACCCATTCCGTCCACATCTTAACCTTATAGAAGACAGCGCAAATTCTTTATATTTCTATTTTATGATAAAACAGTTATAAAAGAAATAAAAAAGCATTTTCACACCGAAAAACAGGCTTTCTCCCGGTTCCCATCATAAATAGCGCACCGCTTCATATATTAGCTGTACAAGCAATCGATCTATAAGCGAGGTGTTACCATGCCGCACGATTACCTGCTGTCCCTTCTGCTCATTATCGGAATTGACCTTATTCTCGGCGGTGACAATGCCGTCGTCATCGCGATGGCCAGCCGGAATCTGGCCCATAAACAAAGACAGCAAGCGATCATCTTCGGAACGTTTATCGCAGTCGTCTTGAGAATCGTTCTGACGAGCGCTGCGGTCTATTTATTGAATGTTCCTTTTTTGCAATGCGCAGGCGGGGTATTTTTATTGTATCTCGGCTATCAGCTTCTGATTGAGAAGAAAGATGCGCAGCATGTGAAAAGCAGTTCTTCTCTTTGGAAAGCCATCCGCACAATCGTTATGGCTGATATCTTTATGTCGCTTGACAATGTCATCGCAGTAGCCGGCGCTTCTCACGGTGAGCTGACACTTGTAGTGATCGGTCTCTTCATCTCGGTGCCGATTATCATTTGGGGCAGCAAGCTCGTTCATGCCGCCATGGACAAAATGCCTTTATTGATGTACGCCGGAAGCGGTCTTCTCGCATTTACCGGCGGTGAAATGATTGCCGGAGACAGCAAGCTGTCATTTTTCATGGCAGAACACGGCATTATACAAATGACGCTGCCGATTTTGACCGTCGTATTTGTTATCCTCGCCAGTATGATTTACCAACAGACTGAAAAATAACAAAAAGCCCAAACCGCGATGGTTTTGGGCTTTTTCCATGCTTATCGTAAGCTTATATCAGTTGGCAAGTCGCTGTGCTTCTCTTAATTGGAAAGAACGCACTTTTCTTGGCAGGAATCGTCTGATTTCATCTTCGTTATAGCCGACTTGCAGACGTTTTTCATCAATGATAATCGGACGGCGGAGCAGTCCCGGATGCTCATTGATCAAAGTATATAAGTCTTGAAGCGGCATAGATTCAACATTTACGTTCAGTTTCTGGAATACTTTAGAACGGGTAGAGATAATTTCATCCGTACCGTCTTCAGTCATACGCAGAATCTGCTTGATCTCATCAATTGATAACGGCTCGGAGAAAATGTTTCTCTCTACAAACGGAATCTCGTGCTCTTCAAGCCAAGCTCTTGCTTTTCTGCATGACGTACAGCTAGGTGATGTGTATAATGTAACCATTAATCTTCACTCCTCTAATTAGTAGGATGAACATGTTTGTATTCTCAAATTGAAATGACTTTAAAAAAGGAATCTTTATAGGTATTATACTATAAAAAAGTAAGTGTGAACAGTCTCCTGAGAAAAAAATGTGTCAATCCGGCAAATTTACGGCTGGCGGATGTTTCCCCATTCTCAATTAGCTCAGCTGATCGAAAATGTTTTTTCGTTTTTTCTCATCAATGACTTTGAGAACTTCATCCGTTTTTTCGTATGATTCTCCGTACCATTTTTCATCTTTATAAGTGTGAATGTTTTCATATGTCTGTTTCATTGCTTCAAACATTTCTTCTTCTGATTCCGTCTTAGGTGACCAGTACAGAATCTCCATTTTGTTCACTTCATTCGTAGCCAATGACCGGCGCCGATACCCGATTGACTGCGCGTGCTTGAAATGCTCTCTTTGATAAAAACGCAAGCGTTTCTGTGTATCCGTGTCATCCTCGTCAACAGGCTCCACCTCAAGCAGAATCGGCTTGTTTTTCTTTTTCAGCCTGCCGATCAGCTTGCTTCCGAGGCCTTGTCCTCTGGATTTCTTTGACACAAACAGGTAATCAATAAAGATGAAAGAGTCAAATTCCGCATACATCAGCACGTGGTACTGCCCCTCTTCTTTATGATAAACATCGCTTTGCTCCTTTAACAGAGCTTCCATATGCGCTTTTGATTTCATTTCTTCAATCGGAAAATATTCACTCAGCTTTTCGTACCAGTTCATTCATTTGCTCCTTATGGGTTCGTTGTCTTCACACTTTTAGATATACCCCATTTCCGATTGTTTAAACAATCTTACATCTATTAAGACGTGTGATCCTTTAACATGGTTTCAATTTTTTTAAAATGGTGTGTAATCGACGTTTTTGGTATAGCGGTTTGCCGCGTCCCACAATAAAAATTCGTCAATTCCTTCATCATGCAGCGCTTTAACCTGGTCTTCCACCTGGCGTTTTCCGTACTTTTGATAATTTCCGCTGCCGAGATATGATGCCGTGAAGTCCTGAAGCCACGGACGCGATACAGGCGGGTGTTTCAGCTTAGACAGTTTTTTATGTTCCACCTTCGCGTATTCTTTGACGACTTTGTAAGGCTCAAGATCCGGTTTATCAATGCCGAAATAGCTTGTCCAATGGCTCGGATAAATCATGGATGAAATGACATCGACCTGTTCTGAAATTTTGCTGAAATTCTGGCCGATACCAGGCGCTTCCGGCAGCGTGGCTGAATAGCCGAAAATATCAACCGACACATCCGCGCCGTACGGCTTGAGTTTTTTCTTCGCATAACCGACAAAATCGGTGACGGCGTGAACACGTTTTTGCACATTGCTATCTGCTGTTTTTCCGTAATCGCCGTGACCGTATGTCAGTTCGTCATCACGTTTTTCAAATCCTTCAGGAAAACGGACATAATCAAACTGAATTTCTTGAAAACCCATCTTTACGGCTTGTTTTGCAATCTTTACATTGTAATCCCATACTTCTTTCATAAACGGATTGACGAACGATTCGCCGCGGCCGTTTTTCCAGACACTTCCGTTTTTTTCTTTAAAGGACCACTCCGGCTTTTTGTTCGCGAGTTCGCTGTCTTTAAATACGACAATACGCGCGATCGGATAGATCTTTTTTTCCTCCAGCTTTTTCATCATCTTTTTTGGGTCTTTGATGTACGGCTTGGCGATTTTGGCATACTCAGAATGGCCGTCCGGCTTAAAGGTGAGGTTTCCGTTGTCGTCCTTGACATCAATCACCATTGTATTGAGCTCCGTTTTGTCCACAAAGTCTGTCAGCTCTCCGAATTTGCTTCCTCCCGCTGAATGCCCTGTGACGTAAATGCCCCGCACCTTATCAGGATGTGAAAAATGCAGCCCTGACGGATAAGCGAACCGTGCATTTGATTTCGGCAGTTCTTTTTCGGCCAGCGCTATTTTTACAAGCGGCTGCTCCTCTTTCGCAGCGGCGTGGGCCGGATAAGCGGCTGCACTGATAAACAGTCCCGCACAAATGGCGCACAAAATGGTTTTCATACTGATCTCCCCCTTTTTTTCCATTATAGAAAAACGGGAGCAGGCTTAATAAACTTGAATGTGCGCAAAAAAATCCTCCAAGACTGAGTCTTGGAGGATGATACGTTTATAGATAGGTTTTAAATTCAGCTTCAGTGCACATAACAAAATGTCCCGGTTTCACTTCTCTGAATTCCATCTTTTCTCCGTCTTGCAGCTGATGAATGGACGGATCGTATTTCTTTCGCGTGCGATTTCTTTCATAGTCCGGATCAGGGAGCGGGATAGCGGACAGCAATGATTTCGTGTATGGGTGAAGCGGGTTTTCGTAAAGCTCATCCGCCGGCGCAAGCTCCACCAATTTTCCGAAATACATGACGCCGATGCGATCGCTGATGTATTTGACCATTGATAAATCATGGGCGATAAACAGGTAAGTGAGCCCTTTTTCTTTCTGCAATTCTTTCATTAAATTGACGACTTGCGCCTGAATGGAGACATCAAGCGCCGAAATCGGTTCGTCCGCGATGATAAACTCCGGATCAACCGCCAGCGCTCTGGCGATTCCGATACGCTGGCGCTGTCCGCCCGAAAATTCATGCGGGTAGCGGTTGGCGTGCTCTTTATTTAAACCGACCGTTTCCAGCAGTTCGTGAACCCGCTGCATCCGCTCTTTTTTCGTTTTTGCCAGGCGGTGAATATCTATTCCCTCGGCAATAATGTCGGCGACTGTCATTCTCGGATTTAAAGATGCGTACGGATCCTGGAAAATCATCTGCATTTTCCGGTTAAACTCCAGCAGCTTCTTGCGGGATTTTTTCCCGTGGACATTTTCCCCGTTAAAGAGAACTTCCCCGCCGGTTGCCTCATACAGCCGGATAATGCTGCGGCCTGTCGTTGATTTACCGCAGCCTGATTCTCCGACAAGGCCGAGCGTTTCGCCTTTATAAATATCAAATGACAAATCATCTACGGCTTTTACCGTTCCTTTCTGCGTGAAAAAATGCTGTTTTAAGTGTTTGATTTCGAGAAGCTTCTCAGTCATTTTTTTCACCTTCCTTCATTAAAACAGGATGCTGATACGTATTCGGAAGCTGACGGATTTTAGCCTTCACCGCTTCAGGCGGCTCGACCTTAGGCGCATCAGGATGCAGAAGCCACGATTTCACAAAATGCGTATCAGACACTTTATACATCGGCGGTTCCTGTTCAAAGTCAATTTTCATCGCATATGAGCTGCGGAGCGCAAATGCATCCCCTTTCGGAGGGTTCGTCAGATCAGGCGGCGTGCCCGGGATGGCCGTCAGTTTTTCCTGATCGGTGCTGTCCAGGCTAGGCATTGAGGCAAGCAGCCCCCACGTATACGGATGGCGCGGATCATAAAAGATTTCATCCACCGTGCCCGATTCGACGACCTGACCCGCGTACATGACAGCGACCCGGTCGGCGACATTGGCGACAACGCCGAGATCATGCGTGATAAAAATGATAGACGTATCAATTTTCTTTTGCAGATCTTTCATCAGCTCAAGGATCTGTGCCTGAATCGTCACATCAAGAGCTGTTGTCGGTTCATCGGCAATTAACAGTTTCGGATTTGCCGCAAGCGCCATCGCGATGACGACACGCTGTCTCATCCCGCCTGAAAATTCATGGGGGAATTGGCCGATCCTTTTTTCGGGCATCGGAATTCCGACGAGATCAAGCAGCTCTATGGCGCGCTTTTTCGCGGCTTCACTTGAGATTTTTTCATGTTTGAAAAGCACTTCCGTAATTTGTTTGCCGACTCTCATCGTCGGGTTCAGAGAGGTCATCGGATCTTGGAAAATCATTCCGATGTCCTTTCCCCTGATGGCCTGCATTTCTTTTTCAGACATCGGCACGATATCGCGTCCGTCAAAAAGAATCTGTCCTCTTTTAAAGTAGCCCGGCGGCATCGGGATCAGCTTCATAATCGCTTGGGAGGTCACACTTTTTCCGGAACCTGACTCCCCCACGATCGCAAGCGTCTCTCCTTTATTCAAATGGAAATTCACGCCGCGGATTGCCTGTACCTCTCCGCCGTATGTTTTAAATGAAATGGCTAAGTCTTTTACTTCTAGCAAACGTGTCACTCATATCACTCCTTATTTGCGTAACTTAGGATCCAGCGCGTCTCTTAACCCGTCGCCGACAACGTTAAAGCCGAACATCGCCAGGCAGATAAAGCCGGCAGGGAAGAACAGACGCCAAGGGTAATAGGTTAATGCAGGCAATCCGTCTGAGGCCATCGTTCCCCAGCTCGCAAGCGGCGCAGGTACGCCGAGGCCCAAATAACTTAAAAACGCTTCTGTAAAAATCGCCGTCGGAACCGTCAGTGTCATCGTTACGAGGATAGAGCCCATCGCGTTCGGGACGATATGCTTAAACAAAAGCCGGCCGGTTTTGGCGCCGAGTGTCTGTGAAGCAAGCACATACTCCTGATTCTTTAATTGCAGCACCTGTCCGCGGACGATCCTCGCCATATTGATCCAGCCCGTGATCGTCATGGCGACGATAATGGTCAGCAATCCTTTCGGCAGGACAACCATCAGCAAAATAACCATTAATAATGAAGGAACAGCCCACAGAATGTCGGCGATGCGCATCATCACTTCATCTGTGCGTCCGCCGCGGAATCCGGAAATGCTGCCCCAGATTACGCCGATTAATAAATCAAGCACGGCAGCTGCAACACCGATAAAGATAGAAATCCGCGCGCCCACCCATGTCCGGACGAATATATCCCTTCCAAGGTCATCCGTGCCGAACCAATGATCTTTCGACGGCGCTTTATCCGCATTTAATAGATTGGTAGTGGCATAATCATACCTTGAAAAGACAGGCGCAAAAATCGCCATCAGAATAATAAGAACGATCAGTACGAACCCGACCATCGCAAGCTTATTGCTGCGGAAGCGGAGCATGGCGTCTTTCCAGAGGGAAAGGCTTTTTTTATTTATTTTTTCGGCATCGCCGGCATTAGCTGAAGCTGGTTCAAACATATTTTTAGGAATGTTCTGCATGGTCTAGGCTCCTTTCTTTGCTTTGGAAAGCTTGATTCTCGGATCGATTAATCCGTACAGCACGTCTACAATTAATACGCATAAAAGCAGAAGCACGCTGAAGAACACGGTAACTCCCATAATGACCGTATAATCACGGTTTGTAATGCTGTTTACAAAATGCGCGCCTAAACCGGGAATTCCGAAAATGGATTCAATGATGAAACTTCCCGTTAAAATGGATGCCGCCATCGGCCCCATATATGTCACGACCGGCAAAAGCGCGTTTCGAAGCGCATGGCGCACGGTGACTGACGGACGGGAAAGTCCTTTAGCTGTTGCAGTCCGTATGTAATCGCTGTTTAACACTTCAATCATGCTTGAACGGGAGAGTCTGGCAATGAACGCCATCGGCATGGAAGCGAGCGCAATAGAGGGCAGAAAGGTGTATGCCCAGGATTCCCACCCTGCGACCGGGAACAGTTCTAATTTAATTGAGAAAATATATTGCAAAATCGTCGCCAATATAAAGCTCGGAACTGAGATCCCAAAGATCGTTAAAATCGCAATGGTATAATCCTGCCATTTATTATGGTACAGGGCAGCAAGCACCCCGAAAAGCACACCGAACGCTAAAGCGAGGAGAATAGCTTCTGCACCGAGAGTGAATGAGACGGGGAAGCCTGAATTGATTAAATCATTAACACTTTGGCCTTTATATTTAAAAGAAGGTCCGAAGTCCCACATCGCTACAGATTTTAAGTAGCTGACATATTGAACGAAAAGAGGCTTGTCCAGGCCATAGTGTTCGTTTAAGTTTGCCTCAATTTCAGGCGGCAGCTTTCTTTCGCCGGAAAATGGTCCGCCCGGCGCTGCCTGCATTAAGAAGAATGTGGCGGTCACAATCACAAACAGCGTGATGATCATGTAAATGAATCGTTTACCGATATATTTCAGCAAGGTGAACACCTCCATGTTTTTTACAATTTTATACTTAATCAGTAAGAAAGGTATATGGGGACATCCTCCCCATATACCTTGGGTCTTTTGTTTTCAGAACCGTCTTTTATTCAAAAGAAGCATTTCTGAAGTAAACTTCGCCTGTTCCTGTCAAGATCACATTTTTGAGGTTTTTATCCTGCACCCAAGGATCCGTATAGAAATAAACTGGCGCGACCGGCATTGCGTCAATAAAGATCTTTTCTGCTTTTTTCAGCTCTTCGATACGTTTATCCGGATCCGTTTCAAGCTGAGATTGGTTCAGCAGCTTTTTAAACTCAGGATCTTCCCATCCGGTATCATTGTTTCCGCCTTCTTTATCACGGAACAATTCTAGGAAGTTGATCGGATCGTTGAAATCGCCGAGCCAGCCCATACGCCCGATTTGGTAGTTCTGGCTGTGCAGCTTGTCGATGTAAACATTCCATTCGGAGTTATCAAGCTCAACTTTGACGCCCAAGTTCTTTTTCCACATTTCCTGTACGGCCTGCGCGATTTTCGCATGCGCGTCATCCGTATTGTAGGACAGTTTGATCGCCGGAAGGTCAGAGGCATTCTTGACGCCTAATTCCTTCAGTCCTTTATTTAAGAATTCTTTAGCTGATTTGACGTCATTGTCTTTGAAATAACCTTTTGTGTTATCCTTGAATCCCTTCATTGACGGCGGCACCGCAGCCATGGCCGGGATCTGTTCGCCCTGCGTTACATTTTTCACGATGGACGAGCGGTCGATCGCATAAGCAAGGGCTTTACGGATGTTGACATTGTTCAGCGGTTTCTCTTCTGTGTTGAATTTGTACCAATACACGCCTGCGATCGGTTCAACGTGAAGAGATCCGTCTTTTTTCAATGTCGGCAGAGATTCAGTCGGAAGCTGGCCGAGCGGCATTCCTGCCCAGTCAAGCTCACCGGCCTGGAATTTTTTCAGTTCGGTGTTGTTATTGTTAATCATCACCATGTTGATTTTCTTCAATTTCACAGCGTCTTTATCCCAATATTGATCGTTCTTTTCGAGCGTGATGGAACCGCTGTGTTTCCAGGCCGTCATTTTGAACGGGCCGTTTGACACATAATTTTCGCCCGCATTTGTGTTCCAGTTTTTATGTTTTTCCGCGATTTTCTTGTTGATCGGCATATACGTATAGAATGAAGTTAATTGCGTGAAATAAGGTGTCGGGTTATTCAGTTCAACCTTTAATGTTTTGTCATTTACGGCTTTTACGCCTACATCATCAATCTTTCCTTTTCCTGTATTGGCAGCTTCAGCGCCTTTGATGTAGTAGAGCTGATAAGCGTATTGTGATTCGTTGTTCGGGTCAAGCGCCCATTTCCACGCATATTCAAAATCCTGCGCCGTCACAGGGTCGCCGTTAGACCATTTCGCACCGTCACGAATCGTAAATGTATAGGTCTTTCCGTCTTTGCTTGTTTCAATTTTAGATGCCATTCCTTCTTCAGGCTCACCTTTGGAGTTTACGCGTGTCAATCCTTCAAAAGTCTGGCGGATTACGCCTCCTGAAACGGAATCATTCGCTAAACCAGGATGCAGTGAGAACGGCTCGGTTTTAATATTGATATTAAGTGAAGTCTGTCCTTTGGTGTCTTTTTTACCGCCGCCTGATCCGCCGCTGAATCCGCCGCACGCACTTAATACAAGCGAGAAGATAAGCATCAAACCTACAATAGACCAACGCTTTTTCATGCACTAACCCCCTAATCAAATTTTTCAGCCTTTACTACTAAATACTCAGAAATATCAGACAAAATAACTTAATATTTTTCTAAACTTTAATTGTGTTCCGTCTTTTCTGATTATTTTATGTAAAGAAGCTGTAACAATAGAGTGAACAAGTTCATTATAATGAAATGAATAATTTATTGCAATACTATTTTCTCAATTTAAAATATTTAAATTTGGTCAGTTTTTCTGTCAAAAAGGTGATACACTTCTATAGTTTAAAGCATGACCTAACTAAATTTTTTTATTGCAATTTCCAGTTCATATTGCTTTTTACATATAATATTCGTTATACGAAATGTTGATATGCGTTATCATTTAAGCATTTTCAGTTCTTTTTGAGGATTTTCAGCCCTTAAGCAAACTGGAAATAAGCTTGTATTCCTCTGATGACATTTGGCTATAATTGATTTATAATAGATCAATCAAATACATTTGTTGTGATTGCGATGATGAAGAGTAGTACACATTTTCATCCGTTTGAAGAGAGTCTGCGGTGCTGGGAGCAGGTAACGGGCGATGTGGAATGGACTTCTGAGCAGCTGACCGAACGTTAGTAGGCCCAGCCGGAGCAGCCTCCGTTACCAACGTCTCGAGCGATTCCATTGTAATGGAATAATCAGGGTGGCACCACGGTTCATTCGTCCCTTTTTTCTACGGGAAGAATGGGCTTTTTTTATTATGTTTTAAGAAATGAGGTAAGAACTATGAAGAAAACGATTTTTTCTGGCATTCAGCCGAGCGGTTCCGTTACCCTCGGCAACTACATCGGCGCAATGAAGCAATTTGTTGATTTGCAGCATGACTACAACGGCTACTTCTGTATTGTCGATCAGCATGCGATTACGGTTCCGCAGGATCGGCTTGAGCTGCGGAAGAACATCCGCAACCTCGCGGCTCTTTACCTGGCCGTCGGACTTGATCCCGAGAAAGCGACCCTCTTTATCCAGTCGGAGGTTCCCGCTCATGCCCAGGCGGGGTGGATGCTCCAATGCGTCGCATATATCGGCGAGCTTGAGCGGATGACGCAATTTAAAGATAAGTCAAAGGGCAAAGAAGCCGTCGTGTCAGGACTGTTAACCTATCCGCCGCTGATGGCCGGCGATATTTTACTGTACGGAACGGATCTTGTTCCGGTCGGAGAAGATCAAAAACAGCATCTTGAACTGACCCGCAACCTGGCGGAACGCTTCAATAAAAAATACAATGACATCTTCACGATTCCTGAGGTGAAAATTCCTGAATCAGGCGCGCGCATCATGTCACTGGCTGATCCGCTCAAAAAAATGAGCAAATCAGATCCGAACCAAAAGGCATACATCACGCTGCTTGATGAGCCGAAGCAGCTCGAGAAGAAAATCAAGAGCGCCGTGACTGATTCTGAAGGCATTGTAAAGTATGATAAAGAAAACAAACCGGGCGTTTCTAATCTTTTGACGATCTATTCTATTTTAGGAAACACATCAATTGAAGAATTAGAAGCTAAATATGAAGGCAAAGGGTACGGTGAATTCAAAAGCGATTTAGCCGAAGTCGTTATCGGCGCATTGACACCGATCCAAGAGCGCTACCGTGAATTAATTGAGAGCGACGAGCTTGACCGCATTCTCGACGAAGGAGCGGCGCGCGCAAACAAAACGGCCGGCAAAATGGTGAAGAAAATGGAAAACGCCATGGGTCTCGGACGGAAAAGAAGATAAAGAAAAGAGGCGGGAGAATCCCCGCCTCTTTTTTAGTTCACTTTTGATTCCTGCTCCATTTCCCAAAGCTTTTCGAAAAACGGCTGCCCTTTAATCAAATTTTCACAGAACGCAAGATGTTTATCTGACCAGCCTTCAATTGTTTCATTGTAAAGCATGTCCCAGATCTCTTCAAAGCTCATCCGTTTGATCTGCTCATACATATGGGGATTCCATTCCGTGTACCAATACACAATTTCCGCACGGTTTTTCAGCCCTTTCAGCTGGTCGAGCGCCATAAACATCAGCTGCTTGATCTGCCGCTCTTTTCTCGTCAGCCCTCTGACGTGCTCCGGCGCCAATGACAAAATGTGATATTCCTTTGAAGACTCCAATTGCGCCGGCTCAAATTGAAACGATTCCGGTTCTACATCCTTTACCATTTCATAAACAAGCTGCTCCTGTCTCGGAATCAGGCGGCTCTTTCTGACCGGAATGGTATACCCGATTGTATCCACGGCAATGATGCCGATCCCGTCTGTCACGACAAAACAATACTCCAGCTTTGTCCGCTCATGATTTTTTCGCACGTATGACTTTTGGTGGACTTGGTCAAGCAGCTCTTTCGGAAGCTCTGATAAGTCGTTTTCTATGTAATGAAATAATACCGACGGCACTCTGAGCAGCGGCGTCTGATCCAAAAGTTCAACCGTGTCTTCCTTCCGCCATTCGTGAAAATGGCATACATTGTAGCCGTTTTCTTCCCCTTCAAACCAATTGACCCATACATCATGAAGAAATAACATATTCGACCCCTCACTTTATAAAAACTGTTGTCCACAGTATAGGCAAGGGATAGATAAATTATTCCATTTCGATATGAGATTTCCGCAATACGGAACTGGATTTCTGACTGCATCGCAACAAAAAAATCTCCCGTTCCGTCCGGGAGATCATTTCACATTTTTCGGATCAAGCGCATCACGCAGCCCGTCTCCGACAAAGTTAAAGCACAATACGGTAAGAAGGATCAACAAACCTGGGAATAACGGGTACCACCAAGCCTGAATCATAAGCGTAAAGTTCTGTGCATCCTGAAGCATATTGCCCCAGCTTGCGATCGGCGGCTGAATCCCGAAACCGAGATAACTTAATGTAGATTCCGCCAAAATAACCGTTCCCACCTTTAATGTGGCTGAAACAATAATCGGTCCGAGCGCATTCGGCAATATATGAGAAAAGATGATGTGATGATTTTTTGTACCGATCGTCTTTGCAGCTAATACAAACTCTCTGGAACGAAGCGATAAAAACTCCCCTCGGACAAGGCGTGCCGTTGTTGTCCAGCCTGTAAGGGAGAAAATTAAAATTAATTTATCCATTCCGGGCTGAAAAATCGTAACAAGTGTAATAAGCAAAAATATATCAGGTATGGATAATACGATATCAACGGTTCTCATGAGAACGGCATCGACAATCCCTTTAAAATATCCGGCAACGGCTCCGACAACTGTCCCGATTGTAATCGCGCCGATCACAGAAGCGAATCCGACAAGCAAGGAGACGCGCGCCCCGTACAGAACCCTCGTAAAGATGTCTCTTCCGAATTTATCAGTTCCCATTAGATGTTTTAAGCTCGGCGGCTTCAAACGATTGATAAGAGATTGACTCTCCGGAGAGTAAGGAGCGATTACCGAAGCGAACAAGGCTGACAAGATGATGATGGTTAATATAACGGCTCCGATTACAGCTAGTTTATTTTGAAAGAACTTTTCGAAAAAAATCTTCGTCATTGTTTCCGGTTTGGATTGAATATTTTCCTTTAATTTTACTTCGCTGGGGGGTGTGCCGGTATTTGGCTGTAACATTTGACCTCTCACCTCTCTTTGTTAATATTCAATGCGGGGATCAACCAGCGCATATAAGATGTCCGCAATTAAATTCCCCACCACAACCAAAACAGCTGAAATGACCGTCATGGCCATGATAACCGGATAATCCCGCGAAAAGGCTGAATCAATAAACAATTTGCCGAGACCCGGCCAAGTAAAAATCTGTTCTACCACTACCGCTCCCCCGATAAATGACGGTATCATCAGACCAAAAATAGTGATGACAGGAAGAAGTCCGTTTCTCAAACCGTGTTTAAAAATCACTTTATTATCTCGGAATCCTTTCGCACGCGCCGTTCGTATATAATCCTGTTTTAACACATCAAGCATACTGGATCTTGTGTATCTCGTTATCCCTGCCATGTCTGCCGTGGCGAGCACAAAAGCAGGCAGAATCAAGTGATGCAATCGGTCAAATATGTTAAAGTCAGCATTCAAAGTGCTTACTCCGCCAGTGGGAAACCACCCCAGATTTACAGATAAAACCATGATTAAAATCAAACCGAACCAAAAATTCGGAATGGCAAGCCCTAAAAATGAAGTAACAGTTATCCCGTAATCCAATTTTGAATAAGGACGTTTCGCTGACAGAACACCAAATGGAATAGAAATAAGAAGAGCGACAAGGGTTGAGAAAAGCATAAGCACAATCGTATTCGGTAAGCGGGATAAGATAAGTTCAGAAACTGGAGTGCCTTTCTTGACGATAGAAGTCCCGAAATCCCCTTGCAGCATATTCCCCAGCCATTTCACATATTGAACAGGTTCCGGATCATTCAACCCGTATTTTTCAATGAATTTTGCCCTGTCCGCTTGACTGATTGTAGGGTCCATCATAAGTGACATCGGGTCTCCCGGCGCTGCTTTCATGATGGCAAACGACAAAATTGTAATGCCTAAGAGAATCGGCAAGGACATTAATGTTCGCCGTAAAATATATGTAACCATGTTCTTGTCCCCTTTTTAAATAGGATAAGAGAGGAAAGGAACCTCCTTCCCTCTCCAGGGCTTTTGCTATTTTTGATCCAGCCACCATTTTTCAATATTGTACAAGTCATTTTTAGGGTGGAATACATAGCCTTGTAAATTATTCGGCATTGCTCTGTGGTAATTGTAATAGAATAAGAAGCTGTACGGCTGATCTTCAGCAATCAATTTGTATATCTCTTCATATTTCTTTTGGTATTCTTTTCTGTCTGTAATTGTCTTCGCTTCTTCAAGCAGCTTGTCGACTTTCGGGTTTTTATACCAGATATTATTCAGCCCGTTTTTCGATTGGCTTGAATGGAAGATAGAGAACTGATCCGGGAACGTTGCAAGACTCCATCCGAGAAGAAGAGCGTCATAATCCCAATTAGGGGCACTTGTCTGTTCGATTAACGCACTGAATTCAACAATTCGCGGTTTAGCCTCGATTCCCACTTCTTTTAATTGCTGCTGAACGACAACAGCTAAATCTTCACGAATTTTATTGCCTTGATTCGTTTTAATTTCAAATGAGAATTTTTTTCCGTCTTTATCAAGGTAGCCGTCACCGTCATGGTCTTCCCATCCGGCTTCTTTTAGCAGCTGCTTTGCTTTTTTCGGATTATAATCAAATGTCGGCACTTTAGACTTCGGATAATTCCATGACAGCGGACTCTCAGGAACATCCGCTACCTTACCGTCTCCGTTCAGCACTTGATCCACCATTGCCTGCCTGTCAAGAGCGTAAGTCAATGCCTGACGCACTTTTTTGTCTTTAAAGATCTCTTTTTTCTCATTCCAGCCGATATAGCTGTAGTTTAAACCAAGGTCAGATTTGACCTTCACATTTCCAAACGTTTTAACCGTATCAAAATCTGTGCCCGGCACAACGAAGAAATCAATATCCCCCGCTTTTAACTGAGCCACAGCCGCGTTAGAATCAGGTATTGTTTTTACTGTCACTGTATCAAGGTAAGGTCTTCCGCCAAAGTAATCATCATTTGCTTCCAGTTTGACATACTCGCCCTTTTTCCACTCAACAAACTTAAACGGACCGGAGCCGATTGGATTTTTACGGTTAAATTCATTCTCTCCCAGATCTGCAACCGGCACCTTACCCAATATATGTTTTGGCAAAATGCCGTAACTGTCGAGAACGACATTATAGAAATAGGCATCTTTTTTCTTCATTTTAAACTGAATTTCATATTTTCCTTTTTTCGTTACGGATTTAAGGGACTCAAAACCCGAGCCACGCTCACCGTTGTAATCCTTGTTAAGAGGGATGCTGTAGGTGAAAACAACATCATCGGCCGTCAGCTCTTTTCCATCATGGAATTTTACGCCTTTTTTCAGTTTTACATCATACGTTAATCCCCCGTCAGCTTCTGTTACTTTTTCAGCCAGCGACGGCTTGACGTTTAATTTCTCATCAGTTTCCAATAATGTGCTGTAAAGCATTCCTTCAATATCAGAACTTGCAACATCAGTAGAATAAAGTGGATTAAAAAGTGTGGGTTCCCCGGTTGACCCGACAACCAAATCTCCGCCTTTTTGCGGTTTTCCTGCCGGTTTGGATTCGGTGCTTGTGGATTTTGAGCCGGAGCAGGCTGACAGGAAGATGGCAAACGCCATAAAAACACTTAGCATCATCAGTGCGCTTTTACGTAATTTCATATCAATTCCCCCTTTGTGATATATATGCAGCAAACTGGTTATGTAATCCGGCATACCCCCTCTCGATGCTTGTCATTTCAGGCATATAAATGGCAGGCGACGTAATGGCCGGGAGCGGCTTCTTCAAATGCCGGGATTTGTTCCTTGCAGATCGGTTTGGCCATCGGGCACCGCGTGTGGAACACGCAGCCTTTCGGCGGGTTTGCCGGGCTTGGCAGTTCTCCTTTCAGGATGATTCGTTCCCGCTTGACGGCGTCTTTTTTTCTCGTGACGGGCACTGAAGACAAAAGCGCTTGCGTATAAGGGTGAAGCGGATTGCCGTACAGCTCGTGTTTATCGGTCAGCTCCATCATTTTTCCCAGATACATGACGCCGACTCTGTCGCTGATATGGCGGACAACACTCAAATCATGAGAAATAAACAAATAGGTCAGGTTGAATTCATCCTGCAGTTCTTCCATCAGATTGATGACCTGGGCCTGAATGGAGACATCGAGTGCGGAAACGGGTTCATCCGCAATAATCAGCTCGGGATTCAACGTCAGAGCCCGCGCAATCCCGATCCGCTGGCGCTGCCCTCCGGAAAATTCGTGCGGATAGCGGTTTGCAAAGCTCGGATGAAGGCCGACTTTCGCCAGCAGCTCCTCCACCCGCTCGTTCCGCTCGCTCATGCTGTACATATGGTGAGTCTGGAACGGCTCTTTAATAATGGAACGCAGCGTTTTCCTCGGGTTAAGGGATGCGAAGGGATCTTGGAAGACCATCTGGATGTTTTTGCGGACGCTTTTTCTCAGCTTTTCTTCAGATAAGCCGGAGATATCCTGACCCTTAAATAGAATCCGGCCGTCTGTCGGCTTGTATAAACGGATCATCGTCCTTCCCGCCGTTGATTTGCCGCATCCTGATTCACCGACGATGCCGAGCGTCTCCCCGCGCTTCAGTGAAAAAGAAACACCGTCAACAGCCTTTATATCACCGACTTTCCTTTGAAAAAAACCGGAGCGGATCGGGAAATATTTTTTTACGTCTTTCAGCTCTAAAATCGTTTCTTGGCCTGCAGCTGTCATTTTGATTGGGCACCCTCTTCCTCATATAAAAAACATCTTACAGAACGGCCGCTTTCATGCGTTATCAGCTCCGGCTGCCCTGTTTTACATTTGTCCATCGCTTTTGAACACCTCGGGGCGAATCGGCAGCCTTCCGGAAGATTATCCGGTGTCGGGACACTGCCTTTGATCGCTTTTAATGTATCAATCTCTCCATCTATCACCGGTATGGAGTTTAACAGCCCTTCGGTATACGGATGAAGAGGGTTTAAAAATAAGTCCTCCACACTCGCGCTCTCTACGACTTGTCCGCAGTACATCACGATCACCCTGTCGGCGGCTTCGGAAACCACACCTAAATCGTGAGTGATCAGCAGAATGGAAGTATCGAATTTTTTGCAGAGGTCTTTCATCAGCTCCAATACTTGGGCTTGTATCGTCACATCAAGCGCCGTCGTCGGCTCATCAGCGATCAGAAGCTTCGGATTGCAGCTGAGCGCAATGGCGATCATCACCCTCTGTCTCATCCCTCCGGAAAGACGGTGCGGATATTCTTTCATCACTTGTTCCGCTCTGGAGAATCCGACGAGTTCCAGAAGCTCAACGGCTTTTTTGGACGCTTCTCTTTTATTCATTTTTTTATGGTATTCAAGCACTTCGGTAATTTGTTCGCCGATGGTCAGCACCGGATTCAGGGAAGTCATGGGCTCCTGAAAGATCATAGAGACGTCATTTCCGCGGATTTTGCAATATTCGTTTTCGGTGAAGGAGGCCAGGTCCCTGCCTTCAAGCTTAATCGAGCCGTCCATAATTTTTCCGCCCGAGCTTTGGACAAGTCCCATAATAGAAAGCGAGGTGATGCTTTTGCCCGAGCCGGATTCTCCTACAAGAGCGACGGTTTCGCCTTTGTTAATGTGAAAATCAACCCCGTCGACTGCGGGGATCGGCTGTTTCTTTCTGAAAAAATAGGTCTTTAAATTATTCACTTCTAATAGTGTGCTCATGATACGCCCCTTTCTCATTCCGCTGAAGCAGAGGGAAACATACGTTTCGCTATCACAAAATATAGAATAGTCGAAAAATTTTATAGTTGTATATTATTACATCATTATTACAAAAGCAAGAATTTTTTAGGATAAATGTAATATCCTTAAATAATTTCCATTCTTTTAATCTATTAAAGCGTTGCCTCCAGAAAGGTTTTTGAAGGGATGGCCAATGCTTCTTTTACTGTTTTTTGATGGTCGGTTAAATATTTTTTTACTATATTGAATCCGACGGCATAGCCGAGCATTGAGGGGAAGTATCCTTTTCCGTATAACAGCTGGGAAAACATTCTGCTGTCTCTCGTTAAGCGGAGGTTCGGCTTGACTCTTTTTTCAAACAGAAAATCAAGCTGCTCAGGCGTATAGTAGGACGTCCATTCCGCCGTAAGACTTGAGCCGAACCGCTCATATACAGCATATTCTGCCAGCCCCTCCATCATGATTGTATCAAGAAATGTCTCGTCTTTTTCGTCCTTTGTCACATGTTCTAACCGGCAGACGTGATTATATTCATGTGTCATAAGAGCGGATACAGCTGAATTGGAACTATCCGACGATAGAAAGAGGAACATTTTGTCCCGAAAGGCCAGACCGGATTTTGATCCGAATTCCTGACGGATTTTCCGGTTTCGTTCATCGACGGGCAAAACTACGATCGGCACGTCCGGCCCGTTCCACTTCTCCTTTAAATAAGCTTCCTCCTTTTGAATATGGCTGTAGCATCCTTTTTCTTTCAGCCGTTTACTGGTCCTAACGCCGTCCTTCAAATGGCGGAACATGCCGTGGTTTTGCAGCATCCCGAGTATTGGCTTCCACTCTTTCTTATCGGCCCCTGAAAAAAGCGGCAAAAGATGCGGGGCCAGATCATTTACGGATGCCGCCTTTTCCATCCATTGATATGTCTGCTTGACGCTCATACCGGTTCGCCTCCTCTTGTTGTTATCATATGCACGCACAAAAAAACCGGCCACCTTTTTCAGGCAGCCGGTCAGAAACTGTATTATTGATATTTTTTAAAGATCAAAGTGGCATTATGTCCGCCGAAGCCGAGCGAGTTGCTGAGAACGATGTTGACATCCTGCTCGCGCGCTTTGTCCGGTACATAATCTAAATCACACTCTTCATCAGGTGTTTCGATGTTAATCGTCGGCGGGATAATGCCGTCTTTAATGGCCATGACGGAGAAGATTGCTTCAATTCCTCCGGCAGCGCCTAACAAATGACCCGTCATTGATTTTGTCGAACTGACGGCAAGCTTGTACGCATGATCACCGAAAACGGTCTTAATGGCTTTTGTCTCATATTTATCATTGTAGTACGTGCTTGTGCCGTGAGCGTTGATGTAATCAATTTCTTCAGGCTTGATGCCCGCATCTTTAATTGCTTCCTGCATCGCTCTCGCACCGCCTTCCCCGTCTTGGGCAGGCGCGGTAATGTGGTAGGCGTCACCAGTTGAGCCGTAGCCGACAATTTCCCCGTAGATTTTCGCACCGCGGGCAAGCGCATGCTCAAGCTCTTCAAGCACGACAATCCCCGCGCCTTCTCCCATGACAAAGCCGTCACGGTTTTTATCAAACGGGCGGCTTGCCGTTTTTGGATCAGGATTTGTAGAAAGGGCTTTGTTTGCGCTGAAGCCCGCAAATGACATTCTTGTCAGCGGCGCTTCCGTTCCGCCCGTAATCATCGCATCGGCATCGCCGCGCTGAATGACTTTAAACGCGTCACCGATAGAGTTCGTTCCCGTCGCACATGCCGTCACCGTACAGGAGTTGACTCCTTTTGCTCCGAGAGCGATTGAGATTTGGCCTGTCGCCATATCCGGAATCATCATCGGAACAAAGAACGGGCTGACCCGTCTCGGCCCTTTAGTCAGGAAGATTTCGAATTGGGATTCAAGCGTTTCAAGACCGCCGATTCCGGACCCTACCCAAACGCCGACTCTCGGCGCGATCTCGTCTGTGATGTTCAGACCGGCATCTTGAACGGCCATTTTCGCGGCTACGACAGCGTATTGCGTGAAGCGGTCCATTTTTCGCGCTTCTTTTTTATCCATGTGATTTTCAATATTGAAATCTTTCAGTTCAGCAGCTACTTTCGCCGGATACTCGTCCGATTCCACACGTGTGATCGGTCCGATTCCGGATACGCCGCCGATTGCATTTTTCCAGCTTGTTTCGGCGTCGTTTCCAAGCGGAGACAGGGCTCCAAGCCCTGTAACGACTACTCTTTTTTTACTCATCTTGTGTGCACCTCACCTTTTTTTATCGTCCCCAGCGTATTGCTATGGCGCCCCATGTCAATCCTCCGCCGAAACCGACCATGACGATGACGTCGCCGTCTTTAATTTTGCCTGCTTCCAGTTCCTCTACTAATGAAATCGGAATGGATGCTGCGGATGTGTTTCCATATTTATGGACTGTTTTAGACATCTTTTCAACCGGAAGCTCCAAACGTTCCCGTGCCGCTTCCATGATGCGGATGTTTGCCTGATGCGGAATCAAAAAGTCTACGTCCTCTTTGGAGAGGCCGGCTTTTTCAATGACATTTACACTCGATTCACCCATTTGCCGGACGGCGAATTTGAATACTTCTCTTCCATGCATGATTGTATGCCCTTTTTCATCTAAGTACAAGTGCTGACCGCCTGTACCGTCTGCTCCGAGCTCAAATGACAGTATGCCTCTGTCGTCGCTGACCGGTCCGATGACCGCCGCTCCGGCTCCGTCTCCGAACAGCACAGCCGTATTGCGGTCGTCCCAGTCGGTAATGCTTGAGAGCTTTTCCACGCCGACCACGAGGACATGTTTGTATGTTTGCGATTCAATGAATTGTTTGGCGGTTACGATACCGTACATAAAACCCGCACATGCGGCGCTGATATCCATCGCGCACGCTTTTTTGGCCCCGAGCTTCTCTTGTATCATACAGGAAACGGTAGGGAAGGACTGGTCAGGAGTAACCGTCGCCACGAGGATCATATCAAGCTCCTCAGCGGAAATGCCGGCCTGATCAAGCGCTTTTTGCGCAGCCTCAGCGGCCATGCCGGATGAATACATATCTTCCGCGGCGATTCTTCTTTCTTCTATACCTGTTCTCGTACGAATCCACTCGTCCGATGTATCTACCATTTGTTCAAGATCATGATTTGTCAGCACTTTTTCCGGGATGTAACGGCCGACGCCAAGAATTCCAGCTTTCATTGGAAAGACTCCTTTTTTATAATGAATTTAAAACTAATTAGTTATGATCAATTATTAGTATCAGGTACTAATTCTACCCTATTTTTTTTCTGTTGGCAATATATTCGTCTAAACTATCGGACGCTGCTCCTCATAGAATAAAAGGAAGACGAAAGGAGGCTTCACTATGGATATTTTCTCCAAAATGATGTTCGGCGATTCCAGAGACCGGGATAAAGAACCGGAAGAAAACCCGGAGCAGCCTCAGGCTGAAAACGAAGAAGAGATCGATTACAACCACGTGATGAATCAGCTGGGGTCCATCATGAACTCTCTGGATCAATTAAAGCCCGTATTTAAAAACTTTGCGCCGATGGTGTCCGCTATAAAGAAAAAAATCATGTGAAAAGCCACTTCATGAAAAGTGGCTCTCTTTATTTATTCAGCTCCCCGGCATCAGATCTGCCAAGCTCATACGCTTCCGCCATGACCGATGTAAACAGGTCCATAAACGGCTGAATCATTTCCATAGACAGATCTATGCCGGATTTCTCAAGCTCTGCCTTTGCTTCCGGCAGGTATTTCATCGCGATCTGCATAAATTCAAGAGACTTTTCATGCTGCATGTGTATCCACCTCTATTCATTTGACGGCAGTTCATTTGTTCGGTTATACGTTTTTACAAGGTCTGAGATTTTGTCTTGAAATGCTTTGTCCACCAGAGGGCTGAACGTCCCCATTTCAACGACTCCTTCCCTGAAATCAAAGTTGTGATCTCCGCTCTTGAGCGTACCTTTATTATATTGCTCGGCAATTAATGTATAGGCTTTATCTACGTTTTGCACCGTGCTTGTCAGCACCGTGTTTTTGCCGAGATTCGATTGCTCGGCGACATAGCCGATGGCGTAAAGCCCGTCTTTTTTGATTTGCTGAATGACAGGAACATTATACCCGTCTCCGGCCGGATATACAACATCCGTGCCTTCCGCTTTTAACTTCTCGTAAAGATGCAGCGCTTCATTGCCGTTATCCCAGTGGTCCGTAAATTCAGTATTGACGGTGATATCAGGCTTTTCATATTTCGCCCCTTTGATAAAGCCGTCTACTTCAGGCTGCCACAAAAAGGAGGCGATGACGCCGACCTCATTGGTTTTTGACATATGGGCGGCTGTCATTCCCCCGAAAAAACCCATTGCTTCTCCCATAAGATGAACGCTTGTGACATTATCGCTTTTCGCCGTTCCGTTTGCGACGACGAATTCCATGTCGGGATAATCCTTGCTGATCATATTGAAGATTTCCTCGTATTCATTTCCGTGCCCGTATAAAAGATTGACTCCTTTTTTATGAAAATCATCTATCGCTTTTAAAATATCTTCATCGGATCTGATATTTTCTTTATAATAAACGTCAACGTTAAATTCAGATTGTATCGCTAATAAACCTTTGTAACCTTTTGTGCCCCATACCAAGTCACTGATGGTATCGGGAAAAAGCATTCCGACCTTCTCAATTTTTCCTTTAAACGGAGTTTGTGCGCATCCGCTCAATAAAAGGAGGACAGAAAAGATCATGACAAGCCTGGTGATCAAGCCATGTTCAACCCCTTTTCAAACTCATAACATATATAATTGATATACGTTTATTGTAGCGGTAATGCACATAACATGGAAGGTATTTCTTAAAAAATGTCGAATATTGATGAAAATTGTCTTTTCCATTCTTTAATTTTTTCTTCCGCTTCCTTTTTTTGCGTTTTTTCTTTTATTTCCAGGGTAATAATCTGATTTTCGTCTTCTGTGCCGTATGCCTCAAGCTGATTCATCAGCCCGCAGACTGCGTCTTCTAAAAAGATCCTGCTTTCGCCATCTTCTTTTGCTTCTGTCCACGGACCGTAAAGGGGAGGAAGGATAATCGCTTTTGCCGTATCCCGCTGACCGTTTTTTTCCCAGTCTCCGTGATCCTCACTGTAAACAATCCAATATAAAGGCTCAGCCCTTTCTTCAGGCAGACACCCGCTCCCGTATTGAACGCAGATACGATCGTATTCCTTTTCACCGATTTCATCTATTATTTGAAAAAGCCCGTTTCTCGCGAGCCACATTAATCGTTCTTCTAAATACAGCTGCCTCGTTTTGTCCTCCGGTTCTGCCAAAATGACATCAACATGCACGCCCTCATCCATCAACCGTTCGCACAATGAAAGGCCGAGAAATTCGTCTGCTCCAATGATCAGCGCTGTCTTCATCACATCTGCCGCCTTTCCGGTTTTTCATTCGCACACAAGCCAAACAGCCCTCTGAAAAGAGATGGCTGTTGTATTCTATTCATTACAGGTCTTTTTCATGACTGCGGAAAAACCGGCAGATGGCTCTGTACATACGCGCAGGGTTCTCAAGCAGGTGATACGTGATATCAGTCTTGCTTCCGGTCTTTTCCCGGGCTTCTTTATACGCATTCGCATGCAGGGTGTACGGGTACGGCGCTCCGGTCGTTCTTTGCCATATATGTACCGGCACGCGGGTGCGGCAGCCGGTAATGGTCTGATAGCTCAGTGAGCTTGCCTCTTTTTCAGAAACACCGAAGCTCTGTGCCGTTTCCCTCAGAAACTGCTTATAAAAAAACTTATTTTCTTTCTCTGATTCAAAATGGGCTTGAAGGTCAAGACAAGGATCTAACATTGCGGCTGAACGGATATGCTCCGCTGAAGACTGCAGCAATTGATCGGCGATAAGGGCGCCCATGCCTTCTGCGAGCAAGTGTATTTTCGGATTGAGGGTTTCTTGTTTAAGCACATAATGCATCAGCTGTCTGGCGTAAAGGACGGCTTTTTCCGAACCCCAATGCCGTCCGTATAAATTGCTGTTAAAAATGGTGTACCCTCTGTCAAGCATCGTATTTAACAGCTGGTTTCTCCCTTCATGTTCGAGCCAAAAGCTTGAGTCCCGGCTGACAAAGTGGGTTTTGTCCCCCAGAATAAAGATACAGAAGCCGTTCGGCCGATACGGCAGATGGATGACGTTCAGCTCAGATCCGAATTGGAAAAATCTTTCCGTAATCCCCATGCCTGCCCGCCTCCTTTTACTCCTAATCTCTCTATTGGCTATCATATGTAAGAAGAATGAAAACGGATCGGATAAACTCCTATTTGCTGCTATGTTTTGGCTATTATCCCGAGCACAGGAACCGAATTTTCCATCAGACGGCCGGACAGGCGGGCAATGTCAGTTTCAGGCGCGCTTTTTGATGAGAAAATGACCTTCCGCCCGCGCTTTATGTATGGTATGATACAACGTAGAATAAAATGAAGGACGAGGTGGAAACGTGCGGTTTATTATCGGTTTTATTTGGACGTTCCTTTTAACACATATGGCCTGTTATTTGGTCGCCTCCATGAACAGCGCGGCGTACAATTTCAAGCAATCATCCGTTATTGCCGTGGTTATTGCGGTGCTAGTCTTTGTTCTTGCGGAGATCATGCCTGTCAAACAGGATGCAAGCCAGCATTAAATAAAAAAACCTGCTATTCAGCAGGTTTTTTTGTGTTCACGGTTTTCGTTGATACGTCCACAATCTGTTGTGGTTTGAAGTTTCAGGGAACATTTCTCCCACTGTAAGCTTGATTTTTTGCGGGTTTTTGACCATGCTTCCCGTTTCGCCGATTTCAACGTACACACCGTTATTCGGCGCTTTTTGTCCCGGGCGGAATTGATGCTGCTGTCCCACGTCATTTCCTCCTTTTTCTTTTTTATGTAGTATGCGCTTGTATGCGGAGAAATATCAAAAACCGCTGAATGAGATTCAGCGGTTTTTTTGTTCATCCTGTTTGTAAAGAAGAGCTTTCAGGAGCGCTTTTTGCGCGTGAAGCCGGTTTTCCGCCTGCTGAAATACCGCAGAGTTCGGGCCGTCGATAATCTCGGACGTGACCTCTTCTTCCCGATGCGCGGGCAGGCAATGCAAAAATGTATAGTCGGGTTTGGCGAGACTGACGAGTGAGGCGTTGACTTGATACGGGGCAAACACATTCAGCCGCTGCTGCGTCTCTTCCTCCTGCCCCATGCTCGTGAAGACGTCGGAGTAAATCACGTCTGCATCCCGCACCGCTTCCTGCGGATTTTCGGTAAGGGTGATTTTCGCTCCGGAAACAGCCGCCGCTTCTTTTGCGGCATTTACCGCCTCTTCCTCTACTTCATAGCCTTTCGGCGAAGCAATCGCAATGTCACAGCCCATTTTTGCGCAGCCGATCATTAGTGAATGCGCTACATTATTTCCGTCACCGATATAGGCGGCTTTTACTCCTTTCAGTTTTCCTCTTATTTCTTGTATCGTTAACAGATCCGCGAGTGCCTGACACGGGTGATACCGGTCGGTCAGCCCGTTTATGACGGGAATGTCTGCATGCTCGGCAAGCTCTTCGACTTTTTCATGCTCAAAGGTGCGGATCATAATGGCATCAACGAAGCCGGACAGCACCTTCGCCGTATCCGCGACCGTCTCCCCCCGCCCAAGCTGCAGGTCGCTGCTTGAAAGAAATAGTCCCGTTCCCCCGAGCTGGGCCATTCCCGCTTCAAAAGACACACGTGTGCGGGTTGAAGATTTTTCAAAAATCATCGCCAATGTTTTCCCTTGGAAAATCGGCTGTATCGGATGTTGTTTTAATAATGAAGCTTCTGTCAGAAGCGCATTGATGTCTGACGGGCTGACATCTTTTAAGGAAAGAAAATCTTTGCCGTACAAATGGGTTAATGTGTGTTCCGCTTTTATTGTGTGCATGATGCCACTTCCTTTTGATAAAGATCTTTGAGCGATACAGGCTGAGGTTTGCCGGAGCCGCTTGCTAAAAATGCCTTTACGGTTTCCGGTTCAGTAAAGACCGTCACACCGTGCGTCATGGCTTCAATCCGTTGTTTACGCGCTTCTTCAGAGTGATTGAAATTGATATGGACCGCTTTATCCTTTCGCTCTGCCCATGCCGGGAACGCATCTTTGCATACCGTAAATCCCGCCTCTTGAGCCTGACGTTCCAATTCCGCATCACAGCCTTCCAGATAGATGCTGCCTTTTTTCTCCCAGACGTGCGCGTAGATTTTTTTCAGGGCGCTTTCTGCGTCAAACGCGACACACATGCCTTCTCCGGTCGACTTCATTTCCGGCCCGGGCTTTACGTCCACATCCTGAATGGCGTGCGAAGAAAAAACCGGGAATTTCACTGCCGTTCCGTGCTGATTTTGAACCTCGGGCTTGATGTCTTTAAGGGAAGCGCCGGCCAGCAATCTGGCGGCAAGCGGGATCATCGGCACCCCCATCACCTTAGACACGACAGGAACCGTGCGGCTTGCCCGCGGATTCACTTCAAGAACGAGAATATCCCCTTTGTCATCAATGACAAACTGAATGTTCATGATGCCTTTAAAAGCCAGTTTTACCGCGATTTTTTCGGCGGCCTCTTTTATATTCCGCTGCATATCAGGTGTGACAGACGGACCCGGAAGAATCGCAAAACTGTCACCCGAATGGACGCCGGCGCGTTCAATGTGCTCTGTGTAAGTCGGCACAAATACTTCATGTCCGTCGGAAATCAGATCGATCTCCAATTCTTTTCCTGTAATGTACTGATCGATCAAAATCGGATACGGCATGCTCGCTTCATTTGCCAGCAGCTCTGACATTTGCGCTTCTGAATCAACGATGATCATGCCCATCCCACCGATGACATAAGACGGACGGATCAGCACGGGGTAGCGAATTCGGCTTGCTTTTTCCGTTGCTTCTTCTTTTGAATAAGCGGTTTCGCCTTTGGCATGTTTCAGGTCAAGGTCATCAAGCAGCTGATAAAACAGATCCCGATCCTCCAGCGCATCAAGGGTTTCAAAGGATGTTCCGAGCAGCGGAATGCCCGCTTTTTCCAGCGGTTCAGCGGCATTGATCGCGGTCTGTCCCCCAAATTGGACGATGGCAAAATCAATGTTTTCATGTTCCGCCACGTTCAAAATATGTTCTGTCGTCAGCGGTTCAAAATAAAGCCGGTCGGCGATTTCATAATCCGTGCTTACTGTTTCCGGATTGTTATTGATCATAATCGTTTCATACCCCAGCTTTTGCAGGGTCAGAACGCCGTGGACGGCGCTGTAATCAAATTCCACTCCCTGACCGATGCGGATCGGGCCTGAGCCGATGATGAGGGCGCGTTTTTTCTCTTTTCGGCTGATATCTCCGTCGCTTTCCCCGAGGTAGGTGGAGTAGAAATAATTCGTCTTGGCATCAAATTCAGCGGCACATGTATCTACGATTTTAAACGACGGGACGATGCCTGATTTCTTTCTGAGAGCACGGATGTCTTCTTCCGTTTTTCCCGTGAGAGATGCGATCATGACATCCGTGAAGCCCTTTACCTTCGCCTGCTTTAAAAGCGGGAAAGACAGATGATCCCCTTCTTCCATCAGCTTGTTTTCCAATGTGATGATATTTCGGAATACATGGAGAAAAAACGGGTCAATTTTCGTTTTGGCATGGATGTCTTCTATCGTTTCACCGCGGCTTAACAGCTCCATGACGACGAAAAATCTCCGGTCATCCGGCGTTACCGCTAATTCCCACAGCTGATTGATCGTACAGCCGCCGAGTTCAGGCAGGCGGGTGCCGATCGTTTTCAGCTCAAGGGAGGCCGCCGCTTTTTGAATGGCCGCTTCCATATTTCTTTCAATCGCCATGACCTCTCCCGTCGCTTTCATCTTCGTTCCGAGCGTGCGGTCGGCATGTTTAAATTTATCAAACGGCCAGCGCGGGAATTTGACGATGACATAATCAAGCGCCGGTTCAAAGCTTGCATAAGTAGAGCCCGTCAGCGGATTTTTCAGTTCATCAAGCGTATAGCCGACGGCAAGTTTTGCCGCCATTTTGGCAATCGGATAGCCGGTCGCTTTTGACGCGAGAGCTGAAGAGCGGCTGACACGCGGGTTCACTTCAATGACATAGTACTGTTTGCTGAACGGATCCAGCGCAAATTGAATGTTGCAGCCTCCGACCACATCCAGCGCCGAAATAATCGCCAGGCTTGCTGAACGCAGCATCTGATATTCTTCATCCGTTAACGTCTGGGACGGTGCGACGACGATGGAGTCCCCTGTATGCACGCCGACGGGATCGATGTTTTCCATATTGCAGACGGTGATGCATGTATGATTGCTGTCGCGCATGACCTCATATTCGATTTCTTTAAATCCGGCGATGCTTTTTTCGACGAGGCATTGGCTGATCGGGCTTGCTAACAGCGCCTGTTTAATAAGCGTCTGAAACGCTTCTTTCGTTTTCGCGATTCCGCCTCCCTTTCCGCCTAACGTGTACGCCGGTCTCAGAATGACCGGAAATCCGATAGACTCAGCGAAACGGAGGGCGTCTTCTTCGTTGTCGACGATTTCGCTTTCCGGAACGGGCTGATCAAGCTCTTTCATCAGGGCGCGGAACTGCTCCCGGTCTTCGCCTTTTTGAATGGTTTCCACCGATGTTCCCAAAAGCTTGACGTGATGCTTCTTCAGCACGCCTGCTTCTTCAAGCTTAACGGCTAAATTCAATGCCGTCTGGCCGCCCAAATTGGCAAGCAGACCGTCCGGTTTTTCTTTTTCAATAATGGCCTCGATGCTGTCGGTTGTGAGCGGTTCAAAATATATTTCATCGGCAAACGCCTCATCCGTCATAATCGTTGCCGGGTTGTTGTTGACTAGAATAACGCGGTATCCTTCTTCTTTCAGAGCCATGCAGCCCTGCGTTCCTGAATAATCAAATTCTGCCGCCTGGCCGATGATGATGGGGCCGGAGCCGATGACTAATATGCTGGAAATGGTTGTATCTTTAGGCATGAGCGATTTCTCTCCTTGCTGGTATCACTTTCTCTAGAAATTCATCAAATATCCACTCGCTCTCAGCCGGTCCGGGATGAGCTTCAGGGTGGAACTGGACGCTTAATACGGGAAGGCGCTTATGAATGAGCCCTTCCACTGATGTATCATTGACATGATGAAATCTGATGGACAGCTCGTTTTCGTCAATTGATGCTTCATCAACGACATAGCTGTGGTTCTGGCTTGTCATAAACACCCGTTTCGTTTTCCGGTCTATGACGGGATGGTTGGCACCCCTGTGGCCGAACGGCAGCTTATACGTATTTCCTCCGAAAGCCAGGGCAATCAGCTGATGCCCGAGGCAAATGCCGAGTGCGGGGAAATCACTGAGTAATGATGTAATCCGGTTCATGTACGGCGCAATCGCTTTCGGGTCGCCCGGGCCGTTTGAGAGCACGATTCCGTCGGGCTGAATGTCGTAAACAGCGTTCATCTGCTGATACGGAATGACCGTTACTTTACAGCCGCGCTTTACAAGTGACGAGGCGATTGATTTTTTATAACCGAAATCAATCAGCGCAATATGCCGGTCTCCATTCCCCATTGACGTGATGTCTTCAGACTGCGCCAGCTCCGCCGGGTTTTCTGTTCCGGATGCTGCCGGAATTTCTCCTGTTGTTGACACGGCAGCGTTCATCGTGCCGCCGGAGCGGATGGTTTTGACGACGGCCCGTGTGTCCACTTCGGTTAAGAGCGGGATGTTCCATTTATTTAAATACTCTCTCAAGCTTGAGACTGCTTCATGGTGAGAAAAATGTTCACACGCTTCATAGACGGCAACAGCCTTGACTTGAGGAATCTTACTTTCAAGGTCTTTTTCATTAATTCCGTAGTTTCCGATCAGCGGATACGTAAAGACGATGATCTGACCCTTATATGACGGGTCTGTAAGCACTTCCTGATAGCCCGTCATTCCGGTGAAAAAAACCGCTTCGCCAACACAGCGGGCTTCTTTTTCAAGTTCACCGCCAAATGATGTTCCGTCTTCCAATACTAAATAGCCTTTCATCTAAAGCCCACCTCTTGATGAATAATTAATTAAAAATATGAATTTTTATACTTTTATATCGAAAAAAATTACCGTTTCACTGCCGAATGCGCTTCGATCGCTGCCTTCAGCATACTGACGGCCGACAGCATTTCTTCTTCAGAAACCGTAAGCGGCGGGAGCAGCCTGATGACATTCGGTCCGGCCGGAAGCACGAGAAGCCCGCGTTCCTGCAGATCTCCGATGATGCCGGACACGGGACCTGCGCATTCAATGCCGATTAATAACCCTTTTCCGCGGATTTCTTTTACAAAAGGCCCTGTCAGTTCACGGTTCAGCTGCGCTTTTAAAAATGATCCTTTGTCTGCCGCCGCCTGGAGAAAGTCCGGCTGAAACACAATATCCAAGGTTGCTTTCACAGCTGCCATGGCAAGCTTATTGCCGCCGAAAGTCGTACCATGCGTACCCGGCGTAAAGGCGTCGCCAAGCTTCTTTTTGCCGATCACGGCTCCGACGGGAAAACCGTTTCCAAGCCCTTTCGCAGCAGTGATGATGTCCGGAGAGATGCCGAAATGCTCATAGCCGAATGCCTTGCCCGTCCGGCCGATTCCGGTTTGAATCTCGTCTGCGATAAGCAGCGCCTGTTTGTCTTTGCAAAATGTCTGTAAGGCTTCGATGAATTCCGGATCGGCGGGATTGACTCCCCCTTCTCCCTGCACCGTCTCAAGCATGACGGCGGCGATATCATCCTCTTTTGAAAGCGTGCTGAATGCCGACGGATCATTGAACGGAAGATAGTGAAAGCCTTGAAGCATCGGTCCGAAACCGGTCTTGATTTTGTCTTGTCCGGTGGCGGCCATCCCCGCATAGGTCCGCCCGTGAAAGGATTGATGAAATGTTACAATTTTTGTCTTTCCCGTTGCTTTACGGGCAAGCTTAATGGCGCCTTCATTCGCTTCGGCCCCGCTGTTGCAGAAGAAAACGAGATCTCCCGCGCTATGTTCGGCAAGCTTTGCCGCGGCTTTTTCCTGAAGATCATTTTCAAACAGATTGGAAACGTGCCATACGCTGTCAAGCTGTTCTTTCACTGCTTCTGTGACCTCATCATGACAATGGCCGAGATTGGAAACGGCGATGCCCTGAATAAAATCGAGATACGTTTTTCCGTTTTCATCCTCTGCAATTGTCCCTTTCGCTTTTTTGATATCGATGGGCCAGCGGCTGTAGGTTTGAAATAGACTGCTCATGACACGCTCTCCTTTTCTTTGACGATTTTTGTTCCTTGGAAGGCTTGATCGGTGAAAAACGCTCCTTTTCCGTTTACGATCATCACTTCCTCGACATCTTCACTCAGTGCCGATAATGCCGAGTTTACCTTCGGAATCATCCCTCCTGAAATCACGCCGTCATCTATGAGGGCCTGAATCTCTTGCGGCGTCAAAGTATCCAGCCTGCTCTCTCCGTCCATAATTCCTTCGACATCCGTGACAAATAAAAGTTTGTCGGCGTGTAAGGCTGAAGCGACGGCCGATGCCGCGGCGTCTGCGTTGACGTTCAGCGTTTCGAAATCACTTGTCATGGAAAGCGGAGCGATAACGGGAATGATGCCTTCTTTCATTAATGCGTGAATGATTGACGGATCGGTTTTTTGTATTTCGCCGACTTCTCCGTATTTGTCTTGATTAAGATAGGATGCTTGAAGGAGACCGCCGTCCTTTCCTGATATTCCCGCGGCTTTCAGCCCGTTTTTCGCGAGTTCGGTTACGAAAAATTTATTGATCGTCCCTGACAAGACCATTTCCGCTGTTTCCAGCACCGGTTTGGTCGTTTTCCGCTGTCCATCGACAAATTCCGTTTCAATCTGCAATGTTTTCAGCATTTTTGAAATGTCCGGGCCGCCTCCATGGACGACGGCAATGTTCCAGCCCGATTGCATAAGCTCTTTTACATTTTGAAAAAAATCGGCGGATAACTCTCGGATTACGCTTCCGCCGCACTTAAAAACGATCGTTTTCTTCATGCCGCTCCCCTTTGTTATGTGCGATAGCTCGCATTGATTTTAATATAATCATAGGTTAAGTCACAGCCCCATGCCCGGCCGCTGCCGGAGCCTTCCTGCAGGCGGACTGCAATCGTAATCTCATCACCTGATAAGTACTCCTTGGCATCAGTTTCCGAAAACGGCTGAGGTTCGTTGTGTTTAAACAGACACTGGCCGCCGAGGAAAACTTCCACTTGTTCGGCCGTTACGCTTGCCGCACTGTGCCCGATTGCGCCGATGATGCGCCCCCAATTGGCGTCTGTGCCGTAAACGGCGGTCTTCACAAGGCTTGAGCCGACGATTTTTTTGGCGATAATATTCGCCTCAAGGTTGTTTTTCGCGCCTTCGACTCTGGCTTCAATTAATTTCGTCGCTCCTTCACCGTCTCTGGCTATATCTTTGGCAAGGTCTTCGCATACAAGCTTTAATCCCTTTTTAAAAGCCGGCCAGTCAGGGTGCTGCTCCGTCAGGCAATCATTCCCCGCGCAGCCGTTTGCCATCACAAGCACCATGTCATTCGTCGATGTTTCTCCGTCAACGGTGATTTGGTTAAATGAAACATCCGTAATCTCTCTAAGCGCGTTTTTGAGCGCCTGTTCTTCCACGGCCGCGTCCGTTGTGACAAAGCCGAGCATTGTCGCCATGTTGGGGTGGATCATGCCGGAGCCTTTCGCCGCTCCGCCGATCGTGATGATGTCTCCGCCGATCACCAGTTCATAACACGTCTGTTTCGTCACTGTATCCGTCGTCAAAATGGCTTCTTCAAATGCTCCGGATACGGACGGCGCTTGACCGAGCTGTTCAATGCCCGCTTGAATTTTTTTCATGTCTAAAAGCTCGCCGATCACCCCGGTTGACGAAACCGCAACAAGCTCCGGCTCAATGCCGAGCTGGCTCGCGAAGCCGTCCCGCATTTCATAGGCGTCCTTTAATCCTTGGTCTCCCGTACAGGCGTTGGCAATCGCGCTGTTGACGATAACCGCCTGAAGCACACCCTCTTTTTTCAGGCTGGCTTGCGTCACTTTCAGCGGCGCTGCCTGAAAATGGCTCTGCGTATATACCGCTGCACTGACTGCAGGCGCTTCGCTGATAATCGCTCCGAGATCTTTTTTTGAATAGCGCAGACCGCAGTGCACGCCCTTTGCCTCAAATCCTTTCGGCGAGGATACGCCGCCTTTTATTTTCGTGATTTCCTCACTCAGCTGAATCATATTTTTGAATCCCTCTTTCGTTCTATGGATAGACTGGCGTCATCGTAAGTCCCGTTTCTTCCTGCCAGCCATTCATGATATTTAAATTTTGAACCGCCTGCCCTGCGGCGCCTTTCATCAGATTATCTATGACAGAAACGATGGTGGCACGGTT
Source organism: Bacillus sp. JHAA (assembly GCF_036961585.1). Classification (NCBI taxonomy): domain Bacteria; kingdom Bacillati; phylum Bacillota; class Bacilli; order Caryophanales; family Bacillaceae; genus Bacillus; species Bacillus sp. JHAA. Next base: position 6,466 of record NZ_JBAMDE010000007.1, on the reverse strand, counting down.
TGTTCTTTCATCCACAGTGACACTGATATCACAAAAATTGCTGCCGTATACCTCTTTCGTCGCCGGAAATTCACCTTCCGGCCTGATTCTGACAAAATATGAATCTTTGTAGAATTCGGAATACAATTCTCTTACCTGTGCAGCAGACATACCCGGAGGAGCCTCCGTATACATCGTCGCCATAATGCCCCTTGTCATCGGCGCCAAATGAGCGGAAAACGTGATCGGGCCTGTGCCGGGCTGCCAAGCCGCTAATTGCTGTTCAATTTCCGGAGTATGCTGATGCTCATTAACCTTATAAATTTTGAAATTATCATTCAGCTCAGAATAATGAGTGCCCATGGATGCTTTTCGGCCGGCGCCGGATACGCCCGTTTTCGCATCAACAATCAGAAATGAATCTTGTAAAAGCTTATTCTTCGCCAGCGGGGCGAGCCCGAGCAGCACAGCCGTCGGAAAACATCCCGGATTGGCAATCAGCTTTGCAGTCTGAATCTCTTCTTTTTGCAGTTCAGCTAAACCGTAAACCGCGCTTTGAATCGTTCCTTTCGGAGCGGCCTTCCGCTTATACCACTTTTCATACACGGCCGGGTTTTGAATGCGCAGATCGCCGGATAGATCAATGACCGGGATGCCCGCCTCCGCCAGCTTGGGCGACCACTCTCCGGAAACGCCGGGCGGCGCGGCTATGAACATGACATCAATTTCGTTTCGGATCGTTTCTATATGAAGCGGCCGAAGTGATTGTGACGCTATATTCCTCAAATGCGGATATGAAGCGGCATATTCTTTTCCTTCGTCGCTCGATGAATATAATATACAATCTTCTGCATAAGGGTGATGGTTAAGAATCCTGACAAGTTCGGCGCCTCCATAACCAGTCGCGCCTATAATACCTATTTTCAACGGGTTCACCTTCTTGGTTTTTGTGAAATTATTTAACATTATAACATGAATAAAAATTAATTCAATTGTATATTTAATATTTTTTCATTCATTTTCCATCTGTTTTCGCTGACAAAAAACCCCCTCTCGATCGAGGGGGGCATAAGAAAAACAGGCTGATCGGATCAGCCTGTTTTTTTCAGCATCATCAGCCCGCTTATAAAAAACAGCACGGAGCTGGCGTAAAAGATAATATAAACCGTAAAGAAATCAGCGAGAAACCCGCCGAGAATAATGGCGGCAGCTGAAAATACGGCCGTCCAGAAATGATAGCTGCCGACTTTTTTTCCCCGCTCCCCGCCGTCGGTGTAATCGGCGATCATGATTTTCTCGCCGTGTTTTTGCATCGCGCCGAACAGGCCCAAAAGCACCTGCACAACATAAACCTGGTGCACGCCGGTAATGTGCGGGAGCGTCAGAAGAAGCACCGCCATCCCCCACGAATTTGCCATAAGGAACCAGCGGGAATCCAGTCTTGCCGACAGCCGGCCGAGCAGCGGATGAATCAATGCGCCGCTCAAGCCGAACAAGCCGTATGAGAGACCGAATTGCGTGTAGCTGGAACCGATGTTTTTAATAAATAAAATATAAAACGGAAAGATCAGGCTGCCGGCAAAAAAGACACTGCTCTGAGACAGGATCAGCCATTTTAAATGGTTGTGTTTCATGATTTGTACCTCTGATAAAAATAATTCATAAACAAGTCATCCGGATCATATTTGTGTTTTTTCTGAAAGAACATATCGCTTTTCGGATATGCCTCGCGCATCTGCTCTTTCGTTTGATACAGCATATACGGGAGATAATAACTGCCGCGGTGGCGCAATGCCGTATCCGTCATTTTTCTGACAATCCGCGCCGCACTCGCCTGGCTGTCTGTTGAAAACCCTTCATTGATTAAAAGAACGAGTGAAAACATGTCTTCCTTTGCGTATGACAGATCGGCTTTTTCATTTTTTTGCACATAGCGGATCGTAATATTTACGAGATTGAGATCTTCATGTGACAGCGTCTTGCGTAAATCATGAATGTACGGCGCAAATTCGCCGACTGGCACGAAGTATTCTTGCAGCACATCGGTGTTGTCTGTGTTTTCATATTCCAAAAATTTCGATTCTGACCGCATGACATTGTTCCTGGAGACTTTCACGCCGTTTTGGCTGAGAAAATAAGACTGCTGGGTTGACCAGAACCAATTTCTGCCCCAGTCATACCGGCGGGAGAGGCCGAGCGCGAATTTCGTCAGCGCCGGATGCTCATCTTCTTTCAGTTCATTGTGCCGCTTTAATTCTTTCTGGTTGTCTGAGAGTGTGTAATCAGTCACATACATATCGTGCAAAAAGCCTTTATCCCCTGTTGCGATCCGCGCGAGATGCATGCGCACGGCGGGGTTGCGCCGAACATGCTGCGTAAAATATTGACTGTATGTATCAGCGTTCATGCGTTTCGTTTTCATTTCATAAAGCTCATCATCCGTCAGCTCAATATCCGCGTCAAGGATGACGCCGAACAGGCCGTAGCCGCCGATGACGGCTGAAAACAGGTCATCTTTCGGAGTAACGGTGATGACTTTGCCGTCCGCCTTTAAAAGATGAAACGATTTGACCGTATCAATCAGCGAACCGTACCGGATATCCCGGCCGTGGGCGTTGGCGCTCAGTGAGCCGCCGATCGTAAAAATGTTTTGCGATTGCATGACTTTTACCGCGAGCCCGTATGGATTGACATAGCGCTGAATATCATTCCACGTCGCTCCCGTCTGCACCCTGATGATTTTTTTCTTTCGGTCGAGACCGAGTATTTTGTTGTAGCCCGTCATGTCGAGAACGATACCGTCTTCATAATACGTCTGGCCGCCCATTGAGTGCTGGGCGCCTGCGATTGAGATCTTCAGATGCTTTCTCTTTGCTTCCTTAATGGTTTCGACCAATGTTTCTTTCTCTTTTCCTTTGACCGTCTGCTTAATTTTCACGGGCATGAGACGGCTGACATCCGTCATTGTCCCTGCCTGCTGCACCGGCTCTTTGTGAAAAGCGGAAACAGCGAACAGCGCCGTATAAACAAGAATGCTAAGGATAATGAGAAGTAGTTTTTTCTTCATGGATTCCTCCCTCGCATGCAGCCGGTCTATTATATCATGCCTCACGTCCGTTTTTTTCCTTTTTAACCCGATACCGCAAAAAACCCCGAATGGTGGGAAACTCGGGTTTTTTTAGTGACTTGCCCTTCTTTCCGCACGCCGGTCTGCAGCGGCAAAGCAGACAGAACGGCGCCCGACAGAATCATGTTTAGTACAGCTCGAAACGGTCAGCCGGAAAACACCGGGCATAAAAATCCACAGAAATCCTTAAAATGATTTTTTAGTCAGTATATAATCGATATATATGCAGATGTATTACCAGAGGGATTGTTTCAAACAAACATGTTAAATGAGGTGGAGAAAATAAACATAAAAGGAATCAATCATCTTCTTTTTTCTGTTTCAAATTTGGAAAAATCTATAGAATTTTATGAAAAAGTATTTCATGCACAGCTCCTGGTTAAAGGACAAAAGACAGCATATTTTGATCTGAACGGGCTTTGGCTTGCACTTAACTTAGAGGCGGATATACCAAGAAATGAAATACATAAATCTTATACGCATATGGCCTTTACAATTGACCCAAAAGATTTTGATGCAATACATCAAAGGTTAAAAAATCTAAATGTAAATATATTAAATGGGCGTCCTAGGGATAAGCAAGATCAAAAGTCAATTTATTTTACTGATCCCGATGGACATAAATTTGAATTCCACACAGGTACACTCCAAGACAGACTGTCCTATTACAAAAAAGATAAACCTCATATGAAATTTTATATTTAAAGGTTTGTTTGCGATCCAAAACAAACCCTCACTGTCGCTTATCCGCGTTGATTTTTTCCTTGTAAATGCAGACAAAAGAAAAGCACCTCCAAACTTTAGGATGTACCTAAAATCCGAGGTGCATTTTCTTATTACTGAATCCCTAATGCGATTTTTGCGTAGCGTGACATTTTGTCTCTTGTCCAAGGCGGATTCCAGACGATGTGGACCTCCGTCTCTTTTACATCCGGAATGTCGGCGAGCGCTTTTTTCACCTCGTCGACGATGATCGGAGCGAGCGGGCACCCCATTGATGTCAGTGTCATCGTAACGTGCGTGAGGCCGTCGTCATCCATATCAACGTCGTATACAAGGCCGAGATTGACGATATCGACGCCGAGCTCAGGGTCAACAACCTGCTCCAAGGCGCCCATGATGTTTTCTTTTAATGCTTCTTCCACGTTCCATCACTCCTTTTTCCTCAGTATAACGTAAAAGCGGCTTTTGTTAACACCTTTGTGCTTTATAAATGCTTATCGAACCAGGCGACGGTTTCTAAAACGGCGTATCTCGGGACTTTATGATCAGCCCGTTCGTCTTTCAGAAACTGAAGATGGTCGGGCCGGCTGCTGTAATGAGGTTTAATCGTTTCATAAAAGCCGCGGGTCGGTGCATACGGAACGACTTTGTCTTGAACGCCGTGCCAGAACAGCAGCGGGCGGCTGCGGAGTTTTTCCGGTTCCAGACTGAGATCGAACGGTTTGAGCCGCGCAAACAGTTCATCGACCTGTTCTTTTGTGACGTCAATGTCGATGTCCTGCTTTTGAATGTGGTCAATCTGCTGCTGAAAAAACGCCGTATAGTTCGGGCTTCCCATCAGACTGACGCCGGCTTTGACCCAATCATACGCGGCCATCGCGCCGAATGTCGTAATTCCGCCCATTGACGTGCCCGCAAGACCGATCCGCCCGTCTTCAATCAGACCGCGCGCTTCAAAATCCTTTTTCAGCACGTCAAGCTCCTCAATTTCATTTAATACAATGTCCCAAAAATGGACGGCGAGCTCTTCTGCTGACAGCTGTTCAGCGCGTTCACCGTGGTAAAGAGCTTCCGGCAGCACCGCCCTGAAGCCCTTTTCAGCAAGCAGGTAAGCGAAATGAAGATTATGCTCCTTCGCGCTTGTAAAACCGTGGATAAAGAAAACAAGGGGAGCGGGACGGTCCCGATTTTCTTCTTTTACAATATGTAAAAACGGAATGCCTGATACGGTTTGATGATCAATAAGAATCACGTTGACTCCCTCCTTAGGATAACCATAATCATAAGTGTAACATGTAGACAATAAAGATGGTAAAAAGCTACACTGTACATAAGTGAAAAACAGCAAATTATATGACAAAAGGAGTTATTTATGGAGACAAAACCTTATCTCATCGCCTTAGATCTGGATGGAACTTTATTAAAAGACGATAAAACCATTTCCCCTGAAACGGCACGGACAATTCAGAAGCTGAAAGAAGCGGGCCATCATGTCTGCATCTCAACCGGGCGCCCTTTCCGTTCCAGTTCGATGTATTATGACGAGCTTGGGCTGACAACGCCGATTGTCAATTTTAACGGGGCATTTGTCCACCACCCGAAAGACGAATCATGGGGACGCTACCACACGTCTTTATCGGTCGATGTGGTCAGACAGCTTGCCGAACTTACAGAGACCTATCAAATACATAATGTGCTCGCTGAGGTCATTGACGATGTGTACTTCCATTATCATGATGAGCATTTAATTGAGGCGTTTCATATGAATACGGCGAATGTCACATTCGGCGATCTGCGTGAAACGGTCAAGGAGGATGTAACGTCCGTATTGATTCATGCAAAGGAAGAGGACGTCGCGGATATACGCGCACATTTATCCGATGTGCACGCCGAGGTCATTGACCACAGAAGATGGGCGGCTCCGTGGCATGTGATTGAAATCATTAAACACGGGATGAATAAAGCGGTCGGCCTGAAGAAAATCAGCGACTATTACCAAGTGCCGAGAGAACGGATCATCGCGTTCGGCGACGAAGACAACGATCTTGAAATGCTCCGGTTTGCCGGGTGCGGCGTAGCGATGGGAAACGGCACGGATGAAGTCAAACAGGCCGCCGACCGCGTCACGGGATCAAATGAAGCGGACGGAATCGCCGAATTTTTAAAATCCTATTTCTCCCTGTGAGGTTTTGCCGCTCATAACACAAAGCCTTCCGCCCATACTAAAACAGACGACTCATCTCGTCTAAATATGGAAGGGGGACATTGCAATGGGTAAACGAAACAAATCAAAACGGTTTATTCAGCAAGGCAAGGACTCTGTCAGTCTTCATGACGCAAGATTTCCATATCGGTCTACATTAGAGGAAGCACAGCATGATGCAGCAAAAGATTCGGCTGAAAGGCAGGTTGACTTTTAATGAGAAACGAACTGTTTTCTCAAGCCAAGTCATTTGTCCAGCAGGCCGTCATGATTGCTAACGGTTTCGAGGACGGCGATCAGGAAAAAGCTGTCTCACGCGCCAAAAACGCCGTGTCTTCCGCGTACGCCAATTCGACGGATGCAGAACGTCAGCAGCTGCACCAATTTCAGGATCAGCTGGAGAAATTGCAATAAAAAAAAGCGCCCCGTTTAGA